>JANQGY010000002.1 GCA_028282845.1 bacterium | reverse complement strand
AAAGATTATTATTCAACCCATCCCCATCTGCAAAAAAAAGATGATCAGTTAAGATCATTGATACCTTTATTAAAGCCGGGTAGTAAATATCATGATGCTATAATTACCGGCAAAGCCCGACGGTTATTTAACGAAATTGATGAAATTCGTGTTGACAATGAACTTGTTGAGAAATATGTGAATTACATCAAAGCCAAAAAATCTATTTCCAAACCAATCAAAGAAATAATTATTGAATTGGGCGGAGTTGCCGCTGGTTTTACCGATTTGGATCAAGAATTTGTTTACAGTCATAAAGGTCGCTTCGACTCAGATTATGGAACAAGGATTCAACTCCAACATCCCCATGTAATTGTCTTTCTTGTGGAAATGGATTACAGCAATATGCAAGCCGCACCCAAAGCTCACACGATCTTTGAATCGGCAAGGCAATACTATAAAGCAGCATCGATTTCAAAAATTGTAGAAAAAATAGTACAGCAGATTGGATTTGATGCCAAAGCCCATTATGATGCTCATTATGACTTAATCCTGCCGCCCCTCGCAATTAAAGCCGGTTTAGGAGAATTAGGAAGAAATAATATATTAATTGCTAATAAATACGGCAGTCGAGTGAGGATCGGAGCAATTTCCACCAATATACCGCTCGAATACAACAAGCCGGTTCCGTTGGGAGCAGATAAATTCTGTGCGGTATGCAAAAAATGCTCCGATAATTGCCCGTCAAGGGCACTCACATCAAACGGAAAGTTGGTTGTTAACGGTGTGCAAAAGTGGCCCACTAATGTTGAAAAATGTTATGCAATCTGGCGGAAATATGGAACTGACTGCGGAATTTGCATGGCCACTTGTCCCTTTTCTCACAAGAATAATTTGCTGCATAATACTATCAGATTTATTGTGAAACATTTTCCATTATTCAACAGATTGATGGTTTATTTGGACGATTTGATATATGGCAAAAAGTGGAAGATAAATGATCAGTAATTATTTTGGTGAACTGGCAGCTTTTGGAACAGCATTATGTTGGACTTTCGGTTCACAGTTTTTTGAAGCAGCCGGCAAACGGGTCGGCGCCCTGCCGGTTAATTTAATCAGATTAGTAATGGCTTTGGGATTATTCATAATTCTGTTGTCAATCCGAAATGGAACTCCTTTCCCGACTGATTTCTCCCGGCACGCTTGGATCTGGCTTGGATTAAGCGGCATTGTCGGTTTTGCTTTGGGGGATTTATTTTTGTTCAAAGCCTTTGTTGATATCGGGCCGCGAATTTCGATGTTGGTTATGACTCTCACAGCGCCGATTTCCGCCATCCTCGGATTGACTTTCCTAAACGAAGAATATTTACTTTATCAATGGCTCGGAATGATAATTACACTTTCAGGTGTGAGTTTGGTTATCTTAGAGAAATCTGATAATCAAAACAGTAAACGCAAAGTCAGAACAATTACGGTAAGCGGTGTAATATTTGCATTTTTAGGTACGTTTGGTCAAGCTGCCGGTTATATTTTGAGTAAATACGGCATGCTGACAAATGACGGATATTTGGATCCTTTTGCAGCAACCCAAATCAGGGTAATCGCCGGAACGATTGGCTTTATGATCATAATTTCATTAAGGAAATCATGGAAAAATGTATTCAAAGCCTTGAAACATAAAAGTGCGATGGGATTTATGTTTGGCGGAGCATTCGTAGGACCATTCTTAGGTGTTTCTTTATCGCTACTTGCTCTGCATTACATCACTGCCGGAGTTGCCTCAACAATTACGGCGCTTGTCCCCATTTTAATCATACCTTCAGTGGTACTAATCGGTAAGGAACACGTTTCACCGAGAGCCATCGCCGGAGCGGTAATCGCCGTTGCGGGAGTTCTAATATTGTCAATATAAATCAATTTGTTAGATTTGTGTTAGAACTGGATAATTGCTTTAATTGCCCATATTATAATTGTAATATTTCGCGCCCTACATGACAATAGAAGATTCAATTGGCAAGTATATTAGACAATAAAACAGTAAAGGCATTTCTGCGGGCGATACTGATCATCGCCATTCTTTATCTTTTCCTATTAAGTATTAAACTTTTGGGATATACCTTTAAATCATTCGGTAAAGAATTTGCCGAGGCTTTGATTACAATGACATCAAATCCATTCTCCGGTTTGATAATTGGTATTGTGGCGACAAGCCTGATCCAAAGTTCATCCACGACGACTTCGCTTGTAGTCGGATTGGTTGCCGGCGGTGCATTGACGCTTGATACTGCCATACCGATAATTATGGGCGCGAATATCGGCACTACGATTACCAACTCTTTGGTATCGTTCGGGCACATCACTAATCGTGTTGAATTTAAACGCGCCTTTGGCGCAAGTATTGTGCATGACTTTTTTAATGTTATGGCAGTGATGGTGCTCTTTCCGATTGAAATATTTTTTCAACCTATTAAAAAAACTGCAATTTGGTTAGAGGCTGTTTTCTCAGGCGCCGGTGGTTATGAAGCATTTAATCCGCTTAAATATATTCTTGATCCGGCGATAAAATTGCTGAGTGCACTTTTTGATTTGCTACCACTGAGCAATATCCTTTTACTGATCTTTTCCTTATTCCTTTTATTCTTTTCATTGACAAGATTAGTGAAAGTAATTCGATCACTTGTGATAACTAAGCTTGAAATAATTGTCAATAAATATCTGTTCAAAAATGCTCTGATCGGTTTTGTATTTGGTATTTTAATCACCACCATCGTCCAAAGCAGTTCGGTTACGACTTCACTAATAATACCGCTTGCCGGAGCCGGTATTATCACTGTGGCTCAATTATTCCCTTATACGCTCGGCGCTAATATCGGCACAACCGTAACCGCCCTTTTGGCTGCAATGACCACGCAAAATCATATTGCCGTAACGGTAGCTTTCTCGCATTTAGCCTTTAATGTTTTCGGAATTGTATTACTCTATCCTTTTAAGTTTATTCCAATCAATTTGGCGATATGGGTTGGCAATAAAGCGGGTGAATCAACCCGTAATTTAACTCTTTTTGTTATCATATATATTTTGATACACTTTATACCGGTGTTCTTCATATTTTTAACATAGGAATTATTTAATATGTGGAAAGAATTAATCAAAATTTGGAAATCCGATGACCTCCTTGTGGAAGCCTGGGATAACTCTTACGAGATGCTGCAATTATCCCGCGAGATGTTTGTACAATCAATACAAATGCTGCGGAAACACAAGAAAGAAAAAACTTTAATTGCGCTTAAGAAACGCGATAAAGAGATCAATGATTTTCAGCGTGAAATACGTAAAAAAGTTATGACGCATTTAGTCTTGCAGGATGACGCCACCGATATTCCCAATGGGCTAGTTTTGATCAATATGGTAGTTGATATCGAACGGGTTGGTGATTACTGCAAGAATATCTTGGACCTGGCGATCAGCAATCCTGATTCACTTAAAGTTGAGAAGATCAGCGAAGATCTGAAAATGATCGAAGAGGAAGTATTAAGCAGATTCGATCAAACTATGGAAGCCATTCACTCGCAGGATTCGGAAGTTGCCGGCGAATTGGTTGCCACTCATCGGAAAATGGTTGCCAAGACATCGGATAAACTCGTAGATCAAATTATTAAAGAAAAGATCACATTCGGATCAGAATCCAAAGCCGCTTCGGTTGTGCTCTATGCCCGCTATTTAAAACGGATCGGCAGTCATCTATCCAATATAATGACAACCCTGATCAATCCGTTTGAAACTGTTGGTTATGCGCAGAAAAAATAAGAATCATAAGCCTATCAAATAGGCAAGTCCACCAACTGCAAGTGCAACCAATACATTAACCGCTTTAACAGCAATGAAACTCCGTTTCGATTCAGCTAACAGCGGCAGCATACCGTGGCCATCCTGCGAAATTGAGTTGGCTAATAGAATACTGAATGGTATCGTGCCTTGAGCAAATAGTGTGATAAAAATAAAATTCGGACCGGATTCCGGGATTATTCCTATAAGCACGGCAACGATCAATACAATTAACAAATTGTCTGATATTAGCGCATTGACATTTAAATGGTCTAACAGAATATGGATTATGAACAATGTCCCGAATACCCATAAAAATATTTTGGGAATATGAACTTTGGTTACATGTTCCCACAGATGTTCTTTCAGAAAATGTTCCTGCACAGTCAACACAATTAATAATGAAATGCTAATCACAATTAGCAAAGAATTCCTAATCCATAATTCTTCGTGTCCGGCTATTCGACCGGTGATCACCAAGAATAATAATAACACAATAATGGCAACTAACGATATCCGATAAATTGAAGGTTGTTTCCAAAGTGAAAGTAATGAATCTTTGGGGTGATGTTGGTGTGTATCCTCTTGATGCATAGGTAACTTATTGCCGGCCATTCTGAATCGAAATTTTTCCGAATCAACGAATTTATCAATTATGAAACCGGTTACAATTCCGATTATGAATAAAACTACTGAAATAATTATCGCTGTTTTGGGAATGGTGGCGAACAGCAAAAAAGCTTCATCGCCGCTGGTTGCGATCATCGCGGCCACGATCGCTCCAAAGGAAAGCAGCCCGTGCGAGTACATCGTTACCACGGTAAAAGCACCCAAGCAGCCCGGAATAATTCCCAAAAGAGCGGAAAAAAGATATTGCTGCCATTTGTTTCGCGCTAGCTTTTCCTGCCATATTCCCCGCGTTTGAACATTAATATATTCTATGATCAGCATCATTACGAATACAAAACCGGTGATCATTAAGGCGTGTTCAAGGACTTCAAATATTTCGTGCAACATGCTATTTCCTTTTTCAATTACTACACAAAATTAAATTATTTCGCATTTTTGGGGGATAGAATATCTAAATAAAAAAGATTAATATGAAAGTAATAACTGCGAAATATTTATACTGATCACATCTCTGATATTAGCCATATTATTAATACTCAAACTCATAATCAGCGCCACCGGAGCTGTACTCTTTGCTATTGCTTTACTGATTTTTGGTGTCCTATCCAGAGGATTTACTAAGCGGTGAATTCCAGTCAATACTATAGAAACCGGGTACTGTTACATTAATAGGAATTTCATCTATTATCTTTCCATTAATATTATAAATATTTAATTGAAAATACCTCCCGGGCTGCGCTTCCCCTCCTAATTTAGGAGGGGATTGAGGGGTGGTAAAATTTATTGTTGTACTTGAATTAAAATGGATTTGGATAATTTATTAACCAATTTACTCGAATATCTTCTAAATATTGTTTGTTCCCAATATGGGAACTTATTATATTCAATTGCGTTATGTGGATAATATCACGGAAAACATTAAGTGATTTTTGGAAAAATTATAAAGATGCCGAACAAGCACTGCGAGCATGGTATCAAGAGGCAGAAGCTGCTTCATGGAAAAATCCAAGTGATATAAAGAAATTATATAGGAACGCAAGTATATTAAAAAATAGTAGAGTAGTATTTAATATTGCCGGCAATAAATACAGATTAGTTGTGAAAATAAATTATGATTATTTTATGGTATATATAAGGTTTATTGGTACTCATGAACAATATGATAAAATTGATGCAAACACAATTTAAATAAAAGAGCAATGAATATGAATATTAAACCCATCAAATCAGAAAAAGATTATAAGAACGCATTAAAGCAAGTTGAAGAACTTTGGGATGCCAAAGCTAATTCTGCCGAAGGAGACATTCTAAGTATTCTTTTAATCCTTATTGATGATTATGAAGATAAACACTACAAAATATTTCCCCCTGATCCGATTGAGGCAATTAAATTTAGAATGGAGCAATTGGGATTAAGAAATAAAGATATAGCAAAAATACTTGGCGGGGCAAACCGTGTATCAGAAATTTTAAATCGAAAACGAGATTTAACTGTAAAAATGATTCGCAGCTTGAATAAAAATTTGGGTATCCCTGCCGAATCCCTTATCGGTCAAAATTAAATTATTTCACATTTTTGGAGATAGAATATCTAAACAAAAAAGATTAATAGGAAATCAATAACTGCCGGAATATTTGTGCTCATATCTTTTTTACTATTAACATTCAAACGTAAGTGATTGATTCTACTAAAATATTACTGTTAAAATAATATTGAAAATTTCTATAATGTTATTTTTTTATTCGCAATAATTATTAAGTTAAACGTGTAGATAAATAAAACAAAATCAAAGCCATGACTAAAAAACCTAAAATTACTATTGTTACACCAAGCTACAATCAAGGCGAATATATTGAGCGCACCATTCTTTCCGTCCTCTCTCAGGACTATCCAAATTTGGAATATATCGTGATTGATGGGGCTAGTACCGATAATAGCGTTGATGTTATTAAAAAATATAATGACAAGATAGATTATTGGGTGAGTGAACCGGACAAAGGACAGTCTGATGCAATCAATAAGGGATTTGAAAAGAGCTCGGGTGATATTTTAGGTTGGCTAAATAGTGATGATTATCTTTTGGAAAATGTGCTTGAGAAAGTTGCCAATTTTAACTGGACGGAAAAAGTCGGGGCAATTGTCGGAATAGGACACAAAGTAGATTCGAATGATAAAATTATCTATACACCTAATGTACCTGAACTAACTTTTGAGGCTTTATTAGATTGGGTACATTACTCGCATTTCATGCAACCGGCCTGTTTCTTTAGCAGGAAAGCTTGGGAAACCGCTGGACCGTTAAATATAGATTTAGAATATAGCATGGATATTGATCTTTGGTTAAAAATTGCCAAACAATTTGAATTTAAAAAAATTGATCATCCAATTGCCCACGCATTAATACATGATCGGGCAAAAAACACAGCAGAGCGCGAAAAAGTAATAATTGAAACTTCACTACTTATTAACGACTATGGAGCCCAGGATATTGCGAAGAAAAACCTAACAATAATGACCAATCATTTATTAAGATATCAAAATGCTTACCACAAACTCAAAAAGGTCCCATTACTTAATTACATGCTAAAGCCAATAGCAAGATTAATAAATAAGAAATCGAAAATAAACTAAACAGGTTTAACATGAAAGCTCTCACAGCAGGAATATTTATATTGATCACATCTCTGATATTAGCCATATTATTAATACTCAAACTCATAATCAGCGCTACCGGAGCTATACTCTTTGCTATTGCTTTACTGATTTTTGGTGTCCTGTCCAAAGGATTTACGCGGCGGTGAATTCAAAGTATCGTGATGAATATATCGGGCGTATCAATCGCGTAATTGATTATATTCAGAATCATCTTGAAGAGCAACTCGATTTAGAATCATTAGCCCGGGTTGCCCATTTTTCTAAATTTCATTTTCACCGCATTTTTACTGCAATGGTCGGTGAAACACTAAATTCATTCATCAAACGGTTGCGGATAGAAAAAGCAGCGACACAGTTAATTGCTTATCCCAAGTCATCAATCACGGAGATCGCATTGAATTGCGGTTTCTCCGGTTCATCACAATTCTCGCGATCGTTCAATGAATATTTTGGAATGAGCGCCAGTGCGTATCGCCAAAGCGGATTAAAAAATAGCAAGAATAGTAAAACGGAAAGCAAGGATCGAAAAGCAGTTGGCCAAATTCCTCCCTATTTTGACGGTGCAAATTCAAAACAAAAAAGAGGAATTAAAATGAAAGTTGAAGTAAAAAAATTAGACGATACGACTGTCGCCTATTTGCGGCATATCGGACCGTATCAGGGAAATTCGGAGTTATTTGAAAATTTGTTTACCAAATTATTCAAATGGGCCGGTCCACGCGATCTATTAAATTTCCCCGAAACCGGTATGATGTCCATCTATTACGATGATCCCAATCTCACCGAGGATAGCAAATTAAGGTTGGATGTTTGCATTACAATTCCTGAGGATACGGAAGTTGATGGTGAAATCGGTAAAATGGTTGTTGCCGGGGGTAAATATGCCGTCGGTAGTTTTGAAATCAATCCCGATGAATACGCCGCCGCTTGGGAGAAATTAATGGGCGAATGGTTACCGGACAGCGGTTTTGTGCCTGATGACAAACCATGCTTTGAGATGTATATGAACGATCCTAAAGAACATCCGGAAGGTAAACATCTTGTAGATATTTATGTACCGGTAAAACCTATTTAATAATGTATATAGGGGGAATTTTTACGGATTCCCCCTCCTATTGCTTGCTTAAGCGCTATTGGTTCTTTCTGCTACAAATCCTTTACTGTACTTGAACATAGCAAAAATTAATATCGCTCCGTAAATAATTTGGCGCATATTGGCAGCAATATTATTGGGCATACCCAAGAAGCGCAATAATTCAGGCAGTATAATTAAAAACGCTGCAGCAACGGCGCTACCCCACAAATTGCGCATACCACCAATGATTACAATTGAAAGAATGAAAATTGATTCATCAATCGTAAAGCTTGTAGGATCAATATAGGAAATATAGTGTGCATATAGCACACCGGAAATTGAAGCAAACATTGCGCCAAGAGTAAAGGAGATTATCTTTGCTTGGTAAACATTTTTCCCAAGACTTTGTGTAAAAATTTCATCCTCACTGAGGGCTTTTAATACTCTACCAAACGGTGATGATGTAATATTTTTTAATAAATAATACACAATTCCGGCAAGGATAATACACAAGATCAGAAATGGTATTTTATCGTTTATTTCAAATCCGAACAATGAAATCGGCGGAATGCCGGGAATACCCAATGGACCTCTCGTTAAGGTCATCCAATTATTCATTAGCGAAAATATTACCACTTGAATTCCAAGTGTTATGATAATGAAATAATCATCAACTGTACGGAGAGCAATCACTGAAACTATAAAAGCCAAAATTCCACTCAAAACCATTGCAATCGGCAATGTTGCAACAAATGGGAAATTGAAATTAACTGATAGTAACGCTGTTGTGTATGCGCCAATTCCATAAAAAGCGGCGTGAGCGAGAGAGATCATACCTGAATAACCGGCGACCAAATTCAAACTTTGCGCAAGAATTATATAGATTACAATTAAGATTAGTATGTGTAGTAAATATTCCAAGACACTAGACACGAATTTCGCGAATTAACACAAAAATTAATTGACAAGAAGATTTCATAGGATTACTCTTTGGTAATTTAGCCAAAGCTTTCTTTGGGCTCATCTAAGTATTTTTTTAATAATTTATTCAATTCATCCTTCTGCGGCAAATACAACTGATATTCTTTAGCAAAGACTTGCTTGTTATTTTCGGGCAAAGTGTATTCAATTACAAATTTGTTTTTCTCTTTACACAACAAAATACCAATGGTTGGATTTTCTTCGTCAGTCTTGATCTGCCGATCGTAATAATTTACATACATCTGCATTTGACCAATATCCTGATGTTTTAGTTTTCCTATTTTCAAGTCTATCAATATGTGGGATTTTAATAAGCGGTTATAGAAAACCAAATCAATATAAAAATGATCCGCACCGGCTGAAATACGTTTTTGACGGGCAACAAAAGAAAAACCTTTTCCTAATTCTAATATAAATTTTTCAAGATTGCTGATAATTGCAGTTTCCAAATCATTTTCAGAGTATTTATAAGATTCATCAAGATTCAAGAATTCCAATACGTAGGGGTCTTTTAGTGTATCCTGAACATTTTCTATAATTTGCCCCTTTTCAGCTAATTCTTTTACTCCATTTTTATCTTTACTCAATAGCAGTCTTTCATATAATGAACTATTGATTTGTCGGTCTAATTCCCGTACTGACCAATTATTTTCCGCTGTTTCGATTAGGTAAAAATTACGTTCATCTTCACTTTTGACACTTAAAAGTCGTACAAAATGTGACCAATTTAATTTTGGAATGGAAGCAATTACTTTCTCACTGAATTGTGCAGACACTGTCGGCAATTTTCCGGTATTGGATTTGGTCGACAGTGTGGACCATTTTTCATTTTCTAATTGTGCCGACACTGTCGGCACAATTGGGAATAACATAAAAAATTTCTTGTACTTTTGTAAATTTCTATAAGAATATCCTTCCCCAAACGATTTTGTTAAATCTTGAGATAATCGTTTGAGCAAAGCTGCGCCATACTCAGCACGTTCCTTGCCACCCTGTTCATATTCGACAATATACCTGCCGATGTGCCAATAAGTAAAAATAATAGTCTGATTTACTTCCCGAACAACGTGTTGGCGCGCCTCACTCAGTAAAGTTTCTATTGCAGAAACAAGTCCATCATATTTTACTAATTTATTATTCATCTACGTTAATTAATAGAAACAGTATTGTCATTGCGAGCGAAACAGAGTTGAGCAAAGCAATCTCTGAACGTAAGGGGATTGCTTCGTCGCTCCGCTCCTCGCAATGACAATGTTATTGTATGTATTTTTTTCATCAGTGCTAATTAGTGTAATTCGTGTCTATATCTCGACCTTCTTCAACCGCCGACCACTAAACCCAAGTGGTTTCCAGATTAAAAATAATATCAAAATTATGTAAGCAATAGCATCCATCCACTTGCTGTCAATATAATAAGCACCAAGGTGCTGTGCCGTGGCAAGCAAAAATGCTCCGCCAATTAAACCGGTAATGCTCCCTACGCCACCGATTATCATCGCTACTACGCCATACAGCAGCAGATTAAAACCCATTGTGGGCGTCATATCGGTATCGAAAGCGACTAAAATTCCCGCTATCGCCGCTAAGGCGGAACCGACGGCAAATGACCACAGAATAACCGCATCGGAATTAATCCCGAAAATATTACTCAATTCTGCATTGGAAGAAACCGCCCGCATATTTTTACCGACCGCCGTGTATTTAATAAAAAGCAGCGTTGCCACAAATAAAACAATGCTGACTCCAATGGTAATGATCTGAATATCGGTTATGTAAGCACCCAAAAACTCATTGCCGATCTCCACCGGTCCGGTACGGATGGACTTGGTATCATCGCCCCACAGCAGTGAAATTATATTTTGCAGGATTATGTACAGCCCAAGCGAAGTTATCAAAAACACTAACGGAATTGCCCCGCGTTTGCGCAGCGGATTGTATAAAACAATTTCAATTAGCGCGCCCATTACGGTTGCTAAAATAATTGCTAAAGGTATAGCAAACCACAATCCTATTTGCATTTGCTGCGAAAATAAATAAGTAAAATAAGCCCCAAAAACTATAATTGCGGCGTGGGCAAGGTGGAAGAATTTGGTTGTATAATAGATTAGTGTGAATGAATATGATATTATAATTATAATAGAAAGAAATGCTATTATATTTAAAATTAATTGTATCAAACTTAGCATAATAGCGAAACAAGAATTGAAATTAATGCAATCAATATTACAAAACGAACATTGGCAATAGTATTTTCAAAAGTCTTAGCATGGATATAATAATTAATTGCATCAATGTATTTTTCTGCTTCAATATACATTCTATTAGATTCGGAATCTATATCCTGAAAATCTGATTCTGTATCTATTAAATAAAAAATTAGCTCCCTGCATTTTTTCTCAAGTTCTCGAAGTTTTTTTATAAATCCATGATATTTAAACGGACAAATACTAAATGGACCACTCGAAGAAAACTTTGGATCGTTTATTATTTCTTTATATTCTGTTTTTATTTTATCAATTTCCATTATTATTTGTATTGCAAAAATTCTCAGATTCAATCAGCACTTTGTTTTCATCCAACTTTATTCTATCATCTATATAATCTGGCTCATCATATCTATCCCTATCACTAAAAAAGATAAATGCACCTTTAATAGGTTTATTCTCAGCATTATTCAGTCTGATATATTTAAAATGTATTGTTTCACCAACAAATAACATATTTTCTAAATGCATACCTAAAATAAAGTCTTGTTTATACTTCTGTTCATTTTGCAGAGGCGTGTTCAATCTTAACATCGATGAGTGAGTTTTGTCATATGATAAAAATTGTTTTTTTATCAACAAACTATGATAAAACTTAATTTTACAAAGCAAATCAAAAGTTATCTTCAGGAAGTTTTGACCACATTGATTTCTTGGTAATAAATTATGTCCGCTAAAATAAGTATCTACAGCACATCTGAAATTAAGCAACTCATTTGATGTCAATACATCATTACTTAAATAATCAGTATCACTTTCAAAACAACTTCTTACTTTATCTATATGATTAAGCATATATTTATTTATATTATTTATAATATCGGATGAATTAATGCTTTCTTTCTGATAGAATCTATATATGTTGATATATTGTGAAAAGTTACTTCCAATTTTTGCAAATAATATAAAGTTACCTTTTGGAAGATTACTTCTGATTTGAGTATAAATTGTGTTTGCAATTTCTTTAATCGCGTCTAATTTATATTTCATAACACATTATTGATAAATATCAAACTATAAAAAATGAAATCATACTCAATACTAATGATATAACGGCAATAGTTATTGCAAATTTTGAATTGTTGATTGATAATTCAACACTTAATTTTGTGCCTATTCCTGACAATAGTTTTATCCTGTTTTCAGTATCATTTAAGATCACATCAATAAAAGATTTTTCTACCATATTATCATTAGTTTTCAATAATTCAATTCTATTATTAATTAGGTAATTGCGAATATCTTTCTCTAATTCTAATAAATCTAATAATAAATTATTACAGGTGTTGACAGCGTCTTTTCCATATAACGGATTTATAAATGAAATCATTTTGTCTATGTAACTATTCTGGAAATCACCTTCGTTTCTCTCAATGTCTTGATCTATTTTACTCCATCTATTCCTGAACTCTGTACGCTGCGTTTTTATATTCATTAGGACACTGCTCTTTCTTCATATGGAGTAATAAACTCAGTATTAATGTGTGAAGTATTGTCCCAAAGTAATTTTCTAATTTCACTCGGTGCTCCGGTAATATTCTCCAATTCAGTAATGATTAGATCTTTTGTTTTATTAAACATATATTTACGATTAAATACTTCTCTTGCACAATTTCGAGGCGAACGAAAAACAAATGAACCAACAGGTATATCTTTATACTTAATATTGTAAATATAAAATATTCTACCTTGAAATATGATTTCTTCTATTAAATAACCTAATACAAAGTCCAAATGGTATGTTCGATTGTCTTTAATTCCTTCAAGTAATAAATTTGAGAACAGGCTAGCAGGAGTGAGCATCCGAAAAGGATCAGTATTAGTTTCATCCATTATATTTTCAGACACAATGCTATTCTTAAAATTAATGGCTTGTAGTAATTTAATTAAGACATCAAGCGTTTTTTGAATATACTTAATTTGCTTATCATCGTAAAATTTTCCCCGAATAACGTTTAAAAAATCGGTAAAGCATACCAAAGTATTCAAGTAATTATACTCTTCATTTTCTTTGACTTCTTCCGCCACCTTAAGTATACTTTTCTCCAAGACATTCTTTGGATAACAATGTATTATTTCAGTGACTAATTTTTTTTGATCAATACTTTCACATCCATTAATTGTATCATAAATACAATAGTATTTGGTTTGGATTTTTTCTTCATTGAATACTGAAAATAATACAATATTTGTCTTGGGGAAATCGTCAATAGTATGTAAATCTTTTGTTAAATCATCACATTGTTTTATGATTAATTGATGTATTGAATCTAACATTTATTTAGTTATAATTATTGTTCTTAAATAAGGTAACCCCTCAACATTTTTAACATATTGATAAGGTGTACCGATTTTCTTAAGATAGTTATTAATTATGTTTGGATCAACATAATGTGATTTAATACTCCACTTCTTTTTAATCTTTTCTTTAGTTTCATTAAAGAGGAGTAGATTTACATTTGCTTCAACATTGTAAGGAATATTTAATTTCTTTGAGTGCGTTATAAAATAATACGAATCAAGTAATTGTCCCTTATCTTTATCGCAAAATAAACCGCGTAATTCAAATTGTTTATTTTCTAATATCTGTTCATTGCCATCTCTATAATCAATTAATAGTATTCCATCGTCACTTACCACACTCAATAAATTTTCTAATACTAAAGGAATTTCATTTGGCAGAATATTAGAAAAAGTATTTCCCCTAAATACTACTAAATCAAATTTGTTATCAAATATTGATTCTGTTAATAGTCTCACGTCAAGTTGTTTAACTATTGGGCTTATTTCATAACTATTTTTAAAATTTGAAATTGTCTTAGATACCATACTTTGGCTAATGTCTATTCCACTAACCTCTATATCCATTTCGCACAGTAAACTCATATCATAGCCAATACCACAGGCTGCATCAAGAGCTGTTCTAATCCCTTTTTCTTTAAATAATTGCTCCAGCTCCATAAAAAGACGCTTAGACTCCTTTATATGATCAGGATATATTAAATTGTAACAATCAGCTATATGTTCATAAAATTCAACTGTTTGTTTATAGTATTCCAATAGTTTTGGTTCATCTTTGAGTTCTTGCTTGGGTTCATCTTGTAGTTTTAATTCAGGTTCTAATTCCATATTTTTTTTATTCAATACTTGCATTTTCATAAAAATTAAATTCCTTTATTAATTTTGATTTTCCATTTTCGATTTTTTTAATAAAAACATTTTTTACAACATCACCATCTGAAGTAAATGATGTAATTCCTGTTACTCCGGGAAAGTTTGAAATATTCTTAATAGAATTTGCAATTCCCATAGGAGTTTCAACTTCATTTTTCATAGCTTCTGCTACAATTAGCACAGCGTCATAAGCGTGTCCCACAGTTGCTTCAGGTTCTTCATCATATTTGTTAGTAAATAATTTCTTAAACTCTAACACATTGTCATTCTCAGAATCAATATCAAATGCAGGAGTTGAAAACACTACATCGTTTGCCGCACTTCCGGCAATTTCAAGGCATTCAGGTGTTTCAACAGTTAAATTCGCATACCAATTAGGATTAAAATTCATTTCCTTCGATTGTTTTAAAATGATACCATTTTCTCTAGATTGACCAATTAAGAAAATGTTATTAGTATTTTGCTCTTTTAAATTAATAAGTTGTGATCTAGCATTGTTCATATTGGTTTCAAACTGTTCAATCACAGTCACCAAGCCTCCTAGATTTTCAAATTCAGATTTAAAAGCATTGGAAAGTCCTAAAGTATAATCAGAATTTTGTACTAATACAGATACTTCACGTTTGCCTTCAGATAGTATATAGCGCGCCATGGCGGCGCCATCAAAATCATCAGGTGTCCAATTACGGAAAAACAAAGAACTAGCTCCTTTTAGATCAGGATGAGAAGCTCCCGGCGCAAATAGAAGCACATTTTCCTTTTCCAATAGAGGGACGATTGCCATTGTTGTACTACTCAAAACATCACCAATAATAACATTCACTTTATCAACATTCACAAGTTTATTGAAAGCAGATAATGCTTTTTTTGAATCAGAACCGGCATCTTCTACAATAGCAGTTACATATTTTCCATTTATTCCATCTTCGCTGTTAATTTTATCAACTGCTGTTAAGAATCCTTTATTTGACCTCTGTCCATAGGCACCTACATTTCCAGTCATTGAAAAAATAGCTCCTATTTTAATTGTTTCCTGCTTCTTGTTTTGACAAGAAAACAATAAAAGGATACTAAATATTATTAAAATTATCTTTCTCATTCTTATATCCCTTCTAATTAGTTTATATCAATTTTTCCTAATTTTAATTGAATTTCAGTATATATATTATCAAATGAAAAATTTTTGCGATGCTCAATGATTAAAAATTCGATGTTTTTCCCTTGATTCAGTTTTACAATTTTATCAATAATAATATTGGTTTTTGTATTATCCAAACCTGCTAACGGCTCATCAAACAAAATCAATTTCGGTTCATGAATTAGCGCCATTCCAAATGCCAATAGTTGTCTCTCCCCACCACTTAAGTTAAAAGGCGTTCGCCTTCTTTGTGCAAATAATTTAGGTATTTCTTTGTATAATGTGTCAATCTTTTTCTTTAAAACAGTCGCTGAATAAATTGAGCCGCTTACTTCTAAGTTCTCCTGCACTGTTAAATTTTCAAAATAATTATTTTTTTGCGGGATGTAAACAATACCATTTTTGATCATATCAGATGTTTTGAAGCCGGCGAGGTTTTCTCCGTTAAAAAATATCTCCCCGCCCCACAAGGTCAGTAAACCATAAATGCACTTTAAGACTGTGCTTTTTCCGGAACCATTCCCACCGGTGAGCAGAACTATTTCACCCGCATTAATATTGAAAGACACATCGTAAAGCACCTGCTTCTTTCCATAACCGGCTGAGATGTTTTTGACTTCTAACATAGACACAGATTACACAAATTTACACTAAAATATTTATAAGATTACTCTTTTATAATTTAGACTATCTTCGCCGAAATTGACTAATAAACCTAATTTCAATTTTGAGGCAGCAAGGTAGTTCAAAGTTTGTTTTACATGACTTTTGGTCAAGGATTCTATTGCTTTTACCTCCAATATTATCTTATCGAATACAACAAAATCAGCATAGTAGTGATGGGGCAAAATAATATTTTTGTAATTAATCTTAAATTGCTTCTCACGTTCAAAATTAATATCTACTAATTTAAATTCATATTCTACAGCATCCTTATAGACAACTTCGCTATGCCCTTTTCCTAATATCTTATGGACTTCCATACAAACACCGATAATTTTGTATGTTTCATCTTTATACAATAATTTATCATTCATTATTTTATCCGTGTTAATCAGTGCAATCCGTGTCTCATTAGTGTCTTCAATTTAGATACGCCTCTTGCACTGTTTTGTTGGCTAAAAAGTCTTTATAATCATCAAACTCAGTCACGCGGTGCTTATTAAAAAACCAAATCTTATCGGACAAAGTTTGGTTGTATTCACTATTATGTTCAATTTGTAAGATAGTTTTACCATCCCGCTTTAATTGCTTGATGACACTCAAAATACGTTGGTAATTATCCTTGTCAATTCCGGCTACCGGCTCGTCCAATAATAATAATTCCGCATTATTGGCGATGCAGCAGCCTAACGTCAGCAGTTTTTGTTGTCCATAAGATATTTCTCCTGCTAAGCTGTCAACAACTCCGGCCAAATGGATCTTGTGCAGAATTTCGTCAGCTTTCGTAGAAAATTTTTGATAATGCTCTTTTAAAACAGATTGCGGTAATAAGGAGTTAACCAACTTTTCACCTTGATTATTTTTAAATGATAATAGGATATTCTCTTTAACAGTGAGGTTAGTTATCAAACGCAAATCCTGAAAAGTGCGCGTAACACCAAGTTGGTTAATTCTCACCGGATTAATTTTGTTCAGCACCTTACCATTATAATTAATTGCGCCCTGCTCAGGTCGCACAAAACCGGTGATCAAGTTAAAAAGGGTAGTTTTTCCAGTGCCATTACCCCCGATTAAAGTACAAATTTCCCCTTTTTGCAGTTTCAGATTTACATTTTGCAGAACGAGGTTTTCACCAAAAGATTTAGATAATTTAATAATTTCTAAAATATTTGCCATAAAAAGGAAAAACGAAAACCATTAGAATAGTTAAATTTATTTATGCTGATTGTTTTTACCAAACAATAAAATATTTCATAAACAAATATTCACCATTATCCTACGAACATCTCCACTTTAGGGTAAACAAAGAGTGAGAAGAGTTTATTAAAAGAAAAAAGAAATAATTTTTATTTTGAAATTGTTATTTTCTTTTTATCAAGAATTTGGTTTTCATTTCTTAAAATAACATTATAAACACCAGAGGGTTGATTATTTGCATTCCACTGAACATTATGTGATCCAGGCTCTTGTAATCCTTTTTCTAAAGTATTAACTTTTTTACCAAGAATATCATAAACATCTATAGAAATATTACTTCTTGAAGGAAGATTATACTGAACTGTAGCTTGAGAGTTTGTAGGGTTTGGATAAATTTTGTCTAAAACATATTTCCTAGCAACTTCATAGTTTTTCTCATCTTCAACACCAACTGTTGGTCTTGATAAGAGAAGGTTTGAACTAGGGTCTCCAGATAAAACATTTCCAGAATTTATTTCAAAGTCAATAACTTTTTCAACAATTGGAAAATCTTGTCCCCAATAAGGATTGCCAAAATTAGATATTTTCTTTATGTAAACAAAACCATTATTACCAACACTTGCCCCATTAGGTTGAACATTAATTAAATCTGTTTGAGGTTCTATTAAACACCAATCATTAAAATCTAAAGGATTATCTCCTGTTAAAATAGCATTCATACCATGAGCACCCCCTGTATCTGAATTTGCACTATGAACATAAAAAAGAGGCATATTAAATAAACCATTTTGAGATTTATCATATTTGTTTGGAATAGGTGTTTTTCCTTCTGCATTTTCATCATAACCATGAAAATTTATAACAGCTTGTGAAGCATAATTTCCAGAAATCCATCTTGTGTTTTCATCTCCACTAACATATTCTTTTTCGTCTGTCTTATCAACAGCAAGCATTTTTTGAAGCCAAGATTCTCTTTCTCCCCTATTTTGTAAAAAATTCCAATATCCTGGAAGATATCCTATGCTTCCATCTTTATATGCTTGAAGCATATTTGCATCTGCTAAATTAATTACTTGATCTCCATTAACATCTAATCTATAATCATTTGCTCCTGCTGCTGCAGCATCAATATCTGCTTGATTAATTCCAGGGATACTATCATACTCTCCACCGCCATAACTATTTAATTGATCATAAATTATATTTGGTTGATGAAAAGGATTTATTACAGCATCATCTAAAGTTTTACCCCTAAGTATTGTTTTTGGTGTAAAAGCTATAGCACCGCCTAATACTCCTGCTGTTTTTAGAAAATCTCTTCTAGACATTTCTCCTGCCATATTGTAACTACTACATAAGAGTATATAAAGCTTTCTCGTTTTTAATTCGAGCAACAGATTTCCCATAGAATATTTCTACAAATTTAATTTTATTATATAAATTGTGTAAAGTCAATTGTATAAAATAAAAAGCCCCCAATTTGGGGGCTTTTTAATCAAAATAATATCTGTATTATTTCTCTTCTTCTTTTTTTGGTTGGCAACAGCATTTGCTACCGGTTAGAGCCATTAGGGCAAGAATTGCACCGATGATTGTTAAAGCAATTGGCGCCCAGGTAACATTCCACCAGGCAAATACGATGACAAGCAGGGCTAAAATTGTGCGGCAAAAACAGGTTTTCATTATACCTCCTTACACTATTTTTTGACGGTGGAAACTAATTATAATTGAAAATTAGTGTCAATCAAATAAGACCAATCGGTCCACTAATTTTCAAGCTCCAATCCGTAATACTTACTGATATCCAAAGGCGGCATGGGCCCCTCAAGCGGCTTACCGTCTTTTACATACCAGTCAAACCAATCGAGCGTGCGGTAGAGTTGATCGATCTGCGAAGTCTGTTTACGGCTGCCATGCCCCTCGCCCGGGTACTGCACCAAACGCACCGCCGGGTGGTCGTTCATTTTCAAACGCCGGTAATATTCCAAACTCTGCGAGGGGTGCACGCGCGTGTCGTCCGCTCCGCCGGTGATCAACACCGCCGTTTTGCTTTGATGGGCATAGTAAATCGGGCTGCGCTGCAGGCTCAATTCCCACATTTCTTCCAACGGCTTGCCGGAATGCACAAATTGTTCCTCGTAGGGTATGTCGGTTGTCCCTCTGCGGCTGATGTTATTGCTGATGCCCACCCGCATATTTACGGCTTTTACTTTTTCCGTATAATACGATGAGAACCACGCGGCGGCATAACCTCCATACGAACCGCCCACCAAGCCGACCCGCTTCTTGTCAGCATAACCGTCTTTGATCAAAGCATCAATGCCATCCGCGATGTCATCGAATTCCACGCCGGCCGGATCGCCGAGACCATTATTGGCAAAATCCAAGCCATAGCCGGTGCTTGAGCGGTAATTGGGATAAAAGGCAAAATAACCTTTGCCGGCTAACACCTGTCCGGGCGTGCCGTAACCGGTCATCCAACCGTTTGAGTAATTCGATTCGGGTCCGCCGTGAACTATCATTATCAACGGATGTTTTTTACCTTTCTTATAATTCACCGGATAAATCAGCATTCCTTCAATTTCCTGCCCGTCACGGGCTTGGTAACTATACACCACCTGTTTGCCAAGTTCCCTTTCGCCCAAAACCGGATTGGAATCGGTTAATCTGTGCGGCTTCTTAGCGCCCTCCCAATAGAATAATTCCGATCCATGAGCCGGCGTATTTCCGGTAAACACAAACTTGCTTAAATCGCTCGTAAATGAAGGTGTATTAAAGATAATGCCCGTATCTTCGGAATTAAGCAATACTTCCCGCTCACCGCCTTTCACGTTAATCAGACTTAAGGTAGGCCAAACGCCCTCATTGGAATAGTACATGATTGTATTGTCATCTTTCCAATTGATCCATCGTACATGTCCTTCAAAATTATCCGGCGTGAGGTTTTTAAGTCCGCTGCCGTCAATATTAATTACCTGAGCTTGGCTAACTTGATGGTCACTTCTTGTTAATGCGGCACAATACGCTAATTTCTTCCCGTCCGGGCTGAAAGCATAATTGCCCAGCTTACCGGGATTATCGGTTAATTGTTCTAATTCCAAGGTCTCAACATCCAATAAATATATCTTACGGAACATGTATCTATGATCAATCAAATTCTGCGGTGAAATATCAGCGGCAATCGTTTTGCCGTCCGGACTGAACGCAAAGCCCCAAACTGTTCGGCCTTCCGTCAATTGCTTTGGCTCCTGCTCACCTTTCAAACATTTCATATACAAATTGCGATGTTTCAGGTTTTCTTCGTAATAAATAAACTGATAACCTTTTTTCTTCAATTTCTGCTCTTTTTTGGTCGGTGGTGTCGTGGCGGTAAATCCGATCTTATTCTCCACCGGATGCCATTTGTAGTTTATAACGCTCGTCTCAAAATCAGTTAATTGCCGGGCTTCACCGCCGCCCAAAGCAATGCTCCAAACCTGCTTTTTAGCCTTATCCCCTCTTTTCATTCTGAAGGAAATTTGACTGCCGTCCGGCTTCCACTGAATTGACGATATATAATCGTCGCCCGCCACAAACGGGATCGGCTCTTTATCAGCAACCGACATTAAATATAAATCGGTATCATGCCCGCCCGGCTTATCCGTCGCCTTGCGCGGCGTACTGATCGTGTAGGCAATCCATTGCCCGTCCGGGCTGAGCTTGGCTTCCTGTACAGCTTTTAACTGCAGTAAATCCTGCGGCGCAAGCGGCTCCTGCGCAATTGTTAATGAGCTCATGCTCAACAAAATAATTATTAAACTGATTCGATTCATAACTTTATTTGACATGCTGCAAACTCCGGTGCTTGATTGTTATTAAATATAGACCGGACAAATTACTACAGTTTCAATATGATAATAAATTCAGAAATGGTTTTTGTGGGAAATTTTGAGAGCTATGCAAGCCCAAGAGTGGTTGGGTGTGTTTTTAATGTTAGTATGGGGATAATAACAAAATCATACAACCGTAAAGGGTGAGTTTCGACCCTTGGGCTTGACTAACTGTTAAATAGCTCTTCATCATATATTTGCGTGATGAATATAGAGAGTTGTTTTTTTATCGCACAATCGGGGAATTCCTCATTTTTATCTAAGGTTACACCTGATAAAAAATAACCCGATAATCAAATAATTGATGTCTCCTCATTCCGAATAATGTATAATTTAAGACAATAAATTGACCATACAATTAATATGAATAAAAAAATATATATTGGCAACACTGCCTCAATTTCAAAAATCTTTACCGAGCAGGATGTAGAAAAGTTCGCCGCTCTATCGGAAGATCGCAATCCCGTGCATCTCGATGCCGAATTTGCAAAAAATTCGATATTTAAGCAGCGTATCGTGCATGGCATGTTGTCGGCAAGTTTATTCTCGGGGCTACTCGGAGAACAATTGCCGGGGCAGGGCACCATTTATCTTGGGCAAAATCTGAAGTTCACCGCTCCGGTGCCGATCGGCGAAGAAATAACCGCCACCGTTGAAATTATTGACATTCGAGCAGACAAACCAATCGTAACGCTTAGAACTTATTGTAAGGACAGCAAAGATAATTTGGTAATTGACGGCGAAGCGGTGGTACTAATTCCCAATCCCTAACATCCAACATCCAATACCCAATATCCATCATCCAACATCTAACATCCAGTATCAAACAATCCAAACTCCCGATTCAGTCGGCGATTCAGTTCTTTTGCATTTGGTAAAATGCTTGCCAATCTACTCCAAAATTCAGCGCTGTGATTTTTGATAGTTGTATGAACCAATTCATGTAAAATTACATAATCACGCAATTCGGGCGGCAGATTCACCAAACCGATATTCAAACTGATATTATTTTTCTCAGAACAACTCCCCCACCGCGATTTCATTTTTCGTACAATAATTTTGTTGAATTTAAAATTATAGCGTTCTGCAAAATATTCAACTTGCTCAACAAGCGCTTGTCTTTCGGCGCTTGTATTTTTGTCAATTCCCTGCAATACATTGGTTTTTTGTTTTAGTGATTGAACACGAGCCTTGATCCAATTCAATTTTTGCTCCACAAATTTTTCAGCTCGCTTGATCGAAATATGTAGCGGAACGGCAACGCGGACTTGCGTAGGTGACTTGATAGCTATACTTACTCTTTTAGCCCGCCTGCTTTTCTCGAAGAAAACAGTTCCGATTTCAGGATAGTTGACATATTTATAATCTTTTCTTCTAAGCATATTATTTGATGCTAATTAATACTTATAATTTTATCATGCTATGATCCTAACTTCCTATATGGAATTATTAGAATTAATCAAAATCCGGCAAAGCGTGCGTAAATACACCGACCAACCGGTTGAAAAGGAAAAAATAGATCGGTGTCTTGAAGCTGCCCGTTTGGCGCCCTCCGCGAGCAACTCCCAACCTTGGAAATTCATCGTTGTTGACGAAAAATATTTGAAAGATCAAGTCGCTCGAGCGACCTTCAGCAAGGCGGTTAGTTTCAATAAATTTGCTTTGCAGGCGCCTGTCATTGCGGTCATTGTGTTAGAGAAATCCAAACTAATTACGCAGATTGGCGGTCAAATAAAAAATAAGGAGTGGGCTTTAATTGACATTGGAATAGCCACCGAACATTTTTGCCTGCAAGCCGCGGAGTTAGATCTCGGCACTTGCATGATCGGGTGGTTCAACGAAAACCGTATCAAGGAGTTACTGAATATCCCTGAGAATAAAACTATCGGTTTGGTAATAACCTTGGGCTATCCGCCGGATGATTATCCGCTTAGGAACAAACTGAGGAAATCAATTCCGGAAATCTCTAATAAGAATAAATACTAAAAATCATTTTACCACTTTTCATTGATCCAGTTTCTAATTATTCATTTTATCAATCATTTCCTTAGCATTATTGTTGTTAGGATTGAGTTCTAATGACTTATTGTAATATTTAATCGCATTTAGTGTATCACCTTTTACCATATAAGCTTCTCCTAAACTATCAAAGGTATTCGCACTGCTTGGATATAATTCGGTATTGATTTTGAAAATTAGAATAGCAATATCATATTTTTTTTGACCAAGCTGCTGATAACCAAAACTATTTATTGTCGATTCCTGAACCATATAACTTTGAGGGTTATTGCTTTTTAGGCTTTGATATGCACTTAACGCTTCCGAGTAATTATTTTCAAGAGCTATTTCATACGGTAATTTTCCAACTACCTCTTTATACATAACCTCCGGAGGTGCTTGCGAACCCCTTGAATATTGAATTTTTACGCCTTCATTAGCATGAATAAATTTAAATTTACCGGGAATTTCATTGGTTATAAACGCATCATCACCAATATATATTAAATTATTTCTTACACCATTCCAAAATTTTGGAACGTAAAGCTTGCCATCCAACTCCTTAATTTCAAACACTTCACCAAAATTAATATCTTGATAACGACCTTTAACTCTTTTCGATAACAAATCAGGAAGTTCCTGAACATTTTTCCATTCGAGTTGCTTGCCCCATTGATGTGTTCTTATTATGTTATCTCTAAATTTATCTATAATCGGAATACGAACGGAATTTGGACCATTACCGAGTATAACAATTCCTTTTCCCTCTTTCATAGTTGCATAGATATGGCCACCTATTCCTGTATTAGCCCCTCCATGAGAGAACCAATCCAAATTACCATACCCATATCTACGTTCCCATCCTAAACTCCATCCGCGCATCACTTTTAATGTTACAATATTGGTAATCCTCTTTGCTACTTTTTCGGAAATCACCTCTGTTTTTTGTCCATTTAAAGCTTTTTGAATTTCAATTAAAAATATTGACATATCAGTAGGCGTTGACCACATTCCTGAGGCAGATACTTGAGGTGTAATTGGAACTCCGGTTTTAATTATTCTGCCTTGCTCATCATGAGCTTTTGCCACATTATCCAAGAATCCATTCTCATTGGGCTGTTTCATGGTCGTATTTTGCATATTCAGCGGTGTAAAAATATATTCCTGCGCTAATTCAGCTAATGATTTTCCAAGGTGATCCTCTAATGCCATCATAGCGACAGTATAGCCACCGCCACTATATTTCCAATTTGAACCGGGTTTAAATATAAATGATATTTCTTCATTATACCTCGGCAGTTTCCCTTGGACAGATTCCACAATTGAAGGGATCTTATCACCCTCATAAAAATCTGTAAACCCATGTTGTGTAGTTCCTGCTGTATGACTTAACAAATGTTCAAGCGTAACTTCAGTTTCAAGTGTGTACTGATTATCAGGTATTTTCCATCTTTTAAGATAATTATTTACCGGAATGGTTAAATCAATTAGTCCTTTTTCTTCCAGAATTGCACATAATGTTGCCGTTATAGGTTTTGAAATTGAAGCGGTTGAAAAAGCAGTATTCAAATCTAATAGAACAGTATCATATTTGACCCCCCAAGTCTCCACCCATATTATCTTATAATCTTCAAAAACGGCAACACTAAGCCCTTTTAATCCTTTTTGAGTCATTAGTTCTTGAATCGAAAGAGTGTCTCCATCATTAATTGGAATTTTTGTGATAGCATTTTGTTTCGCGATTAGATTGCTATCATCCGGCTTTCCTACTAAACTCTCTGAAATCAAGAGAATCGTAATTAAAAATAAGTAAACTTTTCTTGTCATTTTATTACACCATTAATATTTTTATCCATACTATTCATACTTTATCGCTTTAATCGGATTACTACGCGCTGCTTTCAAGGCTTGCCCGGTAACAGTGGTTTGGGCAATAACAAAGGCAATAATTCCGCTCACTATGAAAAACATTTGATTGAACGAAATACGATAGGCAAAATTCTCCAACCAACGATTCATTAATATAAATGTTACGGGCCAGGAAATTATGGTGGCAATTGCCACCAATATTAAAATACTCTTGGATAATAGCACATAGATATTAGGCACTGATGCACCTAATACTCTCCGGATTCCAACCTCTTTGGTGCGTTGCTCGGTTATGTATGATGCCAAACCAAACAATCCCAAACTTGCTATCAGCAGCGCCAACAAACTGAATATTGTAACGATTTTACTGGTTCTGCTTTCTTCAATATATAATTGATCAAAATCATCATCTAAAAAGGTGTATTCAAAAGGTTGATCAATGGCGTATTTCTGCCAAATTCGTTCGATATATTCTAAGGTACTTGGTATATCAACCGGACTGATCCTGACAGCCGTGTATCGGCCATAACCGCCTGCTCTAAATGATCTGATCAGCATCGGCTCAATCTCGGAATGCAGTGAATTTAAATGAAAATCTTTAACCACGCCGATAATCGGATATAATAATGTTTGATCGCCAAAATCATCAACGAAAGCTTTTCCCAAGGTATCATCAAAGCCCAATAATCTTGCCGCGGTTTCATTAATTATTGCTGCCGTAGAGTCGGCAAGTCTTTCCGCTGAAAAGAATCTACCGGAGACCACCTCTAATCCGTAGGTTTCCGCATAACCGGGATCAGCAAAAAACTCCTGATATAGCATGGCATTTTCTGCCGGTTCGCCCTGAATCTGTTTAACGTTAGCACTAAAATTATGACCAATCAGACTGTTTGAGTTAGATACCGATATTATATTTGGATATTTTTTCAGGTCTTCTTTAAAAGCATTAATGGATGCTCCAATGTCATCGGTCTTTTCAACTATGATCACATTTTCTTTATCGTATCCTAAATCTTTATTCTGAATGTAATTAAGCTGATTATATATGACCATTGTTCCAGCAAACAGCATAATCGTTATCGTAAACTGAAAGATCACCAATCCGCTCCTCAGCCAGGATTTATGTCCTTTTGATAAAGATGAGCCTTTAAATACTTTCACGGGGTTAAAGGATGCAAGATAGAAAGCCGGATAACTGCCCGAAATAATTCCGACAATCAATATTAATGCTACAATCAGTGGTAATAATAGCGGATTTGATAGCAGATTAAGTTCCAGTTGGAAACCGCCGATAGTATTATAGACCGGCAAAAGCAGCTTAACGAGTAGCAATGCAATTATTGATGAAATCAGACTAAGTATAATTGATTCGGTCAGGAATTGCTGAACAAGCAATGAACGGCTTGAACCAAGCGTTTTTCTAACGCCTACTTCACGTGCTCTTTTAGTGGATCGAGCGGTGGCGAGGTTCATAAAATTGATGCAGGCAATTATAAGTATAAATAGAGCAACAATCGAAAATATCCTGACGTACAAAATATTTCCATTTTGTTCTACTTCGTAATCCAAATGACTATGTAAATGAATGTCTGTCAGCCGTTGTAAATAAAAACCATAGGAGGCTCCCTGTTCAACCAATTTATCCCATGAAACTCCTAGGAATTGCTCAATTTGCGGACCGGCATATTTCAGCACCATTGCCGGGAATTTACTTTGAACATCCGCCGGTGATGTATTTTCATCTAACAATAAATAGGTATAAAAATTGTTACTTACCCAAATATCATTATTTGCCATGTTCGGATAGGTCATCAATGACGCCAGGAAATCAAAATGAAAATGGGTATTTGGCGGTGGATCGGCAATTACGCCGGTGACGACATAATCGCGGGCGCGGTCGGAATTTAGAACTTTTCCAATCGGATCATCATTGCCAAAATAACGTTTTGCTGTTGATTCAGTCAAAACAACCGTATGTGGTTCAACTAACGCCGTATTCTTATCGCCCTGTAACAGTTCTAATCCGAATACCGCGAAATAGGAGGAATCAGCCATAAACCATTTTTCCTCGCTAAAAACTTTATCTTCATATCTAATAACCGGAAATCCGATATTGCGTACGCGCGTAAAATTGAGAACGCCGGGGATTTCTTCGACAAAAGCCGCTCCGATTGGTGCCGGAGTCGCAACCATTTCAAAATCACCATTCAATGAACCGCGCGTGTAAACCCGATGTATCCTATCGGCATTCGGACTGTGTTTATCGAAACTTGTTTCGTACTGTACGTATAACATTATCATTATAAAAGCCATAATTCCAATTGCCAAACCGGTAATATTTAGAATTGAGTAGGTTTTATTTTTTAGAATATTTCTGAATGCGACTACAATATAATTTTTAATCATGTTCTTACCTTACTGATTTATGTTTATTCATATTTAAGTGTTTTTGCCGGATTTACCATTGCGGCTTTGGCAGCTTGATAGCTCACCGTTAATACTGCTACGACTATTGCTAATAATCCTGATAAAACAAAAATTCCAAGGGACAGATCAATTCTGTAAGCATAGTTCTCTAAATATTTGTTAAGTAAATAATAAGCGATCGGAAATGCTATCGCTATTGCGATAAATACCCATTTGGTAAATTGATATATCATCATCACAACCAAATTTGCTATGCTTGCTCCTAAAACCTTCCTGACACCCAATTCTTTTGTCCGTTGTTCAGCCGTAAATGATGACAAGCCCAATAATCCAAGACTTGCAATAATAATTACTAAAATAGTAAGATATTGTAAAAGTTTGCCGGCTCCCATTTCGATGCGGTACATACTTTCAAAATCCTCTTCTAATAATTGATATTCAAACGGATAATCCGGCAAAATTTTATTCCACACTTTTTCAACAACCTGAATATTATTTGTTTGTACTCCGGGAGCAAGTTTTATCAACATGTTGCTAAACCACTCGGGATGCAATAAAACTGCCAATGGCTCAATCTCATTATGTATTGAACGAAAATGGAAATCCTTCATAACTCCTACTATCGGCCCCTCGCCGCCTAAGAAACTCAAATTTTCATTGACTACAGATTCTTTGCCCATAATTTCTTTTAATGTCTCATTAATTATATAGGCATTGTGATCGTCATCCGAAATGTCTGAGGGAAATTCCTTTGAAAAACTGCGTCCTTCAACCAATTCAATTCCCAAAGTTTCAACATAATCAAAATCAATTGAACTAGCTCCAACTATAAGTTGATAATCAGGATCTTTGCCATCCCAATTTGCACCGCCTGAATTGCTACCGATATTTGTTGGTCTGTGAGAAGAAGCCGTCACTCCAAGAACTTGCGGTAATTGAGTCATTTCTGATTTTAAAGCAGCATAGCTATCTCTAATTGAACCTCTGATATTGACCGAGACAACATTTTCATAATTAAAACCTAAATCTTTATTTTGCATGAATTTTAATTGCTTATATACCGTAATTGTGCTGATGATCAATAATATTGTTAGAGTAAACTGAAAGGTTACCAAAATTTTCCTCAAGTTCTGACTACGACCTGTTGATAATTCTCCTTTAAGTACTTTGATCGGTCGGAATGCAGAGAGGAAAAATGCCGGATAGCTACCGGAAACTAAACCGGTAATAATTGTGATGGCGATCATTCCCAAAATGAAATTCGCACTTAGTAATGCGCTCACACCGATTTCTTTAACGGCGATTTGGTTAAACCCGGGCAATAATAAGAGAACAAATAATAATGCAACAAATAGAGCTAAAACAGCTATAACTGTGGACTCACTTATAAACTGCATTATAAGACTTGATCTATTCGATCCGACCACTTTTCTAATGCCAATTTCACGCGCCCTTCTTGCAGAACGTGCTGTTGCCAAATTCATGAAATTTATGCAGGCAATTAGAAGAATAAATCCGGCAATTATTGAGAATAGATAAACAAACACAATCAGTTTATTGCTACTATCATAACCGAAATACTCATATAGATGGATACTTGTAATAGGATTAACCATATACTGGGTCAATGACTCTTCGTCTCTATTATTATTTACAACTTCCGTTAATTTGCGATTAACCTCATTCAAATCTGAATTCGGCTGTGCTAACACAAATGTTCCAATACTGTTTGTGCCCCAAGAATCAATGTAATTACCTTCTTTTTTAGCTGTTTCAATTGATACTAACATTTTGGGTTGAACCACACTATTAGCGGGCGGATCATCCAATACTCCCGTTACGGTTAAACCGTAGTTTCCATTTACCGTAAGCACCTCACCGATCGGATTCATATCACCAAAATATTTAATTGCTGTTTCCTCATTGAGCACAATTGAATTTGGGTCGTCCATGGCATTCTCAGGATTTCCATATTTGAAAGTAAAATCAAAAATCGTAAAGAAGTCCGGATCAATTGCACGAACATCTTGCTCGATGAAGGCAATATCGCCATTGCGATAGGATTGTCCTCCGCTCCATCCATACCGCGTCGCTTGCAGTATTTCAGGAATTTCGTCTTTCCAAATCGGAGCAGCCGGCCATTGCGTAACATTCACATGGTATAGTCTTCCGCTATAGTTTTGATCTTGCTCAACACGATATATATTTGCAGATTGCTCCCAAAACTTATCATAACTCAGTTCATCCTGAACCCACAACAAAATCAGGAGTGCACAAGTTAAACCAATTGCCAATCCAAATATATTGATTAGCGAATATCCTTTTTGGCGCAATATGTTTCTAATTGCAATTTTGAAGTAATTACTTATCATTTTAAGTACTCATTACTTTGGGCAAGCCACTCAACTTGCGTTCAACTATTATTAATAATTGTTAATTGCCGTTAACCTTTTCATTGGAAATTTTTCCATCGAACAGATTAATTGTTCGATGGGCGTAATTAGCATAATCCGGTGAGTGGGTAACCATGATAATTGACGTTCCCTGTTTATTGAGCTCCTCCAAGATCTGCATCACTTCATCACCATGACTTGAATCAAGATTACCGGTCGGTTCGTCCGCCATTATGATTTTAGGCTCGGATACAACCGCTCGCGAAACGGCAACCCTTTGTTGTTGACCGCCCGATAATTGCTGTGGAAAATGTCCTGCACGGTGATCAATACCCATTTGTTCAAGAACCTTGTTCACTTTCTTTTTACGATCGGCGGCATTGATCTTTAAATAGAGTAACGGTAGTTCAACATTCTCAAATACGGTCAGTTCATCTATCAAGTTGAAATTCTGAAAGACAAATCCAAGGTTATGCTTTCGCAGTTCCGCCCTCTGCTTTTCATTATATTTTGCAACCTCGTTACCTAAGAAGTGATATTCACCGTCAGTGGGATTGTCCAATAAACCCAATATATTCAACAAAGTTGATTTACCACAACCGGATGGTCCCATTATCGAAACAAATTCACCTTCTTTAACTTCCAAATTCACTTTGTTCAAAGCGGTTGTTTCCACCTCTTCGGTTGTAAACATTTTTACTAAATCACTTGTTCTGATCATTTGATTTCCTTTCTATTATTCTGATAACATTAATTTTTCTATATCGCCAAATCCTTCATAAGAAGATGTTATAACTTTGTCTCCCGGTTCCAAACCTTCTAAGACTTCAAACACTTCCGAATTTTGACGCCCTAATCTGATTGCTTGTTTAATCGCATATTCACCTGATTCATCAACAAGATATACCCATTGACCACCGGTTTTCTGAAAAAATCCACCGCGGGCCAACAAGATGCCTTCGCTCGGATCACCTAATTCAAGTCGAATGTGCTGCGATTGTCCCCGCCGAATGCCTTCCGGTTCTTCCGATACAAATTCCATATCAATCTCAAAACGACCGTTTATGACCTCCGGATATACTTTACTGACTACCAATTCATGTTGACTACCGTCAAAATTGAATGTACCTCTTTGACCAATGCTTACCCTTGATAAATAATATTCATCAACTGAAACCAATATCTTAAAACCATCCAACACATCTACCTGACCTAATCGCTCACCTTTTGATTTTGATTCGCCGATCTCGGCATTGAGCGAAGTCAATTGACCGGTCACCGGCGCTTTGAGTATCAGGTTTTTCATGTTGTCTTTAACAATCTCAAGATTACTTTTCATCCGTTCCAAAGAAGCCTCAAGCTGTTCGAGTTGAATCTGCCTGAATACCGAATCTTTTTGATAAGATTCAATTGTCAGCTCCCGTTTGTTCAGTAAATAGTAATATTCATCTTCAGCCGCTTCGTAATCCTGTTTAGCGATTAGATCCGCTTCCGACAACCGTTTTTTATTGTTGAAATCCCGATAGGAATTTTTTATACTGAACTCGAGGTCCAATAATTCGGCTTTAATCGCAAGCGAGTTTTGCTCCATCGCTAAGCGCGTATTTCTAAGGTTATTGCTTTGTTGGAATAATTCCGCTTCCCGATACATAATATCGAGCAATAAATTTGTATTCTCTAACTCCAAAATGGGATCAGCTTGGTTAACGAAACTACCCGCTTCGAGAAAGATTTTTTTTACAGTTCCGCCCTCAATAGCATCGAGATAATTAGTTTTGATCGGTATTACCGTACCAATTACCGGGATAAATTCCTGGAACTCACCTTCATACACGGTAGAGACAACTATTCTTCCCTGCTCGACATTAAGTCTTGATCTCTTATCGCTTAAAAATAGCTGATAAAAAATGAGCAACCCTACTATTGCCGTACCACTGTAAAGTGCGATTTTTTTAGGACTCCATTTCTTTTTTTCAATTATACGATCCATTTCCTTACCGATTAATATTATTAAAACATAAACTCTCTCTTTGACAGCTTATCTTAATTTTGGTTGTCCTTTTCCTAACTATTAGCATATAATCTATTCCAATAGTTGTAATGAACAATTAGCATGCCGAACATTATCAAATTAAAATGATCCTCATATTAGTTAAGTATTATTAATAATTTAGAAGGATGATCTATTATTTTTGGATCTGTGCATATATATCAGAATGATATATATTTATATCATTTGCGCCCTAACCTATTTGTTGGACAGATTAGTTCTTAAATCGTGGACTAATAGAAAGGTCTTGATTATAAATGATGGTCGGTTAGACCCTTAGTCTAAATCCCTGAAGATTGCTCCTCATTCATGATATCTTGTTGATAAAAATAGATAATTCCTTCACCGGTCGTACCATTGATACTGATATTAAGCGGATTTGTAAGCCGGATTAATTTAGTAAATCTTCTCTCTTCTAAAACCGGCAGATTCCGCAAAATATTTTCATGCAATACATCATTTTTATTTTTTGGATTTATTGTGAAATAACCGATTCTTTGACCGGTGATATTTTGGAAAAAATGTGTGCCAAACGACGGATCTATCGGCAAATCAGGCAAACCGACTTCAATAATTACTGCTACATTTGATATTTGACTCCAATCAACCGGTATTCCTAACCACGGATCGGCTGACCCCCAACGCCCTGGTCCGATCAATAAATAAGGCTTTTTCCTTCCTAATTGCCGGTTAAAATATTCTACCTCCTGCGCCATTTCATCTGTTTTGCTAATATCAAATTTTGAGGTGTCAATAAAGACAATATCCCTGATTCCTTCGATTTGACCATTACCAAGTGCAACGCTGCTTTTACTCACAATTTGGCTATTTTCAATAGCATGATCATGTTTGAATTCATGTATGGTAGTGTGTTGCATCGGTCTTATCTGCAATAGATAAAATTCTGCATGCGCAGGTTTTCGGTTAAGATTTACAGCAAATTCAATCTCAACCGGATTCCCCAATGCCGACCTTCCAATTTCTAAAATTTTTAATACTATATCCGTTAAAGGGAATTGATTATATTTTAAAATCCGTGAAAATGTAATGACCCGTTTACCGGGACGATTCAACCCCTCTCTGATAATGTTATCATCGGCTGAAACCACACTGCCGGCCCAAAATAATTGTCCATCCTTTTCAGCGGTTGCCAATCCAATCTTCAATAGATTGTTCTTTTCACTTTTCAGCAAAAAGTCGTCATTATTATCCAATTTCAGGGCATAAAAACTATTCTGCGAAGTTTTGATAGTTTCACTTACCGAAAAGTATTGCGTAAGTATATTAGGATGCTTAGGACTAAACCTCAATGATTTTTCACCTTCGACCACTTGCTTGCCGAAACCCAAGGCAATATTTGCGGTACCCTCTTCTCTCTCCATATAAGAAACCGGGTAATAATTAATATTACGCGCAATACCGCTTAATGTCGGATAATATAAATCATTAAACTTTTGTCCAACCAACTCCATAATTACTATACCCATTTTTTCTTCTTCAATTGAATAAGAGGTTTTCAAGACTAAGGACTTTGGTTCGTTAAAATAGGTAGAAGCATATATCCTTATAATTGCTTCGCATAACTGTGCCAAACGGCTTTTAATGCTTTTGGATGAATTTGGCAACATATAGGTGGAATACAGTCCTGCCAAAGGTTGAAATTGTGAATCTTCGAGTAAACTTGAAGAACGAACGGCTAAGGGATATTTTACGGTTTCAAGATATTCCTCTAATATTTGTACTAATTTTTCCGGCAGTGAATAATTCAGAAATAACTCTGTGATAGCTTCATCAGAACTGAGTTCAATGGCTTTTTCCAATATATTGTTATTCTTGATAAACTCATCAAAATAATCGGTTCCGATCACAACTGATTTCGGTATCCCGATTTTTACATCCGGGAATTTTTCCATTATTCCGGACTCTTTTAACACTCTTTGCTGAAATAGCAGTCCGCGCGCTTTACCCCCTAAAGAGCCCTTCCCGATTCTAAGAAACGGAACGTCATGCTTGAGCCGGTCAATTGAAAAATCAACAATATTTTTCTTTTTCTTATGATGCAGGATAGAACTTATTTTTTCTATCAAATACTTCCTTAACTCCGAAACATCTTCAAAATCTTCTACATATACAGGTCTTATTTGCGAGGCTATCTGAAATTCTCCCCGATTGGCAAGCCAATTCGAAAAATGATTGAACTTGGAATGAAACAATAACGAATCATCCGAAATTGTCCTCAGGTTATCAATCAGTGATTGGAAATCATTACTCTTGGCTAAAACTTCACCATTGGGCTTTCGAAACTCAAAATCCCCAAATCCGAAATTCCCAAGCATAAACTTGCTCAGATCAATCAGCAACGACTTGGAATGTTTATATAGAAAATCAGCATTAACCTGATAAGCTTTCTCAGCATACTCCGCATTAGAAGATTGAATCACCACCGGCATGTGCGGTTCATGTTCACGGATAAACTTGGTAAATTCGATTCCGGCTTGTTTATCTGCCTTCCCGTTGCGTGGAAATCGAACATCGGTAATAATACCGATCGTGTTTTCACGAAATTCGTTAAAATAATCTTCAGCTTCCTCATAATAACTAGCCAATAAAACTTTGGTGCGACCCCGTAGATGCAACAATTTATTTGTATCATCAAGACTGGTATCAATTAAGTTCTTGGTGTGAAACATTATCTCCTGATATAACAACGGTAATATTCGTGAATAATAGATTGGATTGTCTTCAATAAATATTATGGTTCTTACACCACCCAATTTTATATCACGATGAGCATTCCGCTTATCTTCAATGTATTTCATTATCACGGGAAATACACTCGGTTTGCCTTTCCATACAAATATTTTATCAATATTTTTGTTCAGATTTTCCTGCGGAATTAAGTCTATTTCATAAATATCAAATACTAATAATATAATCGGAATATTGGGATTCAATTTGCGCAATTGCTCAGCAATTTTTAAAAAATCCATATCTTTGATACGCATCATCAAAATAACCACATCGAAATTACGTTTCTTAAAAAGCTTTAAGGTCTTCTCCCCGGATTCAACTCTCCATAATCTTGGAGATTCATAGAAATTCATCTTGAGATATTCGTTAATGATTTGTTCGGTTAAACGCCCGTCTTCTTCCAATACAAAAGCATCGTAAGAACTTGCAACCAACAGTATTTCATGGACTCGATATAGCATGAGGTCCTGTAGGTCTAATTTGATCTGTTCGGATATTTTACTGCGTGCCATATATTGTTAACATTATTCTTATTAGAATGTAAAAAGGATATACCTTTTTAACCCATAAAATATACTTGCTAACTGAACTATTTTGAAGTAACTTTTGGTATATTTCAAATGTTCCAAACGTTCAAAATATGGTTGACAATATAAAAAGAGATTTCATTCAGGATTTTGGTGAAGCTTACCATATGTTTGGATTGCCGCGATTGATGGGTAGAATTGTCGGCCTTCTACTTCACGCCGATTCCCCCCTAAGCCTAGACTCAATTACTGAACAATTAAATGTTAGCAAAGGTCCGGTAAGCCAAATTATTAAAAGACTGCGTGATCACAATCAAGTTAAACGGGTATGGATTCCCGGAGACCGTAAGGATTATTATTCAGCAGACAAAAATATTTTCGAGAACTCTTTTGTTCATCACATGAAGATGATGGAACACAATTTGACAATCGCTAAAAAATATCATCAATTGGTAAAGAACAATAAATATAATGGTTCGGATGCGTTCAAAAATAATATACAAGAAATGGAATTATTTTTTGAAAAAGTGCAGCTTCACTACTCGCGATTGATTGATGATTGGAGAACTATTAAAGACGAATGATGAGAAGAAATGCTAAAATAATCGCTACGGGCATGTATGCTCCCGATAATATTGTTAGTAACCAATATTTTAACGAATTACTTGGCGAAGATGTCGGGACTTGGCTAGAGGAGAACCTTACAATTCGCGAGCGCAGATGGTGTAACGAAAATGAGAGCACTGCTGATCTTGCTGAAAAAGTTTCAGAAATAGTATTGCAAAATGCGAATCTCTCCGCAGAAGATCTTGACCTGATTATTATTTCTACAGATACACCGGAATATATTTCTCCGTCAACTGCATCCGTACTTCAACATAGATTAGGAGCGGTAAATGCCGGTACTTATGACATCAATACTGCTTGTGCAGGATTTGTCACAGCTCTTGATATTGGAGCAAAATATATTCAAGCCGACGAACGGTATAATACTATCCTTATCATTGGCGCTTATGTGATGTCAAAATACCTTAATCTAAAGGATAAAAAGACCGTGACTCTTTTCGCTGATGGTGCGGGAGCTGTCATACTCCACTCAACTGAAAAAGATACCGGCTGGCAAAGCTCCCAATTACACACCGAAGGCCAATATGCCGATTGGATGGGGATTTATGCCGGCGGAACAAAAAACCCGATAAGCGACGAAGTTATTGCCAATCATGATCATCAATTGAAATTTGTAAAGAAATTTCCAAAAGAATTGAATCCGCTGATGTGGACCAAAATGGTAACCGAATCCGTGATCCGTGCCGGTTATAAAGTTAGTGATATAGATAAAATATTTCTGACACAAATAAATATAAACAGCATCCGTGAAACGCTTGATAATCTTGGATTAACAATGGAAAACACGCATACGGTAATGGATCGCTACGGCTACACCGGATCAGCTTGCATTCCGATGGCTTTGGCGGAAGCTGATCAGCAAGGTCAGCTTAAACCGGGGGATTTAGTTGTGTTCATGGGTTCGGGCGGCGGATTAGCATTTGCAACTGCCGTATTCAAATGGTAAAGAAAATAATTTTATGCACACACTCGCAAATATCAATTTAGTGACTGCAAGTTGGATCGCAATACTGCTTTACATGGCAATTATTCTCTTTTTTGTTATTCGCGGTGCACGCAAGATCAGCAATATTTCTGATTATGCCGTTGGCAGCATTGCTTTCTCCCCGATAGCGGTTGGCTTAGCCCTCGCCGCTTCAATGACAAGCGCAGCAACTTTCATCATTAATCCGGGATTCATCGCACTTTACGGAGTAAGTGCGGTAATATCTTATGCAATTGTTTTGCCCGCCGCAGCGATGATATCCTTGGTTGTTCTCACCAAAGGATTTCGGAAACACGGTTCGAACGTGAAGGCGCTTACCATGGCGCAATGGATGGGCACGCGCTACAATAGTAAAGGCTATGCACTGTTCTTTGCAATCCTATCTTTATTACTCATCACATTTATTGTTTTGATCGTGGTCGGACTAACCAAAATAATGTCCAAATCACTTGACGTATCCGAGTTGAGTATTTTGATTGGAATTGTTGTATTCATTTTTGGCTATATGATGTTCGGCGGTGCCAATTCAATGGTTTATACCAACACAATTCAAGCCATATTGATGTTGATTGTCGCTTTCATTCTCTTGGGTTCAGGATATGAGCATTTCAGTAATGGTGTTCATGGTTTCCTCGACAAATTAAAAAATATTGATCCTTTACTTGTGCAGACAACCAACAAGAGTAGTTTCCTTTTTAGAGACTATTTTGAAATTATCTTTGCACAGATTGTTGTCGGTGTAGCAATTGTCTGCCAACCCCATATTATCACTAAATCATTATTATTAAAAACTGATAGAGATATCAATCGTTATTTAATCGTTGGAGTAATAACTGAATTGATCTTTTTCTCAGTTGTAATTGCCGGATTATATGCAAGAATTACTTTCCCCGATCTTACTTTTAACGGCACAGCACTTAAGATGGATGGAATACTTTCCGCTTACGTGGTATCGGAATTTCCGGTATTTGTCAGTTTAATTGTAGTCATGGGACTTATTTCAGCAGGTTTATCCACTCTTGAAGGATTGATTCAATCACTCTCAACCACCATCACAGCCGATATTATTGAACCGCTATTTGGTAAATCACTAATTGAAAAACGTAATAATCCTGATAAGATAAAAATAACGCTGAACAAAATAGTAATCGCAGTTTTGGGAATTGCTGCGATATTCATCTCATACGATCAATTAGTAAATCCCAAACTGAGCGTGGCGATCTTTGCGCAGAATGGAGTGTATGCCTATTTTGCTGCGGCTTTCGTTCCAATTCTGTTTGGTATGTTTATTAAGGATGTTCCGAAACTTGCACCGATTCTTGCATCAACGTCAGCAATTATAATTCATTTTGCAATGTATTATGGAAAAATAAACGTTCCATTCACTGCGGCAACCGGTGAAAACCCCGGTGTAGCGGCTTGTATTGCAATTGTTATATCAATCATAGTCGGTCTTATCACTTTAAAATTTTCGAAGGTCAAACAAAATGCATAATCATCGAGATTGGTTACAGAAATGGGCAATTTACACTCCCGATAAACTTTTCTTAAGAGAGCATGACCGTAATATTGAATGGAGTTATTCAAATTTTAATAACAGAACAATTGCCCTAGCAAATTATTTGGTCAACGATAAAGGAATAAAAAAAGGTGACCGGATTGCGGTTTATTCAACCAATAATTCTGAATATGTATTGCTCTTTCTTGCCTGCATCAAAATTGGTGCGATTTTGGTGCCGCTTAATTTTAGACTCACTCCGCGCGAACTCGATATTCTGATTAGCGATGCTGATCCGAAATTATTTATTTATGAAAAAGATTTTGCCGAACAAACCGCCAAAATATCGGAGCTAAAAAATTCAACTGAACAAATAACGATAGAATCCATTACGCATTTTATTACTGATGATCTTGATCAAACCAAGAGTTCATTCAATAATGAAATTGCCGATGATGATATTGCTATGATATTATACACATCGGGGACAACCGGACTACCAAAAGGAGCAATTATCAACCACCGCATGCTGTTTTGGAATTCCGTGAACACCGCCTTACGCCTCGATCTCAATTCAATGGATCACACTCAGAGTTACGCGCCATTCTTCCATACCGGCGGTTGGAATGTTTTATTCACTCCATTTTTACATCATGGCGCTTCGCATACGCTTTTATCAAAATTTGATGCCAACCTCATTTTAAAATTAATGGAAAAGGAAAAGACCACATTATTGTTCGGCGTTCCTACTATGCTGCAAATGATGGCTGATTCACCATTATTTAATCAAGTTGATCTTTCTTCGGTTCGCTATGCGGTTGTCGGCGGAGCGCCGATGCCGATTCCATTGATCAATATTTGGCACGACAAAGGTATTTATATTCGTCAAGGTTATGGTTTGACCGAGGTTGGTCCTAATTGTTTTTCATTACATCAAAATGATGCAATACGCAAAAAGGGCTCAATCGGCTTTCCGAATTTTTATATAGATACCAAAATTATTAATGGCAAAGGAATAGAATGTCAACCAAATGAAGTTGGCGAACTATGGCTCAGTTCACCCGTAGTTACTTCCGGTTACTGGAATAAACCAAAGGAAACCGAAGAAGCAATTACCGATGGTTGGTTCCACACCGGTGACATGGTAACAATAGATGAAGACGGATACGTCTATGTTGTGGATCGCAAAAAGAATATGTACATCAGTGGCGGGGAAAATGTATATCCCGCAGAAGTTGAAGCATATATCGTTAAAAATGACAAGGTGAAGGAAGTCTCGGTCATCGGTGTGCCGGACAAAAGATGGGGCGAAGTCGGGCATGCGTTTGTAGTCTTAAATAGTGATGACGAAATAAATGAAAATGATATTTTAGAATTTTGCAAAGGGAATCTTGCTAAATATAAGGTTCCAAAATATGTTTCATTTCTTAATGAATTGCCGAGAAATGAAGCCGGAAAAATCAATAGAGTGGAATTATTGGAATTCCATAAAAATAAACATGAATAGAAGGAGATCAATCTAATGAAATCAATAAAACTAATCTTAATTGCTCTGTTGGGTTTGATGCTCATAGTAGGCTGCGAAGATACCAAGAATGATGATGAAGACAAAAAAGCAGATGCCTGGATTGGCACATGGTTAAGTGCCGGTGATGATGTCGCACCTTTATTGGTGGCACTATTCGCTTATGATTCGGTGAGAGTTACTTTCGAAGAAGATAACACTTTAACCCTTGAATCACATGTTGCCAATGGTGCCTGGACAACTTTACCGGGTACATACGTTATAACCGAATCTGATGAAGGCAATATTCACGCATTTGCAGCCAATTATACTGCATTTGAACAAGAAGGTATAATAGAGATTATAGATGATAATATGAGATTGGAAGCTGTACAAACTGTTCCTGATATCGGTGCTACAGTGCCAACAGTTGCGGGCGGTTTTGGAGCAGATCCAACTCTTCTTATGATGAATGTTCAAACCTATAAAAGAGTTGACTAAATAATCATTTGGAAGAAAGAGGCTCTTATTGAAAGAGCCTCTTTCCAATTTATCAACCATGAGGTAATCCATGAAAAATATTAATATTCTAATAATATTGGTCATTTCATTATCTATTCAATTGTTCGGGCAAACTCCGGAAGATTTTACAGAAGAAAAAAATATGCCCGATCCAAAGGAATTGTCATTCATTGGATATTATTTAATGCGCTATGAGCTGGTAAACTATGCTCCTGAAAATGAGTTCTTCAAAGGACAAGTAGTCGGCCGTTTATTCGGCGGCAATACAACCTACACGATGGATGATGATTTTGCCCGATTCGGAGAACAGCGATTTTTGGGAATGCTGACTTACTCGCCGCGCCTATTCGATGGTTGGGCAAAAATGCGCTTGGCGTTTGAAATTGACTGGACGCTTGGTACAGGTAATTATAGTGCCGGTGGTAATTTTGGCGGAGCTTTTGGTGCGGATGCTGTCAACATTCAAACACAAAATTTATTTTTTGAATTTAATCCAAATATTCAATTATATGTGAATGCCGGTTTGCTTAGGCTATATGATAATATTAAAGTTCCCTATTATACCGGCACAGCCGATCTGATTAACACCGGTTATAGATTAGCTTTCTTTGGTTCGGATGCATCCGGTATAGCTGCCCATTACTTTTTCAAATCAAATCAACGAATTAAAGCCGGTGCTTACCAACTTTATGAAAACAATGTTGATCATGATGATGACGTATTGCTGTTTGAATTGGATTATGAATATGATATTGATATTTTCAATTCAATTGGTTTTAGTCTCTATTATCTGAATGATGATGGCAGCAGCCAGAATGGCGGTGGTGAAGGCGGTGTATCAATTCTTGGTCAGGGACTGAACTCTGCCCTCTCGAATTATAATGGTGTAGCTAATTTTAACTTTGGTGATGAAACTTATAATGCTGATATTTTTTGGTTAGGTTCACATTTTCACGGAAATCCGATTTTGCATCAGGGACGTTTTGGTTATAGCGGATTCGTAATGGCAAATTTTGGTAGCGCTAAGTCTAAATCTCATGATGTATCTATAATGGGTGGAGCGGCAAATTTGCGAACAGCTTATAAATATGGAAAAAATATCCACGATTATATTTCACTTGATCTGATTGCGACAACCGGAGATACGGCAAATATAGATGATGGAAAATACACCGGAATCCTGACCGGCAATAATTGGACATCACCCGGTGCGGTGTGGTTTAGTCACGGATGTTTATTATTACTACCGCACGGCGACGTTGTAAATCGCTTTAATGCGGCTGTGGTTGACATTCAAAATATGGGCTATGGATTGCTCGCCGGAGTCCTGAAAGGATCTTATGATTACATACCAAATAAGTTAAGATTTGAAGCAGCGGTTGGTGCGGGATTCTCACCCATCGCGCCGTATGGCGGTGGAAATATGATCGGTACCGAATTGAATGCCGGTGTCATCTATTCACCCCGGGTTTTCATGGATCTTGAGCTTAAAGGTGCTTACTTATCACTCGGCGACTTTTTTGATTCGGAGATAACAAATGGAGGATTAGATAGCCGTCCTACTAATCCTTGGAAGATCATCCTTTCACTTAAATGGATAATGTTTTAAGGAGTTGATCATGAGACTATTATATACACTTTTATTTGGAGCGATGATTTTTATGACTATTCAGGGTTGTGCAACAACATATTATTACCATCTTGACCCAATTGAATACGAAGACCTTGACTATGGCTATGAAGTAAAATACAATCAAGTGCGCAACATAAAAGTCGCTTACATAGATGAAGGCAGCGGTGACAATACTGTATTATTAATTCATGGATTAGGAACCTACGCCAAAGGATGGATGAAGAATATTGATGCGCTTGCAGAAAATTATCGCGTAATTGCCGTTGATTTACCTGGATACGGAAAATCCGACAAAGGATATTATCAATATACATTGGATTTCTATGCGCAAGTGCTTACGGAATTGATGGATAATTTGGGAATTGATAAAGTAACGCCGGTTGGGCATTCCATGGGCGGACAAATAGCCATGACCCTCGCTTTAGACTATTCTGATCGAGTAGAGAAATTAGTGCTTATTTCCCCGGCCGGATTCGAACGGTTTGAAAATGGTGAAGGTGATTGGTTAGTTAAAGTAATGACACCTGATCTTGTAAAGGACACGCCCATCCGTTCAATTGACACAAACTTGCGTTACAATTTTTATGAGACTCCTAAGGATGCCGAGTTTCTAATTACTGAACGGATACAGCTACGCGGTGCATCAGATTTTGAGAATTATTGTTACGCTGTTTCAAAGAATGTTCAAGCTATGATTGATGGTTATGTATATGACCGCTTAGATCAAATAAAGCAAGCAACATTAGTATTGTGGGGAGAAAATGATCAATTAATTCCAAACCGATTTTTACATGCCGGATGGACTAAAGATGTTGCAGAAATCGGGCAAAAAGAAATTGCTAACAATAGAACTGTGATGTTTCCCAAATGCGGGCACTTTGTACAATTTGAAAAAGCACAAGAGACCAACCAAGCAATATTGAATTTTCTAAAATAACCCTCAGATTACGCCATGAAAGAGGGCTCTTTTGAGCCCTTTTTTATTTCAACTGATTTAAATATTACTATTTCGTTTGTAATTTATTAAGAAATTAATCACTCATATTAATGGAATTTAGAAATGGCACATCAGCATAATCACTCAGCTTATAACCGATTAGTAGAACGACTTAACAGATTTCCGCAAGGCGCACCTCCTTCGGAACATCTTAACAAAATATTAAAAATTCTATTTTCCGAACAGGAAGCAAACCTTGTTTCATTGATACCAATCAGGCCCTTTACCACCGAAAAAGCTGCCAAAATTTGGAAAATGAACATTACGGAAACAAAAAAAGTTTTGAACAAGCTTGCCTCACGAGCACTCTTGGTGGACATCAAAAGAAACGGTAAAACAACTTATGTGCTGCCGCCACCAATGGCGGGATTTTTTGAGTTCTCCTTAATGCGCATTAGAGATGATATTGATCAAAAAGCATTGAGTGAATTATTTTACGAATACATCACTAAAGAAGATGATTTTATTAAATCCTTATTTGTTGATGGCGATACCCATTTGGGCCGAACCTTTATTAATGAGCCCGCTTTAAGCGATGATAACGCCCTGCACGTTTTAGACTATGAACGTGCTACAAACGTTATCGAAACGGCAAGCAAGATGGGTGTGAGCATGTGCTACTGTCGTCATAAGAAGGAACATTTAGGTACAAATTGTGATGCACCAATGGACATCTGTATGACGTTTAATACCACAGGCGAATCTCTTATTAGGCATGGACATGCCCGGGAAGTTGACAAAATAGAAGGAATGGATCTATTACAGCAGGCCTACGATAGCAATCTTGTTCAATTTGGAGAAAACGTTCAAAAACGAGTGAATTTTATCTGCAACTGCTGCGGCTGCTGTTGCGAGGCGATGATCGCCGCAAGGCGCTTTGCAGTGATGAACCCCATCCACACCACGAACTTCTTATCGATGGTTGATCAAGATGACTGTAATGGTTGTGGAAAATGCGTCAATGTTTGTCCGGTTGAAGCAATGACTTTGGTCTCGGCTAATGATCCAAATAAACCTAAAAGGAAAAAAGCAAATTTAAATGAAGATATTTGTTTAGGATGCGGTCTTTGTGTAAACGCCTGTGATAAAGATTATATCACTCTTAAACCACGTGATAAACGCGTGATAACTCCAATTACCGGAGCGCAACGGGCAGTTGTAATGGCAATTGAAAGAGGTAAACTGCAGAACTTCATCTTTGAAAATCGGTTACTATGGAGTCACAGAGCTCTATCCACTCTATTTGGAGCAATACTAAAATTACCTCCGGTTAAGCGAACATTAGCAAAACAACAGTTAAAATCAGCCTATGCCGAAAAAGTGATCAATTAGATTTTTCGACTTTTCTAGCCGGCTCTAATTGATCTCTATCCAATAGCGGTCTTCCGAAAAGATTATTGGCAATCTTATTTTTTAGTACTCGCAAATCGCTAATACAATAAATTACCGACGGTAGCATCAGTAATGTAATAATTGTACCAAATAATAATCCTGCTGCAACCGATAGTGCCATTGGAACAAGCCATTGCCCCTGTTGACTTTTTTGCAAAATTAGCGGCGCCAAACCGATCGCCGTAGTCAATGATGTTAATACGATCGGGCGGAACCTCGTCATGGCTGCTTTAAAAATTGAATCTCCGACGCTCCCGCCCGCTTTGACCATTTTGTTATAACGATCAAGCAATACAACCGAGTCATTGATAATAATTCCGGCGAGCGCCACTATTCCGAGAAATGATAAAATTGAAACCGGAATACCCACGATATAATGCCCGATAACCGCTCCGATCACACCGAGTGGAATTAAAGTTAAAATAATTCCCGACTGTATATAAGATTTTAACAAAAATACTAAAATCGTAAAGATAATAATCATTGCAAAGGTCATTGAATATCTGATCGAATCAATCATCTTGCCGGTATATTCCGATTGTCCTCCGGCCGTTTTGGTTACACCATCTACCTGTGATAAAACTCTCGGTATTATATCGGAGTTGAGTTCGTTCAATACGACTTGCAAACTATTTTTGGAGTAATCCATGTTGGCGCTGACGCGGACTGAGCGCAACCGGTTCTCCCTTCTTATGGTTCGGATACCGCGTTCGATCTCATACTCGGCAACTTCTTTAAATGGTATGAAAGCACCCATTGGGGTTCGTATGCGCAGATTTTCGATTTGACTAATGGCAACTCGGTTTTCCTTATCGAATCTGACCCAAATGCGCAGTTCATCTCTGCCACGCTGAATCCGCATAACCTCCTGCCCGAAGAACCCCTGCCTGAGCTGCGTCGTAACATCTCGGAGTGTCAAACCGAGCGCTTCGGCTTGCGGTTTTAAGGTAACGATGAACTCATTATTTCCTAACGGCGTATCATCGCGAATATCCAACAAACCATCAATTTGACTTAACTCTTCCTTAAGTAAATTTTTTGCCTTGAGGAGTTGCGAATAATCAGTGCTCAACAAGCGTGTTGAAACGGGACTACCGCCAAATGATGCCGTTCTAATATTTATATGTTCCGCTTCCGGAATCGTACCGACGTAATCACCCAATTCGTTTAGAAAATCGTTAACCGACCATTCTCTTTCAGTAGCCGGAATCAAATCAAGGAAAATGTTAATATTTCCACCCCCGCCCCAAGAAGAATAATTTTCGATCGGATTTACACCTTCTTCCTCTTCCATAATTTTGCCATAAGCAAGAGCTTTCTCAATCATCTCTTTACGTACACCATCGGCGACTTCAGCCGAGGCACCGGCCGGCATTTCAATCGTTACGCGGGCAAACGGAAATTCCATTTCGGGGAAGAATTGCGCCCTGACATGGGCACCCTGGAAAAGACCCGCAATAAGCAGAACGATAGCAATTGTTCCGGCAGAAACACTCCACCGATGGTTTAAACAAAATTTCAGCAGTTTACTAAAATTCTTATCTGATATGGAATTTAGATTTCGATTAAATCTATCGCGAAGCCGGGCAAATCGGGAACCGTTATTAGTTTTCTTAAATTCTAATGCTTTGGAATGTTCCAAGTGAGCAGGTAAAATAATTGTTGCTTCAAGCAAGGAAAAACACAAACTGATAATGACAATGGCGCCGATTTGCCAAACAAAATCACCAAGTCTTCCGTAAAAATAGAAGTACGGCACAAAAGCCACAATTGTTGTTAGAATTGCAATCGAAACCGGCTTGATAACATCCAAAGTTCCGTCAACGGTTGCCTTAAATTTTTTCTTGCCCCTTTCCGCTTGTGAGAAAATGCTTTCGCCGATAATAATTCCGTCATCAACTAAGATTCCAACCACGAGAATCATACCGAAAAGCGACATCTCATTAATGCTGATGCCTAATATCCAAATCACAAAAAACATTCCAAAGAAGGAAATCGGAATACTCAATGCCACCCAAAACGCCATTCGTGTATTCAAAAATATTCCAAGCAGGATCATGATCAATATAAATCCGATCATTCCGTTTTGCACCAATACCTGCAGGCGTTCTTGCAGATCGTCAGTTTCTCTGATGAAAGTTTCAAAAGTTATTAAACCGGCATATTTTTCGTTGTATTCCTGTGCAATTTGCTCGGTTATTTCAACTATCTCAACCACATCTTCGTAATTATTATACATCACATTGAAGGTTACAGCACGCTTTCCGTTAAATTCGGAATAGAAACGATTTTCCGGCCATTGTTCCTTAATTGAACAAATATCAACCAATTTTATTTTTGTGCCGTCAATACTGGAGACCACTTCAATATCTTCAAATTCCTGCGGCTGATATTTTTTACCATAAGATCTGATCAAAATCTCTTCTTGTTCAGTCAGGACCGATCCGGACGAAATATTCAAATTGGAATTGCGCACGGCAGTGGCGATATCGTTGATCGTCAATTTATATTTTTCAAGTTCAGCCGGTGCAATCTCAATTGATATTTCTCTACTCGGCAAACCCCAAGTCATAGTGTTGGAAATCTTTCCGGTGCGCATCAAATCATCACGGAAATCATCTATGACTTTTTTGGTAGTGAATAAATCATCCGGTCCGTAAACACTTAGTGAGATCGCCCTATTCCAAACGGTCTCCTGATAAATAATCGGTTTTTCCGCTCCGACCGGATAAGAACTGATCGAATTGACCGCATTTTTGATAACCTGAATTGCTTTATTCATGTCGTAGTTATCATCAACTTCCACCGTTACTTCGGCATAGCTTTCATGCGATTGCGACCAAATATCTTTCAATCCCTCCAAACCCTTAAATGCTTCCTCAATTTTGATTACGATACCTTCTTCTAACTCAATCGGTGAAGCGCCGGGCCAAGGAATTGCCACCGTTACGTAGGGTTCTTCATATTTGGGATTGATTCGTTTTTGTAAATTCATCAACGCGAAAGTGCCTGCCAAAAATATAACCAACATGATCCAGTTGGTTATTACGCGGTGCTTGATGAAATATTCTATGAAAGTCTTCATGGATCAATCCCTTAACTATTTTCCGGCAAATCTGTTGGCGGTGCGTTCACATCTTCTATTTCCATACCAATCAACGGCTTTTGCAAAATTGATGTAATGATGCTTGTGCTGTCCGGCAAGGAACGCTCAATCAATAATTCATCGCCCTGAATCGCTAACACATCTACTTTAACTCGACCAAGTCGGCTGCTATCATCAATAAAATACAGATTATTATCATTGTCAATAATATATCTCGGTATCAACGCAACGTCATTTAAGGTTTTGCCTTCAATTATTACTTTTACATAATTGCCGGGAAAAAGGTTTTCATTAAGCGACTCATTTTGTAATGATACAAATACATTAATAGATTGGGAATTGGGATTTAGCTGATTTTCTTTGCGATAGATATTGCCGTAAGTCCAACTATCCTCATCATTTTCCCAATAGATTTTCACTTTGGGATTGGCTGTGAAGTCAATCCATTTGGCATCTTCAATCAGCAAGGGCACCGATATTTCCAAATTGGTAACATTCTGTAAGCTTGCGATTTTCTGACCGTAGTTTATATAACTGTCTTCAACATATCCGTTAGAGGAGAGATAACCGCTAAACGGAGCAGTTATGATATGTTTGGATAAATTGATCTCGGCATTCTTAAGTGCAAAATATTGCGTGAAAATATTATTGGTAATTGCCTGATTCTGCTCGCGATCATCGGTTATTTCCGGCAGTTCTTTTACCGGTTGATTGAAATCCAAATCATCTACATAATCTTTCCATTTATTGTACAGTTTTTCATCTTCGGTATTGGCAAAAGCCAAAAATAAGGTCAGCACACGCGTAAATTCGGCAAATTGTGATTGGTAGGTATTCTCGGCAAGCCGTTGATCAATCTTGCAAATAACTTCGTCCTTTTCAATGTAGGTTCCGCTCTTCAAATCATTTTTTGCGTAGGTTATAACGCCCTGTACTTCTGAAACGAGATCAATGGTTCTTTGAGCTTCAATTGTTCCGTTGCCCTCTATCAAAACCGGATGCTCGGCATGGACAATTAATTGTGTTTCCACTTTTCTAACATCCTGTGTAACCGGTCGTTTATTAGTTTGTTTGTTGGCTGAACCCAATATTCGCATACCGACAAAACCAACTACTATAATTAATACAAATGTTAATACTTTAAATAAATTGTTCTTGAAAAAACTCATTGTAATCCCTGCATTTTTAGATATAATAGACCGCAATATTATAGAAATGTTGTCATAAAAAAAATATTTATAAAGAAAGTATTAATAGTTTATTTATTTTACTATTTCCTAATGGTATCAATAAGTTTTTAATATACTTATAATAATATAATCATTATAATAATATGATTTTCATTTCTCAAATTTTGTTATAACTTTACCGTTTGCATGTAATATTTTTTACCAATAATATTAACAATTTATTGAAATAATGATTTGAAAATAAAAGGAAGGCATAGAATGCAGGTCAATTTACATAATCAAATTCCAGTGAAGTTTGAGAACATTCTTCCGAGCGTCAAGGAAGTCATCAAACCGGAAGAATTAATTGATAAAGTTCCGATCAAGCAATATTTGGAAAAAGCCGAAGAGATCAATCGGTTAAACTTGGGTAACCCAACCGAGGCACTTCAAGATATAACACTCATCACTAAAGTTGATGACGACAATGTGAAAGCCATCGGTTTAGGCTGTTTAACCGGAGTTCATACTTTTAACGGAAATTACCGCAAAGCGATAACGAGCATCACGCAGGCTTTGAATCTAAAATTGGAAGACGAGGTTTACGCCTATATCCTGACCGAATATGCCAACTTGTTGCGGCAGCTAAAACGAACTGAGGAAGCTTTAGCCGTATTGGATCAGGCAGCGCAAATAACCGAGAACGAGAAATTGAAATGGCGAATTATTACCTATCAAGGCTATTGTTTGCGCTACAGCGATAAAAAACGATCATTGGACTTATTAACACAAGCTACAAGATATTACTTAGACCAAAAAGAACATGTGCGCTATGTAACTATCCTTAGGCATATTGGATTGATTCATTTACAGTATGATAATTTTAAACTTGCAAAAAAGTACATCACTGAAGCGGAAACATTAGCTAAACGTTACACATTTAGCTCAACTTATCGGGATGTGTTAAATGATCAAGGTTGGATTTGCATACGGGAGAAAGAATATAAACAAGCAAAAAATATATTCAATCAATTACTAGAAATGGATAAAGATCCCTATCTTGAGAGTTTGGTAATCCAAAATTTGGCTTATATTGAATTTGAGAAAAATAACTACAGTAAAGCAATTGAGTATCATAAACAATCATTGGAAATAACCGCTAAGTATGAAATCTATGAAATGCTTTTTGAGGATTATTATAAGCTCGGATTGTGCTATGAGAGAATCGGAAAATACAAGGAAGCGGAACAATATTATGCCGCCGGATATGCAAAACTGCAATCGGAAAGAAAACAGTTGGGCATTATTTTGCTCAACGGTTACCGGAGTAATCTAATTGATAATTATATGCGTTTTCTAGCTGAAAAACCGACAATCGAGCATGTCGGTAAATATGGCAAAACCTTTGCTTTTACGGAAGGTAAAACCTATACTGAAATATTAGGAATATTTCAAAAGCACCTGCTTTCGCTGCACAGGGTTCGGAACAAAACCGTTAGGCAACTTTGTGATAAATTAAATATTTCTTTAAGATTATATTTTGTTTATCAGAATCGGTTCGGCATAAAAAAATCCGATATTGAAATTGATAAGATTGAAAATCAGCATTTTATCAATTATCTATACTCCATGCTGCCAATGGATTGGCGATCCGCAATCAAACAATTTGATACCGATCTATACGGTTACTTGTTAAAAAAATATAATTATAACAAGACTAAAATTGCTGAAATTCTGGATGTATCTATACTGACTGCAATAAAGAAGACTATTGATATTGATCAGGACCAGAAAGCCTAGCTCCGCATAGACTGAAACTAGGCCTCCGGTCTTTTTGATTTCTACTATCCTCGATCAGAACCTCCCGAATATAACGGGGCATGATCTTTCTGATTGTCTTGCTCATTACTTTCGCTCGAGAGCGGATTGCTAAAATCCCCGCAGGCGACAAGTAAAAATATAGCCGTTGCTAGTAAGACTTTTAATGTTTTCATTGTTCTTTCTCCTCTATATACTTTTTGCATTAGGCATTATATTAGTATGAATTAATATAATATTGCATCACTATTTTTATACTTTTTAGCGACAGGGGGCAGACCAAAATAAAGTAGTTTATTGGAGCTTTAACATTTGGAATAAGCTAAAGAGAAGAGTTAAAACTTAAAGATTTAGGAGATACTAATGGTTTAAAAAACTACCTTAGTTTTGGGGTGGTTTTTATTAAGTAAAATCAGATTCAAAATTATTGAAATTAGAGCTTACTTTTATGAAATAATGGTCTACAAACAAAAGATCAATGAGCTATATTTTGAAAATCTTTCCATAACTCATCATTTTTGATATATAACAGAAATATATTGGCTAATAATTGCAATTAATACAAGAGATATTATTTAGATACTTTAAAACCAAATTATCAGATACAACTAATAAAGATAGTGTTAAAATATCTGTTATTGGTCTTTATAAAATTCAGCTATTTAATAGTTATCTTACTGGATATGAAAAATATAATGTTTGTATTCAAACAACGCTACAATTTAAAAAGTCCAATTTTTAGCACAGTATCATTTAATTTTATTTTTCTTCAACTTCACTATTAATTGCGCAAAAACCAAAACACCAAGCATTGACCATGCTATCACAGTAATACGAATCGCTTGATCTATTGGTTTAGTTATATATTGAATTTCGATAGATTCATTATTGTATGGACGTAACGCTAAATTGCCATCTGAATCAAAAAATTCAGCATTTTGACTGATGATTTCAAACAATTTGTGATCGTTAAAAGGAAGATTTGAGAAAACATAACCCTCAGCCATTATTTCACTCTTGGGTATAAGAATTAATTTATCAGGTGCAACTTCCATCCCCGGAATTGACAGTGTCTTATCCAATTGTACAATAACATCGGGGGGTATCGCTTTTTGGATTGGATAATAATCGAATGGTACACTGGTTGATAAATTCATCCACATACCGGTTGAAAATGCTAACGGAATTATAAGCAGTAATTCATACTTTAAATGCGGGAATCTTGATATTAACGAAGCAAACCTATGCTTATTTTTGTTAATTAATAGTGCTGATATGAAAAAGAATAATGCAATTGCTAATATAACAAATGTCCAATGTCTAATTGATGCAAAAGCTATGTCAAACCTATAAAAATAGAACTCAAGATCATTCTGCTGAATACCCTCCATCCGGTTGCGTAACCAAAAATGACCGGTATTATTATAAGCAGCCGTTACGATATCTACGAACTTATCAGTAATAAAATTTTTAAATATTATCATTATCGAATAAAACAATCCCGTTCCAATTAAAATAGCATAACCTAAGTATTTCAGCATCGATTTAAGTATTGACCAAATTTTTGTTCGTACAAAAATATCCAACTGCTTCCAAATCTCAGAACTGTATGTGGCAAGTAGAATTGCATATCCAAAGTAAGCACCCATTATAAACCTGATGCCGTGGTTCTTAATGGTTTCAATTAAGGGGATATTTAGCAAAGCCAATGCACGCATACTATCATACCATATCCGGTAAAAAGATATGATAAACAGAAATGACGCCGCAATAAAGATTGCATGATAATTAAGTCCACCACGCTCTTTAGATTTTGCATTTTTGACAATAGCTTTATATCGCAATACTACCACGGCTAACATGATTAGTGAAAGTCCCCAAAACTGTCCTGAATCGTGCGGCGTTAGCGCCCAACCAAGATAATCTGTGTGGAACCATAGATCAATCGGTGGAATGGTAATTGTCGGCAGGAAAGCATAAAATAGGAAAAAGGAAATATTATAAGCGTCTATCTCAAACCACGGCCTTACATAATCACCATATACGATTACCGAACTGCCTATTCTAGCCCATGATAAAACAAGCATTAACATCGGAACAAATATAATGCGCAAGACCCTTTTTAAATCTTTTTCCAATATAATATGGAATATTTCATACATCAACCAGAATAACCCCATATATTGCACAATATAAATTCCTCCTTGTAGAACAACTAATCCTAAAACTGCCGCAGTTCCAACAATACTCTTAAAGGTTGATTTCTCCGACATGAAAAATATCATCCATGGGAAATAATAGAAATTGTACCAAGTGAAGTAACCTACGGCCACGTGTTGCAGAACAATGGGAGAAAACAAAAATAAAGCAGCAAAGATTCTAAATTGTTCATCAGTCCACTGCAACTTTTTGCGCAGTGCGAAAACTCCGATAACTCCCGGAATAAAATGGAAGAATACATATAATTTTGCATAAGCAAACGTGTTTAGATTAGACAGTAATGGTGTTAAAGGTGAGAAAAATGTTGTTTCCGGCACAGCAACAAACGAGGAAGAACCGGGCAGCGGCGGACGCCAGGCAACATCCGGAATTATATTCCACCAATAATAAGGCAACATGTTATAGTCTTTTAAACTGGTTCTGATATAGTCAAAATATGCTATCTCTTTAAACCAATCCAATACTCCAACATTTCCACTAAATAGCCACCACAAATAATACAAAATTAGAATAATTATATATAGATAGCCTTTTTGCCAAAGATTGAGATTAAAATCTAAAATTTTTCTTTTCATGATAGTATTTGTTCTTCTTAAAACTATTATTGAATTGGTTTAATTCATCAATTGCTTATTGTAAGCAAATATCATTATATCCTGGAAACTGAACGGGTCACGGGGGTGCTCAAATTGCCCCTCAAGATGGTAACCAAATCCTTCCTGTTCCAAGAGTTTCAGCGCTGCGGATAAATTATCATCTTCACGAGTAATGTGATGATGGAATTCAATCGCCATTTGCTTCACCAACGGCAATTTTCCGCTTTTTTGCAATTCTCTCAAAACCTCCAGTTCAGCCCCCTCAATGTCAATTTTTATATAATCAACCGTGTCATTAATGAACTGCGAAAGGGTTACCGCTTCTACCGTGGATTTTGTGCCGTTTATTACTCTCTCTTTAATTGTGCTAGTCGCAACATCACGTTTATTGGTCATATTTATGAAAAAATCCGTTTTACCGTCATAACCCATAAGCGCTTTATTGTGCAGTCCAACATCTTTCAAATTATTTATCTTGATATTTTCTGACAACAAATTGTAGGCATATTTGTTGGGTTCAAAACAGATAATTTTTGCTTGAGGATATAATAACTTAAAATACATAACCGATAAACCGATGTGACTACCGCAGTCAATTATCGTGGGACTTGAATTTTTAGCAGAAAAATAATATGGTTGTTTAATAAACATTTCTACAAAGAGGTTTCTAACGCGAGCAAAACTCTCGAATTTCACTTGGTTTCCCACTATATTTGTAGTTCGATCTGTTTTATTATAGCGTTTCAGGTACACAGTTTTAATTAAGGTATCTTTTATTTTTCTACTTACAGTTTTTTCAAGTTGAATCTTTCTGATATTCTTTATGTTTCGCACCAAAGGACGTAATTCTACAATATAATATATAAGCGCGTTGATTCCTGCTTTAATAGGCTTTTTAATAGCAACAGGAATTAAACCTTTGAGTTTAGCTAATCCGTTTTTCAGCACCCGCATTGACATAATCAATATCCTCATATTTCTAAAATTTAAAGAACCGAAATTTATCTCACAATAATCTTAATGTATATATTTTTTATAACTGCGTTTACCGATAATAGTGATTTGTGTATCTAGTTTGTACGGAAACAGATTACAACCAATCATAGAAGACAAAGCAAAAAATTATTGACTATTCAATCTACTGAACAATGATTCAAAATCTTCAATAAGCCACCTAGAATTGCTCAAACTAATAACAGATAAAAAAGCAAAACTAAACTATCAGGAAGTAATAAGACCACCACCAAAAGATAAACTCAATTGTGAGTATCAGTTCTATACCATTAAAATAGATATACAGACTTTGGATTAAAGGAAGTAGGATTTATAAGTAGTAATACTATACTCTTTATATCAAAATACAGCGTAAATATAATTCCAAAGAATATTTCTAATGTAAATTAACCAATAATTTTATACCTAAAGACCATACAAAATCTTGATCATTAACTAAATACCTCCATCCTGCAATGGGACCTATTCTTGTATTTTTATAAAAATCGAACTTATAGTCTAATATCAAGCCAAATCCATAGGTTTTAACTATATAATAATAATTCTCAATGATTAGTTCATCAGTTTTTTTATTAACTGCTGCTAATCCAGTAAGCATTTTATTTCCTGATAAATAAAATATTGTTAAAAATAAATTAAATCGTGAATTATCTATGTCATTGAAATTTATTGATCTATATAAACCTATCTCATATAGATAGTGATCACGCATATAATAATATGATGGCAGCTTTCCAAACTCTCGTTCAACTAAACCACTTAAGTCAGAAGAAACTGTAAATCCTAAACCTGCTTGTATTCCATATTTATCACTTAGTGGATATCTAAAGTCAGTTTTTAATAAAGCCCCAGGAGTATCTCCCATTGTCCAAAAAGTTCTGTGCGCTTCAACAGAAACACTGTTTGATCTCTCGCTACAAAATACATTATTCCCTATAAATAAAATGATTACTAATATTTTAATCTGATTTCTATAAAGCATTCAATTCCTAATTGAGTTTGTAACCAAAGGAAAGTCCATAATAATTAATGCTAATATCACTATCAAAAAGATTCAGGAAATTAATTTTAAGCATTATTCCTTTTTTTAATGGTTGAAGTCTGTATCCAAAACCATAATAGGCTAATACGTATTTGTTTTTGTTTATTGTTAATAGATTATATTTAGAAAAGCCAATCTTTGCTTCTTCATTAGTAAAGTTCACATAAATTGGAGATATTCCAATGTTGACTTCAATGCCATTACGATTCTTTCCATACAGATAATTCATTTCAATAGGGATCGAATACAAATTAAAATCAGCTGCAGGCAAATATCCAAAACCAAAACGGTACCCAGATCCATCCTGAGTACCGCGAATTAGCCTTGAATCTATATTGATTGAATAATTTAAACCAGCACCAAATAGTTCTATAAAAAGTGATTTTTTGCGTGGATTATTCTGTCCAAGAAGAAAAGTTATGGAACAAAGAAAAATCCCAAAAATGATATTTCTATAGAATTTATTAATCATTCAATGAATATTTTTAGTAAAAGAAATTACTACCAAGTTATTGTAAATTTAAAATGACCAAGCCCGGTTACATATGGATCTGAAGTTGTTGATGTAGGATCATCTCGATGGAAAGTCTCAGTACCCATACTATCATCACCCATCCCATTATCTATCCAAAAGTCTGCATTATTGACCGACCAAGTTTTTCCAAAAATGTGCCAATCGTGTTCAATCCAACGTATGTAACTCCTTGGTGCATCATCAACAGGACTCCAATACATTATCCTTTTATTAAAATAATACCAACTTGTATCATCAGCATCAAAATAATCATAATATGTTCTATATAACTCTGTGTTACCATTATCAAATATATAATAAGTCTCGGGTTTTCCTTTATTCCAAGGTTCTCTATCATTTACTACTTTAGCATATTCAATTCTCATATCATCATTTGTCTCAATACCATACCTACCAACGGTCGAATCTTCTGTAGATATTGGTACTTTGGTTTCAGGATCAACTCTTTCATTAATTCCAATAACAACAACCGGATAATTAGGTTTACTTTGAGTATTTAATTTATATTTTTTACCATCTCCGTCGAAAGCTATTATGTCTTCCCATTCAACATCATCAACAGATATTGGATTAAAAGCTACTAATAAGGGCTCACCAACATTCCACTTCTCATAGTGTACTGGAGTACTAACTTGTAATAAAGGTACGCTATTAAACTGTTCAAGCATATCAATATTAGTATTGTAAAGCTTTCTAAGAATATTCTTAAATTTTCCTTTATTCATAAACTCATTTTCAGCTACTACTTCCCACAACGCATCATAATCACCATCAAATTGTTTCCCAATTTCTGCTCGCAAATATGTTCCTATTTCGGGATCATTAAGTAATTTTGCAATTCCCTTAGCGAAATATTTCATTTTTACTTCGTACGATAGTAAACTTCCTTTATATCCTTTTGTTAAGTTATCATTTGTCATTAGATCTAAATCAGCTTGATCAATATCAATTGTTCCAAATGCTGCGACAGGATCAAAGTTGCTTTCAATTGGTGAACTGATCGAATTACTTTCACAACTTAACAAAACAAATATGGATAGTATTAGTAATATTACTGCGTTCTTCACAGTTGCCTCCTATTTTTTAAACTAGAAATCAACTTAATAATAGTTAATTTCAGACTATATTACAGGCCTTCCTGCAGGAACCGCTTGTAACTCCTATGTGGGGCTGTACTGATTTAGATGTACAGCCCCCTCCTTCTTATATTGGTCTCAATTGACCAATTCTTTTGCAATTAGTTTTATATTATATGTCAAACTATTGCACAAAAATATACAACAATTTACCAAATATAAAAAAAATGGTTAGAGATTTACCTCACAATAACCTTAAAGTATATATTTTTTATAACTGAGTTTACCGATATAAATAATTTGTGTACCTAGCTTGCACATAACAAAACATCATAAAATTGAATAGAATACACTTCAATAAAAATAAAAAAACCCTCAATAAAATTGAGGGTCTTGACTGTAGCGGGGGAAGGATTCGAACCTCCGACCTTTGGGTTATGAGCCCAATGAAGTAGCCTATATATCAGACACTTACAGAAAAATGTAGTAATAGTGTAGTAGGACTGCCTTTCAAATACAAAAAACCGCCTCTAAGAAGGGGCGGTTTTCTTATTCTGTTATTTTCATCCCATTTGACCTAAACAAATCAGTTCTCGAACAACCTAAGCGAATCCAAGTTCATCCTATCAGTCTGATCTTACCGCCCTAATCTCACAATGGATAAGTGTAGTTTTAGTGAATCCAAGTTCATCCTATCAGTCTGATAATACGATTCAAACAACAAAAATAACTTTAATGTTTTAGTGAATCCAAGTTCATCCTATCAGTCTGATTTTATATGAGACTGAATCTAGATTGTATTTTAAGGTTTTAGTGAATCCAAGTTCATCCTATCAGTCTGATAAATTAGCCGAAGATCAACCTGGTGATATTCGTTTTAGTGAATCCAAGTTCATCCTATCAGTCTGATAGTGGGTTGGAATCAAGAAGTGAAGCCGAATTTGTTTTAGTGAATCCAAGTTCATCCTATCAGTCTGATCAATACTAAAAAGAGAACAAACTCCGACGGAGGTTTTAGTGAATCCAAGTTCATCCTATCAGTCTGATAAAGAATACTAAAACTGTACGTGACATATAAAGAGTTTTAGTGAATCCAAGTTCATCCTATCAGTCTGATCCGGGAATCACAACGATGCGCAATTAATGGCGGTTTTAGTGAATCCAAGTTCATCCTATCAGTCTGATCCCTTAACAGATCTATTCGCAGAAGATTATAAGGTTTTAGTGAATCCAAGTTCATCCTATCAGTCTGATACAAAAACAGATATTGCTTGCCAAGTTTAGTGAAGGTTTTAGTGAATCCAAGTTCATCCTATCAGTCTGATAATAAAAACTCGTGGGCTTGATAATTTAGAGGGTTTTAGTGAATCCAAGTTCATCCTATCAGTCTGATCTGGAAAGGTTCAACGCGGTATATTATGTAAACGTTTTAGTGAATCCAAGTTCATCCTATCAGTCTGATAATCCCGAATTTGCAATTAATCCTTTTCCTGCAATGTTTTAGTGAATCCAAGTTCATCCTATCAGTCTGATATTTGGAGGATGAGGCGGTTCAGGATACGCTTGTTTTAGTGAATCCAAGTTCATCCTATCAGTCTGATTCTATGCAAGAAGCCGGCACATCTTTACCTAATAGTTTTAGTGAATCCAAGTTCATCCTATCAGTCTGATGATTTGGACTTTTTTGTAATCAACTGCATCCTGGGTTTTAGTGAATCCAAGTTCATCCTATCAGTCTGATCTCAGGTCAGACAGTGAAAAACCTGACGATATGGGTTTTAGTGAATCCAAGTTCATCCTATCAGTCTGATTACTAATTATTTTTAAGCCACTGATAAACAGTGACTTAAACAATGTTTACTTAACTGCCATTTATCCTTATTAATCATTCGTCTCATTTTTAATGTTATGAACATAATCATTATAACTTGTCAAAAAGCAAACTAAATTAATAACGATTTTATATCTCCCAATAAGTATTCAACATCATGCTCAAAATTACCAATAATATCCATGTTTCGGAAATTTCTTTCACTGGTTTTAAACACATAAAATTTTGCAGTTTTTTCCTTACTAACTAATACCTTCATTCTTTCCCACAAATCTGAAGCTAATTTAGGATCGCGGTTTCCAATAAAAATTGAGAATTGAATTCTTTCATAACCTTCAGCAATCAGAATCTTAGAAACTTTCGTTCTGATTTTATCGTCACTTATGTCATAACATAATATATAAATCATTTATTTATAACTACTATTTAAACGTGAATTCAGCAAATTAATTATATCTCAATTCAATAGTTTCATCTATCAATTTTCCTAATTCATTACTTATCTTATAGATGAAGCTTTTTAGTCGGAAATAATTGCTACCTATTTGGAATTGTTTATAAAGATACTGATTAAAAGTTGGAATGATTATTGCCTTACCTGTCTTCTGAATCCAATAACCCTGCTGCTTTTTAATAAAATGCGTTGGATTCAATGTGTTTTCTAATATTAAATCAACTAACATCCGGTCAATTATTGGTCTTACCGGCTCAATTAAATCATATACTAGAGTTGGATTGCCAAAGCTATCGGTGTGCATATATCCGGTAAACGGATCTAATCCTTTAGCGTAAATTCCGTCTTCAACGATGCTATAAGTCATACCATATAAGTAATTAAGACCCGCATTAAAATAATCAAGCGCTGGTTGTCTGCTTCGCTTGGTAAAGCAAAATTCTTCAGGCATAAACAATGCAATTGATTGAAAGTATAAGCGACTTATGCTTCCTTCTAATCCTAATAAATTATTTCTGATTTTATATATCTCTACATCTTTATAGGAATTAAAAGATTGTTCGATTTTTTCAATCGACTCTATTTTCTTATTTACTTCAGTTGCAAACCTGACTTTTTTTCTAATTAATTGCTTGAGTAATTTTACTTGCAGTGATGTTTTCAGGCTTAGTAGGGATATAATCCATTCCGTTGCCATTGGGTGTTCATAAAATTTTAACTGTTTCTTTCTCAATCGCGCTAAATTAATCATATACGGACTGGTCATTCGCGCTTGCATTGTACCAAAATTGTTGAAAAAGTAAATTGGTATTTGATTAGTTGCCGCCAATTTGATAAAAGCAGCATTAAGTGTACAATTAGTAGTAATTGCTATACTTGATACTCGTTTAGGACTGATTTTCCGATATACTTTCTTATTATTTATGTAAAAACACTTATCTTTTGTACTTAGTGAAGTGTTAGCAGTATGAATTATTAATTGGAATTTTCTAATCATTAATTTTGCGATACTATTTACAATTTAAAAATAATTGAAATGTGTCCATCTGATGAACAGTCTCTCTTCTGTAGGATTTACAGCTTCTTTGTATTTTTCATTCCATCGGTAAAATAAATCACTATCAAAACCTTCAATCATTCCAATGAAATTCACTTTCCCCTGTACTTCTTGTTTAAACTTCTTCACAGTTATACTTTGTCGGTCACGATTTACAATAACAGCAGCTTCCATCAAACGCTTTAGTCTCTTTAGGTCCTGATTTAACTCATCATAAAATTCATTTTCTATATCAACAGTTTCATTCAATGCTAAACCAGTGATTGTTTTTTGGTTGGTATGATCAAAAAATTTTGTCTTTTTAGTATTAAGTTCAAATTGATGTTTGTAACAAATTCTAATTATACTATCCAAATGTTCCCTGTTAAAAACTGCGCGGTCAGTTGAGAATGTCATATCATCAGCAAATCTTGTATAGACAATTCCTAATTCTTCTGCCCACTTTGTTAAATCATGATCAAGCTTAATAGAAACTAGATTAGTAAGTACCGGGGAAGTCGGCGCCCCCATCGGTAACCTGCCATTATTAGTGAATAGTTTTGCTAAAACTCCTACCGTTCTTTTATCAAATTCAAATGGTCTATACCTAAATAATTTCCGGACTCTTTCAATTTTTACTTGATGGAAAAAGTCTTTCAAATCAATATTTAACATATATTTGTGACCAAGATGATTTTCGGTATTTGTTAGTATGTTTTTATTAATTTTTTCTTTTTTTACACTAATAATAAAAGCATATGCTGCTTTAGTTTGTAATAAATAATAAACCGTTTGCAAGTAGTAATTGAACATCCTTTGTAATTCCATCAATTCATAGTGAGGTGCTTCAATTTTTCTAAATCCACCCTTTTTTGGAATTTCAAAATGATTATATTGAGGATTGATTGACATTAGCTGAATAAGGTTTGGTTTGATATCTAATAATTGCTCAAGTTTATGTATAGACTTAGCAGCTAAAAACTGATTTGCTTTTTGCTTTACTTCAGGTAAATATAGTTTTTTCACTAGTTTATACTAGAAATGCCTTTCACAACGAATTCCAAAACCTTCTCAAAAATAATATAAGCCACAAACTGTTGACTCAAACAAAATCTTTTAGTCAATCCAAGATACTGCACCATACCCCAAAGATGTACTTTGTCCGATCCGCAAAATGCGCGGTAATTTTACATTGGCGCTGAATTTAATGTTAAAACCGGTTCGCTTATATCCTTTGTAAACTTTAAATTTATTGGGATATTGTTTTATAGTTCTCTTATCAATATTTACCACAATCTCAGGATAAGGATCATATCCAATGTACTTTAAAAAAGTGCCACAATTATTCCTTATGTATAGTGTTAATCTTTCTTCTTTGGTGAATTTTTTATCTCTTATATCCTTCATCACATCGTTGCGGACTAAGAATACTGGAATATGATAGTTTTGAGCTTTAGTTAAAAATTCAGCGGTATATTTTTCTTTGATTTCCTGAACATTTTTTAGCGCAGGGTGATGCTTTTTAAATACTCTGAACCAAGTACGCAATGCTCTTGTCTGTTTGATTCCTAATGCGGTAACCGATAAACTACCATTAACTGATGCATACTGAATACCTGAATAAATATCATCTTTATTGTGGAACAGTTCTACCGCATTGGCGATACTCTTAAATTCCAGTTCTTCGGATTCAACTAATTTAATGGTTTCTGTAATAATACTTTGAATATCCCTGACATTGTTCATTACAGGAACATCGAATAGATTGTATTGGAGAATTGGGATGGAGGGGGTTTTCATTGATTAAAAATTTTGCAATAGCCTCCTCAAGTCAAGCAAATCTATTAAATTTGAGAAGATTGTTGCAGGAGTGCTTGAATAGTTTATCAAATACTTGAATTCCTTTGATATTTTTTCGCTAAAGCGACCATCATTATTGCCTATGAAATAAAATGCGGTTCCCGATTCACATATAAGTTTTGCAATTTCAACTAGTTTATCTGAGAGTATTTGTTCTCCATTAAAATTCCACTCACCATCGGAGTTTTCAAAAATTACCACATCATATTCAGAATAATTACCACTGTAATTGTAAGATTCAAAATCAACTATTTCTTCTGTTTTAGGTGTTTTATTAAATCGCCTTAAAATCATTTGAAAATTATTTTCAATAGGAGTATTAACTTTATTTATAATCAACATTTTGCTATCATCCAAAAGTGCTTTCTCCTTAATATGTTTCTTTGATAAGTCAATTATTGTATTTTTACTTTGTGATGTTATATCTGCAATATCAGATTCTAATTTATTTTCAAAGTAATGTTTTAAATTTTTATACATAAAGCCCAATGCACTGATAAGAATCGCAGTAGCGAAAGAAATTATTATTGTAATAATCCAAAGAAACCTTTCATTTAAACTATCAGCAGATTCCATATATCGCTGAGAAATAGAATATGTTTGTAATGAGGCATCGTAAATCGAATTACTTTCTATCATTTCTGATTCTAAATCATTTATTCTATTCTGCAATATTTCAACATAATATTTTAATGAATCAGATTTGGTTTGTTGCTCCGCCATTAGGCTGAACACTAAAATCATAAGTGATAACAGTATTTTTTTCATAATAATTTAACCTGATTAATTCCTTTTGAACTTAATTGCCAAATTATTACCGATATTTCATGAAATTTATTGAATTCCTTTTTTAGGGGATTTACTAATTGTACAGCTTGGTACAGTTGGCCATTTATTTTAAAGGAAACGGTTTTACTATCAACAAAATTGGCTTTTATAGTTGTTTCTTTTTCTATTATTTCTGTTACTTCATTGTTACATATTTCAGGGGTTGGTTCATAGAGTTTTACCCAGCCCAACATTTCATCAAAAGCGGTAAGCACTCGCGTACTAGGATAATTACCATTAGAATTATCGGGACCTTTTATTTTATTAATATAAATTTTGAGCGCTTCTTCTTTGAGAAGTGATAGAATTGTTTGGAAATATATGCTTTTACCCTTACCAATACGGCAAATAGCGAATTCATTATTTGATGTATCAATCTGATCTTTTAGTTGTTCAAGGACTTCAATAATAAAATTCTTATTTTCATAAGATGAATCATTCAGTAAGTCTAATTCAAAATTTATCATTGACAAACTATAGTCGTTTATATATTCAAAGAGATGATAAAGATTTGGAGAGTTTAAAAATGAGAATTTCCCACCGAAATTAGGGACAATTGTTAAATTAAATATATTGGTTGCACCTTTTATAATCACCTCTTGAAGCCAATCAAGGCTAGTTGGTCCACTATCATATATATTTTGTCTTTTTACTTGTTCAATATGGATATTTGATTTTTCATAGTAAGGTGTATCTGAAGGACGCAAGAGATTAAATTCTTTAGAATTAAAAATATTTGTTACTTCATTTTCCCATTTATTATTTAACCATTTAATTGCGTCATATTTATTCCAACCCTCAAATTTAGTGTTAATTGTTTTCTCAATATCTTTGATATAACCAACATCATTTTTTAAATAGTGAAACAAAAGTATAGTTTTTAGCATTCCCTTAATTGAACTGCCTGGTATATACGTATTTCCATTATTATTATTAAAGATATACAGTATATTGTTATCCGTAGGTTTTAAGTCTTTGGCATTTAATTTTACATCTTTAAGAATAAATTTTTCTATTTCAATTCCAAAATTTTGTAATGTTGTAAAGGTGTCAAATTCTTCCCCACGTTCTAATATGCTATTAGTGTAAGAATCAATTAAATCTTTCGCTGCTAAAAATTTATCTAATTCATCTAATCGCAAGTAGCGAATATTGTCAGAGGTAGTTATAAATTCTCCAACTGAACTCAGCATCTCACCATTCCCAATATGCAGAGGCGATATTGTTTCCAATATCAATTTGTATTGATTTCTATTCATAAACAGGTATCAAAAAAGCTTTTCCATTTCTTAGTGCCGGATTGTTGTTCGAGTCAGTACCAATTTTAATATATTGGCCTTCCAAATCTCTCAAAACTTGAGCTCCCTCTTTAATTAGTCTGACTGTTTTATACTGTTTTCCACTTCTCAATTTTCTCCCGCCACGAATGATAGTTTTATAGTATTTAATTTTATTAAAATCGTCTAAGTTCTTTGGGCTCACTAATGAAATATTAGTATATTTTTCAGAGGGTTTATCAAATACAAAATTTTCAAAAATGGGATCTCCCAATACTCTGCCCATATTATTTTTTTCACCTCCGATACCCCATTTTGACAATAAATTGGTAGCATCCATGAGCATAATTTCGGCATCTTCTTCAGCATTATAATAGAAGTAAAAACCAATCTTAATTTCCTCAGATTCATTATTAGCAATTTCGATATCCGTTTGATAAAATATAGAATCCTCTGAATTGCGGATTGGACTTTTGGGTGTCTGTACAACACTAAATATATCAAGGTTTGTGATATTTAGATTTTTAATTAATGTATCATACTCACTTGCCAATAGAAGAAACTTATTGTTAATTACTCTATATTTATCTGTAGTCCATTCATTCTGATTAAATCCTTGATTCCAAATTGATAATGATATAAATCCAATTTTATTGCGAAATTTATGATGACCATCATTCGGTGCATCGATTTCTAAAAATACAGGTTTTGGAAGAAAGAGGATTTGTTTATTACCTCTCTTAATATAATAAAATAGCGATGAAATATTGATTTGAGAATTAATAAATTGTTTTACAAATGAATTTGCATCACCAACTAAATTGTAACTATTAATTAATGCAGAAAACAATGTGTCTGAATGTGCAAAATTCGATGTTGAGGACAATGCAATATTAACATCAATATTAAACTCCCCAAAATGGAACCGCGAGTTTGGTTCTAATGGTATTTTTGCAATCTTCATCATTCAATACTGAAAGTGTATTCAGTAAAATTGGTCCTATTTATTTTTCCACCCGAAAATACCAGTTTAATAATATTATCAATTGTAATTCTTACCTCACCTGATCCCCGCGAACCCATTCCACCTAAATAATCATAGTTGAGCAGATTAATGCCCAAATTTAAAGTTTCAAGCAGTTTATCTACTTCGTCATGCTCATAAACATCCAATATCATTTTCAATTTGAACTCTGTACCTCTAGAAACACGTTCTACATGGCGCGGATTAGCAATACCTGTGTTACGGTTAATTGTATTTTCTGACTTATCTTCCAGGACTTTCTCAAGTAATTTATCGGGGTCAAGCTCAAAATCATCCCTGACTAAAAGGCGAGTATTAATACACAATGCTTCCCCATTTTTATTGTTATTACTTTTATTAGACCAAAAAGTTTTTTTCTTTTTGATCTCTTTTTTGAAATTTGCATTAAACGGCTGCCCGGCGAACAAAAGTGCTAAATATTCTTGATCCCAACTTTTTGTTTCAATATCATCATTCTGCTTTGCACTATTATAATCAAGATACTTATACCCTTTTGACCTTGCTATCAAATCTCTTAATTTTCCACTAAGAGACGTACCAGGTATATATGGCCTACCATCACTACCATACTTGGCAACTTGGTTATCTTTCCCTCCAATTTCAAGATCAATATCAGATCCACCAATATGCAAACCGGTTTTAACTTCTATTCTACCTTCAATTTCTAGTTTATATTCTAATTTAGTCATAATACTTATTTCCCAAATAATTTGTGATAAGCTACAATGGTTTCCATGATTGATTTAAATTCATGTAATTGTTCTTCTGATTCAGTAATTCTGATTAAATCAACTATGAATTTTACAAATATCTTGGATGCTTCCGATTCCTGCCTAGCTTGTATATAGGCGATCCTTGGCCGTTTCATATGTAATTCACTAACATTTTTTGCATTTTTTATTAATGCAAAAATATTACGCAATTGTGTATAAGTTATTGCTTTATGATTTTTTTCCAGTAAATCTTCCACTAAATTAATTGTCTCGATAGTTTCTGATTGATTCTTACCTGGATTGATTAATTTTTTATAATCAATATTATCAAGTATCTGGACAGGTGTTTCTTTTTGTTTCTTCATAATATATTTAACGTTTTTCTAATTCTGTTAATCTTGCAGCTATTGGCAATATCATTCTTAAATTTCTTTTTTCTTTTTTTTCTTGCATGCTATTTCCATCAACTTGAACAGATAATCTTATATTTTCTCTAATTTGTTCCATTAATTTTTTAGCTACTGATTCATTTTTGATATCTCTTAAATAGTAAGCTATTTCCCAATTTTCTTTAAGCGTAATTTGATCTTTATCAATCCCCTTTATCGCTGATTGACGTACTTTAGCAAGAAGTCCCTTGCTTTTTTTATCTACATTTCTCAAAAGAATTCTTTTTAAGTCAAATACTTTTTTTAACATCCTCCAACTAATTACTTCTCCAAAAATACAAATATTACCTTTGTCATAGTCGTATTTAGCTTTATGTAATGCCTCTTCTGCCAATTGTGCAAATCTAATAACCGGAAACTTGGGTTTAATAATTATGTACCCTGCAGATATACTTAATCCTAGGTTTTTAAAGTAGGGTGTTTTAGTAAAATCTTCATTAATATGAGAAGCAAGTTTTATTATTTTTTCCCAATGCCCTACAAAAAAACTATCATCTCCCCCTGCACTAACAGTATAAATGGCATTGTTGAATTGGCTATTAATTAAACTATCTATTTTTTTGTTGAAAAATTCTTTCAGTTTATAATCAAAAATTTTGTGTTCATCTATATTTTTTACGTTTTCAAGAGCTAAACCAAGATCATCAACATCCATTTTTAAAACGCCTAATTTACTGTCTCCTTTCCCATCATTTGCTAAATCTTCAAATTCTTTAATTGTCTCATTTTTATTCAAAGGGAAGATATGTTCTAAATAATTGTTAATACAGACTTTATTAGCGTTACTATTATTACTATGAAATTGACATTTATAGCCTACTAACTCAATCGAATCATTATCTATTTTTAAATCATTGGAATATTTGATTTGGCCAGACTTAATAATAGAAAAAAATCTTTCAGACTTAATCCTATGAGTAACCTTTTGCCAATTATTGTTATCATCAATTTCTATGAAATTATTCTTAGTATTTGTTTTAAGAACCTTTTCAAAGGTATCGGGTGTAATGTTGTTGTAGAAACCAAGTTTGTTTTCTCTGATTTTTTTATTTAGTTTTATTAGGCAAGCACTATAATTACTATCATCGAATTCCACAGAATTCACTGCCACATTTATTCCGGAAAACCGCAATCTGACTGATAAATCATGTTGGATAGCATCTATCAATTGACTTGAATTATTTTTTTTAGGGAGTTTTAAGAGAAAATTTCCGCCAGATGTTGATATTCGGCAATCATTCCGTTGATTCTCAGAAATCTGAAACACATCAAGCAGATATTGAATAGTAATTTCTGTTAAAATTTTAATGAAGAATGAACGCCCCTTTAGAGATTTTGCAGCACCGTCGGACTTCACATTGAAAATAAAATCCTGGATACCTGAAATATCACCTTTAATTAGTACATTACGACTTTCGTTCATAATCTTTTGATTTAGTAATCTAAAAATGCTATTTATATTTTGGGATAAATACTAAATGTAATATAATAAGAGAATAATGAATAATACTATATGATATTTCCAATTACTACATTTAGTTTGTTAACAGATTTATGCGAGGTGTAGGTTTTCCTATTTTGTATAATTTATATAGTTGATCTTATAGAACAATGAGATATGCTATCCGTCAGACTCTTACAGAAAAATGTAGTGAGAGTGTAGTAAGACTGCCTTTCAAATACAAAAAACCGCTCCTTTATGGGGCGGTTTTTTTATACAGTTATTAAACTGATATGTAGATGAGAATTAGAATAGACATATCATTTTTCGTATTTATCGTACTAATTATAATACTATTATAGAAGATATTGATTATAAATGAACTACAGAGGTACGGTAATTTATTATTTATGATTATCTATATACTTTTGTATATCTTTGACCGAAACATACCATAATTTACCCTGTTTTACAGCAGGAAGCTTTTTCTTGTGGATGAGTTGACGTAAATAATCAGATGAATAATTGTAAAACTTGGCGGCATCACGTAATGGTAGTAATGCCTCTTTGTCAAGATTTTTTATATGCTTTTCAAGTCTATCAGTTGAATATTTAACACCTTTAAAAATTATTTCAGAAATTTGCGTCAAATTTGACTTTGAAGTAAAACTATTAATTGTATTTGCTGAAATTTGTTTCCCTGATTCAACTAATCTGAGCATCTTTTCATATTCATCATCAGCTATCTCAAGTGCAGAGTAATATTTCTGACGATCATTTTTGTTTGTCCCTTTAATCGATATGTTAATAAATCCTGTTCCTATTAATAAATAGGAAAGTAAAATTCTACCAACCCGACCATTTCCATCACGAAAAGGGTGAATAGTCTCAAATAACACATGGGTAGCAGAAATTAATTCTAACAGGTCAAATTTTGATTTTGTCAGATTTTTATTAATCCATTTAACGTATAAGCGCATAAAATCATTTATATACAAATAATTTAAAGGTCTCAAAAAAGCTTCAGTTACTTCAATATCTTCTGAGCGAAACTCACCAAGTTTGCCATTATATATTCCCAATTGTTTTTCATATCGCATTAGAAGAGAATGGATTTGTTTTATATCTGATAATCTTATATAAAATTCATTATTATTGTATTGTACATTAGCATATTCATATACTGTGCTTGCTGCTTCAAAATATCCCAATATGGCTGCTGTTTTCTGATTAGTTGTCTTTCTCCCTTCTTCTAAAACTGACAAAAGGTCACTACGATTTGAAAACACGCCCTCTATGGCAATAGAATTACGAATCTCATTTTTAAATAAGGAATACCATTCACTATTGCTAACTGAAATAAAGGGAATGTCTTTATCCCGAATTTCTTTTATAATTTTTTTATATGATTCTAATTTACGCATTACCGTATTTACCGTACTATAAATGTAGTTAGTATCGAGGATATTGCACAACTATTATTCCTATAGTACGGAAATTAATTAACTAATAATTCTTTAAGAAACTTAGCAATATTATCCATAAATTAGGTAATATAATTGACATAATATCCCATTTATCCTATTTTCTATTATAATATTATCCCATTATCACAAAATATAATTGAAAAATTCTCCTCTTTTTATGAATAATTCAATAAAATAATATTAATCTAATTATTACCTACAAATTTATGGCTCAACGATGGACATCTTGTAGCTCAAATACCTGTAAAAATGGACTACAAAAAGATTATAAATGAGCTACAAACAAAAAACCAATGAGCTATATTTTGAAAATCTTTCCATAACTCATCATTTTTGATATATAACAGAAATATATTAACTATATATTGTTACCAATACAATAAATACTTGCTCCGCATTAACTCCGTACCAACTTCGCTTCAACTACTATCCACAACATCAATCAATTGTTATAATGTGATTTTAGTATCATAAACTATTTCTATTTGAAAAAATCAATCCAAATTTTGTAATTTGTAGTATAATAATCTAATTATCCTTTATATAATCAGTTAATTTGAAACAATCCCTTAAACTCTATTTAAACTGGATGATTTATCTTTGTGGAGAATATGATTAATGAAGCAAAACAATGGATCCAATCAACAGGAATTTACAAGAACAGTTGACAACACTCGTGGTTCGACATTGTGGTCGTTTAATTTCATAAGAACTAGAATTCTTACAGACTTATTGAATGATTTGATGGAGTTAGAAAAAAGTGGGGTCAATGATAGTACTTGTGATGAAATACAAAAAATGCTAGGACGAATACATAATCTTTCAACAGAAGTTCCCAAGGGTGGATTATTAAGTGGGAGTCCATTATCAAAAAATATTGATAGATTTATAAGAACTTATGTTGAATGGAATAAAATCAATGGAGACAATAATGAATCTATTAATGAAAGAAAGAAACTTCTTAAAAAATTACGAAAAAGGAGACAATCTATTAGTAATAAAATTAGACGTCTTCAATATGAACTGAATAATAATTTGGATCAGAAGCTCATAGATGAGACCTACAATGCAATGAGCAAATTTATTAATGTATTACCTGATATATTTAAAAACCTTTCGAAATCTTTATCCGATTATGTAAAAAAAGGTGGAGCGATTACTTAGTATCATTACGGTAAATCTTTTATTCATTATGCCAAATCTCTCACATTAATTACTTATACAAAAATGTAATGATATAATCACCAACCGAAACAAAATCACCTTTTTAACAATTTATTTGTTTCTCTCTGGCCCACAAAATAATCACCGCATTAAACTAAAATACTGCATTTAGAGTATTTATCTTTATATATTAAATATGTAGATTTATTTAATTATAATAATTGTTATTATATAATAAATAGCAGGTGCATATCTATTGATGTATTAGTTGTTTTCATGGAATAGCCTCTCCGTGAAAATTGAGCATTTTAAGCGAGGCATTAAAAGGAGTGACAATAATGAAAAAAACATATTATGTCCTTTTTGCACTATTTGTGCTGATTGGGGCATTAACCGCAGGCAATAATAAACCTACGATTGAAGCTTTATCTTCTTGGACTAATCAAAGCGGATCAACATTATATATAAATTCAGTTGATAATAATGGATTGTTTAGTGGCACATATATAAATCGCGAAGCCGGTTACAGATGCCAAAACATTCCCTATCCTGTTACCGGATGGATCTATGGTACAGCAATTACGTTTACCACTAAATGGGAAAGTTCTTCCGAATCGTGCAATTCAATCACAGCATGGACCGGATTTCTATACCAAGGCAAAATATACACGCTGTGGCAGTTAGTTAATAATGGGTCATCAAGTACATCACAAATTATAGAAGGTAGTGATACCTTTTCGCCCTCAGGAACTAAGACTCACAAATCAATAATGCTAAAGAAGTAAAATTTAGTATTTCCAATAATCTATTATTAATTATAGTATATTTGTTGAGGTAAGAAAAAAACCGTCTCATTTTCGGGGCGGTTTTTTATTATAATGCAATTTCTGAGCTTGAATCATCAAGCCAGCATTTTTGTTAGTGCTTTAGTTATATAGATACTTAAATATTGAAATCTTTTGCAAGAGATAGAATATTAAAAAATACTCTAAATCCAGTATTTTTAATAAAAGGACCAATTTATCGGGAATGCCTTTTAAATATATAATAAATTCTTCAGTCGAAAACAAATACTAACATTTTATAAGGGAGTCCAATAATGTTCAATGGTAATGAAGGAAAAGAGATTACTGTACAAGAAGCTGAAGAGTTTATCGCAAATTATAGAAATAGTAGCAAACCTAAAGCCGTTAAAGCCGAGTTTTTTGGTAAAGAAAAACTAAATAAAATTCTTGACCAAGAAAAATGTGTTGGGATTCGTTTTTACTTTGGTAAATATGAATATGGTGATTTAAATATTGTGGCAGTGGGATCTGATAAAGATGGCGAAGATATATACGAAGGAGTAATCCTTGAAATGGGAGTACCGTGTCCACCTCATTGTGCAACCTTAAGTCCGCTTAAATGATTCAATAAATTCAAAAGAGGTAACAACTTCTACACGTGAATCTTATAATATATATAATGAAAATTGTGGAAGTTGTTACTTTAATGGTTGGTTGGTACTATTATAAAAATTTACCAAAACCATTTAAATTGTTTGTTCTTTACGTTAGTTTTTCAGTTATCTCGGGCATCATTGAGCTACTATTAATAGGCTCTAAAGGGTCAAACCACATCTTATATCATTTTTATAGTCCAATTGAATTCTGTTTTATAATTATCGGTATATTGTTGTTAATAAACATAAAAAATCTGAAAAACAAAGTATTACTGATTATCATACCTTACCTAATATTTTGGATTTATGCAAAACTTACGCTTGAGCCATTAAATCAGATGGCCAATGTCTCCATAGCAGTTGCCAATACAATTGTATTTATTGTTGCAGTTTTTGGTTCGCTGCGAATTGCATTATCATCATTCGGGTCGATTTTCCGCGATCCGAGAATTACGATGATAATAGGAATATTGATCTATTTTGGTGGTAGTATAATAATTTTTGCTTTGTCCAATTTGATTTTTTATGAAGGTGAAATACCGGCTAAGTCATTGTGGAAAATACACAATGGATTGCATATTCTTTTTAATTTCATAATGATATATTCATTCTATTTAGTTGATTTGCAATCAAAACTAGCAGATGATAAATAATATAGATTTATGGTGGCTTCTTTATTTAGGTCTTACAATTATTGTAATAGTGATCTTCTTAGTTATTGGTACTTCTTATATAACAAGATCAAAACTGACTAAACTCAATCAGGAAAAAATAAGATCGGCAAAATTATCAGAAAGAAAGTATCGCAGCTTAGTTGAATCAATTGAGGATTGCATTTTAATAATTGATAATAATTTTAATATAAAATTTGCCAATGCAATGTTTGCAGATAAGTGGAATTACAAACCATCCGAAATTGCCGGCAAGAATATAAAAGACCTATTCAGAAGTGAAAAAATAATAAAGCATGCCAAAATAGTTTTTGAAAATGGCAGAAGTAAAAAATTTGACCAAAAGATCAGACACAATGAAGAAGATTATTGGTTTAATATAGTACTTACATTACAGACGGAAGATAATAATATCCAATCAGTCCTATGTGTACTTAGAGATATTACTAAGCGAAAACTGATGGAGATTCAATTAAAAGACCTGATCAACACCTTGAAAGATCAACAAAGATCTCTTAGCAGACTTTCAAAGGAACTAATTAAAGTACAAGAAGATGAACGTAAGAGAATCAGCCGGGACCTGCATGATGTTATCGGACAAAGATTAACAGCTATTAGTTTAAATTTAGAAGCTGTGAAATCAGGCACATTTACAGATGGTGAGTTAAATACCAAGATATTTGATTCTTCCAATCTTGTAAAAGATACAATTAGAGATATACAGGATTTTTCTTTTTCTTTAAGACCTACAATTCTAGATGATTTGGGATTGATTCCGGCCATGCAGGTCTATGCAAAGAGATATTCTGAGCGAACCGATATTACAGTTGATATTAAAGATGAAAAATTCATTGAGGGTATAAAGAATGATATTAAAATTGTTTTATACCGAATCTTTCAAGAAGGATTAACAAATATTGTCAGGCATGCTAACGCTAAAAATGTTTATATCTTTTTTAACACTGAGGAGAAAAATGTAAAAATGTATATTGTAGATGATGGAATAGGTATTGATCTACAAAAAGACAGGACTAAAGGATTAGGTTTGTTGGGTATTTCAGAAAGGCTTGCAATGATCGGAGGCTCGCTTGATTTTTCAAAATCAGAGAAAAAAGGCACAAAACTTATAGTTACAGCGCCTTATGATTTAAATGAATGACAATGAAAAAGTAAAAATACTAATTGCTGATGATCATGCCATGGTTCGGCAGGGCCTGATAGCTTTGATTAATGCTCAGAAAAATCTCAAAGTAATTGGTGAAGCATTTGATGGCATTTCAACACTTGCACAATACAAATTACTAGAACCTGATATTTTAATTATTGATTTGGCTATGCCTAAGATGAATGGATTTGAAGCTATTGGAAATATTAAGAGAATAAATGAAGAAGCCAAGATCATAGTTTTGTCAATGTATGATGATGAAGAGAGTATTCAAAGAGCATTTGCTAAAGGTATCATAGGATACTTGGCAAAACAATCGGCAGCATCAGAATTAATTAATGCGATCAATTGTGTGTCAGAAGGAAGAATATATTTAAGTAGTGATATTAATGCAATTGATGCCGAGCATTTAAGAGATAAATCAATCTGTAAGACCGCAACCAAAAGAATACTATCTAAGCGAGAGACTGAAATACTAAAGATGATTGCACGTGGTAATACATCTAAACAAATTGCCAAAAAATTGTTTATCAGTTGGAAAACTGTTGAAAAGCACCGAAGAAATATCATGAAGAAGTTAGATATTCATAATGCAGCTGCCCTGACGAGATACGCTTTTGATCAAAATCTTATTCCAATTCGGGAAGTCAAATAATAATTTGTTCTATTAATTCAGATTGTTAAACCTGCTCTCCACAATCAGTGATTATGCGATCGATTTCATCGAGAGCATATTTTGCAAGTTTCTTTTGTGACTTAATTGAATCCTGATCGGATGAATCCAAATCTCCAATAATCATGATATTTTCATCGTTAGTAGTATTAGCAGGTCCAGTATAGTTAAAACTACCGGCTATTATTAGTTGCTGATCAATAACCATCAATTTATGATGAAGTTTTTTAGGTTTATTGGGAAACTGACCTTTCTTAGGTACTAAAAACAATTTTATTCCGGCATTTTTCAAAGGACCTAAAGCTGACCATTTCTGATTGGCTTGACTGCGGAACATTGCTCCCCTTATATCAATACCTGCATTGTGGGATAATATAAGCTGATCATCAATACCTGAAGATTTGGAGAAGGTAAATATGGCAAAGTCCACCCTGCTCTTTGCTTTGGCAATTTGTTTCATAATCTCCATTTCAGGATTATGATCAGGCGCAAACAAGGTTTTTATTCTAATATTGGAAACATCAATCTCTTTGGGACGAGGATCATGTCCCTCATTCAGCTTGCCAAAATGTCCTTGCTGTATTTCCCTAAACTCTTTGCTATAGATATTAGCGATTTCTTTATTGTGGACTATAATTATGTGGTTTAAGTTTTTCCTTACACCGGTTTTAGTGAAATTTGTTGAACCTGTTAAAACTGATTCACCATCTCTGACAATAAATTTTTGATGAAATATTTTTGGATTAAAGTCAGAGTTTACTTTTATTTTAGATCGCAAAATCGCATCATGCAATATTCGATTAGGCTCATGTGGACCACCCGGTAAAAAGGGCTGAGCCAATGCTTTTTTTGCTATCAGATAATCAGCCTCTAAAACAAGCTTGACTTGCACTTTTCTTTGTTTAGCTCTGATGATTGCTTCAGCTATTGGTGCATGATCTAATTCCTGAACAGCTATAAATAACCTCTTTTTAGCCTCCTTAATAAAATCAACAATTGGATTCAAAAGATTATCTTTGCCACCAATAGAATCAGGACCCATATAAAGTTCGATATTGTCTATTTTTTTAGGCATAGGACCTCCCATTATATATAATAATTATAAACAAGAACGTATAATAATAGTAAAATAGTAAATCTTTTACCACAAAAACTTTATAAAATTTTCTTACTTGCTGTTTTTGTAAAAAATAATTCCCTTCGGCACCTGGAGCATTATACTGAAAAAGAATTGTATAAAATGAGCATTGGCCTTCTTTTATTGATGTTAAGCAAATATCGCTAAAGCATCAGTGTAAAATCAAAATTAGTTCTTAAAATGGAACTTCAGCGGCAGCTATAGAGGAGACAACAATATAAAAGTAAGTTAAATTGCTGCCGCCTAATGATCCTTGCAAATTATAATATTGTCTATGGATTAGGACATTTTGGTCCGCCAAAATAGAAGTAAGTAGCCCACGATCCTCCTGTTAAATTGTGCATATCAATAGTGTAGCAAGATGGTTGCGTCTGATACGGTGTCAAGTTAGCCCAATGACTAGTTAAGTTTGTATCAATATAATATATTGTACGTTGATAAGCTGCATGAGTCCATCCAGTACTAGCAAAATTTCCGGAACCCATCTCACCGGCATTTCCTGATCCGTCTGAAGCAGTCTCACCACCATATTTTATATATTCTGCATTAGTCACAATTGGACCATCATTAAACTTTGAACCGGGATAATAACCGACTGCATCGTAGCCACCCCTACCCTGCACAAATAACCACCAATTCCCTTGATAAAGTTGCCATTGCATCCTGATTATATACTGCGTTCCCCCATCAATACTTACAGGTAAAAGTGATCCTCCCAAGACCCAATTGTTGTTAACTTGCACGAACGCACCACAATCAAGATTATAGCAACCTGAAGAATAATTATCAGGGGTATAAAATATAAATAAACATGGATTATCTGTCCCATATTTCCCTGGATATACTTGCCAACCACCTTCTACTGTTTGTTTATTATTACCACTGCCTGCGACATACCAATGTTGGGATAATGAAAAAACTCCGGGGTCCGAATCAGGCTTCCAAACATTAAGTCTAGAGTCGCCTCCTTTATTATCTATCGCTTGCTGTCCCCAAGCCCAATAATGAGTACTAGATCCATTACAGGATAATGAAATCAGAACCAAACAAACCGATAAAAAGGAAATAAATGTATTTATTTTCTTGATCTTCATGGCTTATTCTCCTTTTTATGTTATTTAGTATCCGGCAAACCAGTTCTGCCAGTTTTACCATACTTGTTAAAGAAATCTCCTAGTGTTTTGTATCTTGTAAGTTCTTCCAAGGTAATACGTCTCATTGGGATATGTCCTTCAGGACAATACATCACATTATCAAAACGATCTTTCTTATCTTTACTAAGCATTGGTTCAACAAATTGAGCTTTTTGATCCCCCTCCTCAATGTCAACTTTCAATGGAGGAGGAGGTGTTGCAAGCTTTTGTATTTGGCCATTTTGTCTCAAACCGGGCTGCTTATTGATATCAATGCAGTCAACGTGTCCCCCGGTTTCCATAACAAAACTATTGTTCACTGTAACACCCTTATATAGAGATAAAATGTGTTTTTGCATCTTAGTGAACTCTCTCTTATTTGATACCTTAGTTATATCATTTTTTAAAAAATCATCTAAAGTGGCACTTTCTGTTTTTAATATAAATTGTTCAAAATCGACAAATTCATTGGGATACATGTAATTACCACTAATTTGATTTTCTTTGTGAGTGCAACTTGAAATAATTGGTATTGTTACAATAAGAGAAAAGATAATTAGTGAATATACCAAATATTTTTTTGTAGTTGGATTTAACATAATTCAACTCCTTGAAGATGAAATATTTTCAGTTAGTAGTAGGATTTATAAATCCTATTTTTTAAGTGTAAATTCTATGTCATCAATCCATAATTCCTGCCCTCCGCCAACTACAGCTGTATATTGTTGTATTGGGAAGAAAGCCGGACAAGGAAATGTATAATAGAATTGTCCAATATCGCCCGAAAGGTTTAATATTCCTTTAGGTAATCCAGAAGAAACTACGAGGTTAAGAGTCGGGATTCCCGGTATCAAACCAAAACTATTGTAGTTATATATAGTTCCTTTGGCAATTAGATTAATATTACCACCATAATCTCCAAATTTTAGTTTTATATCAGTAACTTTTGTACCTGTTGGAGCAATAATACCTAATGTAGCATTATTAAAATGTAATTCTGTACCGGAACCACCAGCCATATTATCTTGAACAATATCTACATAACCTTCAGGTGTCCAACCTAATACACCGGCAGGACACATTGGGTGTTGAACTGCTGATCCCCATTGAAATGGTAAAACTGCAAATTTTACTTGCGAGTTTTTTTCTATCAATATATCTCCCACTTTAAAAACATCACCGACATTAACAGGTACTGTAGAACCGCTAGGGGTTACAGTACTTAAATTACTAAAATCAACCAAAGTGGTAGTGGAACTACAGCCTGTCAGAGCTAATGCGATTATAAGGATAAATAAAACTATTCGTCTCATAATGTCCTCCACAGTTAATCAAACATCATGTTAATCTCTTGATAAGATTAACAAACAGTAAGTTTATAAGATAAAATGAAATTCTGTGCTCAGGAATATTGGGTAGTGGACTGTGTTAATTAAAATGAGTATTTTGTATGAAATAATTCATATTATCTTCATGTGAAATTACATATAAGTATATATAGTTTAAATACCCTCAATCCAGTATTTTTAGCAAGCTGCCCATCAAGAAACTATCTTGCTAATTATTATGGGGCAAAAATTTATTGTTTTTTTTATATATTACCACTACATTTAACCATTAGTAGAAATATTTATATAGTTTGTAGTGGTATTATTTATATGAAAGTAATAAGAAGAAAAAAAGGTAATAAGCAATATTACTATCTAAAACATGACTTTCGTAGGAATGGGAAAGTTATTACTAAAGAAAAATATCTTGGTATTGATATTCCTCAAAATATTGATGAAATAAAAAGAAATTTCAGAAAAAAAATTCAACCGGAGTATTACCATCGGCTTGAAGCGATAAAAGAGACTTTTCAAAAAGATTGGGGAAAACTTCCAAAGAGCATCAGAGAACAGCAGAAAGAAGAAATTGCAATTACATTTACTTATAATACAAATGCAATTGAAGGATCAACGATCTCAGAATCAGAGGTAAGAGGAATAATCTTTGACAAAGAATCTCCTAAAAAAGGTTTAAGAGATGTTTATGAAGCAGAAGCCCATAATGCTGTTTTCCTTGAAATGCTTGAAAAAAGAAAATCAATAACAAATTCTCTTTTGTTAGAATGGCACAAAAAAATATTCAATAGATCAAAACCTGAATTAGCAGGTAAATACCGGAGTTACAACGTAAGAGTAGGTTCTCATATTGCTCCTAAGCATCAAGAAGTAAAAAAGTTAATGAATCAACTGAATAGATTTATTGATAAAGAAAAAGACAATATCAATCCTGTTGAGTTATCAGCTATAGTCCATTATAGGTTTGAGAAAATTCATCCTTTTGGTGATGGTAATGGTCGTATCGGAAGATTACTTATGAATCATATTTTATGGTTTGCCGGATATCCAATACTGATTATTGAATATAAAAATCGGAATGCATATTACAGAGCTTTAGAAAGAGACGAAGATGGTTTTGTAAGTTATTATGTAAGGAAGTATTTGGGAACATTTAAGTAAATTTACTATACTATACACTAGTTAAATATCAAATGAATCAAAAAGAATTAGAACAACTCATTAATCAAGGCGGAGGCTATCATTTAGAGTTTAAGGAAAGTTTATCAGCTTCAATCTCTAAAGAAATTTGTGCCTTTGCTAATGCAGATGGAGGCAGAGTTTCTCAGAGATATGTTTAATAAATTGCAGTGTGTCAAAGGTGAGTTAAATTCGGAGATAATAAAGGGTAGGTTGATAAATAGTTAGTGTAAATAAATTATTTTCTGATAAACTGTTTTGGCTTTATGTAACCAATTCCCATATTCGAGAAGACATTGATCTTAATTCATGTTCATTATCCAAACAATCTTGATAAATATCCTCTGTAACAATTTGCTCATCATCGATACAATACAAACCTCTAAATTGTCCTCGATAAGATTGTAAATCTCCATTCTCTTCAAGCCAACGACACCTTCTATAGATTCTTTTGTTTTCAATATTAAGTAAATCAGCCAATTGGGGTGTTAATAAAGGACCATCCGTTAACGATTCAAGTATCCTATTATCTAATACCACATTTTTGGGTTTTCTACTCATATGCAATTCCAAAAATTCATAGCAATTTATTATTAAAGTTACTTTACAATAAAAGAGGTGTAAATACTCTAAACACAGTATTTTAGATATATTGATAGAGAAATGATGACTAGAGATTTGTTCTACAATAATCTTAATGTATATATTTTTTATAACTGAGTTTACCGATATAAATAATTTGTGTATTTAATTTGTATATACCAAAACGTCATAAAATTGAATAGAATACAATTTCAATAAAAATAAAAAAACCCTCAATAAAATTGAGGGTCTTGACTGTAGCGGGGGAAGGATTCGAACCTCCGACCTTTGGGTTATGAGCCCAACGAGCTACCAGACTGCTCCACCCCGCGATCATTTGATTTGTTATCTATAAAAAAACGGACAGGAAATTAGTAAATAAAGTAATCCCCTGCAATAACGCGCTAACTAATTTTTAATTTGTAATTCACACATGATCGCCATGTGGTCGGAATAACCGCCTAGCAAAATGTCGCCAACCCAGAACCGGAACGGATAACCGGCATAGTCGCCTTCGCTCTGGCGATATTTAGGCTTGTTGAGTACCTGCACCGATTCAGGAATTAATTCTAATGCCATGTCATCTATTAAACCACCACTTACTATAAACTGATCAATCACATTATCCACGCCGCGATATTTATAGGTACCGCCATTTTCAACACCCATGATATGGGCCATCGGGTTCCATAAAATTTGATTGTCAGATTGTGCTTTTTGCTTCTCAATGGACGTGTTCAATACCACTTTAACCGCTTCGGCAATTGGATCTTCATTGAAATCACCCATTAATACAATATTGGCATCTTCATCCGAAGTTAATATTTTGTCAATTTCCTTTCTTACAAACTCGGCGGCTACCATACGGCGTCGCATACCGCGTTCCAAGCCGCTATAATTCGAGGGCCAATGATTCACAAATAAGTGTAAAGTTTGTTCTTGAAATTTCCCTTTTACATAGAGCACATCCCGGGTTGGACTTTCATCTTCAAATGGAATGACGATCGGCTTAGATTCTATAATCTCTAATTTGTCCGCATCATAAAACAATGCCACATCAATACCGCGCAAATCGGGACCTTCAAAATGTATAATCGAATAATTTCTGTCATTATAATTCTCATTCAACATCTCCAAAACAGCAAGATTCTCAACTTCGCACAAACCTAATACATCTACATCAAGATCAATAAGCACCTCAGTCAAATGGTTCAATTTCATATCCAAAATTTCCTGTGTAGCCATTTTTCTGCCATTGAGTGCGAATTCGTCATCATTCTTGTCAGGATCATCTACGAGATCAAACAAATTCTCAACGTTCCAGAAACCGATTTCGATCCTGCTCGAATTTTCGCCGCATCCAAGAAAAACTATTAAAATAAATACTAAAAATATCCTCTTCATCTTTTCTCCTTTTTTAGGAAACTTTTTTGCAATTACTGCGTTAATCTATCAAGCAGAGTGAGCAGAGATTCTCAATAGTATACTACTCCCTACTATTGTCATTTTCTTACCTCCTTGGTTTGGTCGTGTTCACTCTGCTCTTTTATTGCCCCCAAATTTTTGCTCACTTCATTAAATTGCTTGATGAAAGTTTCACGATCCTGTTCCTTAATTACCACCGACATTTTCAAACTCTCACCGGAAGAATCCGCTATTATCTGCCCTCCGAATTTCTCAATTGAGCGGGTAATTGCGCCATAAAAATTAATATCACTGCGCAAATCAAATCGTACAAATTGTTCCCATTGGTTTAAGCCGCTTTCAGCGATGGACAAGTCAGCGGCTTGCCGATACGCACTGATCAGTCCCCTTCTGCCAAGCTTCACTCCACCAAACTTGCGAACCACAACTATTGCGCAATTCACCAACTGATTTGATTTGATACTATTTAGAATTGGTATTCCGGCTGAGCCGCTCGGTTCGCCGGCATCAGAATAATTTTCAACAAATTTATCATTTCGAAAAATCTTATATGCCCAACAAAAATGACGAGCATTGGGATATTTAATCTTCAGCGATTTTAATATATCATTTAATTCAACACGCGAATTTAAATGAAAAGTATAGGCAATAAATTCTGATCGTTTTTCTTTATAAACTGCAAAACTTGATTTTTGTATTGTAAAATTCAATTATTTCTGAACGATAATTTGATCGGCACACCGTTAAGATTGAATGAACTATATAATTCATTTTCCAAATATCTGCGGTATGAAGTTGAAATAAGTTTGGGGTGATTACTGAAAATCGCAAATACCGGCGGACGCGCATGGACCTGCGTAATAAATTTTAATTTGATAGCTTTACCCTGATTAGCCGGCACGGGATGGGCTGTAACGGCTTTTTCCAACCAGGCATTCAATTCCTTTGTACTGAATTTATTTCGGCGGCTTTCAGATACTTTCCAAGCGATATCCAATACCTTGGAAACTCGCTGTCGTGTTAAGGCTGAAATGAATAAAATCGGATAATGATTTAACAATTTAAACCTTCCTGAGATGGTGCGTATATACTCAGACATTGTGCTCGAATCCTTTTCGATCAAATCCCATTTATTTACAAGCAATACCAATCCTTTGCCCAATTTGATGACATAATCGGTAATTGTCTTGTCCTGATGACAAAAACCTTTTTCAGCATCAATCACTACCAATACTACATCAGCCGACTCGGCAGCTTGCTTGGCACGCACAACACTATAATATTCTACCGATTCCGTAACCTTGGCTTGCTTGCGTATTCCGGCGGTATCTACAAGCGTGATATTCCTGCCGTACCAAACCAACTGACTGTCAATCGAGTCTCTTGTTGTCCCCGCAATTGGTGTTACAATACTTTGCTCCTTTTGAAGCAACGCATTGGTTAATGACGATTTCCCAACGTTCGGCATTCCGACAATTGCGATACGCACTCCGTCATTATCAATAATTTCAGTGTGTTGCTTTTTAACATCCAATTTTTGAATTATTATTTCCAAAAGGTCGCCGGTGGAACGTCCGCTTAGAGCAGAAATGGGAATTATTGTGTTAAGTCCGAGCTCATACCATTGATACAAATTCTCATCGTAGCCGGGATGATCGCATTTATTGAGGACCAAAATACAAGCTTTGCCGCTGTCATGGATCAACTGTCCAATTTGCCGATCACTCCCCGTTATATCTTCCCGGCCGTCCACAATAAATACAATGAGGTCAGATTCCGCAATGGCATCTTTTATTTGTTGGCGAATCGCTTTGTTGAATACATCGGCTTCATCGGGAATAAAACCACCGGTGTCAACAATATTAATCTTGTGCCCGGACCACTCCATTTGCCCGTAAATGCGATCACGCGTAATTCCTTCCTGCGCGTCAACTATCGCCTTGCGCGATTTGATCATACGGTTGAAAAATGTGGATTTGCCAACATTCGGACGACCGACAATTGCTACCAATGGAAGATTTTTATTCATTATTCAAAAATTTCAATCGGTTAATTTAATTAATGTGTTAAGTATTAAATAGCTATGAATACTTTTCAGCTTGTAATTTTAGCTCAAATTGTATTATTGTTTCAGGTAAACATATTTGAATTCATGCTGATCAAAAGAATCATATTCGCAGTATTCTTCATAACATTAATGGTTTTTATCGCAACCTGCGATGTTAATCCGGCTGAGGAAGAAATCGAACCTTTCGAGGTAACTTTTGTTGATCCTAATTTTGAAGAATTGATCCGCGAAACACTTGAGATTCCAACCGGAAAAATCACAAATCAAGACTTATGGGAAATCAGTAATTTGGATGGCAGCGGTCGCGAGATCAGTGATATATCCGGTATTGAACATTGCAGCGGTTTACATAATCTCTTCTTTTCTAATAATAACATTGCCCATATTGATCAGTTGGCAAATCTTGTACTGCTTGAAAATGTTGATCTGCAATATAATCAGGTTGAGGATATTTCACCTTTGATTGATAATAGCGGAATAGGAATAGGTGAAGATGTTGTCCAGCTTTACGACAATCCGTTGAATGATAAATCAATTTTGGAATACATCCCGCTTTTGCAGGCGCGGGGAGTTGAATTATATTCGAATGCAGTTCCCGCAAATCCCGGTGCAGTCAATTTTGTTGATGCTAATTTTGAAAATGTAATCCGTGAACATCTGAACAAACCTACGGCGCCGATCCTCAGTTCGGATTTAGCGGCGCTAACTAATATTAGCGCGCGCAACCGCACTATCTCAAATATTTACGGAATTGAATTTTGCCACAATTTAGACACTCTTGACCTTGGCGAGAACAGTATCTCCGACCTGATCCCATTTTATTATAACTTGAGAGGAATAGTTGATTTAAAATTGGATAATAATGAAATCAATGATCTGACTCACCTACGGTTTTTCAGAAGTTTAGAATCGCTTGATATCTCTAATAATTATATCGAAGACCTGTCGGATTTGGAGAACATGACGAGATTGGAGAACCTATCGCTTGGTTATAATATGATCAATGATTTAACAGCTCTGACAAGCCTACCAAATCTGCGGTATTTAAGATTAAGCGGAAATCCAATTGTTAATTTTTCACCAATTAACGGGCTCGATAGTTTGGAAACTTTAGAATTGGCGGATTTAGCGCAATTTGATTTTAATGATCTGAACAATTTGGATAGTCTCAAAACCCTGTACCTAACCAATACACCAACGGTAAATCTTAATTCAATTACTAATTTACCCAATTTGGTAAATCTGATTATGAACAACAGCAGTTTATCAAATATTGACTCGCTTGCCAACCTTGCCGAACTCCGCAGACTTAAACTGAGTAACAATTTAATTTCCGATCTTACCGCATTGGGATTTTTATATAAAATTACCGAGATTGATCTCGGTGATAATAATATCTCAGATATTCTGCCCTTGCTTAATAATTGGGGACTGAGTAATGGTGATTATGTATTATTGTACAATAATCCGCTGAATGAAATGTCTTTGAATACTTACATCCCGATCTTACAGGAGCGGGGTGTAATAGTTATATATTAATATTAGATCAAGTTTAGCAATCCACTTTAACCGCTATCATCGGAATATATCTTTGTGATATTGTAGCTTTTACCACCGCCGGTTTGCGAGTAAGCCAAGGTACCGCCGGTCGGCTCATACTGCCATATTCCGCCACCAAGGTCTTTCCAATTGTCAATTGAGCCGCCTTCGATCATATTGGCAATCGTAACTTCATTTTCATTGGGATAGATAAACTCACCGTTAGTCATGTATTGTTCCGACGCATTAAGAATTATGGAACTATTCAAATTGCCCTCTACTCCATCCATATTGGCCTGATGAGCATCATCGGTTATTGTGACAAGTACCGGAATAGCCACACCGGCTAATATCCCGATTATTGAAATTGTAATGATCATTTCAATTAATGTGAAACCTTTTTCAGACATTGCTGCGTCCCTTCTTTTATATGAACAAATTTTGTCAAATCTTAATTCCATGCTAAATGCGTATTTGCTCCCCGCTACTCTTGATTACAAAAACCATACCAAACACATAACATACTATTATTGCTACATTTATAGTTTGGAATTAATTATTTACGATGTGCAATTATGATACAAATTGTTGCAACTTGCAACATTAATCTTTACTTATAAAACAGGCATGATAAATTCAGATGTTCGATTCAACATCGGGATTTGAGCGGGTGAAGGGAATCGAACCCTCGTACCCAGCTTGGGAAACTGGTGTTCTACCATTGAACTACACCCGCAAATTTCTACCATTTTACACATCGTAGCTTTAGCGTAGATGTGTGAACGGAACCCGCAATAAATAATTACAATCGCGCAAAAACTACATTTATCTGCCCCAGGCAGACCCGCATTTGCGGGTTAAAATTAACATCTTTCATACCTATTAGTATCATCATTTCATTGAATTTTCTAAATATATTATTATCAACATTTAGAGACATTTTCAATAATATATTTCATCAAAGCGGATAAATTGATGCTAATTGAATAATTGATGATTTTTGTTTTTCACTTTGTTGATAACTTATGGAAAACTTTTAAATGCAACTTTTTTACCGTCGGCGATTCCGGTGTTTTCACTTTTTCTGTTGACAATCATTTTAGGTTATAAATAGATTTATTGAGCCAACCAATCAAAATAAGAAGCTTTCACTTGCCAACTTATTGCGGAATTATAAATAGTAACAACTAAAACGGAATAGCGTATTGCAGGAACATAAATGGCAGAACACTTAAAGCTGGAATTTCCGGTTGCACAACCGGAGGTGGAAAATATAAAAACCAATATAACCGATGATGGGATACAGACTTTTGATAAAGGATTTATTGAACAACCCGAAGATTTTATTCCCGCACAATTCCGTATTGACCAATATTATACCGACGATACGCTTGGTGCCGACGTCCTTAAAAATAAATATCTAACGCCGGACGAGAACCATCCCTATGAGCTTTGGCAGCGCACCGCTAAAGCGATGGCGAGTGTCGAGAAAACCCCGCAATCAAAAGAACATTGGGAAGCCCAATTCTTCTCCATTTTAGAAGATTTTAGATTTGTTCCCGGCGGTCGCATCATGCACGGCGCCGGGCGCGATGACATCAAATCAACGCTGAATAATTGTTATGTGGTTGCCATCGAATCGGATTCGATCAAGGCTATTTATCAGGCAATTCAGGACGAAGCGTTGACCTACAAATACGGTGGCGGCTGCGGACACGACCTTTCAATATTACGCCCCTCGGGCGATGCCATCGGCGGAACCGGCGGTGAAAGCTGCGGTCCGGTAGGATTTATGAATTTATTTAGCGAGAACACGAATACCATCGCGCAGCATGGCCGGCGCGGAGCCAATATGCAGACCATGCGGGTTGACCATCCCGACATAGAAAAATTTATTGAGATCAAGAATAGCGATGTAAACATGGTCAAATATTCAAACATCTCCGTTCAACTTACACACGAGTTTATGCGCGCTGTTGAAAAAGATACATCTTTTGACCTCCGTTGGGGCGGCACAGTCTATCAAACAATAAACGCCAAAGAGCTCTGGGACAAAATTGTCCAAGCCGCCCACAACAGCGCGGAGCCCGGACTATTATTCTGGGATACGATGCGGGAATATCACAATGCCGAATATTGCTCGCCCTTAGTATCAACCAATCCCTGTGCCGAGCAGCCCTTGCCCAACGGCGGCTGCTGCAATTTGGGCGCCATTAACTTGGAACGCTTTGTTGACGCCGAAGGCAATTTCATGATCGAGGAATTTAAAGAAACAGTTGGAATTGCCACGCGCTTCTTGGATAATGTAGTGGATTATAATTTGGAGCGCCACGCCTTAGACATCCAAAAAGAGAATGCCATTAATGACCGCCGCATCGGTTTGGGCATACTCGGATTGGGTGATATGCTCGTCAAAATGGGCATCAAGTATGACAGCGAAGATGGTCTCCAAACCGTTGATCAGGTAATGGAAATATTCCGCAACAAAGCTTATGAAACAAGCGTGCAGTTAGCGCAGGAAAAAGGCAGTTTCCCCAATTTTAAATGGAGCGGTTACAAGAAAAGTAAATTTGTAAAGAACTTGCCGAAACATATTCGTGATGATATTGAAAAAACCGGTATTCGTAATTCCACTATCAGCACGGTAGCACCAACCGGCAGCGGCGCCATTGTCGCCCGCGTAACGAGCGGAATTGAACCGATCTTTGAAACGAGCTACAAACGCCGCGTGAAGCGCAACGACGGTTATGGCCGCACTTTTGACGAATATAAGGTTGTGCACCCTACAATTAAGAAATTGTTTGGCGATGATGAGAACCTGCCCGATCACATTGTTACAGCACATAACATTGATCCCTATTTCCGCATGAAGATGCAGGGCATCGTGCAAAAATATATTGACAGTTCGATCAGTTCCACCGTGAACTTGGCGGAAGATACGCCGGTGGAAACGGTGGCGGACATCTATACCACGGCTTACAAAGCCGGCTTGAAAGGCATCACAGTTTATCGGGAAGGCTCCCGCGAAGGCATCTTGATAACCGAAGAAAAGGAAGACAAACCCAAGGTTGCCGAACAGGCAGTAGAGGAAACCACTGCCGAACCGCAGATCGAAATTGAAGATGCCCAACTCGAAAGCCAACCTGAGGTTCAGACCGAAGAATTACCGCAAGTCAGCCCCGGTCCGCGCTTAAGACCGGCGATGACCCAAGGCGTTACCCGCCGCATTCGCACCGGTGAGGGAACCCTGTACATCACCATCAATGAAGATGAAAAAGGGATGTGCGAGGTGTTCACTGCTATCGGCAAAGCGGGCGGACACGCCGCTGCCCAAAGTGAAGCGATCAGCCGACTTATTTCATTGGCACTGCGCTCCGGCATTGATCCCAAATCCATTGTAAAACAATTGAAAGGCATTAGCGGACCAAGCCCCAATTGGGAAAGCGGACGGCTGATCCTCTCCACCCCCGACGCCATCGGGAAAGCCCTTGAGGATTACCTCAAGGAACGCGGTCGCGAGATCAAAGGCGGCAACGGTGAAGATGAACATCTGCAGTTCACCATGGCGACCGAAACCGAAGAACAACAACCCAACGTAAAGGACTTTACCCTAAAGAATATTAAGACCTGCCCGGACTGCGGCGGACCCGTGCGCCATGAAGCCGGCTGTGTTACCTGTACCGGTTGCGGTTTTTCGAAGTGTGATTAAAATTATTCCAATAATTTAGAAAATGCAAAGAATCGAGTTAAGAAATAATATTATAGCGATTATTCAAGAGTTAAAGTCTAATGAAATTGTTGAAATATTATCAAAAGGACAGATAGACAAGAATCAATTACTAAATTTATTAGTAAATAGTAAAGCTGGCTTTGATCAGGCTATGGCCAATCATGACAAATCAAAAATATTCAATCAGTTCAAAGCGGCTGATGTGTACGAAACACAATTTTTTTCACATTTAATACAATTCATTAGTACTGCTGCCAACAATCAAAGAGCTACATTATTGAGTAATAATAGAATGAACATGTTTCTAACATTTCATACAACTATACTATCAATAAATGAAATATTAAAAAGCTTATTATTTGATGAAAAAGATTTTTTCAATGAAGAGGCGATAAATATAATTGATGCTTTTGGTGAGGAAACATTAATACTTCAGATTGTCGATGATGATAAAATTAATCTCACAAAATTCACTAAAATAACTCAATCCCTTGAAGACCTTTTAAATAATGTATACATTTTGTTTGAAAAAATTGAAAATGTAAATTTTGAATATTATCCAACAATACTACTGCTGGATAGTGGAAGTGATATTAATATAACAATAAAGCTACCTAAAAAAGCTAGTAAATTGATAGCCCAAGTATTTAAACAAATGTGGGATCGCATATCAAATAATCACTCATATAAATACAGAAGAGATTTAAGTGATATAGAAAAATCAGTGACCGTAATTGATAAAATTAATGAAGCAGGTAAAAAGAAGGTAATTAATAAAGAGACAGCTGAGATATTAAAAAGAGGGATTTTATATAATATTGAGGACATTATACTTAGGAGTACATTAACTAAACAAATTGTGCTTGAATCAAAGGAGTTCTCAAACCGTCAACTTATGATAGAAAGAAGTAAATCATTTTTATTACCTGAAAAATCAGAAGATACTGCTGAAGAGGAAGCTATTTCTGCATCTACAGGCGATTCCAAATAATAAGTATGTAATTTCTATCTGCTTTTACTGCGTAATTATAATCCTGATACAACAACCTAATTTCTACATGAATAACTGCCTAACGGTTAGATATATTCTTTAATATTAAAGATAATAGTTTTCCCTGCCTATGCGGGATTATTACAATTGAGTGGTAGTTTATATATTTATTGTAGTGGAATTAGATAGAGATCAATATTATATTAAATGATAATATTTTCATATATGTGATCAATACCATAATTAGTGTTTAAAACCGAAAGGAGGATGTGATGGCAGAAATAAAAAATGATCTTAGTGTTAAGTATAGTCTTGCAACCCGGATCGTACATTGGTTAACGGCAATTGGAATTTTCGTTATAATTCCGATCGGTTTAAAAATGAGTGAAATGGAAATAAGTGCCGATAAACTGGCTTTACAAAAGACTCATAATATTATTGGCTTGGTACTTTTATTATTAACACTTTTCCGAGTATTTCTATATTTTAAACACGAAAGACCGGCTAACCTTAAAACGGGCAGTAAGTGGAATGACAAACTAATAATTTTTATACATAATTCCTTTTATTTCGTAATAATAATTATGGCGATTTCAGGATTGGTCACTAATGTCACAACAGGAGTTTGGGAAGCAGTTCAAGCAAATGATGTAAGCCTATATCCTGCAATTATCGAGAATGTGCCTGCGCAAGTACATAAATTACTGTATTTGGTATTGGCAGTATTAATATTGATGCACATTGGCGGCGTATTGAAACATTGGATTACCAACAAAGAAAACACTTTAAAAAGAATATTATAGGTATGTAAAAGGGCAACGATCAAGTTACTACCTCAATAATAGCAACAATTTAAGTATTATGGATTCACCCCGTCTAAGCGGGGTGAATGACAATTGATTGGTAAGTTATTGAATAATTTACATCAATTATCCGTTACATCAACAATTTTTACATTGTCAATTTCAGATGCAGTTTCAGAAACGATTAGTTGATATGTACGTCCTTCAACGGCATCCCAAAAAACGGTTCTTTCAATCGCATTTTCTTCATCCTCAGATAAATTTACTGCGAGCTCCAACCGATGCTTACCTGGCAAAGCTTTTATCACCGGAGGTTTTACCGTTTTTTGTACATATTTTCCATTGAAAGTATAAATTTGAATTTGTTCAGAAACTTGCAATGTACCCAACTCTTCATCAGGAAAATATTGCTGTCCTGAATATAAATGTAATGTTGACGAACAAGCCAATAATACAACTGTAACTACTAATGCTAACCCTAACCTAATATGTGTTTTCATATTCAACCTACATGACTTATATCAAAAATAAAATTTATCTCCATAAAAATTTTAAAAAAACTTTCGATTATTGTAAAGAATTATAATTACAGATAATAAAATAAATTTTTCTTGTTTAATTGATAATTAAGTCATTCTCCTGACAGCCTTTTATACCTTCAATTATTCCGTCCGCAACATTAGTTTTATTTATATCAGATTTCCATACGCCACTGCACACAAGTCCATCTGAGGTGGGTAAACTTGTGCGGAATGACAGTCTAATTACTTAGACAATTGCAATTTGTTTGGGTCTCACAATTGGTCTTTTTGTATATTACTCGCCAATAATTATTAAAATAATTGGGGAGTATCATGAACGAATCATTGATTATTGGAACGCGACTAGTTGTATTCGCCCTATTGTTCTACTCAATTGGAATCTTCACCGAACAGAAAAAAAAGCACGTAACCAATATCGTATTAATCTTTATTACTCTCGGTATAATTACCGATATTACAGCTACAGTCTTTATGATAATCGGTAGCGACAACAGCGCCTTTACCTTACATGGATTACTTGGTTATTCCTCGCTGTTAGCGATGCTCATTGATGCTATATTATTATGGCGTCATCGCCTTTCAGAGGGGGCTGAGGCTGAGGTACCAAATGGACTGCATAAATATTCGCGCTATGCCTATACTTGGTGGCTGCTCGCTTTCATAACCGGGGCATTACTGGTATTCCTGAAATGAGTAAGATAAATCATGTAGGTCATAATGACCGACCCGATATTGCCGGTGAACATCCACTCGGTGATTTGGTTCAACTGATCTTTTTCATCGTATTTATGATAGTTTGGGCAGCCGATTCATTTTTCTTAAAATATTCACTATTCCTGCAAGATGTTATCGCGCCCGGAATGCGATGGGCGATTGCCGCCTTAAACATAGTTGGCGGTTTTTTACTAACGCGCAATGGCTTAAGAGCGGTGTTTGGTGAAATTCGTGAAAAACCGATCGTCATCGAATCGGGTCCTTTTAAATATTCGCGTCATCCGGTTTATTTTGGAGTGATATTAATGTATTTAGGTTTTGTTTTTACCACCGGTTCAGTCATATCGTTGGGACTGCTGATATTGATCATCATATTCTATTATTATATCTCACGCTACGAAGAACAATTATTGATAGACAAATTTGGTCAAGCTTACCGAGTTTACATGGAGAGCGTCCCGATGTTAATTCCTAAAGTATCTAAGAAAAATCGGAAATTATACATTGGTATTCTGCTACTTTTTCATGCTATCATTTTTACACTCGCCATAGATGTCGAATTATTTAATTTGATTGGCTACTTACTTTATTTGCTTGCAGCAATCTATCTTTTGCAAGGTTATAAGATCTATAAGGTAAATAAGGAATGAAGAAACAATATCTAACATCATGAAGAAGATACATCTGCATTCCCTGTGGTTTTGGTTTGTACTGCTGATCATTGCGATCATCAATGCGGTAATTCGAGAAGCAACCTATAAGCCGTTGCTTGAACCATATGTTGGAAATTGGGCTCATCAAATAAGTTCGATCACCGGTATCATTTTTTTCTTCATTGCCATCTATTTATTTTTCAAATATATCAATGTGGAATACAATAAACTCGATGTCTGGATAATTGGTGCCAAATGGGTTATCCTTACTACTATTTTTGAATTCACCTTTGGCTATTATTTCCGTCAATCATCTTGGGAGGAAATGTTCGTCACCTATCATTTTTGGACAGGTGAATTATGGCTCTTGGTATTGATTGCAATATTGTTTATTCCGCGAATTTGCTATATTCTATTAAATAAAAAGGAAGAATTGTGAAAGTACCTTTTCCTGAAATTATAAAAAATTTACCGGAAGCCGATATTCCCTTTGAGGGAGTCCACGGCTGGATATCACAAAATGTTGATCATCAAATTGTGTTTCTCGAGATCGAAGCCATCGGTGCAGTTGCCGAGCATTCACATTGTGCTCAATGGGGTATTGTAGTCGAAGGTGATATGGATCTTACAATTGGCGGAATAACTAAAAATTATCAGAAAGGCGATTCCTATTTCATTCCTGACGGCGTTATACATTCTGCAGTTTTCAGACAAAAAACTTGGGCCATTGATTTCTTTGCTGACAATAAAAGGTATCTTCCGAAAGAATGAGAAGTAGAATATTTGAGTCCAAAAGACTGTACTTGTCAGAATACACCAAAACTGATGCTCAATTGCTTCTTGAATTGAATAGCGATCCGGATGTGATGAAATATATTGGACCACCTAGAGTTGATATCAAAGTAGCTGAAGAATCAATTAAAAAACTAATTGCTTATTACTCTGAAAATCCCGGACTTGGTGTTTGGGCAGCCTTCGAGAAGGATACTGACGAATATATCGGTTTTTTCGAGCTTGCTCATTTGGATAATACCGAAGAAATCGAGGTCGGTTACCGCCTGCACAAAAAGTACTGGGGAAAAGGCTATGCTACTGAAATGAGCAAGGTTCTGATTGACTATGGTTTCAACAAACTCGGATTGAATGAAATAGCGGGTGTTACTCATCCTGAAAATATTGCATCTCAAAATGTCCTGCTAAAATGTGGTTTGAGATATGTCAAGGATGCTGTGTTTTATGGTTTCTTAGACAAATACTATATTATAGAAAATCCAAAAAGGAGTAAAAAATGAAAAAGTTCTCAGTCGAGATCAAGTGGGGTATCATCTTCACCATATTTACTTTAATATGGATGGTATTAGAAAGAATACTTGGGTGGCATGATACCCATATCGCTAAACACGCGATGCTTACAAATTTATTTGCGATTCCGGCAATAATAATGGTCGTATTAGCACTTCGGGAAAAACGCACCGTGGTGTTCGATGGAAAGATGACTTGGAAGCAGGGTTTTCTGACCGGTTTAGGAATGACGGTTGTAATCGTGATTTTAAGTCCGCTGAGTATGTGGATAACAATGGAATTTATCACACCAAATTATTTTAATAATGTGATCACCCATACAGTCGAAATCGGTAAAATGACCCGCGAACAAGCGGAAACTTACTTTAGCATGGGCAGTTACATCATGCAAAGTATGGTCGGTGCACTATTAATGGGTACTGTGACCTCCGCTCTTGTAGCATTGGTAACAAAGAAAAGCTAATATGGACATCAGAACTGATTGGACTAAGATTAGGAATCATTTTCGAAGAAGTTTCGGCACTAGTTTACATTATTCAATTTCTTCAGTGGATAAGGACAACAATCCTACTACAACTCCAATCGGTTCTTTGTTTCTGAATAATGACCAAACCGGTTTCTATTTTGAAAGATACCCCAGTAACTTACCAAAAAATTCCAAACACAATAAAAATATCTGTGTATTGGCGGTAAACAGCAGTAAATGGTTATGGCTTAAATCGCTTTATAAAAATAAATTTTCGGATTATCCCGCTATTAAATTATATGGTACCCTTGGCGAAAAGAGACAAGCTACCGAAAATGAACTTAGAGCATTGAAACGCCGAATGCGTAAAACAAGACAATTGCAGGGACACAAATATCTATGGAGCAACATGGATACAGTCCGAGACATTTTCTTTACTAATGCGGAATTGATCAATTTGGGCAAAATGACAAAGCATCTATAAAGTTATTGAAGGACGTCCTCTTTAATTGTAAATTAACACTGTTAATATTATTAATAGGTGTTAATTATGAATAAAAATCCACTCCAAGAAGAACGGATAAAAGGTTATTTTATACAAGCCGCGATGGAGATCCTGCGCGGTGAAGGAATCAGAGATCTATCGGTAAGAAATGTTGCCGAAAAAGCAGGTTATTCCTATGCCACATTGTACAATTACTTTAAAGATCTAAATGAATTACTCACGGTTTGCATATCCGAATTTCTGAATGAAAATAAAGCAGGTATTACTTCGGCGATTCAATACATTCCCAAAGGCAAACAACGCTTGGCAGTGATCTACTTTACTTATATCAAGTATTTTGTTCAGTATCCGGGCATATTTGAACTAACTTACTTTGGAAAGAATAAAAATTCACAAAACCTGATATTAAATTTTATCGAAAATGTTAGCAGCGAAGACTGGAACTATTTGATTGATGAAGGTTTTTACACCGCGGAAGAAGCGACCGCGATCAAGCAGACTGCGAATTACATTGTAATCGGACTTCTCTTGGCGTATAATAATCTGCACTCTCCCGATAGCTACGAGAAATTCCAACAAGTGGTAAAGGAACAATTTACAACCCTGCTCAATCTATAACTTAAAAATTTTTGTAAACTACATTCCTAACATTTATTCTTAAATAGTAAGTTCCGATAGATATAATAGGAATTTTTGATGAAAAAGAAATATGTAGATTTTGCACTTACTCAAATTGAGACTTTGTGCAAAATCCCATCACCAAGTGGATTTACCAAACAAGCGACTGACTACTTAACCAGTGAATTTAAAAGGATGAGTTTTAAACCGGCAATCTCGCGGAAAAATTCCGCACTTGTTGATATTGGTGGAAAAGGCAACCCGATCGTATTAGCGGCGCATGTGGATACCTTGGGAGCTATGGTGCGAGCCATTAAATCGAATGGAAGACTAAGGCTGACTAAAATCGGTGGATTCCCTGAAAATAATATTGAAGCTGAAAATTGTATCATCCATGCACGCTTTGGCAAGCAACACACCGGAACAATTCAGATGGAGAATCCGGCTGTCCACGTGAATTCGGAATTAGGGAAAACCGAACGCAATGACAAAAATATTGAAGTAGTGATTGATGAAAAAGTCAGTAAAAAAGAGGAAGTTGAGCAGCTTGGCATCGCTCCCGGCGATTTTATTACCTTTGATCCGCGGACTACCGTAACAACATCCGGATTCATTAAAAGTCGTCATCTTGACGATAAAGCAAGCGTCGGGCTGCTGCTCAGCCTGGCAAAGATGGTTTCAGCAGGTGAATTGAAGTTGAAGAGAAAGACCTACCTCCTATTCACGACTTATGAAGAGGTCGGCCACGGTGGATCGGCGGGAATTCCCGATGACACAGTGGAGATGATTTCAGTTGATATGGGCGCGGTTGGCGATGATTTAGGCACGGATGAACATAAAGTTTCAATTTGTGCCAAAGATTCCGGCGGACCCTATGATTATGACGTAACAACCAAGCTCATCAAAATAGCTAAAGATAACAAATTGAATTATGCGGTTGATATTTATCCACACTACGGGTCCGATGTTGAAGCCTCATTGCAAGCCGGATTTGACCTTAAACACGCCTTGATCGGACCGGGAGTTTCAGCCTCACACGGCTATGAACGGACGCATCGTGAAGGTATTGAGAATACTCTCAAATTGTTAGCTTATTATTTAGGATAATCCAATGGAATTAAATTTAAAAGATAAGTCGGTGGTAGTATTAGCTGCCGGATCCGGTATTGGTAAAGGTGTTGCAATCGAATTTGCTAAAGAGCAAGCTAAAGTTATGCTTGTCGGCAGAACTGAGTCCAAGTTGATTGAAACTAAAAAATATATTGCTGAATTGACCGGATCAAATCCCTCCCATGTTGTTGCCGATCTGACAAACGTAGCAGATATCAAAAGAACCATTGCTGAAGCCCGAAAAATCAATGGTTCGATCTATGCCCTGTTTAATAATACGGGCGGACCAAAACCCGGTTATTTTGATGATTTTTCCGATGAAGATTGGGAAGCCACCTTCAAGCTCACTTTATTAAGTTACATCCGGGCAATTCGTGAAGTCCTACCGGATATGCAGAAAAACGGCGGACGGATCGTCAATAATACATCATCTTCTATTAAACAGGCCATTGACACCTTATTATTGTCGAATGTATTTCGTACCGGCATCGTTGGACTAACCAAATCACTAGCTAAGGAATTCGGTAAATACAATATCCTCGTAAATGTTGTCGGAGCCGGCAAGATAGCAACTAAGCGGGTTGACCAAATTGATTCCGTCAAAGCCGCACAGATGAATATGCCCTTGGATAAATATCAATCCGAGAATGCCCGATCCATTCCCTTGCAGCGTTACGGAACAACCAAAGAGTTCGGTAAATTGGTTACCTTTCTCAGTTCGGAAGCCAACACCTACATCACCGGACAGAACATTTTGGTCGAAGGCGGCATGGTATCAGCCTATTGATATAAGCCATGAAAATCATTCGATTTAACGAGGCTGATAAAATTGAACCGCAAAAGGGTTGGCTACGTAAAAGTGTGTGCAATGATAAAATCATTTCGATAGAACATTTCGAGAAACCGCCTAAACATTCTTCGCCGGATCATAGCCATCCCAATTCACAAATATTATATGTTTTACAGGGACAACTGCAAATTGATACTGAAAATGAATCGGTATTATTGAACGAAAAAGATACTGTATTTATTGAAAGTAATGAAATCCACAAAATAATTAATCCTACTAATGATATTGCTATAGGATTAGATATTTTTGTTCCCGGCAGATCATTTGATTTTTGGAAAAATAAGCTTTAATGAATTTAGCCGATTCTAACAATCTTATAAATTGGAAACGTTATTCCAAAGCCGGCAGCATCGCTCTTGGCGCAATTAATTTAAATGACAATCTACTGATCAAAGGCGATAACCTTGTAGTATTAGAAACGCTTTTACCTTTCTATAAAAATAAAATAAAATTAATTTGCATTGACCCGCCCTACAACACCGGCGGGAACAAATTTAATTATGGGGACAATGTTAGCCATACTGAATGGTTAAATTTTATGGAAAGCCGATTGAAACTTGCACGTAATTTTCTGAGCGATAACGGGATTATTTATATTCACTGTGACGACCGCAAAAATGCTTATCTGAAAGTTCTGTGCGACGGGATCTTTGGAAGAGATAATTTCATTACCAATTTAATTTGGCGGAAGAAAGCCGGCGGTGCCAATGACAGTCAGGATATTGCAGTGGAACACGAATATATTTTGGCTTACCGCAAAAATAAGAATGGCATTTATAAAGTTCCGCTTGATGATAAAACAATCGCTACCTATAAATATGAAGACGAAAAATTGGAAACTCACGGTAAATACAAAATAAAGGATTTGAATGATCCCAGTTTGAGCGATAGTCCGGGATTACATTTTGATATAGAATGCCCGGATGGCGGTATTCTTGAAGCTGGTGAATATCAATGGAAATGTAACCAATCCACTTTCCTTAAACGGCTAAATGATAATCGTATAATCTTTAAAAAAGTGAACAGAAAATGGAAAGTATATTATAAAATATATCTGAATGAACAACGCGGCAAATTGCACTATGACAAAGATGGAAATCCCGTACAGCGCGGCCGAAATTTATCATCTATTCTTTATAATATTGCTCTTAATAAGGATGGTAGCACTGATATAAAAAATATATTTGACGGAGAAAAACCTTTCACATATCCTAAACCGGTTAAACTGATCAAATTGTTAATTCAATCAGCAACCAAGCCCGGCGATATTGTATTGGATTTTTTTGCGGGCTCCGGTACAACCGGACAAGCAACCCTTGAGCTAAATCAAGAAAATGACCCCCGCACTTTTATTTTGATTGAAGACAAGGATTTTATTCAGGATATTACTGTACCGCGCATTCAGAAATCCCTTGATCTATATAATTCAAACGAATCATTTGTTTATTGTGAGTATAATGGATTCAATTAGTACTTACGATATTCTGTTGCGAATGTGATGACTCAATCTAAAAGATCGTGTAAATCACTTCTCCACCCAATCACCGTGTTCTTTAATTAAATCAATCAGAGCAGAAACTGCTTCCTCACTAGGGATATTTCTACGAAATACTTCCTGTCCTTTATAAAGAGCAATGGTGCCTTTTCCGGTTCCTACATAACCATAGTCCGCGTCAGCCATTTCACCGGGACCATTCACAATACATCCCATAATTCCGATCTTAACACCTTTCAAATGTTCGGTTTCCTTACGGATTTTTGCCGTTATTTCCTGCAGATCAAACTGTGTTCTGCCGCAGGACGGACAGGAGATATATTCCGTTTTCGTGATCCGGGAACGGGTTGCCTGTAAAATCCCAAAAGATATTTGATTTATTGCCTGAGGAGAATGTATTGCATCCAACCAAATACCATCAATCAAGCCGTCAATTAACAATGAACCAACATCAATCGAACTATCAATCAATAATTCCTTGGCGGTCTGAATCTTATATTCTCTTTTAATTATAACAGGATTTTTGATTCTTTTCCGGATCAATTCAAATATAAAACGTCTTTGTTCGGCGGCACCATGTTTATTATCGGTCTCTAAAACTATTACAACTGTATCATCATCCGCCAGCCTGTCAAACAGTTTATCGTTAATATTATTTGAATTGACCATAATAAAATTGAGTTTATCCGATAATTGGTAATTACCATTGATATAGTCATTTTCCATTAACAACGGATAAATATTTTCCCGTTGCTTCCATTCAGCAATATTTTGAATTACCGACAAACTTCCGGGTATTTCAATATTGATGTCATTATTGCCAATAAAAATATAATCGGCAGCTTGATCGGATAAATTCCACTTATCATTTTGAAGTTTATAGCCTATATCGGCAAACTCAGCATTAGTGAATTCCCCTAAGCGGCTCAGGTCAATTATAATCCGTGGAGGATTCTTATCTCCGATATTTTCAATTTTAACGGAATCTCTTCGCTTAAACTGATACGGATCAACAATCTCTTCATCAATATCTTTGATTTTGGTATGATCATATTTTTTCGTATGACGACGAGCTATTGCCCGCGCAACCGGAATCTCATTTTCAGGATTTTCGGTAAGCGATACTCTGATCGTATCACCAATGCCGTCCTCTAACAAAGTACCGATACCAATCGCGGATTTTATTCTGCCATCTTCCCCCTCACCCGCTTCGGTTACTCCAAGATGAATCGGGTAAATTGTACCCCGTTCAATCAATTTAGCAGCCAATAACCGACTGGCTTGCACCATAACAATCGGATTACTCGACTTCATTGAAAGAACTATATCGTGAAAGTTTTCTTGTTCACAAATCCTAACGAACTCTAAACCCGATTCAACCATTCCAAGCGGTGTATCGCCATAGCGACTCATGATCCTGTCGGATAGGGATCCGTGATTTACACCGATCCGCATGGTTGTATTATAGCGTTTACAGATTCTGATAAGCGGCGTTATTTTTTTATGGATCTTATCAATTTCCTGCTGATAAGCCTTATCGGTATATTCCGCTATTTTGAACTTTTTTCGGTCGGTATAATTACCCGGATTAATGCGTACTTTTTCAACGATCTGAGCCGCGACTTCGGCAGCATTCGGCGTGAAATGGATGTCGGCAATCAAGGGAACCTCGCAACCCTGTTGGCGCAAACCGTCTTTAATATTCTGCAAATTTTCGGCTTCCTTAATACTTGGCGTTGTAATCCGGACTAACTCACAGCCCGCTTCAACCAAGCGCAGTGTTTCAGCGATAGTGGCAGCCGTGTCCAAAGTATTGGTGATTGTCATAGACTGAATCCTGATTGGATTTTCTCCGCCAATGCCGATATTACCCACCTTGACCTCGCGAGTTTTCAGCCGCACGTATTTGGTTAAACTATTACAATATGGAAGGTTTGTACTCATCTATCTTTGGAAGGGTTCATTAATATAGGTCATTGCAAGATTCACGGCATCACTGTTATTATCAAGCTCAATACATTTTTTGTAGGCAATTTTTGCTTCCTTTCGGTTTCCTAATAGATCATTAATATTACCTAACAGAAGTAAGGAATAAGCTAAATAAAAATCAAGTTCAGCCTGATAATTATTTATCGCATTTTCTGCTAATTGCTTGGCTGTAAGCAGGTCATCCTGTTCAAAATAATACAAACCCCAAACATAATCCAAATAACTGCTCATGTGCAATTTTTGAGTATCTGTCAAATCCGATATATCTGTATTTAATTGTTCTAATACCGGTTGCGCTTCATCAATACTATTGGTTTTTATCAGACTTTCGGCATACATAAGATTAAAATAATAATTCTTAGGAAATTTTTCAGCGATAACTTTGGAATGCTCCAATGCTTTTTGATGATTAGGCGCTTCCCAAAGATAAATAAATGATAGTAGACTACGCGCTTCAATCCAGGAAAAATTGCCTTCCGCCGCCGCAATTTCCATTTTTGCTAAACCGGACTCTTTAGTAGTCTTCAAGCCAAACAAAGAAGCTGCCCATTTTAAAATCGCACTTCGCAGGGCGGCATAATATTCAACAACACCCATCGGCAGCATTGCATCTTTGATCTCAGGATAATTATCAGCCACCTGCTTAGTGATTTTGAAACCTTTGTAAGCCGGAATTAATGTCTTTAACCAACGTTTTTGTCCAAGATACACGCGCGCACGGAGACCTTCGCCTGACCCAAGATATAACCTATATAGAGGATTCTTAGGATATTTTTCTACCAATTCTTCATAGATCGGAATAACTATATCCAAATCATTATTTAGTACTTCATAGGTTTTTTCGATCGGATCGTTAGCCTGACTATGCAACCACCGCGCCGAAGCCCAAGTAAAATGAACTGCCGCATTAAGCGGATAATCCTTGCGGGCTTGCGCTAAAATTTCGACGGCTGCCGATGTTTCATTATTATAGAATTTATATACCCCCGCCCAAACCGCCGAATCACCGACTTCTTCAGCCTCTAAAGGAAACCAAAGTAAGAATAACGAAAGACAAATAATTAAATTTTTATGCATCTTATTTGATTATTTTAATTAGCTCACGGAAAGTATCGCCAACTGCGATTTCCTGTTTCTCGAATAACAGCATTTCCACATTAGTTAATTTTGCACCAAGACTTACTATTTTTTCGATTCCTATATCCCGATTTAGTTGTGTCCGCGATGAAACAGCATCGGCGATCAGTTCAACCGTATGTCCAAGCGCAAGCAAATCTTTGACAGTTTGATACACACAGACATGCGTTTCAATTCCGCAAACCAAAAAATGACTATATTGTTCCTGCTTTATTAAATCCGTAAATGCCTCATTTTTAACACAACTAAATTCACTTTTGATGATTGGTTTTTGATCGTTCAATAATATGCTTAACCTTTCAGTGGTTGGTCCAAGTTTATCAGGCAGTTGTTCAGTCCATATTATTGGAATATTTAATACTTTAGCACCTTTAATAAGCTTCTCTACGTTTATGAATACTTGCTCACTATGGTGCATAATCTCGGCAAGTTTCCCCTGTATATCTATTATTAGAATAGCTGTTTTTCGTTTATTTGTCATAATTATAAGTTAAATAATATTTGTTAATTAATTGTGTTAGAATTTGTATATACAATAAAAAGTAATATTTAATTATGAAGATTTAATATTTCAATTTTAAATCTTCAATTCGAAGACCGGCTTCCACTTTTCAACTTCGTCACCGCACTCTGTGATTTGAATTGATCTAATTTTAATAATATCACCTTTTTGAATTGGAGTTTCTATTTTATTCTTTTCTTCCGTACTTAAGGAACCATATAATAAACTGATATGCGGATAATAGATTTCATTATTATTGATATTTAATTCTTTTAGCAATTTTTGGTGTATTTCTAACAATATTTGCTTCTCATGTATTGTAATAAAGTACGCCATCCAATAGTCATCACGATACTCGATATTCTCCACCGTGACTTCTTTTATGGTTAATTCTGCACTAATTCCAATAATAGCGGATTTTAAATTAATTAACGGAATATCCGATTTACCCAATAGTGTGCTATGCGCCTGAAATACCGGTCCATTATAATTATTACTTAAGTCAAATATAATAGAATTAAGTAGATCGGATTCGTAAGTAAGCCAAACACAATACTTATTTATCTGCTGCATATGGGAATTTAAGAAGTATTTTAATACTATTATTTTAAATAATAATGGATAATAGCATCATTTTTTCTTGTTAGAGAGCTATTAATAATAATAACTTCAGCTCGGATTATTGTTATTTGAAATTTATAAATGCTCAACTATTTGTGATGCACCACAATAGCGGCTATAATGTTTCTGCTTCACTCCTTTTGGTTGCCTGCTAAAAGTACAGCAATATTAAGCACTAAATATTGTGGAAGTTGGTTATTACCTTCTTTTATCCTAAGTTGTGTGCTTGGTACATAACTTTGTCTGGATCTTAATAAATCAGTTGAGCATTTTTTTTAGGATGACATTGTCCTTTTAATGTATTAAATTGATTTAATTCTTTTAGATTGTTTTAATATAAATTAACTAAACTAAGGACTACAGTTATGTTGTATACCAAGTCAGCGGAATATGCTATACAAGCAATGATATACTTGGCGGAAAAAAACACTGATGATCCCACGATGGTCAGCGAAATAGCAGAAGCTTACGAGATACCAAGACAATTCTTGGCAAAAATCGCTCAGACTTTGGTCAAGCATCATTTGTTGAATGCTATTAGAGGACGTAACGGTGGCGTAAAATTAGCCAAACCCGCCAAGGAAATATATATACATCAAATTGTGTATGCGATTGACGGCGCTCCACTCGAACATGAACAATGTGTGATCGGTATAAATGAATGTTCCGATGTTGCACCTTGCCCGTTTCATCATAAATGGAAAGTTATCAGGGAAGATATTCGCGAAATGTTGATGTCAGAGAATTTACATGTATTAGCCAAGCGCGTGATCGAGAAACGCAATGAAATGTCCAAAGCAATGGCTAATTAAAATAAAATAATTATTAAACATTCAAAAATGGCTGTTTTTCAGCCATTTTTTTATAGAGATATGGATAAGAAAATTAGAATAATTGTTACCGGGGGAACCTTCGACAAAGAGTATAATGAGATAAATGGTGAATTATTTTTTAAGAATTCACATGTTCAAAATATGCTCGAACTCGGCCGCTCACGACTTGATTTGAACGTAAGAACTTTGATGATGATTGATAGTAGCGACATGACCGATGAAGACCGCTATATCATCGCAAAAAATTGCGAGAAAGCCGACGAAACACGAATTATAATTACGCATGGCACCGATACAATGGTGGAAACTGCCAAAATACTTGCTCAAATCGTGCAGAATAAAACTATCGTGCTAACCGGTGCGATGGTACCCTATACTTTCGGCAGTTCCGACGGTCTTTTTAATCTTGGCAGTGCAATTGCGTTTGTACAAACTTTGCCACACGGAATTTATATCGCCATGAATGGGCGATATTTCGATTGGGATAACGTTGCAAAAAATAAAAAAATCGGCGAATTTGAGGAGATAAAATGAATTTTATAAGATTATTGCCCGTAATGATTAGTTTACTATTACTCAGCGCTCATTTTTCAAGAGCCGGAATTCCAATTTTCTCATTATTGTTTTTAATATTTCCATTTTTTCTATTAATTAAAAAACAATGGATTGTAAAGTTCTTGAGGGTCATTTTAATTATTGGTACTCTTGAATGGATTAGAACCTTATTCTATTATGTCAGTCAGCGTCAAGAACAGGGCGAACCGTATTTTAGGTTAGTAATAATTATTGGAGTGGTTGCATTATTTACCGGATTATCAAGCTTGATATTTAGAAATAAACGATTGAAAGAATTCTACAATATTCAATAATCAATAGCCAATTCTACGTTCATTTGGTTCTGAAGATAAGCACCGGACAATTTACATTATTTACAATCATTTCATCAATTGAGTCAGTAAGAAGCGCTTTCATTTTGCCCATTCTATCATGGCCCAAAATCAGCAAGTCGCAATCTAATACTAACTCAGCTATTCCTTCGGCAACGGATTTATTAGTTGTGATATTCACCATGATTTTCTTAGCAATCTCCTCATGACCTGCTTCATGGAACATCTTTCTAAAATCTTCTTCAACATATTTTTTAGGTGTGTCCATCATCATGGAAATCTCGCCGGCATGCGGTAAGTTAACATGTATTACATAGAGTTGCGCTTTCAAGGTGATGGCAAGGCGTACCGCTTCATCAATCATTTGTATTTCATCGGGTGTTCCGGCAAGGGCAACAGAAATTTTTTTGTAAGGCATTACATTCTCCAAATATCGTTTTAAATCAAATAATAAAGGAAATTTACAAAAAATCACTTTCGTAAAATATAAAATAATTGTCATTCTGAACGTAGTCCGCCAAGGCGGGCAAGTGAAGAATCTATTACATTTTTATACAAAGGTTCTCAGAACTACACCATACCCCCCCCCTCTTCCATCTACATTAATAATTACGATGGATAAATTCATTCTCCCCCTAAATAGGGGGAGATGCTCACAGGGCATTGGCGGTATCTCCACAAAATAAAAAGCCCCGCATCATAGCGGAGCTTAATAATAATTCAATATTTATAGAAATTATCCCAAATATTTCCTAAGCATTTTACTCCGCGATTTATGTCCTAAACGCTGAATTGCTTTAGCCTTTATTTGTCTTACACGTTCACGCGTCAAGTTGAACTCCTCACCGATCTCATTCAATGTTAAAGCACTTTCACGACCAATCCCGTAATACATCTCAATTACGGCGCGTTCCCTTTCGGATAAAGTATCTAAAGAAGCAATCACGTCTTCTTTCATGGATTCACGCATCAGCATATCATCCGGATTAATGTCCTGTGGATTTTCCAATACATCCATTAATGAGTTATCCTCGCCATCCTGAAACGGGGTATCCAAAGAGCTATGTCGGCGTGAATATTGCATAGCGCTGATCACATCTTCCGGAGACATCTCCAATTGATGACTAATTTCGTTGGCTTTGGGAGACCGTTCAATTTCCGCTTCCAACTTCTCCGCAACACGCGTGATCTTGGTAATCGTACCCACTCGATTCAACGGCAGACGGATCAATCGAGCCTGCTCGGCAAGCGCCTGTAAAATAGACTGTCGAATCCACCAAACTGCATAGGAAATAAACTTAAATCCCCGAGAATGGTCAAAACGTTTGGCTGCTTTGATCAGCCCAAGATTGCCCTCATTAATCAAATCAGCAAGCGACAAACCATTACCCTGATACTTTTTTGCCACGGAAACTACAAAACGTAAATTCGATTCAATTAACTCTTTCATCGCCAAATCATCGCCTTTTTGAATGCGAATGGCAAGTTCCACTTCGCGTTCCGGCGGTAGCGGTTCATACTTACCGATTTCCGATAAATACAAACTTATGCTACGATTTGAGCCTGAACTTATTTTGGTTGTTTTTGCCAATTACCCCTCCGAAAACATTAAAATTTGTACAAATTCGTCTGTAATTGAATTTTTGACAGACTGAATAATACAACTATTCAAATTATTTTCCCAATTACTTAATTGATGCGTAAAAATATCAAAAGTTTCAATTATTCTTCCAAATCAACTTTTTTGCGCAGTGCTTTCACAGCACTGCGATGCTTTTTTGCGCCAAGCCTTTTTTCTTTTTCAATATTCGGTGTTTTAGTTTTAATTCTTGGCTTCGGTTTCTGTGCCGCTTCTCTGATTAGTTCTACCAATTTATTTAACGCTTCCTCCCTGTTCTTAGCCTGTGAACGGTGCTTTCGTGCATCAATCACAATTTCACCCGCTTCTGTTATCCTGTTTCCTGCCAATTTTGTCAACCGATTTTTTACTTCATTTGGAATATTGGGGGAATTAACTACATCAAATCGCAATTGAACAGCCGTAGCAACCTTATTCACATTTTGTCCGCCGGGACCCGACGCTCGAATAAATGTTTCCTTAATTTCTGTTTCAGAGATATTTATTTCATCTGTGATATAAATCATACTATTTTAGAAGGGAGTTGCGCTAATCGGAAGTTAGATGTAGATTTTACAATATATGTTACAAAATTCCACTCATATTATTTAATTATTTTATGCATATTTCACGATAATCAGTATAACTATGGATATATTACTAGATTATTTGACAAACAAATGGCCAAATTTGCTAATAATATTTTTTTATTTAATTCTATATTTTCCTGTATTAGTACTGAATAGTATCCACTTGCTCATTATTATATTTTTTCCGATACTCTTATCAATTATATATTTTGTTACAGAGAAAAATATTAATAAATATATAGCTACCAGTAATATATTGAGCAGAGAGAATCTATCAAAGTCTGGATATTCACATGGTGTCATAGTCAGAAAAATGCAAAAATATCTAACTGATGCCTTCCCACTCTCTTATAACTTAGTGAAAAAATTCTTAATAATTCCTTTACAAAAAATGATTTTAGATAGATATACAACTAAATATACTTATATTATTGAAGGTTTATCTAAAAATGAAAAGGAAGATGTTCACAACAATCAGTATGTTGATAAAAAGGAAGGCTATAGTAAATGGAATATTTATTTAAAAATTATTTATTATCCAGTCTTCTTATTCATATCTTGCTTATTTTCTTTATTAATCATATTTCGTAGTATTTTAATATTGATTCCTATAATAATATTTGTGCTATTAGTAATTTTTCTATTATAAATAATATGTAAAATATAATAGTAACCTAATTATAATTATTTTTATACAGAGGATTATTAAATAATAACTATGAGCACTTTTATTTTAAACACAACTTATGATTTGCTAAGATCCAGGATCGAGGATCTAAAAAAAGATATAAATGAAAATTCTTCAAATATTTCTACTGCCGCAGCTTTTGGTGATATAACCGACAATGCTGAATATCAATCTGCAAAACAACAGCAGGAAATGTTATTCACTAGATTAAGTCATTTAGAGCAATATTTATATTCCACAATTATTAATGAAAAGAATATAAAAGTTGAGAAAGTTGCCTTTGGAACACTGGTAACAGTATTTGATAAAGAGCAAAATAAAGAAGTAGAATACAATATATTAGGTCCGGCTGAGTTAGAACTTTTTGAAGATTTGCAAATTGTAACTTACGGTTCACCGATTGGTCAACTACTGATCGGTAAAAAAATTGGTGATACTATAGTTTCAAATTTAAATAATAGTACAAGAACATTGACCGTTTTGAACATTCAAAAAGCCTTTAGTAAAAATTAAATAATATTTGATGGAAATATTTTATACACAATTTGCTGAATGGGCAAAATTCCTTGAATATGTTATTCTATCAATATTTATTATTATCGGATTGTGGAGAAAATATAAATCCAATGATCCTAAATGGGCTAATTGGATTCATTTTGCTATTTTTGCCCATTTCATAATCGGTGCCTTTTATTCGGGTGTCAGAATGCTCACAACCGATGAGATCAATGATATGTTAATTCGCAGGATATTTGCCGTTGAGGCGTGGTTCAATTTTGCCTGTGCGGCATTCTATTTCTTGGGCTTACAATTCTTAGCATTGAAACGAAATAAATAATAAAATTACTTAAGCGCTTTCAATTTGGCGCCGTCTTTAGTGTCTTCGATTGTCCAACCTAAGGCTTTAATCTCATCGCGGTAAACGTCGGCTCTATTCCAATCTCGATTTGCCCGCGCTTCTTCCCGTTTCTTTACCAAATCCGAGACTTCTTGCGGTATTTGTGATTTTTGTAGAAGCAGGTCAAATACTGAATTGAATTTTTCAACAAAATTGATCGCTTGAGCAATTTTATCTTCAGTGATTGAATCATTGTCCAATTCAATATTGGTTCTTCTCAACCATTCAAAAAATATGCCCAACGCTTTTGGCGTATTCAGATCATCGTCCAAAGCTGCTACAAATAAATTGAATTCTTGCGGTAATTTTTCATTCTGTTTGTTAATTGAAGAATTCATTAAGCGATCGTAAAAATCATTCACGCGCTGCACAACTTTTTTTGCTTCCTGTTTCTTATCTACGGAAAAATCAATTTTAGTGCGATAATGGCTGTTTAATAATAAATATCTCAAGGTTTCCGGTGTAAAACCCATTGCCGTTAAATCCGAAATTTTATAAAAATTACCAAGCGATTTACTCATTTTGCCGCTATCAATCATCAGGTGTTCACTGTGCAGCCAATAATTCACAAATTTATTGTCATGGGCACATTGGGATTGGGCAATTTCGTTTTCATGGTGTGGAAAAATATTATCAACTCCACCGCAATGAATATCGAAGTGTTCGCCAAGATATTTTGTTGACATTGCCGAACATTCAATGTGCCAGCCCGGTCGTCCCTTTCCCCATGGTGAATTCCAAAACACTTCGCCATCTTCCGTTTTCCACGCTTTCCATAGCACAAAATCCTGCGGATTATCTTTGGAATAATCATCACTCGCAATCCGCTCGGATTTTTTCTGTTCAGCCATGTTTAGTTTAGCTAATTTGCCGTAATCGTTAAACTTCGCTATATTAAAATAAATTGACTTATCATCGGATTGATAAGCGTAACCATTATCAACCAATTTCTCAATCATCTTGATCATTATATCAACATGCTCGGTAGCTTTCGGATAAACATCAGCCCGAATAATTTTGAGAGTATCCAAATCTTCAAAAAACAGATCAATATATTTTTGGGTCAGTTCAGTAATGTTAATTCCTTCAGCAACGCTTCTCTGAATAGTCTTATCATCAACATCGGTCAAATTCATAACATGTTGAACTTTATATCCTTTTAAAACAAAAAATCGTTTCAATAAATCTTCAAATATGAAGGTTCTGAAATTGCCGATATGAGCGGTGTCATAAACCGTTGGTCCGCAAGTGTAAATCTTGACCTCACCCGCTTTAATTGGTGTAAATCTCTCTTTACGCTTAGTTAGAGTATTGTAAAACTTAATTGCCATATTTATTTGCTGATCTTAAATATTTTCGTTCAATTTGCACTGCTACGGCATGTTGGATAGCATCAATTTTAATTATCAATTTATCTTGTGTGTCGCTTCGCGATACCACACCGTTGATACCTTTTAGCGGTCCCCCGATAACCTCCACCTTATCCCCCACAGTAAAATAATCGGAGGGAAAGGGATCAAAGCCGCCTTCAATCATTGTTTTCAAGCTCTCAATTTGATAGTTTGGAATTACCGCTATCTTGTTCTGAAACTTAACGATATGGTGCACACCGTGCGTCTGTAAAACATCTAAATATTTTTTTAATTCTATTCGTGCAAAAATGTAGCTCTTGAAAAGCGGAGTTTCAACCCATTTCATCCGATCGCTCCAGCGATGCTTTTTACTGATCAGCGGTAAATATGATTCTATCTGTTTATCTTTAAACTCGGAATCAACGACTTTTTCGTGGCGCGGTTTGGTATAGACTGCGATCCATTCTCTCATTTTTTAAGCGCTTCATCAATTATCATTTGAATTAGTTCATTAAACGATATGCCGGCTGCTTTAGCAGATTTTGGTACCAAACTTGTCTCAGTCATTCCGGGTAAAGTATTGATTTCCAAGAACCAGGGGACATCATTTTTACCAAGGATAAAATCAGCGCGAGCGTATCCGGAGCATTGAATTGCATTATACATTTTGAGTGAGGCATCCTGCAATTGTTCTGTCACTTCATCAGGAATTTCAGCCGGACAAAAATACTCGCTCATGCCTTTCTCATATTTGCATTCGTAATCATATAGTTTATGTTTTGGCACTATTTCCACCACCGGATAAGCTTTGTTCCCGATCAACGTAACTGTCATTTCCCGACCGGCAATATAATCTTCAACCAATATATTGCCATCGAATTGGTCGGCTAATTTTACGGCTTCAGAATAATCATCTTGCTTTTCAACTATTGTCAAACCGATTGTACTGCCGTCAGCCGACGGCTTGACCACAACAGGATAATTGGCGGGGTGAAATTCAATCGCAGAACCGACATTGGCAAATGTGCGCCATTTAGGTGTGCTGATTCCCATACAATCGGCTAATTGCTTCGTAAGCGCTTTTTCCATACCAAGAGCTGAAGCCAATACTCCCGCGCCATTATAAAGAATTTTGATGGAATCCAATAAACCTTGGATCACCCCGTTCTCCCCTTTCCCGCCATGTAATGCAATAAACACAAAATCATTAGCTTTAAGCTGCGGAATAATATCAGCTACATTACCGTCAATTTCCACAATAGTAGTAACATAGCCAAGCGTATTGCACGCTTTTTGTATTGCGTTACCAGACTTAATCGAAATCTCCCTTTCTGCAGAATCACCCCCGATTAATATGGCAATTTTTTTAATCATATCATTTAATCAGGAGTTTTGCGCCTTCTAAAATATTTTCAACAGTGTAAGTCGGTTTATCTGCCGCTGAAATAGTATCAATTGTCAAATGTCCGTTACCGGTCATTACTAACATAGTGTCCATGCCCAATACATGAGCGGGTATCAAATCCCGCTCGGAATCGCCTATCATAAGACATTTATTCAATTCGATATCATAGTCATCGGCTGCTTCTAAAAACATACCGGTTCCCGGCTTACGCCGATTAGTTGATTCGTTAGGATGCTCGGTGCATAAATAGATATCCAGCAAATTTATTTGATTGGCTTGACACTCACTTCGTATAAAACTATTGATTTCGCGTAAATCACTCATTTCGATCAATCCTCTACCAACACCGGATTGATTGCTGACTATACAAAACCGATTGCCTTTATCTGCTAATATCTTCAGAGCCGGAATTGTAAAATCATAAAACTTAAATTGTTCAACGTTCTGTATAAAACCCGGGTCAAAGTTTAACGTACCATCACGATCAAGAAATATCGTATCATATATTTTCATGATTTAGACATCTCCAACGATTTTATTTTTGAAAAATTTAATGAATTTTTTACAAAAATAATCGCGCCAACAATCACAAATGGTATAAAAACCGCCGCATGCGAAATTATCGCAAAGGCTTGGCTTGCGCTAAGATCAATATTATAGATATTAGTTAGAACGGCTACACAAGTAGCATGGTAGGTTCCGACATAGCCCGGAGCGGCGGGTATGGAGATCGCAATGGTAAGCATAACATAAAGAACGCCGCTGCCGATAATATCAATATCGAGATTAACCGCCTTGATCATTAACCAAAATGAAAGGAAATACAATGACCACAGCAGGACAATAAAACTATATACGCCAATTTTCTTTGGGGTTTTCGTCAATACCGTTAAGCCTGATAATAGATTAGTAATTATATCAAATATTCTAGCTCCGACTTTAGTGTTTAAAATATTATACTTACTTTTTATTTTCGGGAAATTGATATTTTTATTCCCTAAATAAATAAGGGCTGCAAACAGCGTTATTGTTACAATTATTAAGACGACTACAATCCATTGCGGAACATTAAGTAGTTCGGAATTAAATAGGAAAAAGATAGCTAAGATCATTAATGCCAACATATCTAATATTCGATCAACCACCAAAGTACCAAGAATCTTGGAAATGGATATATTGAATTTATTGGCAACAACGTAAGCTCTCAGTACTTCGCCGATTCTCAGCGGTAAAACCATATTACCAAAATACCCGATCATTGTAGCTTCGGAAAGTGCATTAACCGGCAGTTTATTTATTGGAAGCAACAACCATTGCCAACGAATTGCTCTTATCCATATTGTAATAAATTGAATTGCTATGGCAGCAACCAAATACCAATAATTGACATATTTCAGGACTCCTACGAAATCCGACCAATTAAATTCATGCAGAGCATACCAAAGTCCCAATAAACTAATCAGTAATCCAATTAGGAATTTAACGAACCTATTCACGGAGGTCTATTATCTCCCATCCGTCAAGATCATATTCATCATATTGCGGTTCATAACCTAACGGTTCAATTGAATCAATCGCGATTGTAGAATTATTATCCAAGTCATCTTCTAATAATATCCGGATCGGATAATAAGTTCGGGAATTGATCCATATCTTGCCACGCGATTCGATATGCGGTATTGTAAAATTAACGATTGCATCCCTAATTCTTCTTTGAACTTCTCCCAATTGTACCTGATATAAATTACCGGAAATCAGACTCAATAAATTGAATTCATCACGATAATAATTATCAATTATAATCTGATTAGTATTCGGTTTAAAAGTAAATATAGTATCATTATCTACTTTAATTATTTGGTCGGAACCGATGAAGATGAACTTTGTGGAATCAATTATCTCAACGGAAATGTAGTCCGTCCAAGACTCATCATTTTGATTTTGTTCGAGCGTTGCTTCAATCTGTATTCCGCCTTCGGGATGCAATGCCATTGAAATTGAATCAAGCACGGTCAAATTGTTTTGTGCCACAGCAAACGTAGCCGTAAAACCGATGGACAGCTTAATCAATAACTTGCAAGTATGTTTCATCTACTAATACTTCCCTTGCTTTGCTGCCGGTAAACGGTCCCACAATTCCGGCTTGTTCCATCTGATCAATTAAACGGGCGGCCCGGGCATAGCCAACCTTCAAGCGTCGCTGTAACAGCGATATAGAACCTTGTTGATGAGTAACCACCAATTTTACCGCTTCTTGGAAAAGTTCATCGGATGAACCATCATCAAAGGTAAATTCCGTTTCGGAGGATTCCCGAACACCAGCTAATTTCAACTCCTCTGATTTTGGTTGATCCGAAATATGATTCATTATTGACTCAATCTCCTCAATAGTGATAAAGCCCCCGTGCAATCGTATCGGTTCCGATGAACCGGGATGCAGATACAGCATATCTCCTTTACCGATCAATTTCTCAGCACCCATTGTATCCAAGATTGTCCGCGAATCAATTTTTGTTGCAACCTGAAACGCAATCCTCGCCGGGAAATTAGCTTTAATGACGCCGGTAATAACATCAACCGATGGTCTTTGGGTGGCAATCACCAAATGAATCCCGACTGATCGGGCTAATTGAGCTAATCTTGCAATGGGCGTCTCAACATCTTTTGCGCTCAACATCATAAGATCAGCTAACTCATCTATAACCAAAACGAGGTAAGGCAAAATGGGTTTATCCGTTTTCTTCATTTTTTTATTGTACTCATCAATATTCCGCACAACGGCATCAGCAAGCACATCATATCTGCGATCCATTTCTTTTTCCAACGCCCGCAAAGCTAAAATTGCATTATCAGTGGTCGTAACAATTGATTCGTCGAAATCTTGGGAACCAAGTAAATGATAACCTTCCAAAGCCCGATACAGCGACATCTCCACTTTTTTAGGATCAATAACTAAAAATTTGACCTCATCCGGTTTGGCGCGATATAAGATGCTACAAATTATAATATTCAAACAAACCGATTTACCGGAGCCGGTGGTTCCGGCAATTAGCATGTGCGGCATTGATGCCAAGTCTAAAGTTGCAATCTCACCGCTTGTTGTCTTACCGATGGCAAGACTTAATTTTGATTTGCTGTTAGCAAATTTTTCGGAGTTAACCACCGCTTTAAAATGTACAACTTCCGGATTCCGATTTGGTATTTCTATACCAACCGAAGATTTGCCGGGAATCGGCGCAATCACTCGCACTCTGCTTGCTTCCATAACCCGAGCCAAATCGTCAGATAGTTGTACAAACTTATTTACTCGCACACCTTCGGCAGGCTCAACTTCAAAGAGCGTAATCACGGGCCCCGGCGAGACATTTACGACCTTTCCTTCAACTCCAAATGTTGCCAATGACTGTGTAAGAAAATCGGCTCTGTTCAATAATTCCGTTTTACTTATCGAATAATCTTTAATTAATGGATCAGCTAAAAATTCCGTACTTGGTAATTGATACTCCTTTTTTGGTGCTATTCTCTCGGCGACTTCATCAAGATTTACTTCCTTCTCCTTTACAATTTTTCCGATTTTTATATCTTCTTCAGCAAATTGTAGAGTTTCCTGCTCAACATCAACTGCTTGTTCATCATTTGGAACTTCAGTTTCTTCTACGACGGTCTCCGGTACTGCAACAGATTCCTTTTCAATTGTTTTTTTACCTCTGGCAAAAATTGATCTTTTCTTGGACTTTTCAACTTTCGGTTTGCCCACCGGTGTTGTTTCTTTCAGTAAATCCTGTTCGTGAGCTGTTTCTTCCGATTTAACACGTTCATCAATTTTTGATTTAAGTTTCTCAGTGTGCTGTCTTTTTTCCTTAACAGATTTTCGTTTACTGTGCCAAGCGGTTATTTTGTTGCCAATTAATTTTTTATATATATCATAATAATTCCAAGAAAAATAACTGCGGATAAGTACCAACCAAATTGCTATCAACAATACTACAGCGCCAATCTTACCGAGGAAGTCAATGAACAGTTTAGCAATCGCACTGCCAACCATTCCCGCTATTAAAAAGGAATGCGTTACGGTTGTGGCATTGATGAAACCAATCAAACCTAAGCTGATCGAAAAAATAAATACCCCCAACAAAATATAAAGTGAAAATCGCCATAATTCAGCAGGATTTTTTTTGCCGATCAGCCACCAACCCCACACGATTCCCAACAAAGGCATTAAAATGGATGCATAACCAAACAATATCTTGATCAGATAATGCGAGACATAAACACCTAAGATTCCCATCGGATTTTGAATGCTTACGTTGGGAGATATCCTTGGCTCCTCGTAGGGATTATAACCAATTATGCTGATCAATACAAATACAGAAATGGCAATCAGCAGGATACCGGTAATTTCTATTCTGCGATCTTTCATATATTATATATTACAAACGAATTGATATATCAATCGAGGGCTGTTCCATTTTTATAGAAAGGTGGTTTTACAACAATTGCCTGCTTTCTTTTACCACGAATGTCAACTTCCAATTCAGTGCCGGATTTGGTATGCGGACGATTGACATAAGCCAAACCAATCCCTTTTTCTAAGGATGGGGACTGTCCGCCGCTTGTAAAATATCCAATCTTATCACCATCTTTATATATTTCATACCCCTGTCTAGGAATTGCCTTATCAATCATTTCAATACAAACCAATCTTCGATCCATTTTTTCTTTTCGATCCAAAATAGCTTGTTTACCGATAAAATTACCTTTATCCACTTTTGTTATCCAACCCAATCCCGCTTCGTAAGGATGCGTTGTCTGATCAATATCATTGCCATACAAACAATATTTTAATTCAAGACGTAAAGTGTCCCGGGCTGCTAAACCGGCCGGAGCTAGATTAAATTCTTCCCCAATTTTAAAAAGATCATCCCAAATAATTGGAATTATCGCATTATCAGCGTAAATCTCATAACCCAACTCCCCAGTATAACCGGTTCTGCCAATTGTAATACTTTTGTTTTTATAAGTTAATTCACAGAATGTATAATATTTTAAATCTGAAACTTCAGGTACAATTAGTGATAATAGATCTTTAGATTTTGGACCTTGCAGAGCAATTAAACTAATTTCATCACTTCTATTTACTAATTCCGCTTCTGCCATCAAATGCTTATTCAGCCAATTCCAATCTTTTTCAATATTGGCAGCATTAACAACTAACATGTAATAATCAGAATATCTATAAATTAACAGATCATCTACAATCCCACCATCCTCATAACACATTGCTGAATATTGTGCCTGACCAACCGCAAGATTTCTCACATCATTTAATGTAACATAGTTGAGAGAATCGGTGGCTTTAGCACCGGATAAAATAAACTCGCCCATATGGCTCACATCAAATATGCCAACCTGACTTCTTACCGTCAAATGCTCCTTGATCACGCCTTCATATTGTAAGGGCATTTCATAACCGGCAAAAGGAACAATTCTTGCACCAAGCTCAATATGCTTATTATACAGAGAGGTTTTTTTTTGATTATTATTCATAATTATTATAATGATTTAGGGGGTAGTTGCCTACCCCCTATTATAGGTTAATTATTGTTTTTGAAGTCTTTTAGAAACCCGGTCACCTTTTCAGCGCCTTCGAGGGTCATCGCATTATAAAGTGAAACCCGAATTCCACCAACGCTCCTATGACCTTTCAAACCAATAAATCCGGCTGCTTTGCCTTCAGTAACAAGTTTCTTTTCCAGTTCTTCAGATGGTAATCTGAAAACAACGTTCATCCAGCTGCGACTGTCTTCTCGAACCGGTGCCCGGAAATAATCAGAATTTTCATCTAATAGATTATATAATAAATCCTTCTTTTTCCGGTTTGTATCTTCAACCGCTGCCGGCCCGCCTTGCTCTTTGATCCACTCCAATACCAGTTTAACGATGTAAATCGGCAAAGTCGGCGGGGTATTGAATAATGAGTTTTTGGTCGCATGAGTACGATAGTCCACCATCGTTGGTATTCCGTCATTTACTTTATCAAGCATTTTGTCTTTCATTACGATCAAGGTCACGCCTGATGGACCCAAATTCTTTTGAGCACCGGCATAGAGCATCGAAAACTTCGAGAAATCTATTTGATGTGATAGGATGTCAGATGACATATCAGCAATCAACGGAACTTTTCCGGTATCGGGCACAAAGTGATACTGCGTTCCCTTGATGGTATTGTTTGTGGTGATATGTAAATAAGCAGCATCTTCAGGATAATCAATTTCATCGGCTTTCGGAATAAATGTGTAGCCCTTATCCTTAGATGATCCGGCAAGCTGAAATTGACCCAAATTATCTGCTTCTTTAATTGCTTTAGTTGACCATGTGCCGGTATCTACATAAGCACCAACTTTACCTTTCGAAAGAAAATTCATTGGAATGTAGGCAAACTGTGTTGAAGCGCCGCCACCAACGAACAACACTTTATACGAATCATCCAATCCCATAAGTTCTTTAACTAAAGCGATCGCATCATTATGCACTTTATCATATTCCGGTGAACGATGCGAAATCTCCATGACTGACATTCCGGTATTTTGAAAGTCAAGCAGTTCAGCTTGTACTTTTTTCAAAACCTCCAACGGAAGCGTTGATGGTCCCGGATTGAAATTAAATACTCTGTTACTCATAATTTTGTCCTCATTTTAATTTAAAATATTGATATTTTTTGATTTATCTAAATAATAATACCTTTGTCATGCAGTTGAAATACAATTGTCATTCATTGTTGGTTTTTCCGATTGTCTTGATATAATTATTTAACTTAACACTTATATCCTGTAAACCGGAATTAAAATCATTATAAGCTATTTCGGAAATTAGATTTCGATTATACGATTTGGTCAACCAAGTCTTAGTTTCGGATAATGAACCACGAGCAATATAATAAAATCGTTTTGAATCCTGATAATGAAACCTACCAAACCCTTCACTAATATTGGCAGAAATCGAATCAGTTGAGCGAATTAATTGCTTACCAATCGTATCTTTTTCAAAATACTTCCATTCAGCAACAATTTGCCATACTTTCTCGCCCAATTCCATTGACAATTGATATATCCGTAAATCCTCTAATTTCAATTTATTTCTTCCAATTTCTAATCAACTATTTTACTATTGTATGACAATCGTATCACTGTCGCATTACCATAGTTTTATCTATTTTATATACTCCCCAATCAATTCTTCAATAATATCTCCAATCCTAAGGAGATTTTCTTTGGTTGAAGCACCAAGATGCGGAATCATAGTTACGTTCGGAGCATCAATAAATGGATTTTTTTCCGGCGGATCAGAATACCAAACATCATTGCCAAATCCTTTTAATTTTCCACTTTTTAATGCCTCAACCACATCTTCTTCCACAATTGTTTTTCCGCGACCGGTATTGATCAAATAAGCGCCATCTTTGAAATATTTAAGCGTTTCAGCGTTAATCAATCCTTTGGTATCATCGGTCAATGGTAGGTGCATCGAAACATAATCAGATACTTCCAACAACTCTTGTAAGGTTGGCTTCATCTCGGCATAATCTGACTGTTCAACAAATGGATCATAGGCAACTATCTCCATACCGAATGCTTTAGCGCGAATAGCAAGTTCCGTTGCAATCCGTCCCATTCCAATTATACCAAGCGTCTTTTTGTATAACTCGGTTCGTTTGAGCTGTTTTTTGATCCACTGTCCCTCGCGCATTGACTTATCGGCTACAACTACATGATTGGTAGTTGCGATCATTAAGGCGAAGGCTAATTCGGCAACGGCAACTGATGATGCTGCTGCCGTATTATGTACAGTAATTCCCTTTTCTTTGGCGTAAACAAGATCAACATTATCAAGCCCCACTCCGCCACGGATTACCAATTTTAAGTTTGGTGCAGAATCAATGTATTCTTTGGTTACTTTCGTTTTACTCCTGATCAAAACTACTTCGGCTTCAGCAAGACGTTCTTTATCATCGGTTACTTCACCAAATTTTTCCAATTTATCCGGCAAACCCGGATCAAATGCATCTGATAATAGAATTAACATATTATAATTCTCCTGATTTTATTCATTTTAATTTTTCCCAATATCATTATTATTTGTTCAATTTAAATTTCTGCGGATACTCAACAACTAAACAATTGTCAGACAACAGTCATACAATTATCATTCATTGTATTCAATTGTATGATTACTGAATTTCCACTGCATGACAATTACATAACCACTTTACAACTGCACTAATATTCTACTTCGTATTCTACCAATCTAACAAGTTTACTACTAACCCACTTCTAAGCTTAGGCTCAAACCAAGTTGACTTAGGCGGCATTACTTGCCCTGCATCGGCAACATCCAATAATTGTTTGATTGATGTCGAATACAATGAAAATGCTAATTTGTATTCGCCCGAATCAACTAATTTGACCAATTCCTGTGTACCGCGGATCCCTCCAACAAAATTTATTCTTTTATCAGTTTTAGGATCACTGATGTCCAATATCGGATCTATAAAATTATTTCCCAAAATTGCTGCATCAATTGAACCGGTCGGATCATTTGGATCAAAGGTTCCTTCTTTTGGTCTTAATAGATACCATCTACCATTAATATACAATCCGAATGTATGCAATTCTTTAGGTGATATTTCTTCATCTACCTCTGATACTTCAAACTTTTCGGATGCTTTTTCAAGAATTTGCTCAACTGTTAAACCATTTAGATCATTAACTACACGATTATATGGTAAAATATTCAATTCAGTATCGGGGAAAAGCACATTCAAGAAATAATTATAATTTTCGTCACCGGTATGATTTCGGTTCTTTGCCTTGGCACGGCGACAAACTTCCGAAGCAGATTGACTGCGATGATGACCATCCGCTATATAGGTATGTGGCAAATTATCAAATGCTTTGATAATTCCATTAACATCGGCTTCATTCTTGATGATCCACAGTTCATGCAGTATACCATCGTCAGCAACGAAGTTTATGAATGGTTCTACAGCCGTTAGGCGTTTAAACTGTTCGGCAATACTTTTATCATAGCGGAAAGTTGAGAATACCGGTCCCACTTGTGCTCCGAGATATTCAATATGATTGGCACGGTCATTTACTTTTTCGGGGCGCGTATGTTCATGTTTTTTTATCAAACCGCGGTCGTATTCATCTACTGAATTGAGGGCAACCAATCCGGTTTGACTATTGCCATCCATTGTGATTCTATACAAATAAAAACAGGGACTTGCTTCACGTTCCATTAACCCTAAAGCACTCAATCTTTGCAGATTATCTTTCCCTTTTTGATAAACCTCGTCAGAATATTGATCGACATTGTCGTCGAATTCTAATTCCGCCTTATTTACCCTTAAAAATGAATTTGGATTTTTCTCAACAATGGCTCGGGCTTCTTTGGCATTCAAAACATCGTAGGGCGGTGAGGCAATATCCTTAGCATACTCCGGCTTTGGTCTCAATCCGCGAAATGGTTTAACAATCGACATATTATCTCCTAATTACATTTTTGTTAATGCTTGTTTAATGATCTTTTCAATACTCCCTTCAAGCGCACCCTCCGCTTTGATTTTTTTCAACGCTTGATCAATTTGTACCCGCTTGTACCCAAGCGATAATAAAGCCTGCACAACATCTTTAATTTCTGCCGTGCTTTGCTCGGCACCGATCAGGTTGGAAACGTCGGCATCTTCACCGATAAATTTTTCTTTTAGTTCAAGGATAATGCGCTTAGCAGTTTTAGGCCCGATGCCCGGGATCACGGTTAAGGAATTCACATCTTCCGAAATAATACGATTCTTAAAATCAGCGGGTGTTGCACCCGATAAAATCGTAATCGCCGAACGCGGACCAATCCCGCTTACGTTGATTAGTTTTAAAAAAATATCGCGTTCTTCTTCAATCGCAAATCCGTATAGATCCAGAATATCTTCTCTAACGTGTAGATAAGTTAGCAGATCAACAGACTCAGAATGCAATGGCAATTTCTCAAAAGTTGCAATACTGACATTCACTCTCAAACGAAGGCCATTAAGGTCAATAACTGCAAAGGTTGGATCCTTAATTAACAGTTTGCCTTTTAATGAATCAATCATCATTAAATACCGCGATTGGTTAATCCGCAATAAGCGACTGCCAAAGCATCCGAAACATCGTACTCCTTAGGCATATTTTCGATATTAAAAATTCTTTTAATCATATACAGAACCTGCTCCTTGGTTGCCGAACCGTTTCCAACGACGGCGGATTTAACTTTTCGCGGCGCGTATTCGACAGTTGCAACGTTAGAATTTGCTGCTGCCAATAAAATTGCGCCTTTGGCTTGCCCTAAGATCAAAGCTGATCTTACATTTTTCTGATGAAAAGTACTCTCAATTGCCAATAAATCCGGTTTATATTTTTTGATCAGCTCCAATGCATCAGAATAAAGGTATTTTAGTCTTTCAGCCATGCTTTCCTTAGTTGGTGGAGTTATCGTTCCTAAGCTCAATACTGTTAATTCTCGCCTCTTTTTGATCACTCCGAATCCTGTTTTACGAATGCCCGGATCTATTCCTATAATTACCATTCAATTATTAGTTATCAGCTATTAATTTTTCATCAATATCAAAATTGGCATAGACATTTTTGATATCCTCATGGTCTTCCAATACTTCCAACAAATTTAGTACTTTATCAACATCTTTTTGTTCTACCGACTGCAAATTGTTTGGAATTAATTCGACTTCAGCCGACTTTATTTCCATGCCTTTGGATTGTAACTGATCGCGCACTTCCATTAATTCCGAGGGATCGGTTGTGATAATGAATTCTTCATCTTCTGTCTCAAAATCTTCGGCACCGCATTCCAAAGCTGTCTCAAGCATCGAATCTTCGTTCTGTCCGCCCTTTTCAATGATGATCTGTCCTTTTTTATTAAACATCCATGACACACTGCCGTTTTCACCGAGATTGCCACCATGTTTGGTCATTAAATGACGTATTTCAGCTACGGTACGATTTTTATTATCGGTCAGCACTTCCATCATTATTGCAACGCCGGCAGGACCATATCCTTCGTAAACATATTCGTCATAGCTTGTTCCGGGCAATTCTCCGGTACCTTTTTGGATCGCGCGTTTAATGTTATCCGCCGGCATGTTGGCTCCTTTGGCTTTATCAATCGCCTGACGCAGGCGCGGATTAGCCGATTCATCACCGCCGCCAAGGCGTGCCGCAATGGTAATTTCCTTTATAAGTGTCGTAAAGATTTTACCGCGCTTGGCATCGGCTGCACCCTTCTTGCGTTTGATTGTTGACCATTTGCTATGACCGGACATATTACTCTCAATTTTAGACTATAAATTTACAGTTGATAGCGTATGCCAACCAACCGTATTCCGACCTGTCAGAAGCATTGTGACCTATTTTGCTCTGACGATTTTTCCGTTTTTGATAATGGATTTTTTATTCTTTTTTGCCCGTATTTGATAAAAATAATTACCGTTATCAACGGCAATTCCATCCTTATTTCTACCATCCCAATTGACCTCATGGTAACCCGGCAGGTTCATGCTTGGTCCGGTTATTATATCATCATCGGTTAGTCGCCTAATCCGCCGGCCTTCCACACTATAAATTGTGATTGTCAAAACATCGGCTTCCTCGGTTAATTCGTATGCAAATACTGTTCGGTTGGTAAATGGATTCGGGAAATTTCCGTAGTCCAAAACATCCAATTTTTCACTTACGGCAAATGCTATTCTAAACGTATCGGATTGATTACCGGAAGCATCGTTTATCAGAACGGTAATATTAGAATCAAGCGGTGTAAGATACGGCGAAAAATCAAAATTTAAGTTATTGGCAGATCCGCTGATTTCATATTCAAAATCATCAATGGGCTGATCATTTATGCCAAATTCAATATTAGCCTTTCTGAAATCAAGCCCGTTTTTATCATATACCGATATTTGTATGTCGGGATTTTTACCAATTAATATATTCTCTAAATATTCCTGATTGTTAACGCTCGCCGTCAAAGTTGGTTTTTCCACATCATTTGTTTCTAAGAAGGAATAGATTGCCGAATCAAATGATTGAAAAAGTATCGTACTGTCATTCTGAAATAAAAACTCAAGCGCTAACCATACTTGAAAATCAGCAAAATATTGAAATAGATTTTTCGCATAATCGTTAATTACAGAATCAAGTTGCCAAGTAACAGTATAAGCTATATTATCGGCAATAATCTCAAAACCTTCATAATCTTTATTAATTTTCAGCGTACTAAAATCGGGCTGAGACAAAATATTTACCTCTTTCAGCTTCTTAATTTCCAATATTTGTGCTTGCTCGACTTCACCTGGCGGCACTTCAACCGCGATGTTTTCGATACTGACTTTAGCGTGTTTAATACCATCTTCAGTACTGCCAATTTCGGGAGTAACCCAAAATGCGTTTGTTTCCAACTCGAAGTATAAGGTATCGTCGGAAACAATATTTGTTGATTGACAGCTAAGATTAGCATTGGTAATTACCTGGTATTCATTTACTCCGGCCGGAAAAAAATTGGAGAATACTGCCTGTTGAATCTCTTTACCATTTATAAAAATTGTATCCTGCCCGATGAGTTGCCAAGTTTCATTGTTCAGTATGTATAAGTCTGAAAACACTTCAACCGGCGTATCCGTTGCGCTCTCAATATCCACAGTTATATTGATTGTTTCATCTACTTGAAATTGCCCGGCAACCGGTGAAATATCCGGTATTTCACCGATACTAATCGGGAACACTAAACTCTCGGTAGTGTCATTAATAGCATCAATTGCTTGACAAGATATGTTTAATATTTTCCCGCTCGGTTGTGGTGGTATCAATAGAGCTGATTCGTAAATATTAGATTCATTCAGGACCATATCCGACCAATACTCATTATTGACAAATAATTGTACGGTCGCAACACCATTTCGATCAACTACTTCAGTGAATATTTGAATCGAATCACAGATGGTAGGATTTACCGGCTCAGTACCGATTATATTGATGTAGGAACCTGCTATTGAAAAATGCTGCGATGAATTAATTAGTTCTCCATCCGATTTATAGGCAAGATTTAAGCTGTAGTGTCCCTTTTTTAGATTTTCATTCAAGGTTAGTTCATACGGTTCGGTGTTATCCAATAATATTGAATGATTTAGTGAATGATTATCCGGTAAGAATATTTGATAATATAATGAATCAGTATTAGTTGTGGCAGGAGCAAGTTCAATTGTTTCCTCCTGTTCAGGGTCCAAGGGATCAATGCTTACCTTCTCAAATGAGGGATTCTTTAATTTTGTTGCCGGATCACCGATCAAGTTATATTGATAAACTTGTGAACCGGCTAGCTTAGGATAAGCGGTCGAATACCCAATATAATATTTTGTTTTGGCAAGATTTATTATCTCACCAATTGATAAGTCCGTTTCGGAGAATAGCACATCTTGCAATGGAATAGTCATATAATAATCATTGTAATACCATCCCAAACCACTGGCAGAGTACCAGGCAAGTGCGCCACCATCCGGATATTCCACCATTCTGCGACTTAATGCATTGGCATAAGAAAAATCTCCGGTATGGCATGACATACTGGTAATGAATGGCAATTTCCGGGCGTTATCCAAATTATTAATATTCGAGAAAGTTAATAATCCGTTATCTTCCCACACTCGGCCTCCGCCGTGCCCAAAGAAGTTGATATACGCCATACCTCTTGAGAAATGATCAGCGAGGGTATCGGCTGTGCCGTAAAAAGTTGAATCATCGGAAGCCTGCGCTATATAAAGTCTCGAGATGAAATTGCCACTCTGCTTAATATTATCGAGCAGCGATTCATTCTGATAATTGAATCCTATTTCGGTGCCACCGATCAACAAAATGTTGTTATCCCAAATATATTCACCACGCGTATGATGATTCATTGTCTTGTCCACTATATTCTGTAGTTCCGCCTTAGAACTGATCGGGAAACGCCCGACATTCAGTTGCGGCACCCAAAATTCAGTACTGAAACTACCGTACCAATGATCACAGACAACAACTCCCATGTCATAAGTATAGATGAACATTCCCGGAATTGAGGGAATACGATTAAATCTGCCATTCCACCAATCAATTTCGTCACAGGTCATCGCCAGGAGAACATATTTTAATTTTTGCCCGTTTTCATAATAAATATCCTCCAAGAATGATTTTAGCCCATAGGGCGATAATACGCCGTAAGAATATTGGCGATATATTTCTTCAATATCAACTAGTACGGCATCATGATAGTTCACAAGTGGCTCCAAAATGGTAAAAAAGGAATCCGGTGCCACTATCACATATTCGTTACTGATGTCCTCCAACACATTTAAGATCGGTGATTCAAGACTAATATCTTTAGCTGATAGTAATGTATTTTCTGAAAATATTTCATAGGTTGCCGGATTCGTATTTTTGTCCTGAAAGACAATTTTGCCATCATTTTCCTGTTGATAACCGGTTAAAATCTCCTCTTCATTTTTCATTAAATATATATTGTCATTCGTGAAACCTGATATTTCAAATTGTGTCATTTGCCCCGAATTAGTTTTATCGGAAAATTTAATATAGTCCGAATCGGTTTCAAATAATCTCGGATAATTCAGTTCAAACCAATTTAAATAAATCAGATCGTTGGCAGATGGATCGTCCGGTGAAAGCACTAAGGAAAGCGTATTTACACCGTCAACCAAATATGAACAAGCTATATTTGAAATATTGATCTTACGGGCGGCACGGGCAGACCACTGTGCATCTCCAATCAGATTATTATTAATGTATATATCAAGATCATGAGTCATCGTGGTCATTCCGCGGACTTGCACTTCAATGTCAAAGCCAGCTTGGCTTGTAATATCCGGGCTGTCAAGTTGAAAGTTAAAGTCAAATGGTCCACTAACAATTATTTGAGGCAGCATGAAAAAATGATCAATTACATCCCAAGTCTGAAAGATATACTCATCTATTTTGGGTATCCTGACATATTTGTCATCCCGTTCAACTTTTAGCGTATCAATGAAATTGACCGGTCTGATTACATCATTGATGGGCAACGCCGGCGCAACATTTGAATCACTATAGCGCAAACCGTTACCGGTTCCCCATGTTAACCAATAAATATTGTCATCGGTGTAGAAATTGTTATCATAATCAGCCCATTCCGGCGATGGATTTTTTCTACCGCGAAAAATCAGAACATCATCGGCGTTGAAAACACCGTCATCACCAAGTTCTATGTACAGCCGAATTTCATCATCTTTATTCCACAATCTGATTGTATTTGCGGTTATTCCGGAAAAATCAATTCCTTTATCAAGTAACTCATTATTGCTAATTCGGTACCAACCGGTATTATCGATAGTTACTTTAGCGATATTCGGAAAAAATTGATATTCGGGGATTTTATTATCTACTGTTTTTTTGAGACTTCGAGCACGGAATATTTCGGGCGACGCAATAAGCGATAATTGTTGCGCTGTCATGTATTGCTTAGCAGTACTCCAGGTAATTTGAACCGAAAAAGTTTTAGTAACCGACAATAAACCATTATTTATTTGAAATGGAAATATTTCAACTTTAGAAGCTTGTAGATTATTCACATCTTTTACCGCTGACAATCTAAACAAATTCTTATCAAAAGTTCCTTTGTATGGTTCTGAAACAGGTATTTTAAATTCGGCTCCTTTGGCCTGTTCGGGACCTGAAATAGTAGGTTTATAATTACCTAATGCTAACGTTTCACCCTGATAGATTTGGATTTGTGCATCAGCCGGTAATCCTACAAAAACATCTTCCCAGTAAGGAATTATCGGTGAACCGGGATGCAGATAGCTGGTTAAGTCCGGTTTAGTCTTAACTAAATTATCTTTGGATGAGATCCAAGCAGAGTCAATTGATACTTCAATGATTAACTGTCCGGCTGTGTTGGCTTTGATCTGTACGGCATTCTGTGAAAACACCAAATTGCCTAAAAAAATTAATAGTGCAACTTTCCGCATTATCTGTTAAGAACTAAATGTTCATTTAATATTAAAATGTTTTTACTACGTTCAGTGAAAAATTCCGTTCTTCGCACATATTCCGTTCCAATTCAACATAATAATATTGAAAAATATTTTCTACCCTGAACAGGAATTCCCATTCTTTTATTTGATAGCCAAAGGAAAAATTCCATAGATGGATCGGCACTCTAAGGTCCGAACCGGTATTTGGATTTTCGTCAAACAATTCCACACTTTCAATTCTGCTCGCATAGCGATATTCGACTGTGGCGTTAAATGAGCGCCAATAACCGGTTAATGAGTTAATTAAATTATGCCGAAAACGATACGACAAAGTATCGGTTACCGCTCCGCTATCATCTATTTCAACCGGATCTAAATAGGTATAAGCTGTTGAAATAATTAAATTATTATTGATCAGTCCAACATTCGTACCAATTTCCGCTCCGTTTATACGTGCATCGGTAATATTCTCAAAATGG
>JANQGY010000010.1 GCA_028282845.1 bacterium | reverse complement strand
AGCATCATGATATTTACTACCCGGCTTTAATAAAGGTATCAATGATCTTAACTGATCATCTTTTTTTTGCAGATGGGGATGGGTTGAATAATAATCTTTATAAGCCGGTGTACCGTTCCTCCTTGCCATACGGGCAAACATTGTATCCCTTTCATCAAATTGGGAATTTGGCGTAGAAAAATTAATCGTAGTTGTTTTTTGGAATAATCGCACAATATTTTTTGATTTAGACCGCAAAATATACTGAATCGCGGTAGGGAATTTACATTTATATTATCGCTAAATTCATGCCGGTATTTAAAATAATTATGGAGTTTTAGATGAACGGCACCCTTGAGTTGATTTCCAAAAGACGATCAATTAGATCCTATCAAAAACGGGATATTGCAGAAACGGATAAAACCAAAATAATTAATGCCGCAATGCGTTCACCCACAGCCGGAAATATGATGCTGCATTCGATCATCGAAGTGGAAGATCAAAATATTAAAGATAAATTAGTTAAATCGTGTGATAATCAACCGTTTATTGCACGGGCTCCGTTGGTTTTATTATTTATTGCGGATTATCAAAGATGGATGGATTATTTTGAGTTTTGTGAAATTGACAAAATGATTGAAAATGATGAAGTTATCAAAAGAACTCCGCAAGAGGGTGATTTGATGTTGGCTTGCTGCGACGCTTTGATTGCCGCTCAAACCGCAGTGATTGCCGCCGAATCTTTGGGGATTGGTTCCTGTTATATCGGTGATATTATGGAGAATTATGAATTTCATCAGGAATTGTTTGATCTACCTAAATATACTTTTCCGATTACACTGCTCTGTTTCGGCTATCCAACTGAAAAAGCTTTGAATAGAAAATATACAGCAAGATTGAAACAGGAATATGTCCATTATAAAAATAAATATAGAAAATTGGGAAATACAGATTTTAAACACCTTTATGACGACAGAGAGTTAAAGAACTATGCCGGGAATGTAAAAAACTTCGGGCAGCACATGTACCTCAAAAAATTTACTGCGGATTTTACGGTTGAAATGACGCGCTCAGTTAAAAATGCTATTAAACAGTGGTGCGCTTAAATCAATCTTCAATAATAATTCTGTCGAATGCTTCGGTGGATTTCCTTTCAGACTTCCGCGATTGATATTCCCTGATAATGAAATAATATAGTACAACTCCCAAAGCGTAGAGTACGGCTGTTAAAAAGAATATTTTGTAGTATTCAAATTCCATTTTTCGCAATAGCTGAAATATTTTAGCGCTGATGAACCAAGTCGCGCTCCAAATACTTGAATTAACGGCGCTGATCAATTCCTGATTTTTTTCGCCAACATATTTCATAGTCAGTTCACTGGTAATTGGCGATGAAATGTGCATCATCGGTTGGCGCAATATGTAGGCGGCGATTGCTATGTAAAGAACTCCATTAATTGCCGAGAACAATTCGGTGAAGATTAATATAATTAACAAGGCAATGCCAATTGTTTGAGTCAGGATGATCGAGATTTTATAGCCATACCGTCTTTTAAGTGTCGGTGCCAATAACAATGCCACAAATCCTACCGCTGAGGCGATGCTGCCCAACAAACCGAATTGAGCGGAATCCATTCCAAAGACGCTGTAGAAAAATAGATTAATGAAAGGAATGGTCAATCCGGCGCCGATGGCGATCAATAAAGTTGGTACAATCGCTTTGATTATAAGGAACCAATCGTAGTCCATTAAGAGGGTCGAAAAATTATTTTTAAATTCAGCGGAAGCAGAGCGCGGCTTGCTTTCCTCCATGCTGCTAATTAGAAAAAATGCCGATAAGCTGATTATGATAAATAACAAAATAATATGATACTCATCCCATGGGAATGATAATCCGAATAAAGAAAATGTCTGTAGTTTTGTTAGAATACTGATGAATATCCCCGTGATGATTATCGCAAGCGACCAAACTGAATAGTTGAGTGCGATTGCATCGGAAAGCACCGATTTTGGCGTTGAGCGCATTAAATAAGGAAGGGCGCAAACCTGATACAACATCAAGCCGAATCCCCACGCTAAGAAACTGACTCTAATTAATAGTGGATTACCCCATTTTACCGATTCAATCATTAAAAATGCTGCAAAGGGGATCAATAAAGAAGCCGTGATGAAATAAGGTTTAAGACTTTTACCTTTTATATAGATGCCAAAAGGGAAAGCAAATAACAAAACTCCTAAGAAACGAAAAGATGTAAAGCTACCAATTTGTGCGTCGTTAAAGCCCATTTTGCGTAAATAGATATTTAAGATTAGAATAAATGATCCATTGACAAGATTCAAGAGAAAAATGCCTCCAATTAGACGTAAAGTGGATGTCGGTATTTGTCGGTAGCGATTAAATAATTTGGTTATTTGTTTTAACATTCGGTATAGGACACTCAATAGTGGTATGAAAATTACAATTTAATATTACGGGAAATAAGCAAAATAAAATAATGTTTGACAAGAGCGTTTTGAGCGTTTTATATTCTGACATAATATTGTTTCATTAAATCTAAAGTATAATTATAATGCCAAAAACAAAATTAAATGCTATCAGTGCGGGATTTAACGCCATTGGTTTTCAATCCATGTGGTAGGCTTGTGTAATTGGTGCTATAACAGGGTATCCCTGGTTAGGACCAATTGGAATGGGAGTTTTCTTGGCGGCTCATAATAATTTTTTTACAAAGAATAAAGAGGAGTAAGAATTAATGTTAAGTGTATTTTTGGTCGGCGGCTTGAGCGTTTTGATATTTGTTACTTTGGTATGGCTGCTCAGCTTAGCTAAAAAAGATTCAGGTATTATGGATGTATTTTGGGGATTGGGATTTATTCTGCTTGCTATTGTTTATATATTCCGGTACAATAGTTTTTCAATCCATTCGGTAGTACTGTTGGTTCTGGTAATGATTTGGGGGCTACGATTATCTATTCATATCGGTATTAGAAATAGTGGCAATCCTGAAGATGCACGCTATGCAGCCTGGCGCAAAGCAAATGGCAAGAAATGGTGGTGGTTCAGCTATTTTAAAGTTTTCTTATTGCAGGGTGCGGTAATGTGGATAGTGGCTTTACCATTGCTTGCAGGATTTAATAATGGTGATTCGTTAAACTTATTGGATGTTAGCGGTATTATTTTATGGTTGATCGGTTTCGGATTTGAAGCAGTCGGTGATTGGCAGTTAAGAAAATTTAAAAAAGAGACAGCTAACAAAGGTAAGGTTTTTAATCAAGGATTATGGGCATACACGCGTCATCCTAATTATTTCGGTGAGGCCGTATTGTGGTGGGGATTTACACTCATCGCTTTTAGCGGGCAAAACTGGTGGATTATAATTAGTCCGATTTTAATGACCTATTTATTGGTGCGTGTGTCAGGAGTGAAAATGCTTGACGAATTGATGTCCGGCAAGAGTGCTGATTACAAAGAGTATATTAAAACGACAAACGCTTTTATTCCAAAATTTTCTAAAAATTAATGCAGACATTTTTACCATATTCGGATTTTAGAAAAAGTGCGAAGGTGCTTGATTACCGTCGTTTAGGAAAGCAAAGAGTAGAAGCATTGCAAATATACAAAGCATTGACATTGCCTGATTACGGTTGGGATAATCATCCAATAGTAAAGATGTGGAGGGGCTACGAAGATGCTTTGTTGGAGTATAAAAATGTTATGATCCAAGAATGGATAGATCGCGGTTTCAATAATAATATGAATATAGATAAAAAAACTGAAACACCGATATATCCACCATGGTTGGGCAATGAGGAACTGCATGCATCCCATCGGTCAAACCTGTTGAAAAAAGATTTTGAGTATTATTCCCGTTTCAATTGGGCAGAAAAACCCGGACAAGGATACGTTTGGATTATTCCGGAGGATACTTTATGACACTAGGCAGGTATCTAAATTCGGTTGAAGCTGCCAATTTATTGGGCGTGAATGTGTCAACAATTAAGAGATGGACGGATAACGGCAAATTGAACTGTTTGCAGACTCCCGGCGGGCATAGAAAATTTTTGATGAGACACATTAATGAATTTTTGCATGATAAAAACGATAAAGCCCAAAAAATAACAGTTGTTCCTTATAATACTTCCGAGCATCGGCGAATTAATCATTTGATACAAAAGCATCAGGTGGAAGCATTGTGTCCGATACTCTTAAGCTCGGCGCTTAAGTCGGACCGCGAAATTGTTAACATGATAGTAACCGGATTGGCTTTAGCGCAATATCCTGTTTACATAATTTTTGATAAGCTTATTGCGCCGGTTCTGCGGCAGATAGGAGATTTGTGGGAGGAAGGTTCATTAACAGTTGCCGAGGAACACATCGCTTCCGATATAATACGGGATTCAATCCTGATAGTCAGAGAAATAATAACCAAAACTGATAAACTGTCTCAGAAGGTATTTTGTTTTGCTTTAGATGATGATCAGCATGATATTCCACTCAAAATGAGTCAGGTGTTATTGGAACAAAAAGGTTACGAAGTATTTTACAGCGGGCAAAGAACGCCGGCCGACAGTTTAGAGAAATTGATGGCAGAACATAAGCCTGCTCGAATTTATTTGTCGTCAACCTATTTTGATGAAAATTGGACTGAGGAGCAATTAGACGGTAAATACGCTGAGTTAGATGTTATTTATCAATTATCTGAAAAATTCGGATTTGAGATTTATATCGGAGGGCGGGCTTTTGATAATTTGAAATATGATAAAAAACTAATAAAAAGGAGATTATCCACATTTGAAGAAGTTTATAAATATTAACATAATGATGAAATTATTAACAATTTTTGTAACATTAACAATAGGAGTTACAATGGCACAAAATCAAAAAATAGAAGTTGGCGATATGGCGCCGGATTTTACTCTAAAAGATCAGAATAATACGGAACATACCTTGTCTGATTATTTTGGTAAAAAAATTGTGGTGTATTTTTATCCCAAAGATGACACTCCCGGCTGCACTAAGGAAGCCTGTTCGATTAGGGATAATTTCGGCAAATTTGAAGAGCATAATATTACTGTTTTCGGAATTAGTTATGATTCGCCGAAGAGCCACAAAAAATTTGCGGAAAAATACGATTTACCATTTACGTTGTTGAGTGATCAAGATAAAGCGGTTGCTAAAGCTTATAATTCCGACGGACTGCTCATGGCAAAAAGAAATACTTTTTTGATTGACCCCGATGGTAAAATCTTTAAGATATACAAAAAAGTTGACGTAACAACGCATACGCAGAATATTTTGAACGATTTTTCGGAATTATAATAATCTAAATGGACAGACGAACAAAAATTGGATTATTCGGCTCCACCGGTTTTATCGGCAGTTATATTCTGAAAGAACTATTAAATGCACAGTATGATGTTAATGTTTTGGTGAGAGATCCTGTAGCTAATAAATCAGATAAAATTGAGGTTTTTGCAGGGGATCTGAGTGCTACCGATGTAATTGAACGAATTGTCAAAAAATCCGATATATTAATATATTCGGTTGGCATAATTAGCGAGGATCGAAAACACGGTATCACCTTTGAAAAACTTCATTTTGAATATTTTAAGCGAATCGTCGATTTGGCAAAAAAGGAAAATGTCAGAAAGATAATTTATATAAGTGCAAATGGTGTGGATCAACTTGATACTGAATATCAAACATCAAAATATTTGGCAGAGCAATATTTGCAGAATAATTTTGACAACTGGACTATTTTCCGTCCGTCGGTAGTATTTGGTGATCCCGGTGATAAAGTGGAATTCTTAACGCAGTTAAAGAATGATATAATCAACAAACCGCTGCCTGTTCCGCTATTCTTTAAAATTAATCCTTTTAAAGCAAAAAGGTTTTTCCGCTCCAATCCGGTGCATGTACAGGATTTAGCAAACCTTATTGTTCGATCCATTGAATCGGATATTTCTCGAAATAAAATACATGCTGTAGGTGGGCCGACCGAGACAACTTGGTATTCAATGTTAAAAGAGATCAGTGTAGTACTGTCCAAAAACAAACTTTTTGTTCCCGTGCCGGTTTTTTTCCTGTACTTGGCTGCGTTGATCTTTGACCGGCTGTCCTTCTTTCCAATCACAGCCTCGCAGATCAAGATGCTAAGAGTAGATAATATTTGTAATTCCAAAGAATTATTTGATCAATATAATATATCGCCAATGAGTTTTTCCAAAGCAAACATTCAATATTTAGAATAAACAATTTGAATTTCGGTTATGAAATATAAATACTTGTTAGGTTTGATAATCTTGATCGGCTCGATTCAGGCTCAAGCTACCGGTTCAATCAGTGGTACGGTACTTGATGAGCGTTCCAAAAAACCCTTGATCGGAACTAACGTTATTGTCCTGGATACTGATTTTGGAGCATCTACCGATCTAAATGGTAATTATTTTATCGAAAATATTCCCGTAGGAACTTACCGATTACGTTTTGATTATATCGGATATGAACCGCAATTAAAAACTGATGTGGTGGTTATCAGTGCTAATCCGGTAACTGTGAATATTGAATTGAAGGAAAGCATCTTGGAGGGGGAGGTAGTTACAGTAACTGCCGGATATTTTACTCAAGAGGAAAAGATTCAGGCGAGCACAATCGGGCTGTCACGCGAGGAGATTAGACGTTTCCCCGGCGGTTTTGAGGATGTTGTCCGTACCGTTTCAACGCTCCCCGGAGTAGCGATCAATTTTGCCGGTGGCAGAAACGATTTGCTTGTGCGGGGCGGAGGACCTTCGGAGAATCTTTATGTGATTAATAATATTGAAGTTCCTAACATTAATCATTTCGGAAATCAGGGTAGTAGCAGTGGCAGTCTTAGTTTTGTCAATCTTGATTTTGTGGAGGATGTTACTTTTTCAACCGGTGGATTTGGCGCGCAATATGGCGATAAAATGTCATCTGTTTTATCACTAAGAATGATTGATAAAATACCGCCAAATATTGAGAGTAAATGGACAATTTCAGCCACGCAATACGGTTTTAATTTTGACCTGCCAATCAGTCAAAAAGGCAATTTGATCTTTTCCGCCCGGCAAAGTTATTTGGATCTCATCTTTAAAGCGGCGGGATTGCCATTCGTGCCGGTTTACACTGATTTCAATATCATCGGTAATTATAATATTTCAACAACCGATCAACTATTTTTTATTGCCTTATCGGCAATTGACAATATAGAACGTGATCAAAGTTCGTTGGAGAATCGCGTTACTAACGCGGGATTATTGGATAATTCGCAATATCAGGGCATTGCCGGAATCAATTATCGCAAATTGCTTAATAGCGGCTATTTGGATCTTACGGTAACTAATAATCTATTCCGATACAGGTTCAGCCAAATGGATGCGGATGAACAGGTCTATTTCAACAGTGATGCCGACGAATGGGAAACCGGAATTAAACTTCAGCATTATTGGGTAAAAAGTAAAACTTTCGGGATTAAGTCAGGAATTTCAGCCAAATTTGTTTCCAATGAAAATTATACTACTTTTGCCGACACCATATTTGATAACAGTGGTAACAAAGTACCCTTATCTATTCTTGGTTTACCGAATATTATAGATGAGTCTATTAATGCGAATAAATACGCCTATTATAACGAGTTTGATTGGCTTATCAACCGGCAGTTAGAGTTAAATGGTGGTGTCAGGGCTGATTATTACCAATTCCTGAACGAACCGTTATATATCGCGCCGCGCCTCAGTATAAAATATAATCTGAATCCGCAATTAAAATTTAGAGCGAGTGGTGGTATCTATTATCAATCGCCGGCGTATGTATGGACAACCAATTCGAATAACAGACAATTGAAAGCATTACAAAACAGGATGGGCGTCATAGGATTGGATTATTTGCTGCGCGATGATGTGCGGATCAGTGTTGAGGGTTATTATAAAAATTACTCGAACCTACCAAGTGGTACGGATGAAGGTGTAAATGATCATATCGTGATAACAAATACCGGGACAAGCTATGGTGGAAGGGAAGACAATTTTCAATCATTTGGTTATTTTGATATGACCTCAACAGCGGAGGGCAATGCTTATGGTGCTGAGCTTCTCATTCATAAAAAATATTCGGCAACGCCAATTTACGGGCTGATGAGCCTGTCATACGGAAAGAGTGAATTGACTGCTAATAACACCAAGACTTATCCGGGACAATTTGATCAAAGATTTATTTTTAATATTACCGGAGGATATATATTTAATGCCAAATGGGAGATATCCGGAAAATTCCGATATTTCACCGGTGTACCCTATTCAACAGTTTATAAACCGAGTGAAAATCCGATAAAGCCCGGTTTTATCCAAAATATACCGGAAGAATACCTTGACAACAGGACTGATCCGGGGCATCATCTTGATTTGCGTGTTGACCGATATTTCAATTTCCCCAATTGGACAATGATCGTATATATTGATATTCAGAATATTTATAATTATAAAATTCCGCAAAAACCAACTTATGATTTTTGGGATGATTCGATCATAAATGCAAGTTCGATTGGAATTTTGCCTTCAATCGGAATTAGCGCTGAATTTTAAACTAATACCGTCGGTAAATCAAATTAATCTATAATAAACTATTTTCTGAATAAAATTAATACTTGACGATAGTTTAGTAAAATAGTAAACTATTATATTAAAATTAATTACTATTTTTGGAACTGTTATGAATTTTACTAAACGTACCGAGTATGCGCTTAAAGCATTAATTGAAATAGGAACATCTGAGAAAGATGTACCGGTAAAAAGAGAAACTATCGCCAATAATCAGAATATTTCATCACAATTTTTAGAACAAGTATTAATTCCGCTTACTAAATCAAAAATTATAAAAAGTGTTCGAGGTCCCGGCGGCGGATTTATTTTAAATAAAAAAGCAAAGGATATTAATACCTGGCAAGTATTTGAAGCCGTCGAAAGCACAACCAAGTTATATGAAAATAAAAGCACTGATTCAGATAAAGATGATTCATCAACTACGCAGCAGATACAGTCAGTGTGGGATAGTATTGACGATAATTTAAAACAAACAATGTCAGGAATTTCATTAGCTGATGTTATCGAACAGGATAGTAAAAAAGATAAGAGTGAATTCAGTTCATTATTGTCAGTTTACAACCCCCAAAATAACGGGATTTTCCAAATTATTGATGATGACGGGAAAGTGATCAATAAAGAATGGAGTTTGACGGAGAATAATAAAGGATTAGTTGAAGCCTATAAATTTATGCAATATGTACGGACTGCCGATGAAATGTGCATGTCCTATCAACGGCAGGGACGGCTTTACACCTTTCCGCCAAATTTAGGACAGGAAGCGATTTCAACCGCTGCGGGCAATGTGGTTCAGGAGGACGATTGGCTTGTGCCCGCTTATCGGGAAGTTGCGGCTTGGCTTTTAAAGGGCGCTAAGATCAGCGATATATTTCTATTGTGGGGCGGTAATGAAGAGGGCTATCTATTCTCCGGAGCAAAGAATATCTTGCCGGTATCGGTGCCGATAGCGTCACAATTACTGCATGCCACAGGGATTGGATTTGCGCTTAATTATCAAAAAAAGAAAAATGCTGTTTTTGTCTTTGTGGGCGATGGCGGTACTTCCACAGGTGATTTTCATGAAGCATTAAATTTCGCAAGTGTTTGGAACGTTCCGGTGGTGTTCATTATTCAGAATAATCAATATGCAATCTCGGTTCCGGTAAGTAAACAAACAGCATCGAAAAATCTTGCGATAAAATCAGCAGCCTACGGTATGCCCGGAATAAGGGTGGATGGTAACGATTATTTAGCAATGCACAAAATACTAACCGAAGCGCGCTCCCGTGTTACTTCCGGTAATGGTCCCGTATTGATTGAAGCGGTTACTTATCGCAAGGGCGCCCACACGACATCGGATGACCCGACATTGTATAGAACTGATCAAGAAGAAGAAACTTGGGCGGTCAAGGATCCAATAAAACGTCTCAGGACATATTTGATCAGGAAAAAACTGTGGAAAGCGGAAGATGATAAGAAAATGCTCGAGGGTTATCAAAAAGAAATAGACGCACAATTCCTTGAATATGAGAAATCTCCCGAGTACAAGCTTGATGACGTATTTGACCACATGTATGCACAAGCTCCGGAAGACCTTAAAAATCAAAAAATTGAATATCAAAAATATTTGAATTGGGCACGGGGTACAAAATGAAAGTAATGAATCTTGTACAGGCGATAAATAATGCCATTGATTTAAAACTAACTGACGATAAAAATATTGTTGTTTACGGGGAAGATGTGGGAGTTGAAGGCGGTGTGTTTCGTGTAACTGCCGGATTGCAGAAAAAACACGGCGAGCAACGGGTATTTGATTCACCTTTAGCCGAATCAGCAATTGTCGGTACGGCGGTTGGAATGGGTGTATCGGGATTAAGACCGGTGGTAGAGATGCAATTTTCAGGATTTGTATATCCTGCAATGAACCAAATAGTTACCCATGTTGCAAGGATGCACAATCGCTCGCGCGGAAAATATAAAGTTCCAATGGTAATTAGAATGCCCTATGGAGGAAATATCAAGGCGTTGGAATTGCACTCAGAAAGTATGGAAGCGTTATTTGGACATACACCGGGGATAAAAGTTGTTATTCCATCAACGCCCTACGATGCCAAAGGACTTTTGATATCGGCAATTGAAGATGATGATCCGGTAATATTCATGGAGCCTAAAAAGATATATCGAGCGATTAAGCAGGAAGTGCCGGAGGAAATGTTTAAGATAGAAATTGGTAAAGCCCGTGTACTGAATGAGGGCACTGACCTGACCGCAGTAACCTATGGAGCAATGGTAAGAGAAACGCAACGGGCAATGGTTATGGCTAAACAACAAAATATCTCAGTGGAATTAATAGACTTACGAACGATTTATCCGATTGACAAAGATACGATCATCAATTCTGTGAAAAAAACCGGACGATTATTAATTGTAAATGAAGGTCCGACAAGTTTTGGCGTCGGTGCGGAAGTAATGGCAATTGCCAATGAGGAAGCTTTTTTACATTTAGAAGCTCCGCCCACGCGGCTTGGTGGATTCGATACAGTTCCACCGCTTCCACAGGGAGAACATTTCTATTTTCATTCTCCCGAACGCATATTTTATGAAATACAAAAAATTGTAAAATTTTAATTCCGTTGAGGAGTAATTAAATGAGATATATTTTCAAATTCCCGGACATTGGCGAAGGCATTACCGAAGGCAGAATTATCAAATGGTATGTCAAAAAGGGTCAGGTAATTAATTCCGGTGATCCGATCGTAAATATGGAAACCGATAAGGTCGTAACCGATATTCCTTCGCCAAAAAGCGGTACTGTTACAGCGCTGTATGGCAGCGAGGGAGATATTATTAATGTGGATGATCCTTTAGTCGAGCTTGAGATTGCAGGTGTTGAGGGCGAAGAAGCACAGGAAATCGCAAAAGAGGAGCCCAAGAAAGCAACTGAAGAAACAGTGAATGAAAAAGGATTTGGTGTGGTTGGAACCATCGATGTCGCCGGTGATTCGGCATTGTTGCCTCCAACCAATGAAGGTATTGTGGAGACTAAAAGATCAGAGGAAGTTCAACCTCAAAAAGTGTTAGCTACACCGGTAGCCCGTGCATTGGCAAGAGATTTGGGTATAGATATTAATGTGGTCAAAGGAACCGGTCCGGCGGGGCGGGTAATGAAACAAGATATTCATAATTACCGGTTTGCAATCCAAGCTCCTGCACCGAAAACAAGCACGGGTACTGAAGAGTTGATCGAATATGAAGACCTAACTCAAATCCGCAAAACGATTGCTCAAAATATGGTGATCTCCAAACAAACCGCACCGCACATGACAATTATTGATGAGGTTGAAGTAAGTAAGTTGATTGAAGTCAGAAATAAATATAAGGAAAAATTCATTGAGCAGGGAACCGGTTTATCATTCCTCACATTTTTTATGAAAGCGGTAACCAAGGCATTACAAAATCATTCGGCATTAAATGCGGAATTTGATGCTGAGAATAACCGCATTGCGCATAAAAAATATTATAATATTGGTATTGCCGTTGATACTGATGAAGGCTTGGTTGTCCCGGTCATCAAAGCTGTTGATCGGTTATCATTCTTACAATTATCACAAAAAATTGACGATGTTGTTACAAGAGCAAGAGAACGCAAATTAACACTCGACGATTTTAAAGACGGAACTTTTACCATAACCAATTATGGCTCAATCGGCGGGATGTATGGCATGCCGGTAATTAATTATCCGCAAGCGGCAATTTTGGGTATTGGCAGATTATTAAGAAAGCCGATTGTGAGAGATGAAAATGTTGAGATTGGAAATGTTTTACCATTATCAATGTCGGTTGATCATCGTATTGTGGATGGGGGAGAGGCTGTCCGCTTCCTGAATAGAGTGATGCAATATTTAGCTGATCCGGTTGCACTTTTATTAATGTAAAATTTGGAGTATCAAATGAAATACGATCTAATAATCATTGGTTCAGGTCCGGCTGGTTACGTTGCCGCTATCAGAGCCGGGCAAGTCGGATTAAAAACAGCAATCGTTGAAAAAGAAAAAATTGGAGGCATGTGTCTAAACTGGGGCTGTATTCCTACTAAATCAATTATCGAAAGTGCCAAATATTATGATTCGGTTAAAAACTCAAAAGAATTCGGGATCGGTGGCATAGATGTAAAAAAATTAACTTTTGATTGGAATCAAGTTAAAAAACGTTCGGAAAGAATTGTGCTGCGCTTGACTAAAGGTGTTGAATTTTTATTGAAAAAGAATGGTGTTGACGTTATCAAAGGGACGGCTACAATTCAATCTGAAAAAGCTGTAGTTGTTGATAAACAATTATTGGAAACTGAATCTATGATTCTGGCAACCGGCAGTAAACCGAAAAATATAGATGGTATTCAATCATCATCAATCCAAGACTTATTAGATTCCGGCAAATTACCTGAAAATCCGGTCATTATAGGCTGCAATCCGCATGCGGTGGAATTGGCACAATTTTTCAATCTTGTTGATACAGACGCTACTCTTTTAGCATCTCAAGAAACGCTGATTCCCGATGCCGATAGATATCTATCAGATTTTATATTGTCAAAATTCAAAAAATCCAAGATCAATGTAGATTTTGGTGTTAAGCTGAAATCTTATAAAAATGGTTTACTCAAAACAAATAAAAGTGAAATCAAAACCGATATGTTATTGAATGCTTCGGAGCGAACAGCAACCATTCCTGAATCAAATATAAGTTTTGATTTAAGTAATGATTGTATCCAAGTCAATGAATTTCTACAAACAGGGATAGAGAATATCTTCGCTATCGGCGATGTAAATGGTACGTCAAAATTTGCTCACACGGCTTCAGCCCAAGGATTGCATGTAGTTAATTACATTAGCGGAATTAAAAAACCTTTTGATAGAACTAAATTTCCTATAAATATTTATACTTATCCTGAGATGGCGCAAATCGGCTTAACGGAGGAGGAGGTCAAGAACGAAAGTTATGAGTATAAGATCAGCGAATTTCCTTTATCCGCTAACGGTAAAGCTATGATTGAAGGTCAGCGCGACGGAATTGTCAGGATGGTATCCGAAAAGAAGTATGGGGAAGTGCTCGGGGTTCAGATCATTGCTAATAATGCAACCGATTTGATCGCTGAAGCGGGAGTATTGATGCAATTGGAAGGCACCGTTTACGACGTAGCCAATACAATACATGCGCACCCAACCATCTCCGAAATATACATGGAATCCGGTTTTGATGCCTTTGATCAACCAATTCATAAATAATGGAACAGATTGAGGTAAGAGAATACGATTTACCCGATTCTTATCTGTTTAAAAAAAAGGTTGATGTCACTTCAGTAAAGGTATGGATTCCTGAAAAAACCTGTTTAGTTTTAGGACGCAGCAATGATCCCGATGGATCTTTACATATTCGAAATATAATTTCCAATAATATTCCGGTTTATAAGCGTCCATCCGGTGGCGAGACAGTAATTCTTACACTAAATACTGTTGTAATATCAATTGCCTTTCAACAAACAAATTTTAAGGGTGGCAGATCATATTTTGATATTATAAATAATAGAATTAAAACTTTATTAGAAGCGTTAGGAATTAAAAATATCGAATTAAAGGGCATTTCCGATATTGCGTTAAACGATGTCAAAATACTTGGTTCCGCCTTGTATCAAAATAAGGAAGTTGTTTTTTATCATGCCGTGTTGAATATTTCGGAGTCTGCCGAACTGATGGAACGTTATATTAAACATCCTGCAAGGGAACCGGATTATCGCAAAAGCCGAAAGCACAGAGAATTTGTTACATCCCTGACAAAAGAAAAATATGAAGTTAATAAAATGGAATTGATCACTGTATTGGAGAAAGGCTTACAGGAGATACGTTTGCCAAGTACTTAAAAATATTGTCATTTTACTTTCGTTATAGGAGAAAAATATCACTAACTTTTTAGGTTTTGTGTCTGAAATAATTATTAAAATATGGATCAAATATGAAACCTTCCCTTAGTTATCAAGATATTTCGCTTGTTCCTCGCAAATTATCAGAAGTACGTAGCCGGAAAGAGATAGATATGTCCTTACAGCTTGGTGGTTCCGACTATAATTATAATCTTAGAATACCTTTATTTCCGGCTCCGATGGATACCATTTGCAGTGCCGAAATGTGCCAAATTCTGGCAAAAAATGGAATGTTGGGGATGATCCATCGTTTTCAGCCATTGGAAAATCGGAAAGGTGATTTCCTAAAACTAAAAGATGAAAGTATTGATGTGGTAATCGCGATTGGATTAGATGAAAGCAATCTAATAAATGAATTTTATGATTTGGGAGCGCGAGCCTTTATTGTTGATGTTGCTAATGGATTTAATAGCACTGTTGAGCCGATAATCAATCAATTACGGAATATGAAAGGCACTTTTATATTTTGTGGAAATGTGGATTCGGAAGAGGGTTTTAAATACCTTTCTGATCTTGGTGTTAATGCTATCAGGGTTGGAATTGGAACTGGTTCAATGTGTACGACTTCTATAATGACCGGAATTGGGCAAGGCATCGTATCATCCATACAAGAATGCCGTAATATAAAAGAAAAAATTGATAGTAATGCAATCCTGATTGCCGATGGGGGAATTAGAGAAGTCGGCGACATCGCAAAAGCGCTGACTGTAGGTGCCGATGCGGTGATGGTAGGACGGATGTTTGCCGGAACTAAAGAGGCTGAGGGAAACATTTTGAAATATAACGGCAAATTATATAAAGCCTACCGTGGATCAGCATCGTATGCTGTGCAACAGAAGCGAGGCAAAAATCCGTATTATGTGGAAGGCGATGAAACAATTGTCGAATATAAAGGGGGAGTACAAAATATACTTGATCAGATTGATGCCGGATTACGGAGCTCTATGAGTTATATGGCAGCAAGTGATTTAGCGGAATTAAAGCTTAACAGTTCGTATGTAGTAAAGCACAACGCAGATTAATTATGATATATAATAAAATGCCGGGGTAGTAAATTCGACAATCAGGCAGCGGAGACAAACTTGTGTGAGGTTAAACTGCAAAATTGTCGTTTTTATATTAATACCCCGGCAAATAGTAAATTATTAATTAACGTAGGAGGATGAACATTATTAATCATTTGTCTCCTATTAGTACGGCATCAAATTATCTTTGTGTAGAATAATTGTGCAATAAGGAGGTATCGTATTTTTTGGTAGGTAGATTCTGAAAGTACATAGGGATTTCCCCTAGTGGATATTGAAATTATTTATCTAAGGAAGTAATTCCTTTTCTAATGGCATATTTAGTTAGCTCCGGCAGATTTTTTATATCTAACTTGTGCATTATATTTGTTCGATGGGCTTCCACGGTTTTTACACTAATAAATAGATCTTGGGCAATTTGCTTAGTGGTTTTACCTTCAGTTAATAGTTGTAGAATTTCGTTTTCGCGATTGGTCAATACCGAGTCATCACCAACGTATTCCACCGATTGTGCTTTTGACAAGTCATCAATTAAGGTATTAGTAATATCTTGACAAATGTAAGTGTTATTCTTTGAAACTGCCTTGATTGCAGTGATCAATTCTGATCCGGCACAATCTTTCAACAGATAACCCTTAGCGCCGGCTTTTATCATCCCGGAAACAAATTGCATGTCGTAATGCATAGATAAGGCGATTATTTTAACATTGGGTTTTTCTTTAACGATCTGCCGAGTAGCTTCCACGCCGTTCATTTCCGGTAAACCGATGTCCATAATTGCTATGTCCGGTTCAGTTTCCAAAATTAATTTAACAGCGTCACGACCATTATCTGCTTCTCCAATGATCTCAATGTTTTTTTCGTCCTCTAAAATATTGCGTAAACCATCCCGCATAATTTTATGATCGTCAACTAGAACAATTGAAGTATTCATAGGGCTACCTCTCAATCGGTATTTTTATGGTTATTTTAGTTCCCTTTTTGCTATCTGATTCAATCTTAAATTTACCTCCGATGTACCTGATCCTTTCATTGATGCTGAATAAACCAAATTTTTTATCTTTAGATAGCTTTTGCTCGGTATAGATTTTAAATCCAATTCCATTATCTTTAACAATGATGCGAAAAGTGTTCTTAAATTCCTTAAAGATAATTATTACGATAGATGCGTTGGAATGTTTTATTATATTATTTATTAGCTCAACGACAGATTTATAGAGTAATATCTTGGTATTTTGCGTTAGGATATCAGCTTCCTGAATGCCTTGTAATCGAAACTTTATATCAAAAATTTTTCGAATTTGTTTGATGTACCATTTAACGGCCTCTCCCAAACCTAATTCATGTAATATTGGAGGACTGATTTCATACGTTAGATCGCGTGAGTTCTTGATGGCATCGGTTAGTAAAGAAATTGCCGAGTTTACATTTTTCTCGATTTCAGAATAGTTCATATCCTTAGAAATATTTGACAGCGTAATTTTACTCAATGCCATTGACTGACCAATATTGTCATGCAATTTTATTGCTATCTGCTGCTTTGTATTATCCTCGATTGAGTTAAGCTCTTGAGTCATTACCTTGAGATTTTCCTGATAATCTAATAATTTTTGGTGAGTTTTTTTCTGATCGGTAATATCACGACATACTATTCGTAGTTCCATATTTTTATTATTGTCGTTGCTACATCGAATTTGTTCGTGAACATAAATTATACTGCCATCCTTTTTAACTTTTCTAAACTCAAGTTCGTAGGTATTGGAGCTGTTATTAACGATGCGAGAGATCTGTCTCTTTACTCTGTTTAGATCATTTTTATATACTACTTTCCATATTTCTTTGCCGAGTAGTTCTGATTTTTTATAGCCAAGGTAAGTAGCACCGTTCTTGTTAACCGATACGACTTTGCTATTTTTGTCGATCGAAAAATACATGTCGGGAGCATTATCATAAAAGTACTCGTATTTTTGTTGCTGTTCCAACACTAATGACTCTAATTTGGTAATTCTATTTTTTAATAGTTGGAGTTCAGTCATCACTGATATGGTATTATTCGCTGATAAGGGCTTCAATTTTTTCCAGTAATTCTGCACTATTGAACGGTTTTGCGAAAAATCCATCTGCTCCTAATTCTTTAACCTGTTTTTCAACTTCCGGGCCGGGGTAAGCAGTAATGAATATTATAGGGATGTTTTGAGTATAAATTGAAGATCGTAGATTATTAAAAGCCTGAATCCCTCCACCGGCAGGCATTTTTATATCTAATAATATTAGATCGGGCTTTACCTCTTTGGTAACCTTTAAACACTGGTAACCATCATTTGCTCCATAAGTATCAAATCCACTTGCCCTCAGCCTTTGGCTTAATAAGCGAACTATCTGAGGTTCATCATCTACTACTAATATTTTCTTTGCCATTTTTAACTCTTAATTATTATTGCTTAACAATGTTTTATATGCTGATTGCAATAGTTCCTTTGCATTATCACCGTCATTTGGATAGACGGAATAACCATAAGAAATATCAATCGTAATTTTTGCGCTGAATTCCGATACAAATTTATTAACTATATCCTCAATAGTGTTTACAATACTAACAATATTTCTCTTGGTTATATCGGAAAATAGCACCACTTCATTATTACCTTTTATGAATGAAAATTCTCCCGGTGCGATAACTTCTTGAAATGCTTCCAATATTTTGTGTGTGGTTTCTTTTGCCAATTCTTTACCATTTTGAGTTTTAATCGCTTCGTAGCTATTAAGCCTGATTATCAGAAGTGATAATTTGATGTGTTTTCTCGTCGCTACTGTTATGCCTTTTTCAATATTATCAATCAATATCTCATCTTCCGAGTATATTGGCAAAGTAAAAAAGAATTTGGACCCTTTGTTAAGTTCGCTTTCAACACCAATCGTTCCATTGTGCAAATCAATAATTCCTTTGCTAATAGATAGTCCGAGCCCTGAACCTTTATCCGGAGTATTGATAGCTTTGCCAACTTGGTGGAACCTATCGAATACGGTTGCCTGTTCTTTGTGTGGAATGCCAATGCCGGTATCGGTGACAGTACATTTAATTTCATTTTCAAATTTGTCTATAGATAATTCTATATGACCTTTCTCGGTAAATTTAATGGAATTTCCAATCAGATTCATAAATACTTGAATTATTCGGTCATGGTCAATATATAATTCAGCTTTCTTGATCTTAGTTGTAAATATTAACTCAAGGTCTTTATACTGCGCTTTCAGTTCAAATGAGTGTAAAACATTTCTTGCCAAGCTTACAATGTCAACCATTTCCCGGGTTATTGATACATTTTGACCTTCGATCTTTGATATATCCAATAAATTATTTATAATGCGTGTAAGTCTTTTAATATCGCCAATGCAGGGTCCCAGAACATCGGTTTGCGTATCGGTTAAATCACCGTGTAGTCCATCCAAAACTTGTGCAACCGACTCTTGTATTATAGCCAACGGTGTTCTTAATTCATGCGATACGGATGAAATAAATTCTGTTTTCATCACATCAATCTGTTTCTCTTCAGTAATGTCCCGCGCAATTATTGTGGCACCGACAATCTCACCTTGTGACTCAATGGGGCCAACATTGTTGCGATACCACTTAACTTCTTCTTTAGCGCTGACACCAATGTGTTCGTAGCTGAATCTATCACCAGTGCGAAAAACCATTCTGATTGCCCGTTTAGCTTTATCATGAAATTCGGAAGGCATTAATTCATATATAGATTTCCCTATCAGGCTACTTGGTTTTTCACCTGCAAATGTATAATTGATATAATTGATAACTCCTTCCTGATCAACTCTCATAATAATATCAGGACTGTTACTGACGAGAGAACGATATTTTTCTTCATTTTCAACCAACTTATTTCTAAGAGCTACCCTTTCGGTAATATCATCAATTATTCCATCATAATAAATTGCTTCCCCGTTTTTGTCTTTGACCGCAATCGCCGTATCGGAACCGATAAATGGGCGTCCATTACTTTTTACGTAAATCATTTCTTCATTCTTAATAAAACCCTGATCCTTAAGTTTTTTGTTGTATGTAATGCGTTTGGAAGGATCCTGATAAAAATTGGAAGGATTAAGATCATTTAATTCTTCTTTGTTTTTATAGCCAAACATGTCTAACAATGCCTGATTTACTTCAATAAATTCACCTTTTGAGCCGGGTGTAACGCGATAAATCCCCACGTTTAAATTCTGTGTTAGTGTTCGATATTTTTCTTCACTTAAACGGACTTTGGCTTCGGCTTTTTCTCTGACGCTCATTTCTTCCAAAAGATTATTGTAGGTGCGGGCATTTTTAATAGCTGTTGAAGCATAGGTTGCAAAAGTATTTACGATTGTTAGATCATCATCAGTATATTGGGGTTCACGGCGGTACAAATTCATTGTACCGATAACATTTTTTTCAATTATAAAAGGTGAAATTATAATATGATCATCGTCTCTGTCCGGTGTGCCCGGTATGTGAAAACTGGCAGGATTGCTATCGGCATCATTGAATATCTGACCTTTTTTATTTTTTATAACCTGTCCGGTTAAGCTATTATTAATATTAATTTTAGTCTTCATCACTTCTTTATCATAAGGAGGATAATGACTATAAATGGCTTTCATTGTTTCGCCATCTTCTTCCAACATATAGATCGAAATACCCTTGCTATTCAACAATGACCGGGCTTGTTCGGACAATTGATTTAATACTTTATCTAGATCTAAGGATTTTGTCAATTGTTGTGCAGTCTCAAGCAATTTCTCTCTTAATTCTTCTCCCTTTTTTTGTTCGGAAATGTCACGTACGGTAGCCTGTAAAAATATTTCGTCTTGTATTTGTACTTTAGTTAGCAAAACAGTAGCTGGAAATGCCTCTCCGTTTAACCGTTTATGTGTCCACTCAAAAAAATATGAGCCTCGCTCAAGAGCTGTTTCGATGCATTCCTTTGCTTTCGCGGAAGACAATCTGCCGTCCGGTTGTTTTTTTGGAGATAGATCAACGGGATGTAGTTTAAGATAATCGTTAATGCTTTCAATTCCAAACAGTTTTAACATTGCGGGATTTCCGGAGGTAAAATTCCATTTTGGGGGATGGATTGTCATAAAAGCATCATGTGCGGAATCAAATAGTTTTCGGAATCTTACTTCGTTAGCCTTTAAAGCCTGTTCGATATTTTTCCGTTCGGTTATATCTTCGATTATGCCGTCATAATAAGTTATTTCACCTTGCTCATTTTTTACGGTAGATGCTGATATTGAACAAGTTATAATTGTTCCATCCTTTTTCTTTAGTTTTAGCTCTTCTCCCTTTAGAAAGCCCTGCTTTTCTAATTTGTTAATAACATTGATCCTGCCGTTCGGATTGACATATAGGTCAGATACGTTTATTTTAAGGAAAGCTTCTTTATCTTGATATCCAAATATTTTTAGTAGCGCAGGATTTACTTCAATGAATTTCCCTTTATTACCGGGGGTATTTCTGTAAACACCAATACTTAAATTGTCGGTTAAAGACCGATATTTTTGTTCACTCTCAGCTAATTGATGTTCAAAATCTTTGTGATACTCAAGTTCATCTAATATTTTATTGTAGAACTGTTTTGTTTTTTCATTCATATAATTATAGGTACACTTAGTTGCAACGTTGAAATGATGCAGATACTACACTGAATACTCAACTTTATTTGTCTCTCTTTACCAATATGTTGAATCAATCTCGATAATTAAAACAATAATAGTATTTAATATAATCCGTTTCTATGTACATGGTATTAGCCAATATACATAATATAATTTAAACAAATTTTACAAAATAAATATGGAATAGGGTAAATTTTATAAATGTGCAAGCTTTTACATTTTCAACTGATTCCATTTAATATTTATCTTCGCACCGTTAATTAATTATAAAATGATGGATTACAATGAGTTTAGGTAAAAAACTGTTATGGGGTGGTCTTGGTTGGGCAATGGGAGGTCCGATCGGTGCGATATTGGGATATGCGTTTGCTTCGATGTCGGATCAATTTCAATCCCAAGGAGGAGGAACAACCTACCATCGCGGTAAAATACCGCGCACCGGCACCGGTGATTTTATGGTATCATTATTGGTATTGCTTGCTTCGGTGATGAAAGCCGATGAGAAGATGCTGCGCTCCGAATTAGCTTATGTGAAGGAATTTCTCAACAAACAATTTAGTACAAATGATGCTAAGGAATATTTGCTCCTATTCAAAGGGATTCTTAATCAGAATTATTCTTTACGGCAAGTCTGTTTACAGATCAAAATATCAATGGATCACCCGAGCCGTTTACAATTAATGCATCTTTTATTCGGACTTTCTATGGCTGACGGGCATACTCATGCAAAAGAATTACAGGTCATCGAATTAATTGCCAGTTATCTAAATATAAACCAAAATGATTTTGACTCCATCAAGGCAATGTTCGTCAAGAGTACTAAATCCGCCTATGAAATTCTTGAAATTGATCCATCGGTTTCCGAAAGTGAAGTAAAGAAAGCCTACCGCAAAATGGCTATGAAGTACCATCCTGATAAAGTTGCCCATCTTGGCAAAGAACTTCAGGATTCGGCTGAGGAAAAATTTAAATCAGTTAACCAAGCCTATAAAGATATCCAACTGGAACGCGGATTTAGTTAAAAGATAATTGGTATTTTACGTGATGCCTGATTAAATACCAATTCATGTCCTCAATTATTTAATTGACAAAACACCATAGCCCAACATCAATTTGATATTTTAATTAATCTTTAGTAATTAATACTTGACAATAGTGCTTGATTAATAATATTATTAATTAAGTAATAGTAATAATTTAATAATAATTTGGATAAATGAGTATTATTATGGAAAGTGAGAATATCGCAGATAAAAAATTCCAAAAAGAACTTAATGCAGGTACAACGGCTTTAGTTTTGCTCGCAACCATGAAGAACAGCATGGAACAATTATATGGATATCAAATTGCCAAACATTTGGAATCCGATAGTGAGGGAGAACCAATGATTAAGCAGGGAGCACTGTATCCGGTGTTAAGATCGCTTGAAAATAGTGGATTATTAGAAAGCCAAGTGGAGCCATCGGTTTCCGGTCCGCCTCGCAAATATTACAAGATCACCAAAGATGGTCAGATGACCTTGGAACGATGGATGGAAATATGGGAAAATACAAAATTGTTTGTGGATTCAGTTTTAACAGGAGGCAAAAATGGTTAATAGCATTGATGAATATCTAAAAGCACTTAGGCAAGCGTTATCGGGTTGCGATAATGCCACTCTACAGGATGCTTTGGCGGATGCCGAAGAACATTTGCGTACAGCCATTGAATCCGGTTTAGAGGAGAGTGACAAAGTATTGGAAAGTGACATACTGAACGAGGTAATTGAGAAATACGGAACTCCCGACGAGATTGCAGCAGCTTACCGTGAAATGGAGGACAAATTGCATCCACCGCTTGCAAGAACCAAACAAACCGTTGATCGTTCAATATTGGCACGTTTCTTTGGCATATTTGCCGATCCGCGGGCTTGGGGTTCATTAATATATATGATTTTTGCGCTTGTAACCGGTATCATTTATTTTACTTGGACGGTAGCGGGAATTTCGGTCGGGGCGTCAACAATCTTTCTTATCATCGGTATTCCGATCATAATATTGTTCCTTTACTCAATTAGAGGTATTACTTTTGTCGAAGGACGGATTGTCGAAGCAATGTTGGGTGAAAGGATGCCAAGGCGATCAAAATATACCAATAAGAATATTAGTCTGTGGGAAAGAATCAAGAATTTGCTTGGCGATCGTACGACTTGGTTAGGTATGCTTTATATGGTTTTGCAGTTGCCATTAGGAATTATCTATTTCACAGTAATGATAACCTCTATTGCAGTTTCAATTGCACTGATATTTGCGCCGATCATGCAATTTTTACTGGTTTACGATATTGTATATTTTGGCGGTGAGGGATATGGACCGCCGACCTGGACCTTACCTTTTGTATCATTAGGTGGAATATTACTGATTACAATCATAATGCATTTGGCAAAATTAGTTGGCAAACTGCATGGCAGGTGGGCTAAACTACTATTGGTCAGTGATTAATCAATAATCTATTGGAGACAAAAAGCCCCACAATCGTGGGGCTTTTTGTTATGGAATATATTATTTATATAAATTAATTTTTATTACAATAATCAAGGAGGATATGACATATGTATTTACCTAAGCATAATTATGAATTACTCATTATTATAATTCTCTCATCTACTATTCTTTTTGCTCAACAAAATAATTGGTCGCAATTCGAAAATCAAAAGTCACCATATCAAGTATATTTAGAAGTGGAGGAAGAGAATAACAGGATAACTGATAAAACATACCAAAGCTATGATCAAAATAGTGGATATTGGGTAAATGTAAGTCGCTCATCCTATCAATATGCCTATTATGGTAATTATAATGGATTGCAATACTATTATTACTATTACTATTCAAATGGTTGGGTGTATGCCTACTATTATTATTACTATTATGACAATGATGGTAACCTAACCGGGTATGATTATTTTGGCTACTATGATGGACAGTGGGAGCACTGGGGAACAGGAGAATACTCAAATTTCAATTCAAGTGGAGATTGGGGAACTGAAACGTATACAAATATAAATTCAAGATCAGGTATGGAATCCACAAAGACGGACAGGTATTTTGATAATGATGGGAATGTGACTGATGAGTATAAATCTTGGTTGGATGGAAATGATTATAAAAATCAGACTTGGACTCAAACCGATATAAATAATGGATATGTTGATCAAAAAACTTATTATAATTGGAATACTTCTTCGAACAGTTGGGTTAATGCTTGGATGTATAATTATAGTTATGATAATGGATACAATTCACAAGTAGGTCAATCAAGTGGATATTTGTATTATGGAAGTCCTACGAGTTGGACAGGATATAGTTGGAATGGAGGTACTTGGACTCCATATCAGTATTGCATGTATGGTTTTAATAATGGTTATACATCTTACTCAACTTATTATAATTACTACGATACATCGACTAGCTTATGGTCAAACCCCTATGCCCGTACATACTATTCATATCATAATGGGGCGGGGAAAATGAAAAGCCCAATGGATATTTCCAATTCAAGATTGAGATTAGTTGAGACAGAAATTCCTGGTGCTACAGAAGGTGAGTGGATCAAAAATGATAGAACATGGTTTTCTTATGAGAATAATACTGTTAATACCGAAGGTGAAAACTCTATTCCAACATCAATATCTCTTGAGCAAAATTATCCTAATCCATTTAATCCATCGACTAACATAGAATTTTCTATTGATAAGAATTCTGATGTTATTTTATCTATTTATGATATAACAGGTAAAATGGTTAAGGAGCTAGTTAATAAAAATTATCAGGTAGGTGTCCATTCAATAAAATGGAATGGAACTGATCTAAATGGTGATAGGGTTAGTTCTGGGATTTACATATATACTTTAGAGTCTAATAATAATATCATCTCAAAAAAGATGATAATGATGAACTGAGGTATATCATTATTAAATAAAAAGCCCCGCAATTGCGGGGCTTTTTTGTGTTATATATTTACCGATCAATCTACAATCTCTACATCTATATAAAATCTATCCGTATCAACTTGCCATAGATCAATACCATTGGAATCTATTAACAAGCTTTGCCACACCGAAGTAGGGTATATAAACTCATAGTTATTTTGTAAGCCCGCTTTGATTGGCATATTAAAATCTTTTACTTTTGTTTTCCATCTGTATTGTATTTCATCTTCAAAATATTTCAGTTGCAGGTTAGGTAATTCAGCGAACATCAAATACTGTTCAAAAATCTTTGTCAAATCCTTATCAAAATACTGGTTAATATAAGTAATCACATCGGTTGTATATATATTTTTACCTCTAAAATGATGGGAGTAATCATAAACCATTGACCACCATTTTTCATCGTCATCAATAATACTTCTTAATGCATTCAGAAATAATGCTCCTTTGAAATACATATCGCGATTAGGCCAATGATTTACACTGGTTGGACCAAGTATCGGTTCCCGATTGTACATTAAATCTTTGTAGCCATTTAAGTATTTAAGAGCATCCTGATAGCCCCACATACATTCAACATAAACGGCTTCGGCGTACGTTGTCCATCCTTCGTGAATCCAGGCATCGGAATCATCGGCGGCAGTTATACTATTTCCAAACCATTCGTGACCACTCTCATGGATTATGATGAAATCAAATTTGGGACTGATACCAACACCGGTCCAGTCTCTACCAAGATAACCGTTGATATACCCGTTTCCGTACGAAACTGCAGTCTGATGTTCCATTCCTGAATAAGGCACATCAATTAATTTGAATCCGTCCTTAGGGAAGGGATAATCACCAAAATGTTTCTCATAACATTGCAGCATTGGAACAACTTGTTTAAAATGCTTTTTAGCTTTTTCCAAATTATAAGGCAAAACATAATAATCAATTGGAAAATCTCCATAATTATCAGAAAAATGAACGTAGTTACCGATATTCAATGCTACACAATAATTATTTATCGGATATGATATTTTCCAAATATACTTTTTCCAGTCGTCATCAACATCCTCAATAGCAATCAGATGTCCATTGGAAACATCAAATAAATTATCCGGTACCGTAACACTTAGCAACATGCTGTCGGGTTCATCAAATTGTTGGTCTTTGTTGGGCCACCACACGTTGGCACCCGGTCCTTGACAAGCAGTAAAAATCCATGGATTTCCTAACGAGTCCTCTTGGAATACAATTCCGCCAAAGCGACCGGTTTCTTGTGGATAACCGGAATAATGAAAATCAATACTATATTCCTTATCTTTTGTTAATTGTTGGGGAAAATCTAATATGACCGAATTATGAAGTCGTTTATAATCAATTTTATCTTGTCTGAAAATAATACTGTCAATTGCTAGATTTTTATGTAAGTCAAGTTGAATTGCCTGAGCATCTTCCAACATCTTGAATTGGATAGTATTCTTGCCAACTATGAATTTGTTATTAATATCAACTTTAACATCCAAATCATAGTGCAATAAATCGTTGTTGCTTCTTAGTTCATTGTAGGAACCGATCAATGTATCAGCTTCAGAAAATATTAAATTTGCCTCATTAACATTTATCCGGCCGGAATCAATGGCTAATTCTATGGTTTGTCCTATAATATTTCTCAGATTGAAACTTTCTGTTTTGTGATATTTTGAAATTATTTCTATTTCAGATTCTTGATTTGAGGAAATTTCAAATTCACCGCTAATATTTGATCTAAGTACGGTACCATCTCCAGGAAAGTGAATCCAGGCACCTTCAACCGGAGCACGACTCACTTCGTCAACCAACTTTATCACATGGCCTCTATTTGAATTACATCCAATAAAAATAATAATTAAAATGATTAGTAATTTTCTCATTGCTTTGCTCCGAGTTTATCTTTGATTAAATAGGGCAGATAGAGTATTACCCAAAATATTATAAGTGCTGCCTCAAGACTAATTATATACCACGGCCATGGTCCCATAAAATCCAATGGACTTTCAGCTTCCGGTTTGTGACGAAGGAATAGATAATTAGTATTTAAGATATAATTTACTATTCCAATTATAAGGGCGTAGATGTGCGTAAATATATACGATTTAATAAAGGATTTTTTCGTAGGACGATAATTAAAAACGAATATCATATAAAGTACGCCGATCACAATTAATCCATGGCTTAAAAAAAATGTAATATTAAGCAGGTGTGGAAAAGTAAATGCTATATCAGGCGTTATGATTGAGATAGATGCACCGGCTAATCCCCAAAAGTAGGAAACCTCGAATATTTTATAATTCCGATTTATTAACAGGATTGCAACTAAAAATACTGATACTCCGCATAAATGCAACGGGAGATTGTCCTTAACCGGTTCGTTTAAGATCAATATATGGAAACCTCGGTCAATAAATTCCTCGACGATCATAAAGACGCCGATAGCGATTCCCAATTTAATTTTTTGGCTTTCGCTGCCAAATCGCTTAATCGGATAAATTAGCAGAATACCAAGAATTATCAGCGTTAGGATTGTCCAAAGATGGACAATCCCAAACAATTCAAAGGATTCCGTCATACTAAATATGTTTCAGGACTTCGAGCAGTAACTTCCAAAACTTTTGAACCGAGCTGATCTGTACTTTTTCATCGGGAGAATGCGGACCGGTAATATTCGGACCAAACGAGATCATATCCATGTCAGGATAATTTTTACCAATTATGCCGCATTCCAAACCGCCATGAGTGGCTGTTACCTTAACTTCCTCTTTGAAAAGTTTTTGGTAAGTATCGCTCATTAATTTAACGATCGGCGCTTCGGGTTTGGGGATCCAACCGGGATAGGCGCCGGTCAGTTCAATTTTAATATCAGCTAAAGCGAAAGTGCTGACAATTGATTGCGCAAAATCCATTTTTTCGGTATCGATGGAACTGCGCGTAAGGCAATGGATCAAATATTTTCCGTCACCAAGGGTAATTCTAGCAAGATTACTTGATGTTTGGATCAAACCCTCAATTTCAGGACTCATGCGATAAACACCATTCGGGCAGGCATAAATGGCGTGCAAGAATTTAGCCTGAAAATTTTTGGCAACAACTTTGGTAGGTACATCTTTCTTTTCAAGGTTAATCTCAGTTTCGGGATCGGTGGATTTAAATTCAGAGATAATTGTTTTGCCTTCCTCAGCAATGAATTTCTCAAATTCTGCCGCAGATTTATTTGGCACCAATACTTCAGCTATGGATTCGCGCGGAATGGCATTTCTTAAACTGCCGCCATCCAAGCTCGCAATTCTTAGATCAAATTTATGTGTTGCACCGTATAACAAACGGTTCATAACCTTGTTAGAATTTGCCCGACCTAAGCTGATCTCAATTCCTGAATGTCCGCCGCTCAATCCTTTTACACTGATCTCATAACCAACATGATCCGAACCAAGCTCCTCTTCCTCATATTTACCGTCACCGGTAACATCAACACCGCCGGCACAGCCGATAGTTAATTCATCATCATCTTCGGTATCCAAGTTTAGTAGATTGGTTCCGGTCAGAAGTCCGGATTTTAATGCCTGCGCACCGGTCAAACCGGTTTCTTCATCAACTGTGAAGAGAGCTTCAATGGGCGGATGCGGTATATCATTGGATGCCAATATGGTCATGATCGCTGCAACGCCAATACCATTATCGGCGCCAAGGGTGGTTCCTTTGGCCTTGACCCAGTCGCCATCGGCATACATATTAATGCTGTCTTTTTCAAAATCGTGTTCAACACCGGCATTTTTTTGCGGGACCATGTCCATGTGTCCCTGTAAAACAACGCTATCTTTATTTTCCATCCCTTTTGAACCGGGTTTACGGATAATTATATTTCCGACCTCATCAACGATTGTTTCAAGTTTTAGGTTTTCCCCAAAACTCTTGAGAAATTCAATGACTTGCTCTTCTTTTTTGGACGGACGGGGAACAGCATTCAAATCAGCGAAATGGTTCCATAATTCTTTAGGTTGTAGTTCTCTTACATTACTCATAATTGATATACCATGCTATTTTGTTAAAAAATGGAATAAAAATTATTGATTATAGAATGTAGATACAAACTATATACAACATTTTATATAAAAAGTGCTTAACTGTTACGTACAATTAATTGTTTTTAATTATCAATTGGAAATATTTAAATTCATACAATCTATTAATTATTAGAAGGGTTTTTACAATGGCAAAAGAAAGTAAAAATATTAAAGTGCTGGCTAAAAATACCGAACAATGGATAAAATCAAAAACAGGGAAAGAAGAGCTCAATAAAATCCAGAAAGATATAAAAGAAGATATTGATGCTTTAAAAAAATCGCGTTATATTGATCCAAGATCTATGAATGATTGTTACGACCTGTAACAATTATTAATCAACAAAGTAATATAATAATTCTTATTTAGGAGACCAGTTTTGACTTCTAAAAAATACGAAGTCCGTTCTTATAGTATTGACAAACTGATGAATGATTTCGCAAAATTCTCCAACAATAAGGATGATTATATTCAAAAAAAGGCTCACAAAAAATATTTCGATGAATATTTTTCTAAATTGAATGTTCAATCGTATATAATTGAACACGAGTATAACGATAAATATTATTTAGAAGATTTTGCATATTATTATGTTCGTTGCTTTCAACATTTAGATAAAACTTGTTCCAGATTCCATTTTTTCCAAAAAGATTTAACACAATTAAATTTTGAAGATATACTATGTAACAACAATACAAAATATTCCGCTGAAAACTTAAATGACGATTACTTAGGCTTTATTGTTATAAAACCAATTCCGATTAGTATAATTGGTAGAACTTGTTTAAAAACATATCCTTCTGATGGGAAGAGATATTTCCCAATAAAAAGAAATTATAGAGTCAATTTATTTGGTATTAATTTATTAATTCAAAAAACAGTTGCTTTTCAAGAACAAGATAGTGTTGTTGCAGCTTGCGCTACTACTGCATTATGGTCTGCATTTCATGCAATCCAACCAATTTTCAGAAATAGGATTCCATCACCAGTGGAATTAACTATCGAGGCAACAAAATATATACCATCAGGAGTTAGAGCACTTCCTAATCACGGTTTATCCAATGAAATGATAGCACAGTCAATTAGAAGTGTTGGATTAGAGCCACAAAATGGAGGTGTTAGAAATCTTTTTGAACTTAGAGGTGAAGTATATGCATATCTAAAAGCACATATTCCTGTTGTATTCGGTATGGAATTAGTTTATGAGGATCAATTAAATAGTAGTAATGATTCGATAATTGGTAGACATGCAGTAACTATTACCGGATATAAAATGGAAAGAGAAAGTGTTGCAATGGATACTAATATTAGAATTGTATCAAAAGCTTTTTCTATCTCTAAAATATATGCACATGATGACCAAGTTGGTCCGTTTGCTAGAATGGAATTCGATGATTTATCAAAAACAACAAATACATTATCCACATCTTTTGGTATTAATAATAATAGGAAAATTCGAGCAAGACCAACTTTATTGTTTATACCAGTACTTGGAAAAATACGGATACCTTATGAAACTGTTTTTGATTTAACGTTTGAACTTGATGCATTGTTTAAATCATTCAGGAATTCAAATTACTTTCCAATTAATAATGAGTTTGTTTGGGAAATATTTCTAACAGATGTAAATGATTTTAAAATTGATATAAGGGAGAATAAGGAAAAGCTAAACGATCGGATGTTAATTGATAATCTGACAAATACTCTACCTCACTACATGTGGAGAATAGTTGCTTATCAAAACAAGGAAAAAATTCTTGAATTTGTTGTTGATGCAACAGGTATTGAATATTCCATTAACATTCCTAAAATAATATTTTATAATATTGATTTGTTCAATTATTTAGTAGAATTATATAAAAGTAGAGATATCCAAATATTAATTAATGAATTTAAATATGCTGATAAATTTTTTAATTCATTAAAATAAATTATTATAAAATAACTTCCATAAAAAAGAAATAAGCCATCACGATTGAAAGGATCAGCCTTAGAAAAATACTGGTCAAAAATCCGATCAATGACCCGAGCGCCGGTTTAAAGGCTTTATCAGTTGTTTTTCCGTCAATTATTTCACCAACATAGGCGCCAAGCATCGGTCCGACAATTATACCAAACGGTGGGAAAAAGAACAAGCCGATCAAGAGTCCGATCGCTGAACCCCATACGCCTTTTTTGGAGCCATTGAATTTCTTGGTTGCATAGATGGGAAGGACATTATCAATGAATGATGATAGAACTGCCAATACTCCAAATATTATTAAAAATTCTACAGTAAAAGGCTGTTCGGATGTAAAATGAACTAAAAGTAATCCACTGAAAGTAATTGGCGGTCCGGGAACGATCGGTACAATGGAACCAATTATTCCGATAATCACCAATATAGTCCCCAATGTTATTAAAAATATATCCACTTTAATTGCAAGACTGTTGATTGCCGTTCATTTTAATTTGAACCGATCATATTGTGAATTCTAATTGTAATTGGAAAGAGGAATTATTTATTACTATAGAATCATCGTTTAGAAAAGCAACGATAAAATCATCTGCCAGATTTTGTATCCCAAGCTCCCATCTCCCTTGAATTGTTAGATTATCAGATATGCTGTAGGCACCGCCAATTACAATGCCGTAATCCGGTAATCTTAAGTTTTCCTGTTCAATTTCATAGTCAATGGACACTCCAAGTATTCCGATGGTTGGTTCAATTCCAATAGAAGGTTCGGCAACCAATTTACCGTCAAGATAAATCCCCAAATAAGGACCGCCAAATATTGTGAAATTATTATTGATATGATACATTGCTAGAATCGGAATTTCGATCCAGGTAGTTTGTACATACATATCAAGGTTCAATTTCGTTAGGTCTAATACATCCAATGAATATTCGAACTCTTTAAAATTCGATCCCTTCTTTGAATAAAGAATTTCCGGTTGGATTGAAAAATTGTTGTTTATTTTATAGTTGCCGAGTATTCCAACTGTAAATCCGGTGTATAGTAAAGGATCAAGTTCAATTGGAAAATCGCCCAAGAAGTGGTTAAAACTAATTCCACCTTTAGCACCAAAGGAAAAAGCAGTATCGCCTTCCCGGGCAATTAAACTTGAAACAACCAAAATAAAGATTAATGCTCTTTTCATCAATTCATCCGAGCTAATCTATTATTATTTTAGACCTCTCTTAATCAGTAAGGGCTCAATGTCGGGGTCTTCTCCGCGAAATCTGCGATAAGTTTCGGCAACGTCTTCCGAACCGCTGATCCCTAAAATATATTTCCTGAAGTCGGCAGCAATTTCTTTGTTAAATACATCTCCCGAATCCTTCAAATACTGATAAGTATCTGCATCAAGGATCGCTGAATAGATATAGCTGTAATATCCTGATGAGTAGCCAACTACACCGGAGAATATATGATTGAAATAGTAGCTGTTGTAGCGCGTATTAATCTCGGATATTAAACCGATCTTGTCTAAGGAATTTTTCTCGAATTCAATCGGATCAATCTCAGCAGGCTCGGTCAAAGTATGCCAATCCATATCTAGGAATGAAGCTGCTAAGTATTCTACGGTTTCAAATCCCTGATTATGTAAACTGGCATTTTGGATTTTTGCGATCAGTTCGTCGGGCATCGGTTCACCGGTCTGATAATGTACGGCGTATTCTTTCAATAAAGCCGGTTCAACGCACCAATTTTCCATTACCTGACTCGGGTACTCGACAAAATCGCGCGGCATGTTGAAATTTGTATAAGTATGGTTACTTAACAGACTATGCAAAGCATGACCAAACTCGTGGAACAGCGTCTCGACTTCATCTAATGAAATCAAAGCCGGTTGATCTCCGATGGGTTTGCTAAAGTTGCCCACATTGGTTACAAGCGGATAGACCCAATTACCATTTCTATTCGACTGATCACGGAATCCGCTGCACCAAGCGCCAACACTCTTGCCCTTGCGCGGATAATAGTCGGTATATAAAATACCGATATGCGTTCCATCAGCTTCTTTTACTTCAAAGACTTTAACATCTTCATGATATTTTGATATATCTAATCTTTCTTCAAAAGTGATGTCAAACAGCTTATTTGCCAAATTGAATACACCGTCTATTACATTTCCTACTTCAAAATACGGTCTTAACTCAGCATCATCCAAGTCGAATTTCTCGATTCTGATCTTTTCAGAATAATACCACCAATCCCAAGGTTCTAGTTTATAATCATGCCCGTCGGCATAGATCATGGATTGGATATCGTAAGCTTCCGTTTTAGCACGATCTAAAGCAGGTTTCCATAATTGATTTAAGAAGTCATAAACATTATCGGCTGTTTGGGCCATACCGCGTTCCAATACATATGCAGCATGAGTTTCATAACCCAACAATTTGGCGCGTTTAACTCTAAGATTTACTATTTGGGGAATCAATTCTTTAGTGTCAAATTCATTATTATTGTTTCCGCGATTAATGTAAGCCGTAAATATTTTTTCTCTAAGATCACGTCTTTCCGAGTAGGTTAAGAATGGAATCCAACTTGGTTTATCAAGAGTTACTACCCACTTGCCGTCGTGTCCGCGTTCTGTTGCTAAGTCAGCCGCGGCAGCTTTTACCATACCGGTTAAGCCGACTAAATCATCTTCCTCTAAAACAATTTCCCATTGATTGCCGTCATTTCTAACATTTTGTCCAAAATTCAATGTCAATAAGGATAGTTCTTCATTAATCGAACGTAGTTCATCTTTTTCTTCATCGTTCAGATTGGCGCCATTTCGAGCAAAATCCCCATAAACTTTATCCAATAAAGTGTTTTGCTCGGTAGTTAGTTTGCTTCTATCTGCATTATCAAAAACATATTTAATTTTTTCGAACAATTTTTTGTTCAGAGTAATGTCGTCATTATGCTTAGTCAGAATTGGCGAAAATTCCCGCTCAATATCATCAAGATTATCGGTTGCATCGGTTCCGGTAATATTCCAAAATACATAGGCTGCTTTATAAAAGAATTCACCAGTAGCCTCGTAGGCTTCAATGGTATTCTCAAAAGTTGGAGTTTCAGTATTATCAATGATATCCTGAATTTCCTGTTTTTCTCTTTCAATACCTTCCAACAAGGCCGGCATGTAGTGAGCTTCTTCAATCTTATCAAATGGAGGTGTTCCAAATGGCGTATCCCATTCATTAAAAAATGGATTATCGTTTTTTGACGAGCATGACATAATGATAAGTCCTAAAATAAATATTGTTGATTTGAGCAGTTTCATCCCTGAAAATTCCTTATATTAGATTTAAATGGATTATGAATTTATTATTAATAGACAATAAAAGGTTGATAAAGTTGCCATTATAAATCTGTATTTACAAACTTACATGAATACAGATATTTTGTATTAAGTGCTATTGTAATATTCGTAGATTTTAAGGCGTTATGGATATCATATTAAATATATTGATCGCAATAATTGACTTATGGACAGCAATGGCTCCCTATTTATTGTTGGGCATGTTCATCGCCGGAATTTTGCATGTATTTATCGGCACTAATTTTATCACTCGGCACCTTGGCGGAGATAATCTTGGCACGATAATTAAAGCATCATTATTCGGAGTGCCGTTGCCAATTTGCTCCTGTGGTGTGATCCCCGTTGCCGCTTCTCTTAACAAAGAGGGTGCTAGTAAAAGTGCTACATTAAGTTTTCTTGTTTCGACGCCTACGACCGGTGCGGATTCAATTTTGGCTTCCTACTCGCTTTTAGGACCGCTATTCGCAATATTCCGTCCGATCGCTGCATTTATCTCCGGTGTTACAATCGGTCTATTGAATTTTATATTTAATCGTGAACCGCAAGATAAAAAAGTTGAGGAGCACTGCCATTCAAAGGAGAAAATATCTGTAAAGTTTAAACTGTTTAAAGTATTTAAATACGGATTCTTTGAACTAGCCGAAGATATTGGAAAGTGGTTGGTAATCGGAGTTGTGCTTGGCGGTATTTTAACGGTTGCGATTCCGCCGGAATTGATCCAAAAATTCCTGCCTTTCGAGTGGATGCATTTCATAGTAATGTTACTCATTGCTCTACCCTTGTATGTTTGCGCTACCGGTTCAATACCGATCGCAGCAGGAATATTACAAATGGGTTTCTCACCGGGAGCTGCATTAGTTTTTCTAATTGCCGGTCCGGCTACGAATACTGTTACATTATCATTTGTCAGATCAAAATTAGGTAAACGATCATTTTATTTATATTTGATTGCAATTATTGGAATCGCTATCATCGCCGGTATTCTGTTTAATTATGTATTTGGTTTACTTGGCAATGAGGTAAGTATTATATCTCCGCATGGCGAGCATGTGAATCATACTTTGCGGATTGTAAGCGGGATTATCCTTGCTGTACTAATATTAATCGGGATGATAAAATTCAAAGAGGATAAAATTGAAATGAAGAATGAATTCATTGTAAATGATATTGATTGCAAACATTGCAAGATGACGATCGAAAATAAACTGAGTTCACTTGATGGAGTATCCAAAGTTGCCGTTAGTTTGGATGAGAGAACGGTTGGTGTGGATGGCAGCGCCAGTGTTGAAGATATTGAAAATGCTATCAGGGAAGCAGGCTACACTCCCGAAAAGAAATAAACTAATTGTCGGGGTGTACCATTGGTACGAATCTAACCGGAATCACTGTCTTAGTTTTTGTTTTATCTTCCGAGATCTTAGTTATTAATTTCAATTCCTGCCATTGATCACCGACCGGAATAACAATATTTCCACCAACTTTTAATTGATCTATTAAAGTTTGCGGCACTTCTTTGGGAGCTGCCGTAACGATCACTTCATCAAACGGGGCAGCGGATGGCCATCCTTGATAGCCGTTACCATGTTTTACGATCACGTTATTGTATTCGAGATCATGTAAGCGTTTTCGAGCAGTATTGGCTAAAGACTCAACAATCTCAATTGTATAAACTGTATCCACGAGTTGCGATAATACTGCTGCCTGATAACCTGATCCGGTGCCAATCTCAAGGACTTTCTCATCGCCGGACAGTTCTAATAAATCGGTCATTAAGGCAACAATGTAAGGCTGCGAGATCGTTTGTTCGTCACCGATTGGCAAGGGATAATCATCATAAGCCATTGATGATAAAGATTTGGGTACGAACAAATGACGGGGAGTATTGCGCATGACACTTAGAACATCGGCATTGGCAATGCCGCGCCGTTCAATTTGAAATTTGACCATTTTATCGGCTTTATCATGCCATTGTTGAGTTGCTTTAAATGATTGTCTTTGCAGTTGCGGTGCTTGAGAAAAGCAATCTGTTAGAAGAACGAGTCCGAATAATAACAGGAACTTTTTCATTAGTATTACCTAAAAGTGATTAAATTAATTTACAAATAATATTAAAATTAAACATGTTCGCAAAACTTTTGTTACTTTTTATAAGTGTTCCGTTAATTGAGGTACTAATTTTAATCCAATTAGGTTCCCGATTCGGATTTTGGCCCACAATATTTGTTGTCATTATTACAGGCATTTTTGGCGCTTATTTAGCAAAATTATATGGTCTTTCTATTTGGTATAAAATTCAGGATGATCTACAAGCCGGCCGCATGCCGGCCGATAAGTTAGTTGACGGTTTACTAATTCTAATCGGTGGTGTAGTGCTGCTTACTCCCGGTTTGCTAACCGATATACTTGGTTTTTTACTGCTGATTCCTTATTCCCGTAATTTTTTTAAACGAATTGCTAAATCAAAATTTCAATCCATGTCAGAACAGCAGACTACAATATTTTGGCAGGGGAGAGAGTACACTAATATTGATGAGCAGTAATTATAATTGTTAATTAACTAATTTTTTAATAGCCTTTTTATATACAGTAGTCAATAATCTTGCAGGCAATTTATATTCTTTTATCTCATCATCCGGTGTTGTTGAATATTTTATATACTTAGCCTCGTATTTTAACATATTTTCCCACCCAATTGTATACATCGGAATTATACTTAGTTGTCCATTTTTTATTTCATGGATTTCCTTTTTTCTATCCCATAAATAATCCAAATCTGATTTATTATTTATTACACAATTAGTCAATTTAATTCCATTAATCCCATCTGATATTCCAAAATTAGTTGTTTGGAGTTTTGTAATTGCAATTTTATTGAAAGAATAATCACTATAAGATAACTTTAACCACATTTCTGCTGTATCAAGGTATCCAAACACTTGGTTCAATTCGGGTAGTTTATATAAATGTTCAAAATTATTCCTTATCTCAGTTAACAAAGTAACAATAGATGTATATTTTATATTTAGGATTTTTAGAACCTTGAGCTTAGTTCTCGTATTACATCTCTTATTCCAATCACTACAATACTTAGCATGAGTATTTTCTATTATTTCATCTATCCTACAGTGAATACTTCTTTTTATATTTCCTACTGCATTTCCAATAGCACGTTTATCGGTTATCTTTATATCTTCCTTTGCCCATTCTAATAATTCAAAAGGGGTTACAGAATTTGGACTAATTTTATTATTTCTTGAAATTGTTAGTAACATTTTTAACTATTTATTTTATTTAATGATTCAAAATTATCGATTATTATTAATTTTCATCTAATACATAGAATATATACTCATTATCACTTGGTATACTACCATTGATATGCATTACTTTTACATTTTCGTATTTTTTACTTATAAATTTTACCATTAGTTGGTTTGGAACTCTACTCCCTCCAAATTCTGCAATAAATCCACGGTGACCAAATGGTTCTAGTGAAGGTATATCATATCTTGTTTCTTCTGTACAGATTTCTGATAACAAACCGCCTGTTGCAAACCTAACATTTACAACAACTTTTTTTTCTGATACTCTATGTATAGCTTTCACAGTTATTGCATGGTAGCCTTTAGTAGGATGATAAACATTATAGGTTGTAGTATACTCATTATCTGATTCTGAAAAAGACCTAGTATATTTAAATTTAGTAAAAGTATCAGTATTCAAATCATATTGATAACCATTAAGATAATTTTGGGCAACTATTTCATTATATGACAGTACTAATATTATAATTAATATTGCAATTGATTTTAGTTTCATTACTTATTTTATCCTTACATCTGTTGAGAATTTAAAAATTATTATGGTATTGTTATAATCCGAACCGTTCAGTGAGCCCTTCTTTGATTCGATCCAATCCATTGATAATATACTCTTTTCTTTCACCAATTCCGATCCTGAAATGTTTGTCCATACCGTAAACATCTCCGGCAAGTATGAATACACTTTTCTCCTTCCTTAGCCATTCTGCGAGTTCGGTTGAATTTATGTTAAGGTTGTATTTAATAAAAAGCATTCCACCGGCTTGAGGCTCAACGTATTCAAATATATCTCCGTATTGGTCTAACCATAACTTTACAGTTTTAAGATTTCCATTCAGCATATTTCTGTTTCTGCTCAAGATTTCAAGTCTTTTATTTGGCTCCAGAACTATTTCTCCGATATACTGACTTAACATTCCTGCCGCAATAGATGTGTAATCATGATAAGCCCAAGTATCTGCGATAGTAGTTTTAGGACCGACTAACCATCCCAAGCGTGATCCCGGCAGAGCATAGGATTTTGACAAACCGCCATTGACCATAACCTTGTCGTACATACTTATAAAACTATCAATAGTGATACCGTTTAGTTCGGCTCCCCGATACACTTCATCGCAGTAAATCCATGCATCGGCGCTTCTAGCAATTTCAACGATTTGTTCCATCTCTTCTTTGGTAAAAGTGTATCCGGTGGGATTATTAGGGTTGCACAAAGCAATCATCTTGGTTTCATTTGTGATCAGATTTTTTAGTTCTTTAAGGTCGGGTTTCCACCGATTATCTTCTTTCAAATGGAAGGCTTTCAACTTACAGCCCATTTCTTCGGCTATTCCCCATATTTGCATATAATTGGGAACCATCATTATTACTTCATCATTTTTCTCTAACAGGGTATGGCAAGCAATAAAGTTAGCTTCAGATGAACCGTTCGTTACCAACACATTTTCTTCATCTACATCATTATATAAAAAGCTAACATTTTTCCGAAGTTGAATAGAGCCGTTTGTCTGCCCATATCCGATAACTCTTTTTGTTAATTCTTTGAACTGTTCCGCGGTTAGCAGTTCTTCCAAAGTATAAGGATGGAAGCCGCTTTCGGTTAAATTATAATCTACGGTATTCTCAAATAATGACTGTATTCTTTCCAATTCAAATATCCGAATATTCATATTACTGACCTTTATATTTTTTTACTGTTAAGTTTATATCTATTATAAACTGCTTGCGCAATCATAATATCTTGTACTGCCACACCTGTTAAATCAGCAACGGTTATTTGATCTTCTGAATTACACTGCAGTTTCTCATCTTGGATAGCTTTTCCCAATTCTACGACCTTATCGTGAGTGATATAGCTATTTTGGACCGCCTGATAAATTTCTCCTCGACTTCTGCTTTGGGTGATACTGTCAGATATAACAATATCAGCCTTGGCAAGTATTTCACTATCCAATTCCTGCTTTTCAGGCGTATCGGAGCCTACAGCCGTGATATGTGTACCGGATCTAATATGATCGGCTTTTAACAAAGGTTTTTGAGAGGGCGTACTGGTGACAATGAGATTGCACATTTTGGCTAAGTCTGCTGTATTATCTGCAATCTGAATATCAAAATCATCACTTAGTTCCGATTTGTATTGCAAAGCATTCTGCTCGTTTATATCCCAAATCCAAATCCGTTTGCAAGGTCGGTGTTCTTGAAGATATTGTAATTGAAGTTTCCCCTGAATGCCTGTTCCAATGATTCCTATTGCCTTTATATTCTTTGGTGCAAAATATTTAGCAACTAAAGCGCCTGCCGCAGCGGTTCTTAAATTGGTTAGATAGCCTTCATCTAATAGTATAGCTTGGGTAACTCCGGTTTTTTGGTTTAGTACCAGTATAAGTCCCTGACTTGAAGGAATGCCCAATTGTGGATTATCATAAAAACCGGATGCAATTTTGATCACATAATGAGATTCACCTTTTATATATCCGTATTTAATATGTGTTTCACCGTTGTTCTCTTCAAAGAGCAGTTCACCTACGGGTGGTATGACACAATTCCCATTGCTGTATTCAATGAATCCTTTTTCCATTGCAGCTACGACATCAATATTTTTTACAATGGAAAGTATTTTATTTTTTTTAATAACTATTGCCATAATCGTTTATTATTTTGGTTAACAAATGAGGTTCTATTCTTTTGCCGGTTAATACCAAAACGACATTTTTCCCCTTGTATCTTTTGGTATTTAAAAGAGCTGCTACCGGAAGCGCGGCTCCGGGTTCAATAATTGTTTTATGATGGTTAAAAATAAAAGCTATTGCTTTCTTTATTTCGTTCTCATTGACCAGTTCAAAATCATCAAGTTGATTTTTACAAATTTCAAAAGTTAACGAATCAGCTTCGATGCCTCCGGCTGTGGCATCGGCAATCGTGAATAGTTTACTGGGAGGAACAATCTTGCCACATTTCACTGATTCATACATTTCCGGTGCATTCACAGGCTGACAAGCAATAATATTGACCTTATCATCATTGAAAGAAGAACAAAGCCCGGATATTAATCCGCCCCCGCCAACTGGAGCTAATACAGTATCAACTTCCGGGAATTGTTCCAATATCTCTATGCCAATTGTTCCTTGTCCTTTTATGATTTCCGGGTCATTATACGGATGTATTAATACACTTCCGTTTTCCTTAGCATAAGCAGTTGCCTTTGCTTCTGCTTCCATATTGTTTTTGCCATATAAATACTTTTTTATCTTAGAAGTTTTAAGGGTATCTTTCTTGACATTGTTAACATTTTTGGGCATGAAAAGCACGCCTTCAAAACCAAACTTTTCGGATGCATAAGCAAATGCTACGGCATGGTTTCCACTGGAAGCAGCAACAAAAACTTTTTGGAAGTCATTTTTTTCAAGACTCTTGATTTTGCCAATCACACCCCTGATCTTAAAAGAGCCGGTGTATTGTAAGTGTTCCATCTTTAGAAATACCTTGGCTCCTGAAATTTTGCTTAGCTTAGCAGAATACTGCAAAGGTGTCTTCAGAATATCACCTTTAATATCAAGGTAAGTTTCTTGAATGTCTTTCGAAATAATATGCACAGACATAATGCTTTAATTTGTGATGAGGTATATAAAAAACTCCATACACCTAATCTGTTAAAAAACAATTAAGGTATATGGAGATATTCCATAGCGATACCACTTTATTTCCCCGATGTCTTCCTTAAGTTAGAAAATAAGTGAGCAGCATCAACTGCAATTATCGTCTGATACAAAAATAAGAAAAAAATACTAGAAATAAAAAATGATTTTTAAATATTATTAAAGGCAAATATTTTGGCAGGGCAAAGAGTACACTAATATTGATGGCTGAAAATAAGTGGTATATTATTAGCGTTTATTTCAATTTCAGTTTTAGTCCGGTATAAATTGTTCTTGGTTGTGCAGGTCCATAGATGTAATTGCTGTCACGATTTTTCCCAATATCAAAATCATCTTGATAGGCATTGAAAATATTTTTCACCCCTCCATAAACTTCAATATTTGTTCCTAAAGATCGAACAGGGAAAGTGTAACCGACTTTTATGCTTAATTCCGAGAAAGCATCTGAAGTGACCATTTCATCAATAGTTTGATTTGGTGCGCCTGCAAAATGGGGAATTTTCATTTTACCCGTATATATATAATTAAGTACTGTGTTAATTTTTTTAGTGGGAGCGAAAGTCAAGATAGCATAGCCATAGTCATTAGGAGTTCGGATAAATTCCTTTATTCCCTCCAAACCGTCTATATATTCAACAAAATTATCAAACTCACTTGACTGTAGAGTAAAGCCGCTCTCTAACTGAATTTTTCTGTTATAATTGACTCTTAGCTCAATGGTGAGCCCTTTTACGGTGGCTCCATCCCCGTTTTGTTTTTCAAACAATTCTCCGTGTTCGTCTTGTCCAACGGGCTGTAAATAGAAAGCATCCTTTAAGCGATTATAAAATCCTTCTATAGTAAAGCCCGCAATCCAATATTCTGTTGGTTTATCATAGTTGATAGAAGTGCTATAACTCTGCGATTTTTCCTGTTTCAAATCGGGTGACAATGAAATCCGGGAAACTCCGCCACCCGCAAAAGCCATATGTAAATCGGCATCAAATGCTTGCGGTGCTCTAAATCCTGTGCCATAATTAAAACGAAATTGTGTATTTTCTTTGTATTTGTATAAGAGCGAGACTCTCGGACTCAAAATAGTCTCATCTACCAAATTATGTTTATCAATCCTTAGTCCTGAAAGTAGTGTGAATTGTCGGACGATTTCCCAATCGCTTTGCAGAAATAAACCGTAATCGTTTGTGGTCTGATCAATCAAATAATCATAAGCGGTAATTTCATCCAATACATGGTCGTACACATATTCCATACCCAAGATAAAAACATTTTTACCAGTCAAAAAATTATTGATTCTATGATCAATTTGTGCACCGATATTATATGTGCTTACATCGGAAGTTCCGTAAGGTGGATTAACTATAAAAGTATCATATTCAGAAGTTCTTTTGTCAGGGATAATACCTGTGTAATGCTTGCGATCGGTGTTTTGCCATGACATATAGTAGATAAAAGCAGTGTTACCATTATTAAAATTAATCTGATAATCGGTACTTGCCATCCAAACATTATGCGTTCTTTCTTCAGACTGTTGAGCAAGATATGCCGGTTTTTCAGGTACCATTTCACCACCAAATCTGTATTCGTCTATATAACTAATATTGAGTTCAAATTTTTGGTCTAACATTGGTAGAAAGAATATATTTGTACCCACCGAAGTATTATTTATCATCGGTATTTCAGAGAAATTGTCACCATTTGCATCATAGAAACCTCGTTCTCTGCGATTCAAAAAGAATGAAATTCCCGAATTATTATTATCGGAAACTAAAGTAGCATTTCCGCTAATTGTATTGTCGTTGGTTTGTGCATCAATATTTTGATAAGTATAATTCAATTCATAGTCATTATCTCTCGGAATTTTTGTAATCACATTTACCGTTCCACCAATGGCACTTGATCCGTATAATGATGATCCGCCGCCGCGTACTACTTCAATTCGATCAATCATATTAGCAGGTAGTTGCTCCATTCCGTATAACCCTGTAAGCGGACTAAAGATCGGGCGACCGTTAATCAGTATTTGCGAATACCCTCCGGCTAATCCATTCATTCTAAGTTGCGTGTAGTTACAGGTTTGACAATCGGTTTCAACGCGCAACCCGGGTTGGAATTTCAATCCTTCCGAAAGATTGCAGGCTTGTACATTTCTGATTGTTTCACTATTAATCATATTTACGATAATCGGAGAATTAGTTTGGTGTTTTGGTGTTTTTGTCCCTGTAACCACGATGCCATCCAAGTGAAGCGCTTGATTGGTCAAATCGAAATCAAGATTGATTTCGGTTTGCTCATTGTCCAGTATAAAATCTTTCCGAACTTTAGCGTATCCAATAAAAGAAGCAGTAATTTGATAATTACCGTAAGGAACATTTTTTATGATGAATAGACCGTTCCTGTCAGTTAATCTTCCTAAATTGATAGAATCTATAAAAACTTGGGCAAACTCAGCTGCCTGTCCGCCAACTTTAACTAATCCTTTAACCGTGCCGGTTTGACCGACGGCAGGATTGAAGATCATTAAAACTAGTAAAATAAATACTATATAAAATCGTTTCATTTTGTTCTCGTATTTCCATAAATTAGATATATAATATAATAAAAGTTAGACATACAAAACAATATGATTTAGATAATATGCTGATAAAAATAGGAAACCTAGAGTAGGATACTGTAAGTTCCTAAATAATAGGAGTAAGGATTATTTAAGAAATAAATGGATTTTTTATATGGCATCATTCACTAAAGAGAACTATATAAAAACACTATTCTATCTGCATCAAAAAAATGCGGATATAACGCTAACTGACCTTGGCGAGGAAATGCAGGTTAGTAAGCCGACGGCGAATGATATGATAAAAAAACTACAGAAGGATGGATTTGTCAATTATGAAAAATATAAACCGATCAGGATGACTAAAGAAGGTAAACAAAGAGCGGCTTCAATTTTACGTAAGCATAGACTATCTGAGATGTTTTTGTCGCAAATAATGGAATTTGGTTGGGAAGAAGTACATGAGATCGCCGATGAATTAGAACATGTCAAAGCTGAAAAACTGTTTGACCGTATGGATGAATTGTTAGGTTTTCCAACTACCGATCCGCACGGTTCACCGATTCCTGATAAAGATGGTAATTTCAACAAACCAAACTACCTAAAGCTTTCACAGGTTTCTGTAGGATCAAAGGTAATCGTGAAAGCATTAAAAGAAAGCTCAACAGATCTATTAGTATTTCTAAATAAGAAATCAATTAAACTCGATACAAAAATTACCGTTGAGCAAATCGAAAAATTTGATGGCAGTTTTACGGTATCTTATGGCAAGTTTTCCAATGTTGTTCTCGGAAAACTTGTATGTGATAAACTTTTAGTTGAAGTGTATTAAGTAATCCTCATTAGGTTATAAAGCTGTAGCACAAGTATTGTTTGTGCTGGGATTATTTACTCCGAAAGTTGGACCTTTCGTCCCCAAAATAAGAGCCAAATCATGAAAATTAATTCTCCCACAAAAGTGAATAATCCAACCTGCCATGAAAAACCCCAAAATGCTCCGAGGCTGTCAATTATGTAACCTGCCGATGCAATTAAAATTAAATATCCAATCCACTTTGGAACATACTTGGCTTGGATCGTCAATATTCCTAATAGTAGTAGATGAAAACCAAATACCAATAATCCTCTTTCCCAAATATGATTAAAAGCATCGAGGTTGGGCATCTTTATCAATGCAACCACAAAAATCAGGGCATAAACTAATCTGAAAACCGCTGTCCATAGCGATAATTTTTGATTTGCCGGTTTAAGAAATATATAAAGTGATATAGCTACAATGACATCTAAAACAATAATTATCGCAATGCCGGTAATATGAAGTGAATTTGCTTGTAATGAAGGAAAGATTATTATAGAAAGTATCGTCATTAGTAACAGGCTTAATCCGGCAATAAATGCCGATTTTTGAATCTGTTTTTCCATAGTTAAGATACCTTATAATGCTTAATTATTATCCAATCAAATAAACGATTAGGTAAGATGCGTTTGAGGAAAGCTGCTAATTTTTGATCAAATGCGCCAACTACATAGCGTAATCTTGGATTGGATTTATTAATTATTTTTGATAATAACTGGGCAATCTTAATCGGATCCTGACCATTGTTCTCATCCTGCTCAATTACTTCAATAACTTTTTTGAATTTATCAAATTTGATTGATTCCTTTTCAATATCACGCCGGGCGGTAAAATCAGTTTTGAAATCACCCGGTTCAACCATTACAACTTTAATATTAGTAGAATGCAATTCCTTGTAAAGGGCTTCGGTCAGGCCTTCAATCGCAAATTTGGTGGCACTGTACATATTCTGATATGGTAAACCGATCAATCCGCCGATCGAACTGATATTGATTATCATCCCCGAATCCTGCTTGCGCATGATCGGCAGAACATTTTTAATTAATCGCAAGGGACCAAAGAAATTTGTTTCAAACTGCGTTTTAGCTTTATCAATGGAAGTGTGTTCCAAGTCACCGGCGATTCCCATTCCGGCATTATTGATGAGAACATCAATGCGTTTTTCCGTTTTAATAATTTGTTCAATCGCATCAGCAATTGTATCATTTTCGGTAACATCCATTTGCAGCAATGTGAAATTTGTCGGTGTCGGGTAGGAGCCGGGAAAACGCGAAGTTCCGTAAACTCTATGTCCATTTTCAGCAAGATGCTTAGCGGCAATTTTGCCGATACCGGAAGAGGCTCCGGTGATCAGAATAACTTTGGAGGTTGATGGCATTATAATCTAACTGATCACGCGCCGCTGCTTGCCGATTTTCTCAAATTGCTCCAGACAGAAATCGAGTTGATCGCGGGTATGCGTAGCCATGTAACTTGTTCTAAGCAATGCACGTCCGGGCGGCGTGGCAGGGGATACGATGGGATTTGTATAAACTCCGGCTGCCAACAAATCTTTCCACATATAGAATGTTTTGACATCCTTTCCAATGATAATCGGTATGATCGGCGTCTCGGTTTCGCCTACTTCAAAGCCCAAGGATTTCAACTTTTCCCGCATATACTTGGAATTTTCCATAACCGCTTTACGGCGATCCGGTTCTTTTTCCATTAGTTCCAAAGCTGCCATTGTCGAAGCAACATTAGTTGGCGGCAGTGCCGCGGTAAATATCATAGTGCGGGTGTGGTGTTGTAAATAATCAATTACCGCCTCTTCACCGGCGATGAAACCACCGAGGCTGCCAAACGATTTGCTGAAAGTTCCCATTATCAGATCAACATCTTTGGTAACACCAAAATGAGCAGCCGTGCCTTCGCCTTTGGGGCCGAGGAGACCAATTGAATGAGCATCGTCCACCATCACGCGGGCATGATATTTATTGGCAAGCGCAGTTATTTCATCAAGTTTGGCAATATCGCCTTCCATGCTGAAAACACCATCGGTTACGATAAAACGCGGACGGCTCAGCTCAGCCGAAGCCATGTGGTATTCCAAATCTTTCATATCATTGTGGCGGTACTTGCGTTTGATCGAACCGGCAAAACGAATCCCGTCAACGATCGAGGCGTGATTCATTTCATCGCTGAACACATAATCATTTTGACCGGCTACGGCACTGATAATCCCGAGATTGACGCCGAATCCTGAGGAGAATACCAAAGCACGGTCCATGCCGACATACTTGGCTAAACGTTGCTCAAGTTCCATGTGCAGCGTAACATTGCCGTTTAGAAATCGGCTGCCGGTCAGACCCGAACCATAGTCTTTAAGGGCTTGGATTCCGGCCTCCACAACCTTGGGGTGCGTGGAAAGTCCCAAGTAATTATTGGAACCGAGCATGACGCGTTTCTGTCCATCTATGGTTACTTCAGTGGCGTCTGATTTTTCAATATTCGGGAAATAGGGATAATAACCGAGTGCCTTGGCGGTTTTGGCACGGGTAAAGTTATACATCTTGGTGAATATGTCGGGAACGCGACCAAAATAACGCTTACGGGTGGCGGTCATTTTCTGGAAAGCAACATCTTTAAACTCAATGAACATAAGTATAAAAATCCTTAAAAGTTTTCGTTCAAAATGTATTACTTATGAATGAAATAACCAAATTTGGATTTGATTAGGGTTTATAGATTTCAAGATGTGGACTTACGAAGATGGCAATAATAATTGTTCCAAAGAATCCAAACACCAAAGACCAATTTCTTACTTTTTTATTTTCAGCATTTAGATAGATTAATGTGCAAACGACAATTATTGTTACCAATGATAAATAAATCGCAGGTAATCGTTTATCAATAACCTCATCAAATATAATTGCATTTGCAAAAGGCAGGATTCCATAAAACATGAACAAAATTCGGCTGTTGTTCTGGTTTAATTGGTCGGCTAGTTTTCTTGTAAGTTTCTTAAACCCATTGACAGATATTCCAATTAATACCGATATAATTAAAGGTAAAAGTGCCAGCCATCCCCATGGTTCATAGCGTCCCAAGCTAGGACTTGTTACATTGATCAATAATAAGCTCATTATAACACAATAGCTGATGGAATGAACAGTCCATTTTGGGAAATCTTTAATCCAACCGATGGTAAACAGAACAAACCAAGATAACCAAGCAGCAACAAAAACGATATTATATAAAACGTTATCGACTTCCACGCCGGCAACTCTATTTTGAAATAATATGTTATTATATAACCATGCTATCCCGTTAAGAATAATTGGGATTATGGCATAGATTGATGTTTTAGAAATTTTCACTTAATTACAAATTGGATCATTCTCAGGACTTCAAAAAATTCTTTGGTTGTAAATGTGATGGTTTGCGGATCAGTCAGTTCGCAGCCCGGAAAGAATGACGCATTGTAAGCCTGCTGATGCTTTTTAAACCGAATCTCTACATTATATTGATCAGACGTTGGCAGCAGGCATTGTTTCAAATCGCCTTGCAGGGCGGACTCAGCCGCTTGCCAAATCTTTTGAATTGCTTCTTTCGGATGAATATTTACCGTCGAATCGCCTACGCCTTCTTTTACGGCAACCGTTGTGATATTATCGTTGATCATTTTTACTTCATCGCATAATGCGACATCGCCGCTGACCAAGATGGTGGGCACTTCCATAGTCGCAGCGTAGATACCGTGCAGTGAAAACTCCGAGGCGAATTCGCCGTTAATTTTTATATGATCAATGTAGGAACCGCGCATGGTGTGAGCGAGCGGATTTCCGCTCGATGCGGCACGCGAATGATAGCCGATGCACATTAAGGCATCAAAGGAATTATCTAATTCCTGAACCATTGCTTTAGGATTACCCGCCCAACCACGGATCAGCTTAACACCTTCCGGCAGATCGCCATGCTTCATGTTGCGGGCTGATGCGTGGGCATCCTGCACGACAATTTCTTTAGCTCCGGCGGCAAAAGCGCCTTTGCAGGCAGCGGCAACCTCAGCCGTCATTTGTTTCTGAAATTCAGAGTAATCGGATTTGTCTTTGGAACACTCATCCCAATGCGTGGAACCGCAAACTCCCTCAATATCAGCACTTATGTATATTCTCACCTTAAAATCCCCCTGTTATAGTTAATAGAATATTAATTATCAATCCGGAATAATAAAAGATTATTAGGATAATTTTTTCCTGACAATGACAATTTTGAATGAACCTCTTTTATCTCTATCATACTCTTTAAATCCCGCGGATTGATAGAGAGACAGTGGGCCGTGATAATTTTTATCATCGCCGACAACATCAATTACCGGATAGCCTTCCACAAAGTCAAGTCCCTGCTGTTTGAATCCCATAATTGCTGAATCAAGTAACTTTCGCGCAATCCCTTGCCGTCTATATTCTTTTGCTATGACAAAACAAATAATTGATCCTACTTTCTCTGTTTCATCAATATTATCATAAGAATGTACGGAATAATTATTCCGATGATTGGCATTTAACCATCCGATCGGTTGGTCATTGTCGTACGCCAAATAGCCTTTCATTTTACCATTTTTGATCAGTTCGATTACGGATGCTCGGTTTTCTTCGGCAGTAGTTTGATCCCATTTACAATTTTCATGATCAAAATGGTAACAGCGGCAGTAGCAGGATGCCCAATGGGGATTATCGGCAAAGGCGTCGTTGTCGAAAAATTGCAAGTAATCATCTAACAGGGCAGGAGTAAGAGCTTTTATTGTGATGTTATTCATCCTTGTTTTGCCAATTTATTGCTGATAATATTTATCTTTTTCCCATTGTTCAGGATTGGAAATTATATAATCCCGGATATTATTCAATTCATTTTCATCTCGTATCACACGATCATAAAATCGTGATTGCCATTTGAAAGGGATGTTATTTTTATTGGCATATTTGGTTACAGCGGATTTGAATGATCCGACCATCGCAGAAATTGAATTTTTACCTTGGTTCCTAAATCGCGGATGTTGTAGAGACAGGGCATGCCCTGTCTCTTTAGTGGAATTTTTGTTATTAGACAAGGCATGCCTTGTCTCTACTACACTATTATCATCATTTGAAAATGAATCGTTCGGATTGTCAATGCCGATAATTCCATGAATGTGATTTGGCATAATCACAAACTCATCTATATTAACATATTTGAAATGATTGGGAATATCAGTCCAACAATGCTCCACATATTTACCAAATTTATTTAATATAACTTTTTCATCTACAATTTTACCGAAATAGTTCATCATTTTGTCAGTACAAATTGTAATGAAGTACATTCCATTATTTGAATAATTCCAATGTTTTAATCGAGTTGATTCAACTCGGTATTTATTATTGAATAGCGTCATATTTACGAAATAGGTAGAGACGTAGTCCCGATAAATCGGGATTTCACTTCGCTCAACATACTAAGTCTCTACAACGGTGGTACCAATATTGTAAGCCCGCCCGATCTCGCCGCCAACTTTATGGTATTGCCTCGAACCGGTGGCGTAAATGATTGGATCAACTTTTTGGATATTCGGCTTACCATTTACAAGCGTATTTTCATCGGCATGCGTTTCCGTCACCTCACCGATGAACAAGGTGTGCGTGCCAATATCCATGTGACCAATGACCTTACATTCCAAATTCAGCGGGCATTCCTCAATCAGCGGAGCATGCTCAACGTTGCCATAAAATATTTTAAATAATTCAGTTTTGTCATGATCGCGACCGGAATAAATACCGCAGAAATCGGTTTCTTTGGCTAAGTTGGAACCGGGCACATTAATGGAAAACTCCATATTTTCGGCTACGCCTTTATAGGTGTAGCGCTCCGGTCTTATCGCCACCGAAATTGCCGGTGGTTCCGAGCAGGCAATGCCCACCCATGAGGCGGTCATAAAGTTCGGTTTGCCGTTCACCATAGCACCCACAAGCACTGTAGGGTAGGGGAACATAATTGTACTTGGTCCGAGTTGTGTTTTATTCATTGAAATTGACCTTTTTAATGGATGAGTAAGTTATTAACTACAATTCTTACTTCCCAACCAATTAGCCAACTTCTTATTTAAATGATTAGATTATAATTAGAGGATTGTAATATTTACCTATTACGTTTTATCAAACTCTTCATCAAACCCTCAAGGTTTATAAAACCTTGAGGGTTTTTTCATCTGCTGAACATGTAAAGGCAGTTGTAGAAGAGCCGGGATTATAATTGAAATAACCTTGCAAGGGTATTCCCCTTGCAAGGTTTTAGTCTATTTAATTCATTGCTATATAAATTTTCTAGTAATTGATTTTATAAACTCCCATCTTTTCAATATAAAATCTTCTTTATCAAGCTTGAAATTATCTTCAATGTTAAAATATCTGAATTTTAAAAGTTTAATCTGATTATGTTTTAGAATTATTGTAGTCTTATCACTACTATCCCAAAAAAACATACTATCATCAACTTTGCCAACATATCTATACTCTATTTCATTTTGTCCAGCTAGATTATTATTGAGTTGAGTACTACTAATATATTTATAATTTAGACCATCTTTAATTTTATTAGCTTTATATAACCCAGATAACCATGAGCACGCTAATACCAATACAGAGATTATAATTGTAATAAATATCTTTACTGACTTCTTTTTATCAATCAACTCATTAATTTCCTTTCCTGCAAAAATTATCAAAGATCCAAAAACGAATATCGCGGCACCTATGTATAAATAAAACACTTTCATTACAACAATACTTATCAGTATAAAGATCGCAGTAAAAATAATTGAAATCCAAAAAATTGATTTTGGCTCGAAAAATAATATTAAAAAAGTTAATACGGGTACTACTGCTAAAGACAAAAGAAATGGATAAATTGCCCATAATATTAGACTACCAATTTGTATGTATTCAAAAATTTCAATTTTGAATTGTGACCAATAAGTAGTTAAATATATTAAAGATATTATAGTTGTTACTAATGTTGCGGTTGTAAGAAGCTCTGATAATTTTGCATTCCTAAATAAATCTATAATAACATTTGTATTTTGCTTATCAATTTTACTCATTCTCTACTCCTGTATTTTCAAAATATCATCTATAGGCATCTTAGGCATTGTATAACCTATTTCGTAAGCTATGCCTTCGATCAACTTTATGAACTTGATATCAGCTGGTTTAACGAAGTCTCCGCTAAATTCATATGCTATTGTTTTTCCTTCCAGTTCAGGGCTGGTCACTGGCCCGAATTGCCCTCTCGACCCATAACCTTCCTCAAGTAAACTAGCAATAAAATAGGAATGATCATTATCTATGTCTCCTGGTGATGTTATGCTTGTGTAATCAACAATTCCATCACTATTGAAGTCAAGGGTTGATATTGCAGGATTTGAAACTGTGTGTTTAGCCCATCTTATTTTATCTTGTGCTTCTTGTTCTGTTGCAATATCAAGGTATGCTATTTCTTGTTGTGAAAAAGGATGTTTTAAGTGTACATCTATAGAATCGGCAATGGTTTGTTTTATATCATCCATCTCGGCCTGTGTGAAAACATCGCCTGTGCGGTTCTCCCAGACCAGGTAATCAATCATGTTTGTACTTGGAACTTTTGCACCCTCGTAAGGCATATTTGCAAATGCTTTAAAATTTGTCTCCCAGGCCATTGTCCTGAACTCTTCCGGTGTCATGTTATTATCTAAGTATGTAACAACCATTATGTCTGCATCGTTTCTGTCATTGCCAGCATACACACCTCTCGCTGTTGTGATAAACGACATTGGCTGAGTCTTATCCAGGCTTCGATACCCTGCTTCGATGTCAATAGAACTTGCTGGATCTATCTGCTTTTTGTACTTTCCATTATTATCTGTCCAAACTGTGTCTCCATTAATTATAGCGAATCCCTGCAATGAAGTATTCACTTCCCAGGTGTCTGAATCCAATATCTTCCCTTCGATGTCTGTCATAGGTGTAATGTTATAGACAAAACTCTCTTCGCTTACAGCTCCATGAGTATCAGTAACCTTAACTGTGACTTCTGAAAAACCATTTCCGTCTGCTGTGTAATCTTCAATAACAATATTGTTATCAGAATCCAACGCAAACTTAATCAATCCTTCATTTGTCTGGTTTAATTCAATGCTCACACCCGTTATTGAATCTTCATTGTCTGTGACTAGAATTGAATCAACAATACTCCCAATTAAAATTTCATCTTCATTAACAGTTTTATTAAAAATTGTACCTATTATGGGAACTTGATTTTCAATATTGACCTGCCATTCGGCTGTATCGGCAAGTTCATTATAAGCTATGATCTGAATTAGATAAGTGCCAAGTTCTTCAAGCAAAAGCTCATAACTGTTTGAATCATTGATCTTGGTTCCATTCTGCAGTGTTTTGTAACTGATCTCGTCATCATCGGCATCGTTGGCAGTAACTGAAAAGTTGACGGTATCACCGATCTTGTGATTCAGAGTATATTGGGATGGTATTCTAAGACTGATATAGGGAGCGGAATTAGGTTCCTCGGATTCGGTGAACAGATCACAACCGAGCATGAGCACAATAATTACAAAAGGTAAGTATTTTTTCACACCGCAATTTAATTACGCTGTCATTCTTATTGAAATAATATTCTCCCCCTTTTATGGGGGAGAATTAATTTATCAATCGTAGCTTTAGCGTAGATTGAAGAGGGGGTGAAAATATAAATGTCATGCCCGCGAAAGCAGGAATCTGTTAATTGGATTCTTCTTCCCCCGACTCGTCGGGGTCATCAGAATGACAAAAATGCTGCATTGTCATTCGTATAATCCCAATAATTAATAATCTTCTGTAGAGACGTAACATGTTGAACGAAGTGAAATCCCGATTCTTCGGGGTTACGTCTCTACTATACTGTCATAGCGAGTTTATCCGCCTTTGGTGGGCTTGTGCGCAATTGCGTGCGGGCATCCATAATTATAGATTCCCGATTAAATCGGGAATGACAGATTAATTCCCCTCTTTGCCTGTCCCGCTCTGCGGGGAGAGGGGTGGCTCCGATTTAATCGGAGTCGGGGTGTGTTAAAACTACCCAGTTACACAAGCGAGACACCCCTTCAATTTTGAATAGGAATGACAGATTATTATATATCAAATTTTAGGGGACGGTAGGTCATACCGCAGTCGGCGCATTCACCGGGTCCGGCTTGCCTAATATGACTATGCTCCGCCATCGGGCAACCGTAGAAGTCGTGTTCGCCATCGGTAGTTTTAACCACTGCAACCATATCCATGCCGCATTCATCGCATTTGCCCGGTTCTTTATCGGCTATGTGGCTATGCTCTGACATCGGGCAGCCGTAATATACTACCTGAGCCTTTTGGGCTGATTTTTCAGGTATCTTGGATTCCTGCTTGCCGCCGCCACAGGCTGTTAAAGCAATTGCCAAAATAATCGCTAATATTAAAATTATATTTTTCATTTATCTTTTCCTTTATTTAATTCAATACTTTTCCAAAAATAATAGATAGCAGGTATCACCAACAAGGTCAATATTGTAGATGTTACCATACCGCCCACCATTGGTGCAGCGATGCGTTTCATCACCTGCGAACCGGTTCCATGCCCCGACAGGATCGGTAGCAGCCCGAAAATTGTGGTGGTAACTGTCATCAGTTTGGGTCGCACCCGTTCCACTGCGCCCTCCATCACTGCGTTGTACAAATCCTTGGCGCTGTTCATCTTTCCGCTCTGCAAGCGATGCTTATAGGCTTGGTCCAAGTAGATCAACATAACCACGCCGGTTTCCGCTGCCACCCCCGCCAAAGCGATGAATCCCACGCCGACTGCCACGCTCATATTGTAATCAAGCAGATACATAAACCAAATGCCACCTACCAAAGCAAAGGGCAGAGAAAGCATAACGATTAGACTTTCTGTCAAATTCTTAAAATTAAAATATAATAATAAGAATATTATTAACAGTGTAACCGGTATCACAATGCTCAAACGTTGATTGGCGCGTTCCATATATTCATATTGGCCGCTCCAAACAATTGAGTAACCAACCGGTAATCTTAATTCTTCTGCAAGCGCCTGTTTGGCATTCTTAACATAAGTGCCAACATCAATATTGTTAATGTCAACATATACCCATCCGGTGCGGCGGGCATTCTCACTTTTAATTACGGGAGCACCTTTTCGCACAAAAATATCTGCTACGTAGGATATTGGTATATGGGCACCGCTTGGAGTAGGTACTAGTACCCGCTTCAATTGGTTAATGCTGTCGCGGAAATCACGTTGATAACGCACATTAATCGGGTAACGTTCCAATCCCTCAACCGTGTAACTAACATTCATACCGCCAATTGCCGAGACAATGATGTCCTGTACATCACCAACGGTTAAGCCATAGCGGGCGGCAGCCAAGCGGTCTATCTCAAAATCAATAAAGTTACCGCCGGTTACTTTATCGGCAAATGCACTAGCCGTTCCGGGCAAATTTTGAACAATTGTTTGTACTTCAGCCGTTAAAGCATTGAGTGTATCCAAGTCTGTTCCCATTATTTTAATTCCGACCGGAGTTTTGATGCCCGTACTAAGCATGTCAATTCTTGTTCGTATCGGCATTGTCCAGGAGTTGGTCAAACCGGGGAATTGAATAGCCGAGTTAAGTTCATTGGTCAATTCGTCCAAACTCACTTTGCGGTGTTCCGGCCAAACAACATTTAGTGCGGATCGCAGCCATTGTGGCGGGTCCATTTCTGAGAACCACCTTTTCTCAAATACCCTATCGTGCCAATCATCCTGATGTTTCAGAGTAATGGTTGTTTCTATCATGCTGAGTGGAGCAGGGTCGGTCGCAGTTTCCGCCCGTCCAACTTTTCCAAATACGGTTTCAACTTCAGGAAACGATTTAATAATCTTATCGGTCTGTTGAAGTAATTCTTTAGCTTTGGCAATTGATATTCCGGGATCGGTTGTCGGCATGTATAACAGATCACCTTCATTCAAAGGCGGCATGAATTCCGATCCGATTCGCTTTAATGGAATTATTGTTATAATCACAATAATTGCTGCTGCAACCACTGTGCTTATTCTGAAGCGCAGAACAAAATCAATAATTGGTCTATAAATTCTGATCAAAAATTGACTGAGCGGATTTTCTCTCTCGGAGCGGATCTTACCTTTAATGAAATAACCCATCAATACCGGTACAATAGTGATCGCCAAAATTGCTGATGCACCCATGGCGTAGGTTTTAGTGAATGCTAATGGTCGGAACAAGCGGCCTTCCTGTGCCTGCAAAGTAAATACCGGTAAAAAAGATACGGTTATAATCAATAGGGAATAGAAGAGGGCAGGTCCCACTTCTTTCGATGCATTAATTATTAACTGCCAACTGTCAACTTTTTCTCCATCTTTTTCAATGTGTTTATGAGCATTCTCGACCATTACGATCACAGCATCTACCATAGCACCGATTGCAATAGCAATTCCACTGAGTGACATAATATTGGCATTTATCCCTTGATAGCGCATAATAAGAAATGCAATAAACATCCCAAGCGGAAGGGTGATAATTGCAACTAATGAACTACGAAAATGCAAAAGGAAAATGATCAGTACAATTGCAACGATTAAGCTTTCTTCCGTTATTTTAAATTTTAAATTATCTATGGCGCGCTCGATCAATTGTGAGCGGTCATAAACTGTTTTGATAGTTACTCCGTCAGGTAAACCCGATTTGAGATCCTCCAATTTTTCCTTAACGCTTTCTATCACTTTCAATGCATTCTCGCCATAGCGCATCACGATTATTCCACCGACTGTTTCACCAACGCCATCTATCTCGGTTAGTCCGCGTCGCAATTCCGGACCAATTTGAATTTTTGCAACATTTTTTAATAGAATAGGAATTCCGTCTTGAGATACGGATAAGGGTATATTCTTTAAATCATCAATTGATTCAATATAACCTTTCCCGCGAACCATAAATTCTGTTTCAGCCATTTCAATTAGTCTGCCGCCTACATCATTATTGCTCCGCTTGATTGCCATTTTCACTTTATTTAAAGGAATATTGTAGGCTAACAATTTATTTGGATCAACTTCCACCTGATATTGTTTGACATAACCGCCAATGCTTGCTACTTCCGATACACCGGATACGCTCATCAATTCATATTTTAGATAAAAATCCTGTATTGATCTCAACTCTTGCAAGTCATGTTGATTGCTTTCCAAGGTATATTGATATACCCAACCAACGCCTGTTGCATCGGGACCGAGTTTTGGCGTAACACCATTCGGCAATCGGTCAGAAACGAAATTTAGATATTCAAGTACTCGGCTGCGCGCCCAATAAATATCAGTTCCGTCCTCAAAGATGATATACACAAATGATACTCCAAAGAACGAATATCCTCGTACTGATTTAGCATAGGGTACAGAAAGCATCGCAGTCGTAAGCGGATAAGTGATCTGATCTTCGATCACTTGCGGAGCTTGCCCCATGTGATCGGTTTGTATAATTACCTGCACATCGCTTAGATCAGGTATTGCATCAACCGGAGTTGTAGAAATTGCAATAATTCCGCTAACCGCAATCACTATCGTTGCCAAGATAACAAGAAATCTATTCTCAACTGACCATTCTATAATTTTTTCTATCATAGCTATTCTCTAATGATTGTGCTGCGAATGGTCAGTGGTATTCGAGCTTGATGTCATTTCAGCAATATTTTTTTGTATTCTACTTTCTGAGTCCATTAAAAATTGTGCTGAGGTAACTACAATCTCTCCGGCATTGAGCTCTTCCTTAACTTCAAAATAACCATCATGACTTTCTACTCCAATGGTTACATCATGTGGGACATATTCTCCATTTCCTTTATCTATGAAAACTAGATTACGATTGCCGGAGAATATCACAGATTCAGTCGGTATTGCTACCACATTTTTTACTGGTTCAGCATGTACATATACATTGACAAACATACCGGGCTTAAGCATTTGGTCTCGATTTGGGATAACTATTCTTGCTTGCATTGCTCGCGTTTTCTCATTTAAATATGGATATATATAATCTATTTCTCCCTGCAGGGTCTTACCCGGCAACATTTCTGTTTCAATATCTACCATTAATCGCGGCTTGATTAATGCTGCATCACTTTCATAAATATCAACAATTATCCATATATTCTCAAGATTTGAAATTGAGTATAACTTCATATTTGGTTTGACTTCCATCCCGTTTTCAACGTGTTTGCTTTCAATAATTCCATCAAAAGGTGAAGTGACCTTAATTGTTCTAAAAACAGTTCGTTCTTTTTCAAGCATTTTGATCTGATCCTCAGAAATATCAAAATTCCTTAAACGATTTTGTATTGCCTTCAAATTTGCCTTTAAATCTTCGTCATCTTCATTTTCCTCCGCTTTGTCCAATAACTCTAAGTATTCCTGTTGTGTTGTAACAAGTTTTGGACTGTAAATCTCAAGCAAAACATCTCCTTTTTTTACTGCTTGTCCTGTAGTATTGAAATACAGTTTTTCTACCCAACCGTTAAATTTTGTCTGTACTAATCCTATTTGTGACTCATCATATTCCACTTTACCAAAAGCTCGGATATGTTGAATAATATCACGTCTTTCAATAGTTTCTGTGCGTACACCGATATTCTGAACTGTAACCGGATCTATCTTGATTGAACCATCAGAATTTTCTTCAGTAGAACTGTTTAGCGGAGTAAGATACATCCCACATATTGGACAAGTCCCGGGTCCTTTCTGCACAACATTGGGGTGCATTCCACAGGTATATAATTCATCCGAATGTTCAGAATTTGCGTTATCATTTTTCTCTGTTGATGCACATTCTATGATAGGCATTGAAAGAACTGCAATTATGATAAGTAGAATTAGTTTAATATAATTTTTCATTTTTTCCTCCTAATCAAGGGATATTAATCCTGCCGTTTTTAGCAGATTGGCTTTCAATCTTTTTTGTTTCGCCATAAGATGCTCGAATTCAATCCTTGATTTAAAATTCAGACGAATACTATCTAAAAGATCCAAATAATCAAGATTACCAACTTCGTATGCTGAGTAAGCTGAATTGAGCATTTGTTCAGAACCGTCAAGTATTTTTTCCGAGTAAAGTTTGATGTTTTGATCAATTGCGTCAAGCTCGGTTAGGATTGATTTCAAATCAGCTTCAATATTATTCCATGTATCTTCTAATAAGGTTTCTTGTCGGTCAATACTGAGTGAAGCCGAGTTTACTCTTGCTCTATTTTTATTAAACCAAAGTGGAATATTAAATCCGATCTTAACACCCATGGCATCCTGTCCTGAGGTGACAGCTCCACCTAAATCGGTTGGTCCAATAACTGAATAGGTAACTCCCGCAGTCAAATCAGGAAAATTCTGCAGTTTAGTCAGCTGATGTTTTTGTTGCGCTATGGCAAGATTTGTTTGCGCAGTCAAGAATTGCGGATTATACTGCCTTGTAATTTCAATCCATTGCTCATCATTAAACCGACTGATGTCTTTCAATTCAGTATTAATTGTATTAATAGAGAAATGATCATTAAACAATGTCTCCAATTCTTCAACAACTTCTGCCAATAAGCTTTCAGTATTATTGATTTGTGTACGTAGAATAGATTGTTCAATCTGTAGCTTTAAAATTGGGTGCATCGTTTTACTTATTCCGTTAGCGTATTGACTGCGCGTGATCGAAGTAAAAGTCTCTATTTCATCTAAATATTCATTTAAAATCCGAAGCGAAGTATCATGCTTATAATATTCAGCAAGATATTTTCTCAGTAGAAAAGCGACCTGTATTCTTATATTATTATAATTAATGCGACTAATCTCAGCATTTAATTTTTGAATACTTCGCTCTTTTTTTAGCTTCCCCCATAGCGGAAATTTTTGTCCGACCATAATTTGATTCTCAATCGGACCATTTCTAGTCTCTATTGGATCAATACTAAATGATGCTTCCACCATGGGATCCGGTAAAGTACCGGTGGCTTTAATATTTAATTTTGCTGATTCGTATGCTTTTTTTGCAGCTTGTACTTGAAGATTTGTCTCAAGCAAATCTTCTAAATTTCCAAGATGTTGGGCGAATCCTATGTTTATTATCACCGCCAACACAATTAATATATTTTTGTAAAATTTCATTTAAACAACTCCATACGATAAATAATTAATTATTGCATCCAAACAAATGGATGCACTTTCCCCATGAAAAGGGATTAATAAGTAGGGGAGTTGTCTAAACTAAGAGAGGGGTCTGAAAGCCCAAATAAATGTCGGGCGGCGATAGATTATTGGTATATTCAATAGTTTGGAATTCTACATCAAATGCAAAACTAACAGTTTGATCAATTATGATGTCAATAGTAATATCTTTTTGAACTTCCACCTTGTTTAGTGGCGCGGAAGAAACCGGATGGATAACAACTGTTACGCATTCCTTTGCATCTCCGCAGCAATTCATCGCGGACATCTCCATGCCGCAATGTGTTGCTGTTTTGGACTTTCGCAGCATTCCGCAGTTCTCATGTACAAATAACGATACTGCATAAAAACTCATTAGTACGGTTAAAGTGAATATGGATATTACTTTTTTCATTTATTGATATTATTAATGCTGACTGAATTTAATAAGGAAATATTGATAAAGTGTAGTTATTACTACAGTATAAATGTATTAAGGCTGATTTAATCCGAAAGTCTTATACTATTGATAGAATAGTATCCATATTTTCTTTTGGAGCAATTTAGATCAAGGATACCAATCTCAATATCAACTAATACGGGTGATCTAATCTCAAAACCAACTACTTTAGCAATTTTATTATCGGGGGATTTGATTGTATCATTTTCAACTTTAATTAGCCATCCCCAACAACATGCGCATTTATTTGGATCAAAGTTTATTATTTCTGCTTGAGTAAATATTGTCCCTGATTTAATAATCTTTAGTGGATTATCATTATTTAATATTGATGGTGTTGTTGTGCAAGCGGAGAGTAATAATGATATAAGTATTACCCTATTCATTATTCTGAATTCCCTTTAAAACTTTCTCCGGTGTGATCGGCAATTTCCTGATCTGTACTCCAACAGCATTAAAAATTGCATTGGCCACAGCAGGAGCAGGAAATCTTTCATTTATTAATTTGTTAATTTTAATTAACACTATATCCAAATATTATTGTAATTTTTCAGCAGAATCGAACAGTAATTCCGCTGTTAATAGTTCGAAGTGTTTTCTTCCATCGGTTGTTAATAGCTTCGACGAAACAAATTGGCAGGGTTTGCTTGGTTTTTAATCATATAAATCAGCGATTCCGACAATGTTCTCCAAACACCCACCAATTGCTCCGGAGGCGCCAACGACGAGGGTTTTCATATTAATCACCTTCTTTTCCGCGGTTGAAGCAGGTTCTCATATAAAAAGATCAATTTTTAGATTTAAATAGTATGCTTATTATCTTTCAACTATCTCGATATACTCCCCCCCTATTAATAATATCATTATATTTTCAGTCATAAACAAAATTTTTGCAGTTTGACTGTTGTGTTCAGACGACTTTATAATAAATAGTTCATCATTCATAAACCTAAACTTTAATACTTCTTCATCAGCGATTAATGTGCCATTATCATTAAACGTTAGTTCTCCTGAATCTCTACTCTTCCATTTATCAATAATTTGCTCTTTATATTTATCTTTACTTATTCTATTGCCAACTACTAATGGCCATTGAATATCGGGTATGGAACTTGATTGATAATTAATTGGGTATAAAAAATAGATACCATCCATCAAATTGTCTACAATATCGATTTTGTACAATCCTGATCTATCTTCAATTGGTTTTACTTTAAATGCAAGATTTTCCACATGGTTATAGTTAGAAATATGACCAAAATTTAGTTCTGTTGGTACAATTTTGGGATCATAAAACCACAAGGATACTGAATTATTATCCGTAATATTTGGTTGATTATAAAAATCAACTCCACTAACAAAATTATCATTAATGTCGCGTCTTTCCACACGCTGTGTACCATTAGTAGTATACACACCATAGCTATCAGGATATTTTTGTTTGCTACAACTTATCATTAATAAACATATTGTAGATATTAATATTAGTTTCTTCATTTTCATCTCTTTTATTTTAGTTTAACAAATGCTAAAAAATTATTCAATCTGCAATATTATATAGTCAATTTCTTCAAAATCTTCTCAGGTGTAATCGGACATTCTCTGATCCGCACACCAACGGCATTGAAAATTGCATTGGCTACCGCCGGAGCAGGACCGTTGATCGGAATTTCAGCAACAGCTTTGGCGCCATAAGGTCCGGTAGGTTCGTGACTATTTACAAATTTAGCCACGATTTCCGGCATGTCAATTGCCGTATAAATATGATAATCATAAAAGTTAGTATTGAGCGGGGCGCCTTTCTCATCAAAGATCATATATTCGGATAAAGCCATTCCAAGCGATTGCGGTATAGCACCTTCCACTTGTCCCTCGCTCATCTGCGGATTAATTACCTGTCCGGCATCTGTCACCGACACCACTTTGTTCACCCGCACAATTCCGGTCTCAGTGTCCACGCTCACATCGGCAAACGTGGCATTATAGGGCGAGGGAGAGTCATAACTCATGTGCGATGCCTCCGCCATAATCTGCTGTTGTTCATCGGTATAAAATGCTTTCGTACAGATTTCCTGATATGTAATACTTTTCCCGCCTGCGGCGATGACTTTTCCTCCGCTAATCTCGGCCTTTTCAACACCGAGAATTTTCTTGCCGATGTCCAATATTTGTGCTTTGACTTTTTCAGCAGCTTTCTTGACTGCCGAGCCTGAAATATAGGTTGTACTACTGGCATAAGCACCGGTGTCAAATGGTGTAAAGTCTGTATCACTTGAATATACAATTATTTTTTCAACTGCTACTTCAAGCACTTCGGCAGCAATTTGGGCTAACATTGTGTCCGAACCGGTTCCTAGATCGGTAGCTCCGACTAACAAATTGAAACTAGCATCTTCATTCATTTTAATGAAGGCTGATCCCATATCTATGCCGGGAATACCTGATCCCTGACCGACCGTTGCCAGACCAACGCCGCGCCGGATATGCCCTTCCTGCTTCAAATTGCGGATTTTATCCCATTCGATCAATTTCTTACCTTCTTCAAGGCAGTCATCCAAACCCATTGAGCGTACTGTCATCGGATGTCCTTCACCGCCCTCGCCAAGTATTTTGGCAATTGGAATATCATCACCAACCTGTACATGATTGATCTTACGCAATTCGATTGGATCAATAGCCAATGCGGAGGCAATCTCGTCCATCATCGATTCCAAAGCCCAAAAGCCTTGCGGTGAGCCATAGCCACGATAAGCTCCGGCGATCGGCAAATTGGTATAAACGGCGTTACCTTCCAATTTTATATTTTGACATCTGTATAATGACAATGATTTTTGTGCGGTAACCGACATTACGGTCAGAGCATGGGCGCCGTAAGCACCGCTATTTTCAAGAATATCCATGTCAATCGCCTGTAGTCTGCCGTTCTTATCCGTGCCGATCTTTAGTTTTATTCTTTGTGGATGACGGGCGCGGGCGGCATAGAATTCCTCTTCGCGGGTATATTCAATTCTAGCAGGGCGTCCTGTACGCATAGTAACCGCTGCACAAATCTCCTCATTTAAAATTTCCTGTTTTCCGCCAAAGCCACCTCCAATCCGCGGTTTAATTACGCGAATTTTTGATATTGGATAATCAAGCACATCTGATACTATTCTACGAACATGAAACGGAACCTGTGTGGCAGTTCTGATTACAAGACGGTCATTTTCGTCAAACCATGTCAATGTAATGTGTGGTTCAATTGATGCCTGCTGAACAAATGGAGTATAATATTCACCTTCAAAAACATGCTCTGATTGCTTCATTGCATCGTCGGCATCGCCGATCTTAGCGTCAATATGCGCAGCTATATTTTTATGAATATCATGCACAAGTCCCTTGACAACTTTGGAGTCATGCATGGGCGGGCAGTCCATCGCTTTTTCAGCGTCAAAATTAGCCGGTAATTCCTCATATTTTACATTAATCAGATCGAGGGCTTGTTCGGCAATCTCAACTGTTTCAGCCACTACAAATGCCACTCGATCACCAACATAGCGCACAGTTTCATCTAAAATACGATAATCCCATGGACCGGGTTCGGGATAACCCTGTCCGGCAGTGGTATAATAATGCTTTCTAAAATCTTTGTGAGTATAAATAGCAACCACGCCCGACAATTTTTCAGCTTGTGAAGTGTCAATACTTTTTATTTCAGCATGGGGAACTGTGCTGTGCAGTATTTTAATATGGAGCAGATCATCCAACCGAATATCATCGGCAAAAACCGGTTTGCCTTTGACTAATGATCTGCCGTCAACTCTGACTGTTTTTTTACCGACCGTCTTCACAGTTTAGCGCCTTTTACTGGTTTAACGTAGCCGGTCTCACGACACAGAACTCCGGATAATGCCTCTCTTATTTCAGGTTCGGTAGGATTATCGTTTTCACGGTATAATGCCTCAATTGATAGAAGCATAGCAGGAGCGTTGTAGCCACTTTGTACAGCTCCCACATCTAAAAAAACATTTTGCAATTTTTGCAAGCGTTCGTTGTCTTTAAATGATTCAATTGTTTCAACCACACAATTATTTACGCTATGGATCAACATTAAACTAGAATTTTGCGCCTTTCCATTGATCAGAACAGTATCGGAGCCGCTCTCACCTTGGTCGCTGCCGTATTTCACACTGTAAGCGCCATTTTCACGAAGATATTCAAATAATGTCTGTCCGGGAACGATTTCGGTTTCGATCGTCTTATTATTCAAGGTGAATTTTATTTTCATATTTGTTCCACCGCTCTTTTAATTCCGGTCGCTATTAGCGATGCTTTATACTCAACTGATCCATATTGATCGTTGCTAAAATGTTTTGCAGAGTTATCAATTATACTGTGAATACTATTTTTGCTGAACTCTGACAATTGCATTGTATGTCCGTAAATTTTATCAGCTTTGCCGGATATTACAAAATCCAATTCCAGTGCTTTACGAACTACGGCAACTATAAGGAATGCCGGTGCCGATTCTAAAACTGAGTATCTCTCAAATCCTGAAGATTTTAGATCAGTTATACTAATTAAAATTTTATTAATTATACCTTTTCCGTTCCATTCTCTTAGCTTGATCATTATCTTGGCAGGATTCCTGATCTCAAGCAGTGGATTCAATGCCACCAAAAAAGTGAATAGGTCAGACCGGATATTCTTTTGGGCAATTTCTCCGCCAATGGTACGTTGATTACGGATATTTTTTGAAAAGTTAGAATATTTGGCTGCCATAGAAAGTTTATTAAACATTTCTTCATCATTAGCAATTTCCTGCACTGCAACCCCCGATCCAATAGTCAGTGAATTTTTATCAACTTTAATTGATTTGTCAATTAGACTATTAATATCAATGAGCGTGTCAATTTTTTCATCTTTATTGGATACTAAATATGTCCCGCCACCGTAAAAAACAGCCGAATTAGTTTTTTTATTAATAGCTTCTTCGAAGGAAGCAGGAATGATGATCTTTTTTATTGATGACCACATTATTGTTTTAAGAAATCAATTCCTGAATTTTTGATAGCTTCATTGAGCATTTTATCCGCAATTCGATTATGCTCTTGAATATGCTTATTTTGATCGAAATCAAGTTTACCGTTCCCAATTTTGATTTTTCCATTTACGATAAGATAATCCACCGGCGCCATGCGCACGCTGAATAATAATGCTGCTAATGGATCCGATAATCCGCCGGCATATTCCAATGAGTCAACCGAGAATATGGCAATATCGGCTTGCTTGCCGATTGCTATTTGACCGATGTCATTACGACCCAATGTCGCAGCGCCACCGCGCGTTGCCATCCACAGTACCTCGCGTGCTGACAACCAATATTGCTCATCGCGTAAGCGGGATAATAATAAAGCATTGCGCAGCTCACTTAACATATTACTTGAATCATTACTGGCACTGCCATCAACTGCTAAGCTTACGTTGACATTATGTTCAATTAATTCCTTGATACGCGCAATTCCCGAGCCTAAACGCATATTGGAAGACGGACAATGTGAACACCCGCAGCCTATGTTGCCCATTTTTTGAATTTCAGCATCATTTAGAACTACAGTGTGGGCGAACCACGAATTTTTCCCCAACCACCCCAATGATTCAATATAATCTACCGGACGTTTGCTGAATTTTTCCAAACAAAAATCTTCTTCGTCCTGTGTCTCGGCTAAATGGGTATGGATCAGCAAACCATTAGCTTTGGCATAATCAGCAGTTTGTCTCATTAATTCCGGTGTGACCGAAAACGGCGAACAAGGTGCTAAAGCGATGCGTAGCATCGAGCCTATTGATTCATCATGATATTTATTGATTAACCGCTCGGTATCTTCTTGAATTTCTTCTTCGGATTGGATGACATCAATCGGTGGTAAACCACCCTGTGGTTTTCCGAGCGACATTGAGCCGCGTGTAGGGTAGAACCTGATACCCATTTCTTGTGCAGCTTCAATTTCTGTATCTATCAAATAAGGTGATGCGTTCTGCGGAAAAAGGTAAAGATGGTCGGAAGTTGTCGTAGTTCCCGAAAGCATCAATTCCGCAATCGCTGTTTTGGTACTGATGTCAACGCCTTCTTCGGTTAATTCGCGCCATATTTCATAATGATTAACCAACCACGGAAAAAGCTTTGAATTTTGCATTTTCGGAATGTTCCGTGTCAGCGTTTGGTAAAAATGGTGATGTGTATTTATAAATCCCGGAACCACAACCATATTTTTAGCATCAATGACTTCATCGGATACGGTATCAGCTATCGCAGATCCAATTGCTATGATCTTGTCATTCTCAATTAATATATTACCATTGGAAATTTCCGTTTGGTTATCATCCATTGTAGCAATTAATAGCGGATTCTTAATTAGTATTTTAGGCATCAGTTCTAAACAGTGCTTCTTTTGGCAAATTTAATAATAAATAACCCATAATAACAGCCGATGAACTATTCCATGCATAGTCATCCTTGACTTTAGAGTGCAGAACTTTAATTCTCATATTTGAACGATCAAAAATTGCTGATAATTTTTCATTTGAGTAAAGTAAATGGTCATCTTCGATTTTCATAATTTCAATTTGACCATTGGCTTTATATTTCAGATATTCCGATTCCAATAAGTATCCTTCATCTTCCGCTAAAAAACTTTCGGCACTCAAGAAAAAATGAGGTTTTGTCCGGTAAGGTTCGCCGTCAGTAGGACAAAAAGTAGTGCAATTCCCGCATTCATTACAAAAATCGGCAATATTAATTATCTGAGTAGTTTGATCGAAACTTTTAGTTTCGATGTCGCTTATTGCGATGCTTTCGTTCTTTTGTTCAACAGTTTGAACAATTGCATTTAATTGATCGGCTTTAAATGACATATTAGAAAGATTCGGACATACGTAAACACACATGCTGCAAACTTCATCGCAGTATAAACAGCGATTAGCTTCTTTGATAACTTCTGCTTCGGTCATTGTGCGGTGAATCAAGTCAAAATTTAAACCATTATTATCAGAATATTTTGGAACGGGAATTCCGTATTTACGCCTGATGATTTTTTCCTGTATTTCAAAATCAGTTACATTTTTATCATATCTTTGTTCTGATAGTTTTGTGTCCGCAAGGATATTTTTTGCAGCTTCTTGGCCGTCACCCACGGCTTCGACTACCGTTGCGGCACCACGGACAGCATCGCCACCGGCGTAAACGTTAGCAAGATTGGTTTTAAAAGTAATAGGATCTATTTTAAAATCATCAATATCAATAAAATCAAGGATCACATCCTGTCCGATTGCCGGAATAATTGAATCTACCTTAATCTCAAAATCAGAATTCGGAATAACAACCGGCTTCGCTCTTCCTGATTCATCGGTTTTGCCAAGTTTCATGCGTTGACAAGTAAGTGATTCAACTCTTCCATTCCCATTGATCTTCAACGGTGAAATTAATTCTTGTAATTCAATTCCTTCGTCCAAAGCTGCTTGTATTTCAGCATCTTCAGCCGGCATTTCTTTGCGCGTTCGGCGGTATAGAATTGTGACTTTTCCGGTTTCACCAACTATCCGTTTGGCAGTGCGGGCGGCATCCATTGCAGTGTTACCGCCGCCGATAATCGCTACATTGTTACCTAACGTAAACTTTTTATTTTGTTTTACATTCGATAAAAATTTAATTGGCTCGATCACATTCTCAAGATTTTCACCGCAAATATTTAATTTTTTATTTTTTTGTGCTCCCGTTCCGATAAATACATAATCGTATTCTTCCTGTAATCGGCTAAACGTTTCTTTGTCAATCTTTGTATTGTAATGAAACTGAATTCCCAATGTTTCGATCCTTGCCAAATCGTTCAGATATACATTATCATTTAATCTGAACTTTGGAATTGAAGACGATACCATTCCGCCGGAGAAATCTTTGGCTTCAAATATCTCAACCTTACAGCCCGCTATTGATAAAAAATAGGCTGCTGATAATCCGGCGGGCCCGGCGCCAATTATAGCAATCTTAAGATCTGTGTTCTGATTACTTTTTTTGGTTGAAGCGCTGTGTTCCGTGGCAAAGCGTTTTATGTCACGTATCAATAACGGATTATCATAATTATTGCGCGTGCATTTAACAGCACAAAGTTGATCGCAAACCGCGCCGGTAATGCCCGGCAAAGCATTAGTATCGAGAATTACGTCCAAAGCCTTATCAAACTCCCCTTGGGCGGTATGATATATATATTGCGGAATCTGCTGATTGGTTGCGCAATGACCGATGCAGGGTGCTTCAATACAATCAAATTCAGTTAATTTTCGATCGGTTTTGATATTTTCAAATTCGTTAAAATTGTTTTGGTAGGCCGGATTTTCTAAAACGGCATCGGCATAATTGATCAAATTTAACAGTCCCGCTTCTATAACTGAGGATTTGTCTGCTGATTTTGTGATGAACTCTTCTATATTAGTTACGCCGGTTTGTTGAAAAGTTTCCGTAATGTTTGTCAGATATTGCCGCAATCTTCCGAAACCGCCGGGTTTTAATACATCAGTACAGGTGGTTACCGGTTTAATATTGCAGGACAATATATTTGCTACGTTGAAAGCATCGGCTCCGGCGGAAAAAGAAATATCTAAATGCCCGTCAAAATCTTTCTGCAATTGTGCGGCAAGATTAATACTGATCGGGTGGAGAGCCCTGCCACTCAGATAATTGGTTGCTTCCTTTTCCGGCAAAATCTGTTTAGTGTTAAGCACCTCCAAAGTATTGGTGAGTTTCAAACCAAAATCAACTTTGTGCTGTTTTGCAGAATGAGCCAAGTTCTTGATCAAAGGAATTGCATCTTCATATTTGAGATCGTGCTCAAAGGCTTCATCCGGTACAATAACATCAGAAAATTTTAATTTTTCGTTTAGAATTTGCCGGAGCAAATCCGGTCCGAGCAGGGTAGGATTCAGTTTAATAGCAGTGTGTAAATTTCGTTCTTCAATCAAATATTTTCCGATTTTTTCAATTTCGTCCGGCGGGCAACCGTGCATTGTTGATAATGTGATATTGTCGGTAATACGATTTGGAATATTAATATCTTTAATTTTGGGATAAAGCCCGGCTATACTTTCAATTTTATTGTTCAATAGTTCTGAACAGTCATCCATCAAATCAAAAAATTCCTGAACATTGGCATTCTGGATACCTTTTAGATCATAGCCCACGCTCATATTAAAGATACAGCCTAATCCGTTTGAATCGTCCCATCCGAACTTATCTTGGAGGAGATGGATGATTATCCAGGCGTTTAAATATTCGTTGAACGATTGACGGATCTTTAATTCCTGCGACCATTCACAATTATAGCCTTCATCGGTCATATCAATGCAGGGCTTGGCAACCTCGATCTCATCCAATGTTTGGACGGTCTTTAACTCCATATAACGCGCCCCGAATAACCACGCTAAAATTATGTTATGTGATAGTTGCGTATGCGGTCCGGCGGCAACGCCGATCGGCGTTTCTAATATTTGACCGTACCGTTCCATTTTAAACGGATCAGAGTTACTCGGCTGAAAAAATAATTCCTTATAATATCCAAATAATTTGCCTTGCTTTTCTTCTTCTAAAATCCAAGTAAGCAATTTCCGCAATGATATTGGATATAGTTTATCAGACATATTCAATCAATAATTTTAGATAATTCATACGCTAACATATTTCTTAATACTTTCCTGCGGTAATCGGCAGTTCCGCGGATGTCATCAATGGGTGAAATTGTTTGATCAATTCCTGATATAATATCTTCGATTGTTAATCCTGTCAATCCGCTAAATTTCAAAACAGTTGGAGCCACCGCACCAACGGCAATAGTTAGTTCATTTTTATCATGAACAATTGCAAAATTTATTACGGAAATTGCCATTGCCTCGCGCAATCCCAACTTATAAAATACTGATTTTGTTTTGGTTTTAGGGATCAATATTTTTTGCAGCAATTCACCTTCTTCAAGGTTTATTTTGCCGGGACCAAAAATAAAATCTTCGATATTAATTAGACGATGACCATTTTTATTGGTCAGTAATAACTTGGCATCAAAAGCATAAAGTGGTGACAGGGTGTCGCCGGCGGGAGAAGCATTGCAGATATTCCCGCCAATTGTTGCGCGATTGCGAATTTGTACGCTGCCAAAATCTATGCTTGACTCTTGTAATGCTTGGTATTTTGAGGTTAGCAGTTCACTGTTTTTTATTTCTTCAATTGTTACGGCAGCCCCAATTTCCAAACTATTTTGAATTTCCTGAATGCCCTGCAGTTCAGGCAGCCTCTTCAAATCAATTATTGATTGAGGAAGTATTTCACCTCTTTCATAACGCGGAATTAAATCGGTCCCACCGGCATAGAGCGTCTGAGAGTCTATTACATTAAAATATTCTTCTAACGAATTTGGTCGGTAATACTGCATCTAACCTTTCTGAGTGATGGACGCGACAGCATCAATAATTTTGGTATAGCCGGTACAACGGCAAATATTTCCTGATATGCCATATTTAATTTCCTCAATAGATGCTTCTGGGCTATCTTTTATTAATTGTTCTCCTGCTAAGATCATCCCCGGAATGCAATAGCCGCATTGTACCGAATGGTAGTCAACGAAGGCTTGTTGCAGCTTTGATAATTGATCGGCTTTACTGACGCCTTCGATCGTAGTTATTTCTGCACCATCAGCTTCAACTGCCAAAACCAAACAGGAATTAACGATTTTACCATCCATTATTACGGTACAGGCTCCACATTCGCCCTCGGCGCAGACTTCTTTGGCGCCGGTTAAATTCAGTTCATTTCTTAGAAAGTCTAATAAACGAAGGTGAGTGCGGATTTTTTTATCTACATTTTGACCATTAACAATAACTGATATATTTTGAAAATCTTGATTTTCTGAAACAAGCATTACTTTGATTGATGCTCTTTACAAAAAGTAAGAAAACTCTCCAAATTCTTGGGCTGCGCCTTTGGAATCTCAATTTTTTGTTGGGCGGCGGGAACATCTTTGAGTCCGCTGCCGGAAGCCAAAATCACAATTGACTCACCTTCAAAAACTTTTCCAAGCCGCATCGCTTTCAGGAATCCCGCCATGGAAGCCGCCGCTGCCGGTTCAGCAAAAATACCGGTATTTTTCGATAGACGATATTGTGCTGTCAATATCTCATCATCTGATACGGCGATTGCAAATCCTTTCGACTCTTTTATGGCTTTAATTGCCTTTTCTCCGTCGCGTGGTAGATCAACCGAAATACTATCCGCAACCGTGTCCGATCGGACTTTTTCCATCGGTTTACCGGAATCGAGAGCGTTGACAATTGCCGGAGATCCTTCCGCCTGTACAGCGATCAATTGTGGTAATTTTGAAGTCCACCCCAAACGAACTAAATCGAGGAAAGCTTTATGCACTCCTGCAATTATGCAGCCGTCTCCGGTTGGTACAAATATTTTGTCAGGAATCTGCCAATTCATTTGTTCAGCGATTTCCAAACCCACCGTCTTTTTCCCTTCGGCAAGAACCGGATTAATTCCGGTACTGCGCGAATACCATTTATTGGCTTCGGCTACCAACATAGAGAGATCAAAGGCGTCATCGTAGGTTCCCTCAACCGGATAAAGTAAAGCATTATATTGTAATATTTGGGTTAGTTTGGCAGGCGGAGCTGAAGCAGGGGCTAAGATCACTGCCTTCTTCTCGTAGAATGCCGCAAGTGCTGCCAACGATGCCGCCGCATTGCCGGTTGAGGCGGCGACGATCGTATCTTGGCCAAGTTCATCGGCATGGCGAATGCCAATCTCGGTTGCCCGATCTTTGAGTGAACCCGAAGGATTCCTCGTATCATCCTTGACATACAAATTTATTTTTCCGATTTCAGTTTGAATTTGCGGAAAAGAAAGGAGGGGGGTGCCGCCGCTTTGCATTGACAAATTCTCCGGTGGATTTTCAACCGGTAAAAGCGGGTGATAGCGCCATAATGATTTGTATGGGAATTTCTTTAGCTCGTCAACCGACCAAATATCCCTGATAAGTTCATAATTATATAAAATATCCAAGTTGCTGTTGCAGTCAGGACATTGATATATGAAAGGTTCAAGCGGATATTCTTTTCCACATCCGACACATTTGTAGCCTAATATTCTTTGGGTAGTTGAATCTGACATTAAATCAATCCTGTTTTATTGTTGAAGTCCTCTATCAATTCATCCCATTCATTTACTTTAGCATATTGAGCTGACCAATAGTCCTCATCATACCATTGTGCGTTTAATTCTTCTACACTTTTGCCTTGCTGTTCCACCCAGGTGAAGTATTTGAGGTTATGCATTCTTTTCCGGTCATAATAAGATAATTCCAAAATGTTATCTAATCCTAACTCTAAGAATCTGCCGAAATAATCTACCGCAGCATCGGTTGCAGTATATTTCCCGGGATCTTCGCGCGCTTCCTTTAAGCGCGATTGATACATCTCCATCGAATCTGTTGCAACGGTGAACACCACATCGTTTTCATTCATTTCATAATACTTAGCCATTTTAATGGCGCCAACCACATTGGCAATTGATGAAATCCCGAAATTCTCAAGTGAAGTGATAATTGATTCGCTAATTTTATTATCCGATAATAATTGATGTCCGGCTTCTTCATTAAATAATCTGAGGAAGTTCATAACCTTCTCATCGTCAATGGCGATGACCATATCAGTATTTTTCATGTTATGGATCCAAGGCACATGCTTATCCCCGATCCCTTCGATGCGATGGTAGCCATAGCCATTATATAGAAGGGTGGGGCATTGTAATGCTTCACCGGCACCAATTTTTATATTTGGATATTTAGTCTTTAAATAATCGCCCGAGCCAAGCGTTCCGGCGGAGCCCTGTGTTAGAAACAATGCTCGCAATTTATGTGCCGTATCGAATTTTGTATTGAACACTTCCTGCATCGCGGGGCCGGTTACTGCATAGTGCCACATCGAATTACCAATCTCTTCAAACTGATTAAGTACAACGATCTCATCACCGCGTTCGGCTTTTAGTTCCTTTACCTTATCATAAATTTCTTTGACATTGCTCTCACCGCCCGGTGTTTTTATTACTTCGGCTCCGACTTCATGAAGCCAATCAAAACGCTCCTGCGACATTTCTTCCGGCAAAACCGCAATGGAGGGACAACCAAGTAAATAACCATCGTAGGCGCCACCGCGACAATAATTTCCGGTCGAGGGCCACAGTGCTTTTTGGGTTGTCGGATCAAATTTGCCGGTAACGAGTTTTTCCACCAATGGTCCAAATGTTGCACCGACTTTGTGAGCGCCGGTCGGAAAAAATTTCCCGATCAAAACAACAATTTTTGCCTTTACACCGGTTAATGATTCAGGCAAAACCACATGATTAACTTTGTCGTAACCACCACCGGTTTTGACCGGTTCGTTTTTCCAGGTTATGCGAAATAGATTAAGCGGATTTAAATCCCACAGACCAATTGATTTTAGTTCATTTTTAATTGACTCGGGAATTGACTCCGGTTCCCGCATTTGCTTATAGGTTGGAATAATAATATTTCTTTCGCGACAGCGTTTAATCGTGTTTGCTAATACTTGGTTCTTATCATTCATACAAATTATCCTGCATAGGTTGAGTTCATTGTTAAAGCCATTACTGCCTTGGAGGTGTGCAAGCGGTTTTCCGCCTCATCATAGATAACCGATTTTGGCCCGTCAATCACGGCATCTTCAACCTCGTTCTCACGATCCGCCGGTAAGGCGTGCATATAAATTGCAGTATCTTTGGTCAATGTCATTCTTTCTTCGGTACATTTCCAATGTTGATTCGCGGTTAATAATTCTCCACCTTCTTTTTCATTCGGATTGGCAACCCAATCACCCCAATTTTTGGGAATCACTATGTCGGCATCGCGGTAAGCGGCATCTTGATCTTGGGTAACTTGAAATGTTCCGCCGTTTTCTTCGGCATTCTTCTGCGCTTTAGCGATCACCCAATCAGGCAGTTCATACCCTTTGGGATGAGCAAGCGTTACATCCATTCCAAAGCGCGGGAATAACAGCGATTGCGATAACGGCACCGAAATCGGTTTTTTATGGCTCGTGGCATAAGCCCAAATAATTGATACTTTTTTGTTTTTGATACTGTTAAATTTTTCTTTGATCGTCATCAGATCGGCAATCGCCTGCAAAGCGTGGTAGAGATCACACTGCATGTTAATGATTGGTGCTGATGACCATTTTGCCATATCATTTAAATATTTATTGCCAATTTCCCAAAAACAGTTACGGCAAGCTATGACATGTCCGTATCGTGATAAAATTATGGCAGTATCTTTGGCAACTTCACCGTGCGAGATCTGCATCGTACTCGTATCTAAAAAATGGGCGTGCCCTCCAAGCTGTGTGATGCCGGCTTCCATCGAGTTGCGGGTACGCGTGGATTGTTCAAAGAACATCAAAAAGGCGGTCTGATTTTTGACATATTCGGTTATTTCCGCCTTTTTGAATTTCTTTTTTAGATCCGCTGAAACCTTCAACAAAATCTCAATTTGTTCTTTTGACCAATCTTCTAATGTTATAAAATGTTTTCCTTTTAATTCTTCGTACATAAAAATTATTCCTTAATTAATCTCTTTCCCAAGAGGGGGATTCTTAAAATCCTAAGATTTTCCAATTATTTTTCCTATTATAGTCGTCTGAAGTAAAATTAGTGAAATCGAACCATCTAAAGTTTACTTCTTTCCGTTTGGTTCCATCTTTTTTTGGTGTATTAATATAATCATTATATATATTGGATATTTTTTCAGCTAATACGTCATATTCATATATATAATAATCAACTTCTGTGTTATTTAGATTAACCAATACAGTGAACAATGTTTTATTATATTTTTTCTCGCTAATATCTGTTCCAAGTCTCCATCCTTGCTTGTTGCCTTCCGACATAGTTTTAACTTGAATTGTCACAGTTTTTGAGGCGTCAGGTGATACAGCAACAATATCAAATAATGGATTATTTTTAGGCGTTAGTAATGCAAGAATTCCCAGTTTTCCTAACTCTGCACAGACTAAGTATTCGCCTGTTGTTCCAACTAAATTTTTATTTTTATTAGTAATTTGTGTCATTAGTGGTCCAATAATTCTTTCGAATATTTCTCTACATATAAATTTGGAATTGCAGCATACATCGCAGTTGCATCAATTAATTCCTTTTTCCATGTTTTTTCATTGGGGGCATGCGCTTGATCTTCATGTCCCGGCCCAAAGCCGATACAAGGAATGCCGTGCATTCCCATAATTGAAACTCCGTTGGTTGAGAAAGTCCATTTGTCAACAATTGGTTCTTTATCAAAAACTTTTCGGTATGATTCAACCAATGATTTCGTAATTGGATGGTCTTCCTCAATTAACCAAGTCGGGAAATATGTTTCGGCTTGGCAATGGTAATTGGTATAAGAAAATTCGTCATATTTATATAGCTCAACTTTGGCATCAAATTTTTTTACCGAATTTAATGATTGAATTTCTGCAACGGCTGACCCAACCGTTTCACCATAGGTCAAACGGCGGTCAATTGAAATCCAACAGCTATCGGCGACGGCGCAACGCGACGGCGCTTCTGAGAAAATCTCAGAAACGGTCAAAGAGCCTTTTCCTAAAAAATTATGATCTTTCAAATTATTATTGAGCGATTCTAACTCGTTGATAATCTTAGCCATTTTGTAGATGGCATTTTCCCCGCGTTCCGGTGCCGAGCCGTGGGCACTGATCCCGGACGTACTAACTTTCATTTCCATTCTACCGCGCTGCCCGCGATAAATCCTGCAACTTGTAGGTTCGGTAATAACGACAAATTCGGGTCGTAAATCGGTTTCTTTAAGAATATTTGTCCAGCATAATCCGTCGCAATCTTCTTCCATAATTGTGGCGGTTACGACAAAGGTATAATCATTGATCAGATCAAGATCCTTCAGAATTTTTCCGGCATATACCGCTGAAGCGATACCACCTTCCTGATCGGAAGCGCCGCGACCGAAAATGTGCTCATCATCCTCATGTCCTATAAAAGGATCATGTATCCATTGATTCAAATCGCCGGTCCCGACCGTGTCAATATGGCCGTCAAACACTATTACATGATCTCCATCACCGATATATCCGATCAAATTTCCCATCGGATCTATCTCAGTTTTGTCAAAACCGACCTTTTCCATTTCTTTTTTTATTCGTTGGATTACTTGTTCCTCATTTCCGCTTTCACTTGGGATTGCGATCATATCGCGCAAGAAGGTGTAAATATCTTTGCTAAAAAATTGAGCCCTACTTAGAATCTTATTATAATCAATACTCATTGTTATCCTTTCTTAAAACCAATAACCACAAAGAACACAGAGAATATAAAAATTGTCATTCCGGAATTCTGTGTTGCGGAATATCCGGAATCTATACTGTTTAAATAGATTACTGCTTGCGCAGAAATGACAAGATTTAGTGGTATTAAAAATATATGATATGATTCATTCAAAATATTGTTTTCCATTTTCTCTGTGGCTAAATCTTCTGTATTTTATTCCACAATTCCACTGATTGTTTGCGTGCGTTTTGCTTTATTTCCGCTTCAGGGATGGTCATAAATTTACGGTCTTTTATTCTGTATTTTCCACGAGTAATTACATCTACGGGCTCAGCCAAACCAAACAGAATATGTCCTCCAAAATTATTTTTGTTGATAGAAGTGCGGGGAGTATAATCAAAAATTGCCAAGTCTGCCTGATTGCCGGCGGACAAATGACCGATCGGTCTTGCGAAATGTTTAGATGCAATTTGCGGATTATTCTTGAACAGCAGTTCCAAATAATCTATCGTTGGTTCTCCGTCTTTAAGATGCGAACTTCTGATCAGGGTTCCGTATTGAGCTTCTTCCAACATATTGGCACGCATGCCATCGGTTCCGAGTCCTGAATGCAGGGTTGAAATATGTAAATTGGGAAGCATTCCAACCCGATTGTTGGCGTTAGAAGTGGGATTATGAATTAAAGTTGCGTTAGCATTTTTAAGCAATTCAATATCGGAATTAGATGAATGTATTCCGTGAATAATGAAACTATGCTCATTGATCAAATTGAATTTGTTCAACCGGTCAATTACCGATTTATAACCTTTTGAGCGGGCGTCTTTTTCGTCAGCCTGATCTTCGGCAACATGAATATGGATACCCCAATTCTTCAATCCTTTTAATTGATCGTGAATATATTTCAAAGATTTCTCTGACAGGGTAAAAGAGGCGTGCAATCCAATTAAAGGATGAACATATTTATTGGATTGGAATTTTTTAAATACCGCAATATTTTCAATTAAACCGGATTTGAAAAATTCCTCTCCGTTGCGGTCGGTTGTTTCAAAAGCAACGGAAATATTTTGTCCGAACCGATTGGCTGTATCAACTAAAAGTTCTAACGATCCTTCTGCAAAATTGGGACTCGAATGATGATCAAAAACTGTTGTAACACCGTTTTTCAAGCATTCCATTAGTCCAGCCTCGAACGAAGCTTTAGCAGATTCTCTGTCCAAAGCCAAATCTAATTTCCACCAAATTTCCTGTAGCTTTTGTACAAAATTCTGCGGTGTATTTTTTGGGGGAGGCATTCCCATTGCCAAAGCTGAATAAAGATGAGTATGGCAATTGATGATGCCCGGTAGAACGGTTTTGCTATCAAGGTCAATTTTTTCGTCAACTGAAAATTCTGGAGCCTTTCCTTGACCTATTCCTTTGATTGTATCATCTTCAATTAATATCCATCCGTTTTCGATGTACTCGGTTTCACCGAATGGATCAATAATCCGAGAATTACAAAATAAAGTTGTTTTCATAGTGCATTAAATTTAATAGATTTCGCATCAAGTGCGGAATGACAAAAATTAACTGTCATTCCCGCGAAAGCGGCAATCGCAATGACAATGTTGTTCTTATAACTGAAGATTCAATCTATCAATTCCAATATTTTCTCGGGTTCAATTGGAATTTCATTGATCGGTTTGCCGATTGCATTGCTAACGGCATTGGCAATCGCAGCTGCGGTGGGAATTATCGCCGGCTCACCGATTCCTTTGGCTCCCCACGGACCTAACGGTTCAGGGGCTTCAACGATTATCGTTTCAACAGCGCTAATATCTAAAGCAGTGGGCAGGAGATAGGTTGAAAGATTCTCGGTTACAACCTTGCCATCAGAATATTTAAAATTTTCCGTTAGCGCCCAACCAATGCCTTGTACAACGCCACCTTCAACCTGTGCCTCAATTCCGGCCGGGTTAATGGCTTTACCGACATCGTGCGCTGCCCAAACCTTTTCAACTTTTACTAAACCGGTTAATTTGTCAACCCGAACCTTGGCAATATGCGTAGCATATGAATATGTGAAATAGGCTGCGCCCTGTCCTGATTCTGCATCATAGTCAAGTTTTGGAGTGTGCCACCAACCGGATTGGGAAATTGGTATATTAGTAAATTGGGAAACTAAGGAATTAGTAGAATTTTTGTCCCCCTTTAAAGGGGGTGACCCAACTTGTCGGGTCGGGGGATGTTTATACAAATAATTAACTAACTCACCAAAACCAACCTTTTCACCGTTATCAACATTGCCGGCAAAATCATTTTCAATATTAACATTATTGAGCCGACAATTTAAAATGTCAGAGGCAGTTTTTTTCAAAATAGGTAGTAGTTTTGAGGCAGCATCACGAATTGCATTTCCGCTCATCACAACGTTGCGGCTCGCAACCGCCGGACCGCTATCCGGTGTATTGCGCGTATCAGTTGGCCGAACAATAATTCGATTTGGATTAATGCCAAGAGCTTCAGCAGTCATTTGTGTAACTACAGTAATCGCACCTTGTCCCATATCTATTAAACCATAAGCAACTGAAACTGTACCGTTCCGATTGATCTGAATATTGGCACCGGTTCCATCCATGTGCCAACCGGCGGCACCGAGACAATTACCATAATGACTGGTACCAATTCCAATGCCGTATGAATAGCGATCATCTTTTGTAGCATCGTGTTTCTTCCAATTCGCAGCTTTGGCAACCTGTTCAATTGTTTCTTTAGCTCCGACGCTCGCCATCAGTTTGTGATTGGTTAGCGTTGAATCACCGGTTTGCAATACATTTTTCAACCGTAGTTCAACCGGATCCATACCGATTTTCTCCGCAATAATATCCATCATTCTTTCGTGCCCGAAAGTTGCCTGCGGTGAGCCGAATCCGCGAAACGCGCCATTGGGTGGTAAATTGGTATAATAGGAGGTAGATTTAACTTTAATATTTGGTATAAAATAGGGACCCATAGCCTGCATCGTGGAACGGTAAGAAACTACCGATGATAATGTTGCATAAGCTCCGGCACTTTCCTCCAAGTTAATTGCGGCTGATAAAAGTTTCCCATCTTTAGAAACACCAACTTTATAGCGCATTTGGAACGGATGTCTTTTACTGGTCAACTGAACATCATCCAAGCGATTATAGATCATTTTTACCGGACGGTCCAATTTATTTGCCGCAATTGCAGCGCGTGCCGCCAATTCCGATGGAATATCCTCTTTACCGCCAAAAGCTCCGCCAGTCGGGGACTGAATTACTACAACCTTTTCGAGTGGAAAATCCATCGCAACGGCGACGGCTTTTTGTATATAATAGGGACATTGCAGGGAGCCATGTATCTCAACTCCATCAATCCGCGGCAGGGCGATGATTCCCTGCGGTTCAAGATAATAATGTTCGGCAATCGGTGTTCTAAATGTCCCCTCTACAATGTATTCGGATTGTTCAAATACTTTCTTATGATTCCCCTTAATTGATTGATGCTTGCAGGCAATGTTATTCTGATGGATAAAATTAGCATCAGCATTTTTGCTTTCATCAATCGTGAAATACGGGTGGTATTCTTTGTATTTGATAGTGATATTTTCGGCACATTGTTTAGCCGATTCCTCGCTTTCAGCAACCACAATTCCGATTGAATCGCCGATATATCTGACGATCTTTTCAGCAAGTAAAGGTTGATCTTTTAAGATGACCCCAACTTGGTTTTCACCGGGAATGTCTTGTGCAAAAAATGCGCCGAGATATCCTTCCGTTTCTTTTGCCGCAGAAATATCGATTGAAACAATTTCACCAAATGGAATTGAAGAATATACGGGGTGAGCAAAAGCAGTATTGTCGGGTGTTACATCGGTAATAAATTTAGTTTTTCCGGTGGTTTTATCAGGCCCGTCGGGACGTTTATACGATTTACCGATTACATTTGTTGATGACATAATACAATTTTACCGATTTTTATAAACAATTATCAATTGTATAGAATTTTACTTTGTAATTTGGAATATGCCATTTTATCAGTTAATATCTAACAATGATGAAGAAATCGAGGGTGCCTGTATTGCTCTAATCGGCGGTGGCGGGAAAACGGCTTTATTACACAAAATAGCCGGTGAACTTTCCCAAAAATTCCCGTCAGTGTTGCAGACTTCAATAACTAAAACAGCCTTCAATAAACACGATAATCCTCTGATCTTCAGCAATGTTGAACAATTAAAAACCGTTAAACAGAATCCATTATTTTTAATCGGTGAAAGAATTGATGAGAATAAATTGAAGGGAATCACAGCCTCCGAACTGGATCAAATTCGACAATATTTTAATGTAACAATATTTGAATGCGACGGTGCAAGAAACAGACCACTCAAGGCTCATACCGAATATGATCCGGTTGTGCCGAAATCCGCCACGCATGTTATCATAATCATTGGAGCGGATGTTGTGAATACGAAAATTAGCGATGGGTTGGTTCACCGTCCCGAATTATTTTGCAGAAAATGGAATGTTGAGATAGATACAAGATTGGATATTGATTTTATTGTGGAAATTGTGAGTACAAAACGGGGGTATCATAAAAAAATAAGACATGATGCTGAAATATCGTATTTTGTGAACAAAGCCGATGAACACCCTAACTCGGCAATTGAATTAGCGCAAGCATTATACAAATCAGTAAATCAGCCTGTTTTTTACGGCAGTATTAAGAAAAATCATTTAGTGCGGATAATCAATGAATAATTGTCTAATAATTACGGCTGCGGGGATGTCGAAACGGCAAAAGCGCAATAAGTTGCTGATTAGACAATGCCATGAAACAGTGATTGAAAAGACAGTCAGCACATTTACAAATACTGATTTAAATATATATGTTGCTCTCGGGCATCAATCGGGTGAGATACAACCCGTCTTGGCTCATCGTTTTGGGAATGAAATTCAGATTGTGGATAATAGAAATTATCAAAGTGGTATCGCTTCTTCGATCAAAGCGGGATTAGCCGCTGCCGGCGATGACTATGATTATTACGGTTTTTGCAATGGTGACAAACCATTTATTAATAAGAAATCAATAATACAAATATTAAAATATTTAGATGAAAATAAACCTGAAATATTGATTCCATTGTATCAGGAAAAAAGTGGTCATCCCACGTTCTTTTCAAAAATATATTTGAGCCATTTTGGGAAATTGAGAGGAGACGTGGGCGGAAAAGTAATAATAGACAAATTCCCCGATTCAGTTACATATTTACCTGTTGATGATGAAGGAATAATTCTTGATATGGATGCACATCTTACGAAATGAAGGAACTATCAAAAATAAGAGTATTTATAAGGGGGGCGGGAGAATTGGCAAGTGCTACAGCCCTGACTCTACACCGAGCCGGATTTCAAGTTATAATGACGGAATTGGATGTCCCCTTTGCCATCCGTTGGACAGTTAGTTTTAGCGAGGCAATAATTGAAGGTAAGGCAACTGTTGAAAATGTTCAAGCCGTAAGAACAAGCATTGATGATTTGGGGAAAAAATTGAATCAAAATATTGTGCCGATTGTGATTGATTCAGCCGATTTAGTCAATGTTGTTAAACCTGACATCTATGTTGATGCGCGAATGCTTAAAGCGGTTGTAACCGACCGTAGGAATGGATCATATTTTACAATTGGTTTAGGACCGGGATTTACAGTTGGAGATAATTGTGACGCAGTGATTGAAACTATGCGCGGTCATGATCTTGGGGAAGTATTATGGGACGGCTCAGCTCAAGAGAATACCGGTATTCCGGGTGAAATTGGCGGTGAAAGCGCAAGACGGGTAATCCATGCTAAACTTAACGGTGAATTGGAATGGATGGTAAATATTGGCGATTTGGTTAAAAAAGATCAGGTAATTGGAAAAATTAATGAAGAGGAATTCTATTCACAAATTGATGGATTGGTGCGGGGCTTAATATCACCGCAGGTTAAGATCAAAAAGGGAATGAAAATAGCGGATATAGATCCGCGTGGAAAAAATATTGATTATAAAACAATATCCGATAAAGCTCGTAATATTGGCAGGGGGGTACTTGAGGCAATATTAGTATATTTGAATAATGGAAAAAACTATATTACAAAAAATAATTGATTACGATAATCCTCGCAAAGCGGCACTTTGTACCCAAATAGATTGGAAAGGATCGGTTCCGCGCAAAGATTTTCCGATAATGTTAGTTGATGAAAATAGGAATATTATTGGTACAATAGGTGGGGGCGCCTTGGAACATGAAACCATAGAATCAGCTAAGGATGTCATTGCGGTGCGCAAACCGATAGTTCAACAATTCAATTTAACCAATCAGGATGTTAGTAAAACGGGCAGTATTTGTGGTGGTGTTACTACAATTCTAATTGAGCCATGTACGCAAGATATTGTTGCGATGCTGAATAAGGCTAAGACGGATAATAGTTTGTTACTGACAAAAATAACAGAAAATGGAAACGAGATTGAGAGACAAATTATTCATAATGAAGAAGTGCCTCCATTACCAAAAAAAGTTTCGAATGGAATTGCGGAAGTCGAAAAATCAAAATTTTCTAAGTCGGTAAAAATTGGTAACACTTTTTATTTAATTCAATATTTTGGACAATCGCCGGTTCTTCATATTTTCGGTGCCGGGCATGTCGGGCAGGCTGTTGCTGAGACGGCTAACTTTATCGGTATTGAAACAAAAATTTACGATGAACGGAAAGACCTCAATAACACCGAGCGATTTCCTTTTGCAAGCGAAAATAATACAAATGATCTTGATACAATTGTTAAATCTACAATTATCAATCCAAATGATTTTGTGTTGGTGGCAACCCGCGGACATCAACATGATTTTGAATTAATGCGGTGGCTGCTACAAAAGGAGTTAAGCTATATTAGTTTGGTAAGTAGCAATAAGAAATGGCAACTCCTATCTGAAGCATTAATGAATGATGGTATTGCCAAAGAGAAAATATTTAGTGTTCACTCGCCAGTGGGCTTGGATATCGGCAGTGAAACAGTACCGGAAATTGCTATCAGCATTATTTCAGAATTGATTCATCATTATCGAATTGGAAGTAAATCAAAATTATCATTATCTCAATTATGAAAAATATTCTTTTCAAAAACGGTACTGTTGTAAATCACAATAACATAACAAAGTCAGATGTTCTGATTAGTAATAAAAAAATTATTCAGATAGACGAAAATATAAAAGTTGAGGGGCAATTTGAGGTTATTGATTGCAATGGTATGCTCGTTTTCCCCGGTATGATCGATGCCCATACTCATATGGGAATTCCAATAAAAGACGGTTGGTCCGCCGATGATTTTGAAAGCGGATCGAAATCCGCACTGAATGGTGGTGTTACGGCAATTGTTGATTTTACCGTTTTAGAGAAAGATCAGTCGCTCGTTGAGTCTATTAATGAACGGAATAAATTGGCTGAAAAGTCGGTTATAGATGTTGCTTTGCATTGCAATATTACTCGCTTTGATAAAAATATATTGGCCGAAATACCCGAAATAATCAAAATGGGATATAATAGTTTCAAAGTATTTACCACGTATGAAGAAGCGAATATGATGCTGACATATAATCAGATAGAAGAGGTATCTAAAATTATCTATGATAATGGTGGATTGTTGATGGTACATTCTGAAGATAATAATGTAATCAAAAAAGCTTCCGAGCCATTGATCGCTAAAAAACTAATCCATCCTAAATATCATGCCATTGCACGTCCACCGGAAGCTGAAGTGGTCGCCATTGAAAAAATGGCTGAGATTTCCGAGCGAACCGGATGCAAAACATATATTGTTCATTTGAATACGGCTAAAGGATTAAACATCGCAAAGGACTGCGCTAACATGTATGTTGAGACTTGCCCGCAGTATTTGTTATTAGATGATTCGGTCTATGAACGTGAAGATGGCGCAATGTTCGTGGCGAGTCCGCCATTAAGAAAACAGGAAGATTGTGCAGCATTATGGCAAGGCATAGAAAATGGTTGGGTTGATGTGTTAGCGACCGATCATTGTCCATTTATGTTAGCAGACAAGCAGAAGGGTATTCCATTCCAAAATATTCCAAACGGGATTGGCGGAGTTGAAACGCTATTTCCGGTTATGTTAAACCAATTTATTGAACGAGGAATTAGTTTATCCCGATTGGTTCAGTTAATATGTGCTAATCCGGCAAGGATATTTGACTTAAATGACAATTACGGTGAATTAACGATTGGTAAAAAAGCAAATTTGGTTATAGTTGATCCGAACAAAATTGAATCGGATTGGACAGGTAAGCTGAGATCCAAAACCGATTGGAATGCATTTAGTGAATTTCCGGCTATTTTCCCTGAAAAGGTGATTATTTCAGGGGAAGTAATAAATTAATCGTTTTAATAAGTTATAGTAATGGAAGTTCAGGATAAACTCAAACTCGTTCCTACTAAAGCGGGTGTATATTTATTTCGTAATGCAAAGAACGAAATTATTTATATCGGCAAAGCGAAAAATCTCAGGAACCGCGTAAGATCGTATTTTCAGAAGAACAAATATCAGACTCCTAAAAATCAGGCTATGATTGCACGAATTGCCGATTTGGAGTGGATCGTTGTTGCTAACGAAGTTGAAGCTTTATTAACCGAATCAAATCTGATCAAGGAGCATTCTCCAAAATATAATATTGACTTAAAAGATGATAAATCCTTTCCCTATATCCGTATTACCAATGAGCCGTATCCGCAAGTTTTCCTAACCCGTACAATTGTAAAAGACGGATCAAAATATTTTGGTCCTTATACCAATGTTAGCTTATTGCGACAGAGTTTGACGGCTTTAAGGAGGGCATTCCCGATCCGTACCTGTACCTATTTTCTTGATGATAAAATTGTTGCTGATAGAAAAGTAAAGTTATGTTTGGATTATCATATTAAAAAATGTGAAGGACCTTGTGAAGACGTGGTGAGTAAAGCAGAATATAACGGTATGATCAAACGTGTCATTGAGTTTTTGCATGGAAATACCAAAATGACTGAGGATTATATTGCAGAACAAATGACAAAAGCGGCCGACGAAAAACGGTACGAAGATGCCGCAATTGCCCGCGATCAACTTAGAGCCGTGCAGGATTTTAAAGCACGACAGCGTAAGATCACAGCCAATTTTACCGATCGCGATGTGTTTGCCATCGCCCGTGAGGAAAATTTAGGGATTATTGTAATTGTCAGGATCAGGCAGGGCAGATTGTTTAGTCGTGAAAAAATTTCATTTCAAGGATTGGACGAAGATGCGAGCGTATTAAAAACAATTATTACGCGCTTTTACATGGATGCCGATTCAATACCACCGGAAATTTCTTTACCGGTTAAACCGGAAGATGAACAGGAATTATTGGAGTGGCTTAGCGGCAAGATTGGCAGGAAGATGAAATTTTTGTATCCACAACGCGGCGAAAAAGCTCAGGAAAGCAGAATTGCTTTTCAAAATGCAAAATTATTATTAGGTGAGTGGGTTATTAACCGCAAGAAACGACGCGAATTTTATCCGGCTTCTGTGGCTCAATTGCAACAGGATTTGAATTTAAAAGTACCACCGCGTCACATCGAAGCATTTGATATATCGCATTTAGGCGGAACCGATACCGTAGCGTCAATGGTGTGTTTTGTTGATGGTAAAGCCCGTAAGAGTGAATATCGTAAATACAAAATAAAATCGGTGGTTGGAATTGATGATTTCGCTGCCATGCGCGAAGTCGTTCTGCGCCGCTATAAAAGAGTTTTAGACGAGAAATTAACTTTACCCGATTTAATTTTAATTGATGGAGGGAAGGGGCAATTATCGGTGGCGATCTCAGCCCTGCAGGAATTAAAACTTGAGCATGTGCCAATTATCGGTTTAGCGAAAAAATTGGAAGAGGTTTTTTTACCGTATAATTCCGAACCGCAATCAGTTTCGAAGCAATCACCGGGATTAATTTTATTAAGGCGTATTCGCGATGAAGCGCATCGCTTTGCGATTACATTCCAAAAACAGAAGCGCAACAAAAAAGTAACGCAATCAATTTTTGACGATATTCCCGGAATGGGCGAAAAACGCGTTAAGTTACTATTAAACGCTTTTAGCAACGTAAAAGCGATTGCTGATTCGGACGTTGAGGCAGTTAAACAAAGAACCGGAATACCGGAAAAAGTTTGTAAACTTATAATCTCAAAAGCGATAAATCATAATACTTAGAGCATCAAAAATGAGAAATACATTGATCAAAATAATATTATTGCTATTCATATCTCTAATAGTTGCTTGCAGCAGTTGTACTGAATCGCAAGATGAAGATGTCTTACACAATGTTTGGGTGGCGCAAGATGAGGATTTCAGAAATCTTAAAACGTTAAAAAGTGCTGATGAATTTGACAAAAACAAATACGGATTCAAAATACTTAGCGACGGAGTTTTTATCGAACGCAAAAATAGTGGTTGGTGTGGTACGCCTCCAATTGCATACAGTAATTTTTACGGAGCTTGGGAAAAATTGTCTGAAGATACATTAGAAGTCGTTGTGGAATTTTGGGGCGGAATTGAGGTCTATAAAATGGAAATATTGTCAGTAAATGAAGATGAATTAATAATTAACTATATCTACGATTATGAAGAATGAATTTTATGAAGCATTGTTAAATAGTATGAAGAATCCGGTTTTGGTGGCGGATACCGATCATATTGTGCAATATATGAACAAGCCGGCGATCAATCATTATGAAGAAGGTGAAGACCTTTTAGGCAGTAATTTATTATTGTGCCATAATGAGGAGTCGCAGAAAATGATGGTTGAAATATTAGCCGAAATGCACAACGGATTGGATGAGAGACTAATTACCGATAATGAAAAATATCGGATTTATATGAGGTCGGTACGCGATAAAAATGGAAAACTGATCGGTTATTTTGAACGGTATGAACCGCCTATTAATAATTAAAAATAGAGATTCGAATGAAGATTAATAAACTTCAAAGATGTCCTATTTGTAATTCTCCTGCTGAAGTACCTGATTTACGATATATTAAAGGAAATCATATTGACTGTTTTAGATGTGGTAAATATAAAATTTCGACTGAAGCAATTGAAGATTTTGGCGGTTTTGATGAAAATCAAATTGCTCTCATTTCTGGTTGGATAAGGGAAAATTCAGATACTCTAATAACAGATGAAACATTCAAAATATTTAAAGAACTTGATATTCCCACGGTGGGAGAAAAAGCAGTCAAGTTGCTAAAATATATTGCAAAAGAAAGACCAATTCCTGGAAGGAATATTAGTATTGATTTTCAAACAATTTTTAATTTGAAGACAATTAATGAACAAACTGAGTATCCTGAGATTGTTTATGAAAATTTGCGAAAATATCTACCATACTTATCTATAACATGGACGGTTGAAGGGCATGATTTACGGTTTATAATTGAAGAATATTTAATTAAGGAAAAGAATTATTTAGAAGGTAATAAAAAATATAGAATGACACCAAAAGGTTGGGCTTTTCTTGAAAGCCTGAAATATTCGAATGTTGATAGTCAAATGGCTTTTATCGCTATGTGGTTTGACAAGTCAGTAGACAATTTATATAGTTCAATAGAAAAAACCATTATCAAAATAGGATATGAACCAAAACGAGTTGATAGACATGAACATATAAATAGAATTGATGATGAAATTATCGCTTTGATACGACAAAGCAAATTTATCATAGCTGATTATACCGGGCAAAGAGGGGGAGTATATTTTGAAAGTGGATTTGCTCAAGGTTTAGGGTTACCTGTTGTTTGGACCTGTAGGAAGGATGATTTGGTTAACTTACATTTTGATACAAGTCATTTCAATTTTTTGACTTGGGAGGAAGATAATCTCTCTGATTTTGAAAAAAGATTAAAAAATAGAATTTTAGCAGTGATTGGTAAAGGAACTTACAATCCCTAGTAATTAAAGTTATTTATGACAAGAGTAAAAATATGCTGTATCCAATCAATTGCAGAAGCTGAACTTGCTTTACAATATGGTGCTTACGCAATCGGATTGGTATCCGAAATGCCGAGTGGTCCGGGGGTAATATCCAAAGAGAAAATCAGAGAAATTGCACAATGGACTCCTTCAGAATTAAAAACAGTTCTTTTGACTGCTCATCAAGATGCAGATCAATTAATTGAACAGCATCAATTTTGCGGGACAGACGTTATCCAATTGGTTGATTCACAAACCGAAACCACTTATTTGAAATTGAGGCGGCGTTTAAAGGGAACCGAATTAATGCAGGTTGTTCATATTATTAACGAGGATTCGATAAAAGAAGCAATTAGAGTATCGGAATATGTTAATTATATTTTGCTTGATTCGGGTAACCCTAATTTAACTGTTAAAGAGTTGGGTGGCACCGGTCGTACGCATAATTGGGAATTGAGTAAACGAATTGTTGATGAAGTTAATGTTCCGGTTTTTCTCGCCGGAGGATTGAATCCAAACAATGTAGCTCAGGCAATTTCTAAAGTTCAGCCTTTTGCAGTTGACCTTTGTTCAGGATTACGTACTGAAGGGAAATTAATGGAAAAGGAAGTTCGAAAATTTATGGATCAATTAAAGTAATGAATAAAAAATTAAAAATTCTTGTTACAAGTATTGGTAGTCTTGTGGGACGAAACATACTTGATGTGCTTGAATCTCCGTTGCTTAAACGCCGGGATATGGTTTTTCTTGTTGGAACAAATAGCTTGGCGTCAATCCCGAATAATTATAGGTGTGACAGATGTTATTTGGTTCCTGAAACGCATACAGAAGACTTTTTAATCGAATTAAATCAGATCGTACAACAGGAAAAACCTGATTTGATTCTTAGCGGGAGAGATGAAGATACGGAAGTTATCGCTAAGTACATGGAGACGAATAAAGAAGCTTCGTATGGCAAAACACCCTACGGGGAACCGAGGTCGTTGAAAGCGGCGCTTGATAAATGGGAGACTTGGCAATTTTGTCAAAGAAATGATCTGAATTTCGCATCAAGCTTTGTATTGAATAAATCCGGAGACATATCTGATCTCCGTGATTTTGCAGAGTCTAACGGCTACCCGCTGATTGCTAAGCCAATCAGAGGCTTTGCTTCAAAAGGCGTTTATTATGTAAGGTCATGGAAGGATCTTAAAGATATGAGTTCTTGGGATAATTATATTTTTCAGGAATACCTTGGTGACGGCGAGCAACTGCAAGATTATTTTAGGAAGATGGATAACTATACACCTCTGTTCGCTCATGCACCAAACATATTTCATTATTCTTGTCATACTGTTATCTTTCAAGATGGTTCATGTGATAAGTTTTTTATATCAAAGAATGTGCATGAATCCGGTGCTACAGTTGGGTTTAAACGGGTAGAATCTGAAATTTTGGAGTCGTTGGCTTTGAGTTTTGTAAAAGCAATATATCGAGAGGGAGGATATGGTCCCATCACTATTCAGTTTAGACAAAATAAAAATGGTGTATGGAAAGCGCAGGAAGTAAATATGAGAACTAATGGCAATACTTACCCTAGATTTGTCTTGGGTCAGGATGATTTGGGATTAATTATTCGGGATGTCGTGCCCGAAGCGGATTTCCCGGTGTACACAAACGATATTAAGGCAGGGCAGTATTTTGTCGGCAAAGAGTTAAATAGCTACCCGATTGTGCAAGATGAAATCAACCGATTAAAGGCTGATAAGGTTTGGCAGCGATAAAGGTAAAGCAAGGTAAAGCAAGGTAAAATTAGGAATCTTTCTATTTAATGTTGACCTCTGTTTAAGAGTTTATGAGTTAATTGAAGTGAAGACCAAAATTGAAAAAGATATAAGAGAAATTATAGATCGGGAAACCCGAGCATGGGATACTCAGGATGTAGAATTATTGCTGACAATTTTTCACCCTGATATGGTTTGGCCTTGGCCCGAAGATGAACAATCGCATGATCCGGTTAATTGGATAATGGAATTAGGAAAATTTGATTATGAACGCTGGAAAAAAGGTTGGCAGGAATTATTTGAAACACATGACCTAATTCATAATAATAGAAAGCTCATCAAAATCGAATTATCCAAGGAAGGGGACGGAGCTTTTGCCGTGGTTGATGTAGATACATTATGGCGTAACAAAATAACCGGTGAAGACTTCTTATGGAAAGGTAGAGCTTGTAAAGTATATACAAAATTGGATACTGGGTGGAAATTGATTATGCATACAGGGTTGTTAGAATATTGATTATATGATATTTGCTTCTATTAACCTATTACCATTTTCATTGTTATAAAGTGCATATTCAAAGCCTTTTTTAGTTCCACAAGCTCCAATTTCACCTTGCTTATTGAGAGCAATATAATATACCGGCATTTCATCAATATTCGGAATTTTAGTTTTAGTATTCGCGATAATCTTTTCGCACGCTTCCTGCGGTGATAGTCCCAGCCGTATTTGCTCCACAATTGCAAAAGAACCAACTGTTTTCATAATCACTTCACCATATCCGGTCCCTGCGGCTGCGCCAATATCATTATCAACAAATAATCCGGCTCCAATTATCGGCGAATCACCAATTCTGCCATGCTGTTTGAAAGCCATTCCTCCGGTGGAACATGCGCCTGCTAAGTTACCGCTATTATCAATTGCCAACATGCCAATCGTATCATGATTGTGCATGTCAACCGGTTTATCAATTTTTTCGGATTTCCACTTTTCCCATGAATCTTTTGAAAAATCCGTTAGGAGATTTTCCTCTTTAAATCCTTGTTCAATCGCAAACTTTAAAGCGCCTTCGCCGGATAACATAACGTGTGAAGAATCCTCCATCACTTTTCTCGCTACTGAAACGGGCGTTTTAATATTTTGCAAATAGGTTACAGCTCCACAATTGCCCTTGTCATCCATAATGCTAGCATCCAAAGTGATTGTTCCATCGCGATCAGGATAGCAGCCGTATCCTACCGTGTGTACTTCAGGAGCAAGTTCGGCAACATTAATGCCTTTTTCCACCGCATCAATTGCTTTACGGCCGGAACTCAGAATTTTCCAAGCTGTTTCATTTGCGACATAGCCATGCTTCCAAGTAGATATAACAATTGACATAATTAATTGTTTAAACGCATAACCGGATATAATCGATAATCAGCTTCAAAATTTGGGGAACGTTTGTATAACCAAAATAATTGAGCTCGCGGATTATTAGCAAATTCTTCGTCTGCAGATTTAAGTGATTCAAATTCCTGTTTTAATTCAGGATCATTTTGCAGCATTTTTTCAGCGGTTTCTTCAAAAACGTACGGCGAGAAATATTCACGTTGGTCAAGAATCGAATCGAAAAAATTCCACCTAAAGAATGAATCTCTCCCTTGCGGTTCTAATGTTTCAACCAAATATTTGTTTCCGCTTTGATTTAATGGAATAAGCAGATCGCCGGCATAGAATTGTTTGGTCTTGGTTATTTCTTTAACTACAATTTTGGAATGAATGAAATGTCCGTTAAATGGTACAGCCGGATTTCCGACATCTTCTATGATATACATTTCACCGGTGAGCATTGTATCATTTGGCAATACTGTAAAATTAATATTGTTAAGCATTAATCTTTCGATGACTTCGCCCCAAGCTTGCGGAAGAACATAATAATCGGGTTTGGTAACCTGAATATTCGGTGTAAAATAATTGTACATGGGAATTTCTTTTGACCATTTTGTGCTTCTATCATAATAAAGTCTATCAAATCCGGTAACTTTAGACTTTTTGTATTTTGCCTCATATCCCATAAATGGCACCATGTCGTACCTAGTTGAGTCTAATGTCCATGTAAGTGTGAACAATTCTTGTTGTGCTAATTCATTATTCGCGTTCTCTCGAATCTTGATAATCTTTTTGCTATTCTTTTTTGCGTAATTAATTACAATGTCCAAAAATGCGATGGTTGACTCAACCCGTTCTTCATAAGTTTTAAACATGTGAGCTTCCGATATAAACCCGAATGAATTGAACAAAGCTGCATAACCACTTGAGTACCTTGGTGAACTAACACCACCTTCTATGCCTGACTCAGGCGTTGCTTGAACAGGGGATACGTACGGAACCATTGGATAATTTGCTTTTTCCATTTCTGAGTAAAGAGTTGGCATGAGATTATTATTAATAAAACTTTGCAATGATGGAGCAAACCCTTGTGGGCTTGGGCCTATCATGGTCATTATGTGTTGATAATCAGCACCATTGGTGGTGTGCGTATCTATGAAAAAATCGGGCTTCCATTCATGAAAGATTGCGGTGATGGATTTGGCATTCCTGGAATCAAGTTTAATAAAATCCCGGTTAAGATCAAGATTACGGGCATTGCCTCTAAAACCATATTCTTCCGGACCATTTTGGTTAGCCCGTGAAGTGGAGTTCCTATTGAGAACACCGCCGATCGAGTACATCGGAATTATTCCGATAATCACATTTTTCGGGATGCTGTTTTTGCGCAGCAGTTCATCAGCGATTTTGAGCGAGGCATCAACACCACAGGGTTCCCCGGGGTGGATGGCATTGTTTATCATCACCATACATTTGCCGTCGGCACGGTAAGTCTCGGGATCAAAATTACCATCCTCGGAGATGACAAATAGGTGCAATGGTTTGCCTATATCGGTCTTGCCGTATTCAATCAATTTTGCGTTAGCGTACTTGTCGTCAAGTTGACGATACCAATTGATGGTTTCAGCATAAGTTGGTGTAATATTTTCATGGTATCGTAGTGGTATTTGAGAAAAAATAAGTGAAGTGATCAATGTTAGAAATACTATTTTCATAATTAACCCTTAATTTTTAAACATATTTTATTTGGTTACAGTTTCATCAAGGTCGCAGCCGATAAATTCACAAATTTGATCGGCGAAACCAACGCCGGCTTCATTGTAGAAATTAAAAGGAAAATGGATTCCTAATTGTTTTAATTCCTCGACTTGATCGTCAAATTCGGCTAAGGCTGCGATCGTATTCTCGAAATTTATTTCTTTTAATCGTTCAACCGTATATAAAATTGTTTTGTAGTCATGGATGCACAACATAACGAGTCTCACCTGATTCAGATCTTGTTTTTGAATCCTTTCCCAAAATTCTGAATCTGTTGAATCATCCTGTATTACGTTTTTACCTTCTTCCTTAAATCCTTTGATTATGTCCTCATTAAAATCAATTCCTAAGACTTTTTGACCATATTGTTGAGTAAGTTGGTTATATACGGTTATACCGACCCTGCCTAGTCCAAAAACCAATATTTCCGCATTACCGATTCCAACTATTTCATCGCCGCTAACGCGATCAGCGGATTGCAGCTTATGCAAATATTTTCTAAATCGGGAATATATCTTATGGGCTTTTAATGAAAACGGCGAGACTATTACAAATGAAATAGATAATATTATGGCAAAAATTACTAACCATTCCTTTGCAATCAAACCGGCGGCTATGCCAACGGAAGTTACGATCAAACCAAATTCACTGAAATTCGAAAGCGTAACGGTTGCATGAAAAGCTGTTCGTGCTCTCAAATTAAATTTTGTAAAAATGTAAAAATATATTATTGATTTTAGAGGAATCAGTAACACAAGCAGGATCGAAATAATTATTGCATTGGATGTTGGAAGTCCTGAAAGACCGATAGAAAGAAAGAATCCGATCAGGAAAATATCCTTAAAGTTCAAAAGTATAGTAGAAAGTTCATGGGCTTTTTTGTTATCAGCCACCATCATTCCGATTATTAGAGCACCAAGATCGGCTTTTAATCCTACTAATTGAAATAGTTCAGGACCTAATACTAATCCCAAGAATAAGCCGAAGAGCGTTAGTAATTCTCCATGTCCGATCCAGTCGAAAATTTTCATTAAAACAGGGCGGAAAAGGAAAAGCGCAACAGGTATCGCAAGTGCCCAAATACTTAAATCATTTATAAAAAGGATTGCCATGAAAATGACGGCAAATACATCCTGAATAATCAATACACCTATGGCAATCCGGCCGTGAATTGCTTGTACCTCACCTTTGTCTTCCAAAGATTTCATAGCAAAAACCGTACTAGAGAAACTCATCGCAAAAGCGATAAGAAAAATTGTTGCTAAGTTGAATTCACTGAACAGATAAATAATTATAGTACTGAATACAAATAGTATTAAAGAATATAGCAAGGCTATTGAAATCGTGTAGATGGAAGTGCCTAACCAAATCTCCTTTCGTAAAAGATCTTTGAATTTGAACTTGAGTCCAATTGTGAATAGCAGCAGCGTTATACCAAGTTCAGAGATTATTGAAATGAATTCACCCGATTCAGCGCCAAATTGATGGAGAACAAATCCGGCAATCAAATAACCTACTAACGGAGGCAATCCAACAAATTTTGCAAGGAAGCCAAAGACAAATGCTATTGTAATCCAGAGCGGATCCATGATTATTTAGACTTCCTTCTGATTTCTGCCGACCGACCCATGATTACCCTCATCCGTCATCCTGTTTCAGTAATTTTTTAATTACTTCAACCATTTCATCGAACTCTTCCATATTGAATAAACGCGTCAGGTGTGCAATTTCCCCACTTTTGTCAATGATGACGTTGCGAGTTACACCGCTTTGTTTATCGGCAAATAAGCCGAAAATCTCAGCGCCTGGGTCAAGTGCTAATGGGTAAGTTATCTTCATATCCTCGGCAAATTTAATTACGGTCTCTACCGGTTCGTCGCGGTCAACTCCGATCACTGCAAGCTGTTCGCATTGTAATTCCTGCCATATTTTTTGTTCAATATAAGGCATTTCCTGCCGGCAAACCGAACACCAACTGGCTGTGAACTGTAACATTATCACTTTCCCTTTTAAGTCTGAAAGGGAGGTTATTTCGCCATTTGGAAAAGTTAATGTGAAATCGGGAGCGGGATCACCAACCTTAACATAAAATCCTACACTATCCGCTTGTTGTTGCGCAGCTACAAGCGAAAATAGAAATAACATAATAACGATTTTTTTCATGGATCACTTTTCCTGTAAATCAATATATGCCACATCAATTAAATCTTCTTTTCCAATATTCAATTTATCCATTATTTCATTGGCAATTTTGCTACCATCTTCTATAGTCTGATCTTTATTAATTACAACTTCCAATTCAATGAACTTGCCCAAATTTTCAACGTCATCCAAATGGATACGGGTTTGCCCGTGAAGATAAAGAGCGCGCTTCTTCTTTACTACGCCGCGAATTCCCAAAGATTTTGATAAAACATCTTTAATCGTTTTCGGATCATTAACAAATGATATTGAAATATCAGAAGGGGATGGATCAATTGAATCTATTCGGTCATAATATATTAACGCTGATCTCTCATTAGTTTCTCTTAATTTAAAGCGTCCTTGCCCAGTGATAAAGAAGGTATCCACTTGTCGTTCAATACTTTCAGGTTTTGGACAAATAGCTTGAACTATTTGATGTGTTTCTTCATAATTATCAAGGCGGGCTTTTATCTCAATATTTTTTAATATCATATTTAACCACAAATTACACTAATAGGTACAGATAGGTATAATGTCCCCTCCTTTGGAGGGGTGGCTCCGACAAAGTCGGAGACGGGGTGGGTATAGTTAATATTATTTTGACACACCCCTCTCGATAAATCGAGTTCCCCTCTCAAGAGGGGAATATATTCTGAATTGTATTGAAAAATCAAAATTTATAAAAATCCTTTTTCCTGCATCCATTCATCGGAAACAAACTTGCTAAGATAATTGCGAATGCTGTCCGGCAGTATTACTAAACATTTTTGTCCTTTTTTAAGTTTGCTTGCTGCCTGCAATGCTCCCCAAACTGCAGCTCCGCTTGAACCGCCAACTAATAAGCCTTCTTCTTTGATCAAGCGGCGTGCCATCAAAAATGATTCTTTGTCATCAGTTTTTACCCATTCATCAACTAAAGATGGATCGAATACATCAGGGAAAAAGTCATAACCGATTCCTTCTACATAATAATCGAATACCTCATCGCCACCGGCGAGAATCGAACCATAGGGATCAACTCCGACAATTGTGATATTTGGAATTTCTTCTTTAAGCCGTTTGGCAATGCCGGTGATTGTACCGCCGGTTCCGGCACTGATTACCATCATGTCAAGACTATTAGCAAAATCCTTCAATATTTCTCCGGCAGTATCGTAGTAGTGGGCATCGGGGTTAGCTGAATTAATATATTGATCTAAAATATGCGAATTGGGAATTTCCTTGTGCAACCGCTCGGCAGTTCCCATCATGCTGTCGGGGTGGTCATGTGGTAATTCGGTTTTGGTGCGGACGATTTGTGCTCCTAACGCCTGCAAGACCACTTCTTTTTCCATACTCATTTTTTCGGGCATGGTTACAATTAATTTATAGCCTTTAACGGCGCAGGCAAGCGCCAAACCGATTCCGGTATTTCCCGAAGTTGCTTCGATAATTGTATCGCCCTGTTTAATACGTCCTGCTTGTTCCGCCTCGGCGATCATTCGTACGCCGATACGATCTTTTAGTGAGCCACCGGCATTTAAGAATTCGCATTTGACGTAGAGATCACAATCTAATTCTTTGCCGATAGAATTAAGTTTAACGGTAGGTGTATTTTTTGTCGTTTCCGTGATATTATTATAAATCATCATATTCCTAATTAATCTAAGATGAATTTTACCACGTCCGGCTATTCTTATGCAACGCCGGATAAAAGTACAAAAACTTAAAATAGGAAAGTTTGGTAAATCTCTATGACAAGTCGGAGTATCTTTCTCCAAAGGCGGACAAGCGCTCAAGAGGGGAACAAAAACATGTCATTCTGAACATAGTAAGAATCAATTAATTGGATTCTTAGTTTCACTTAGAATGGAAAAAAGAAATGATAATGCAAAAATAATATCAGAAAATCTTTTATATAAAAAATAGGTACATTTAGTCTTTTCCTTATATGCAGTATAATTAATATATTATAACAACTTATGAAGTGCGAATCTGTATGAGAAATGAAGTTGCATTAATGAAGACAGGCCTTTTGCCAGTTGTGGACAAATTTCAGGATAATTTAGAATGCGCTCTGTACAGTCTACAATGGTTTTCGATCTAAATGATCAAAAAGAGGAATCCAATGCTGAAAAATGTTAAGTTCATTATAACAATTTCATTTATACTTTCAACCCTATTTGCTCAAGATTGGGGACAGGTAGGTACAGATATAGATGGAGAAGCCGCCGGAGACAATTCAGGACTAACAGTCTCCTTATCTTCGGATGGAACACGTATAGCGATTGGAACTTATCTAAATGATGGTACTGGAACTGATGCGGGTCATGTGCGGGTATACTCGGAATTCGGCGGTGTGTGGGCGCAAGTTGGTTCTGATATTGACGGGGAAGCTGCTAATGACAATTCAGGAATATCAGTTGCCTTATCTTCGGATGGCACCCGTGCAGCAATTGGTGCTAGATATAATGACGGTACTGGAACTGATGCGGGTCATGTACGGGTATATTCCGAGTCCGGTGGCGTATGGACCCAGGTGGGCAGTGATATAGATGGAGAAACTGCCGGTGATCAATTAGGATTCTCAGTTTCATTATCATCTGATGGTAAACGTTTAGCAGTTGGAGCTCCTCTAAATGACAGCTCTGGTAAAATTGATGCGGGTCATGTGCGAGTATATTCCGAGTCGGGTGGAACATGGACGCAGATTGGTTCTGATATTGACGGGGAAAGTGCCTATGACTATTCCGGATATTCAGTAGCCTTATCTCCAGACGGTACCCGTGTAGCAATTGGCGCACGTGAGAATGATGGTGGTGGTGGTAATGCCGGTCATGCACGGGTATATTCTGAGTCGGGAGGAGTATGGACACAGGTCGGTTCGGATATTGATGGAGAGGCTGCCGGTGACCAATCAGGATATTCAGTTTCATTATCCTCAGATGGTACCCGTGTAGCAATTGGCGCACCTGAGAATGATGGTGTTGGTAATAATGCAGGTCATGTACGGGTATATTCTGAGTCGGGAGGAGTATGGACACAGGTCGGTTCGGATATTGATGGAGAGGCTGCCGGTGACCAATCAGGTTGGTCGGTTTCTTTATCATCAGGTGGTACCCGTGTCGCGATCGGGGCTTATCTAAATGACGGTACCGGAGCTGATGCCGGTCATGCACGGGTATATTCTGAGTCGGGAGGAGTATGGACACAGATTGGGAGTGATATAGATGGAGAAGTAGCTAATGACTATTCAGGGCATTCTGTTTCTTTATCATCAAACGGAAAGCGCGTGGCAATTGGTGCACCTCAAAATGACGGTACCGGCTCTGATGCAGGACATGCCCGGGTGTTTTTTGAAGATGCAACTTTGCCGGTAGAACTGACCTCATTCATAGTTAAGAATACGCTTGAGGGAGTTTTATGTACTTGGAATACAGAGAGTGAGTTTGAGAATTTAGGTTTTATCCTTGAGCGGAGAATCAAAGGCGATCTCTCTACACAAGCAAGTAGTTGGCATGAGATCGCAAGCTATAAGATAGATGAAGCATTAATGGGTAAAGGAACTACAAGTCTTCCAACTGATTATGAGTATGTTGATAAATTAGTGAATGTTAATACAAGCTATGAATATAGATTAGCTGACGTAGCTTATGATGGAATAGTAACCTATCATGCCACAAGAACAATAACAGTAGAACAAAAGCCATTATCATCTACAATAGAATCATTTACGGTACTTCCT
>JANQGY010000018.1:0-187500 GCA_028282845.1 bacterium | reverse complement strand
AGGCAGTACATATACATGGTGGGCTGATTACCTTGCCGACTCTGATAGTGGAGATCAACAATATCAAGTTCCATCAACTTGTCGTGCTGTAGGGAATCATTGTTATGTTTTTGTGGAAGACGCCGTTTGGGGAACAAACAGAGTTGATCAATCAGCCGTAGATGCAATTGTGGAAGCATTTGATAATACTACTCCCGCTGATGCTCCATACAATGATGGAATTTTTAATGTTGACACAAGAGTATTCGGAGATCCACCCGATGTTGATAATGACCCGAAAATAATTATTTTAATTCTTGATATTAAAGATGGCTATGATGGTTCAGGTGGCTACGTGGCTGGATATTTTTATTCCTTAAATCAACAAGCTGATAGTGGAGAAGATGGTACAAGAAGTAATGAAGCAGAAATTTTTTATATGGACTGTAATCCGGCTGATCTCATAACTGATCGTACTGATGTACTAAATACTACTGCCCATGAATTTCAACACATGATCCATTGGAACTGGGACAACAATGAAATAACATTTGTTAATGAGGGGTGTTCAGAGATAGCAGCTTATATTTGTGGTTATGGATTGCGTAGTAATAATTTATATGCCCAGAATCCAAATGTGAACTTATTAAGTTGGGACACTACCCCCTCAACCTTGGATGATTATTCGCGTGCTGCACATTGGACCTTATATATTTATGAGCAATTTGGGATTGATATACTGAGAGATTTTGTCGTCAACTCCTACCCCTCTTGGGTTAACTTTGATGCTACATTTAGCAAATATTCAAATGGCACCAGAGATTTTAGAAGTGTTTATAAAGATTTCTTAATCGCTAATTATCTAAATAACACATCAATAGATCCAAAATATGGATATACATATTCACCCATTACATCTATAACGCCTACTTTTTATCACGTTGGCAATCTAAACGCAAGCAATACCGGATCAGTTGCAAACCAAGGCGCCAATTACATTACATTTTCAGGCGGTAGTGATTTAAATATTAACTTTTCACAGGTAGATGGTACATTACGATTTTGTGCTGTTAAAACCGGCAATCCAACGGAAATTGATGACATAACAATAACTAATAATAGTGGTTCATATACTCCATCGGGGTACGGAGACCCTTTTACTACTGCCACATTAATTATTTTTAATGTTCACACTGATGGTAATAGTGAGAGCTATACTTACACATCAACCGGCACAGGTGAGGCTGTATCTATGGAACTTGCTTACGAGGACGGAATCTCTGATGGCTCTTTTGGTTTGGCCACAGGTGATAGCATCGCAGTAATATTTACAGGAGTACAAGGAGCAAAATTAGACAGTATTAAAACATTTTTCGCGGGAACTGGTAGAATAATTATGAGCCTAACTGAACACGATGGTACTAATTTTTTACATGGTCCAGCCTTGCGCACTCCAAGCCAATTGAACATAAGTGATAACTCTGACTGGTATAAAATCGATCTATCTACGAGCAATATTGATGCTAGTAATGATTTTGTTGTATCTTATGCTTTAGGTAATGATCCAAGTAATCCAAATATTTTAGTCAGGGCAATGCCAGATGATGGAGAGTTCCATAGTAGAACCTTTACTGATCAAGGTGGAGGCGCGCAATGGTGGATATTTCATGATGGTGGGACACCACAAAAATATTGGAACTATCTGATTCGCGCATATGTGAGTATTGGCGGTGGAACTGTCGCTATCGATCCAAGCGGCATTGTTTCAATTCCGAAGGACTTTAGCTTAGGAACAAATTATCCCAATCCGTTCAATCCAAGTACGACATTTGATTTCACTACTCCCAATGATGGTTTAGTAAAATTCACTGTTTATGATTTACTTGGGCAGGTAATCTACTCCGAGAACAGAAATTTGTTCGCCGGTAAATACTCCTTCACTTGGGATGGTAAAAATCAGTTGGATCAACAAGTTGTCAGCGGTGTTTACTTCCTTAAAATGGAAGCCGAAGGATTTACGCAAACCCGCAAAATGCTGATGATGAAATAACTTATATTTAAAGGAATAAAAAAAGCCCCGAATATTCGGGGCTTTTTATTATGGTCGGTTAGTTAAAATCTTATCAATGAGTCCATATTCAACCGCTTCCTCAGGACTCATAAAGAAATTGCGGTCGGTATCTTTTTCAATCTGCTTAAGTGATTTTTTAGTATTGCCGGCTAAAATTTTGTTGACCTTCTGTTTTAAGAATAAAATTTCATCCGCTTGTATTTTTATATCGCTCGCCTGTCCCTCTGCTCCCCCTAACGGTTGATGGATCATAATTCGTGCATTCGGCAGAGCAAAACGTTTTTCCTTTTTTCCGCCTGCTAAAAGGAATGCTCCCATGCTTGAGGCTTGACCAATACAGATTGTAACAACATCCGGTTTAATATATTGTATCGTATCGTATATCCCCAATCCGGCTGAAACATAGCCTCCCGGCGAATTAATATATAAATAAATATCTTGTTTCGGATCGGCTGCATCTAAAAATAATAATTGGGCAACAACCAATGAAGCTACGTGGTCATCAATCGCTGTACTTAAAAATATAATACGGTCTTTAAGTAAACGTGAATAGATGTCATACGACCGCTCATGCCTGCCCGTCTGTTCAACAACCATCGGAATTAATTGCGATTTTATATTACTCATAGTGAACTCCTATACCTTATCTTTGCGAAGATCCTTTGTATAAACTTTAACCTCTTTAACTTTGACAAATTCCATCAAATAATCAATGATTTTCTTCTCCATAAGATCATCTTCAAGACGTGTTTTATTACTTGGTTTCTTATAGAATTTTTCGATTTCTTTTGCTTGTTTGGGGGTGTCCTTTTGTAAACGATCAATTTCAGCTTTCACCTCTTCCGCTGAAATTTTAAAATCCTGATCTTTTATGATGGCATTTCTGATTGAATACCATTTCAAATTTCTTTCCGACAATGGACGATATGTTTCACGAACTTTTTCTTCATCGAGTTCAGCGCCTTGATTCTGTTTCTTAACATCTTCAATTATATGATCAAGGTATGATTCAACCATAGATGGCGCAAAATCAGGATTGATTTTTTCGATCATTGCATCGGATATCGCTCTGTCAAACTGCTCGGTTGCTCTTTGCTCATATCCTTTTTCGATCTGTTCTTTGACATTTGCTTTCCAACTGTCAACGTCCGAAGCATCCGGATCCATTTGCTTTACGAAATCCATATTTACTTCAGGAAGGACTTGTTGTTCAACATTTATCACAGAGATTTCAAAAGGATCTTTTTTGGAATTTACATCCTCACTCTCCGGTATCATAACCTGCGCTTTGTCACCGGCTTTCAAACCGATCAATTTTTTCATATTATCATCGGCAAAAATACCATCCCCGACCTTAATATACCTTTTTTCAAGTTTATCACCGATTACCGGAACACCGCTCTCATCTAACTTTTGCAGATCAGCAAATATAAAATGTCCTTCTTGTGCTCCGTCTTCTACTGTTTGCATCGTTGCTCGCGACTGGCGCATATCCTCAATTGTCAATTCCAAATCTTTTTCATCGGTTACATAAACTGTTTTATCAACTTTAATGCTGTTCTTTTTCAGTTCCGGCAACTGAACTTCTACCTCAATCTCAAAAACTGCTGTAAAATTAAAATGCTCATTATGATGAAAATGAACATCCTTGATCTCAGCTTTATTAACGGGGACAAGTTCCTTTTCGCGTAAAGCCTGTAAATAATATTTTTGGATATTTTCCTCTACGAATTGTGATTCGATCAAAGGCATGTACTGCTTCTCGATAACCTGCTTGGGAACTTTACCCGGTCGAAATCCAGGCATTTTGATTTGTTTTCCAAATTTTTCAACAAACTTTCTAAAATCTTCCTCAATTTCTTGCCAATCCAGTTGTACCGCCAGTTCCCTTGAATAGGAATTGATCTCTTTAATCTTTACTTTCATTTATTATCCTAATTAATTATTATAAAATAGCCCTGCCAATTTTTAACAGGGCTAATAAAATATTATTTATCCAATCACTATTGTTTCAAACGATATACAACACCTTCAATAGTTTTCAAAAATTTCTCTAATTGTGTTTTTGTATGGAACAAAGCCTCGGCATTCTCGAATATATCCGACGGATACATTTCTTCATCATATTCACGCAAAAAATTAGATTCTAATTTTAACTCCAAATCCTTGATCACTTGCTTTGGAATATCTTTGGTGCGTAAAAAATTGATCAATAAATTTATCTTACCGTCAGAACTAAAATGGAATAACGGAATGAGTCCGGCATCCGATTCACACCGGAAAGTCAGCGTGCCATTATCGCTACCGCGCCCCCAAGTAATATTATCGGCAAATTTTTCGGAAAATTCAATTAACTCAATCCCAATTTTTGCGATTTCTCTTGTACAATTTTTACGTAAATCACTTATAAAATTCTTTTTGTTCCAAGTCACCATTAATCCATACCTTATATAAATAAAAATAAATGCCTTATTATCAGCCGCAGAATTTACAGGTAACACAAAAAAAAATAAAGCATCTGTTTTTCAAGATGCTTTATTTATCAATGTAAATGGATTTTTACAAATACATATAAAATTAAGACCGTAAAATTTAAGATATGTTGTCAAACATAAAAAGCCTCTGTGACAGAGGCTTTTTATTATCTAAAGTTAAAATAGTCGAATTAACGTATTATTGATTATTTCTCATACAATCCTTCAACATAATCCCAATTAATAACGTTCCAAAAATTGGATACATAGTCCGGACGTCTATTTTGATATTTTAGATAGTAGGCATGTTCCCAAACATCCAAACCTATAATCGGTGTACCTTGTACGTCAGCAACATCCATTAAAGTATTATCCTGATTCGGGGTTGAAGTAACAACAAGTTTGCCGTTGTTAACAACTAACCATGCCCAACCGGAGCCGAATCGCGTTACGGCGGCATTACCGAACGCTTCTTTGAATGCTTCAAATGAACCAAAAGTTGATTTGATATCATCAAGTAATTTTCCTTTTGGTGAGCCGCTGCCACTCGGACCCATTATTTCCCAAAAGAAATTGTGGTTAAATATGCCTCCACCATTATTCCTGATCGCCGCCGACTGATTTGCTATTGACTTAAAAACTTCTTCTAAATCTTGGCCTTCTAACTCAGTTCCCTTAATCGCATTATTGTAATTATTTACGTATGCCTGATGATGTTTACTATGATGTATCTCCATTGTCTGCGCATCAATATAAGGTTCAAGCGCATCATAACTATATGGTAATTCCGGTAATTTGTGTGTCATAATTTCTCCTTTCTATATTGTTGTTTCGAAGAGAAGCAATCTCCTAATGTATTATGGAGATTGCTTCTTCGCGTACTCCTCGCAACAATCTAAGTTTATAATTTTTCGGCGTTCTTCCCTAAATAATCAGCTACACCGTCGTGCGTTTCTTTCATGGCTTTATCACCATCTTGCCAACCGGCCGGACAGACTTCGCCATGCTCCTGATTGAAAGACAGTGCATCAATCGTGCGCAACATTTCATCAATATTCCGCCCTAACGGTAAATCATTTAACACTGCGTGACGCACAACACCTTCTTCATCTATTAAGAAAGATCCGCGTAAAGCTACATTACCACCGACCGATGTTTCCTCTTCACCGTCTTCCGTTTCAACATAAGCAGGTATAGAACCAACTAACACATCGTATTTACGTGAGATTGATTTATCAATATCAGCGATTATCGGATATTTGACTTTACCAATGCCACCTTCGTTTACATCGGTATTGCGCCAAGCCCAATGACTATGTTTGGAATCAACCGAACAGCCTAAAACCTGAACATTTCTTTTTTCAAATTCCGCCAAGCGATGATCAAAGGCGATGATTTCAGTTGGACATACAAAAGTAAAATCCAAAGGATAGAAAAATAATACGACTTTCTTACCCTTATAATCGGATAGACTGATATCCTTGAAACTATCGTCCGGCATCACGGCGGTAGCTGTGAAATCTGGTGCTTTTTTTGTTACTAACATTTATTATCCTCAATTATTAATTGTTTTTACATTTCTCACAAATGCCAAATAATTGTACCTGGCACTTGTCTATCTTATGATTGGTTTTTGTATCAATTTGCGATACAAATTCTTTTGTACTTATTTCGATATCGAACACTTTTCCACATGAAGTACATTGAAAATGCTGATGATTTGCTAAAAATGCATCATAATGAACGATACCATTAACATTAACAGTATTCAAATCTTTATTTGCTACCAATTGTCCGAGATTCCGATAAACCGTACCTAAGCTGATATTAGGTAAAAATTTACGAGCTTCAGTGTAAACCCAATCAGCCGTGGGATGTTCATTAGTCCCTTGCACAATTTCTAAAATTAAATCCCGTTGTTTACTGTGTCGCATATTTGTTTCAATAAATGATTGAAAAGTTAGTATATATTCTTGTAATAAACAATAATAATAATGATTACTATTTTTAATATGTTGTCATTCCTGCAAACGGGAATCTATTATTTTAAAATGGATTCCGTATCACCGCAGAGCGGCACAGGCAAGTGTAAAAAACTCTCAAGGTTTTTGAAACCTTGAGAGTTTGATAACTGTCATTGCGAGGACTTGTCCCGCATTTGCGGGGCTTTTTATTGTAAGTAAACTGTATAAAAAATCACTAAAGGTTCAAGTGTTTATATTAACGATATAAATTATTGATTTGTATTGATTATACTCATTAACATCTACCCCGTGAGCTATTTATCAGAAAAAGATAAGCCCCTTCTCTTATCCTATAAATAGCTTGTCTGTACAGAATATTTGAATATAGTTAGATAGTAAATCAATTGATCTATGGATCAATATTAACCACAGGAGTAGATATGCAGAAAACCGCTAAAGTCATTATTCCAATTTTTCTAATGTTCTCAACTCTATTTGCCCAATGGGCCCTGCAAGCCGGCGGAACATCTTATGACTATGGATACGGAATAGCAGTAGATGGTTCGGGAAATAGTTATGTCACCGGATATTTTTCAGGAACAGTAGATTTTGATCCGGGAGCAGGGACAGCTAACCTGACCAGTGCCGGGAGCGGTGACATATTTATAGCCAAGTATGATGCAAGCGGTAATTATGTATGGGCCGGAAATATGGGTGGAACGTTTGCTGACTATGGATACGGAATAGCAGTAGATGGTTCGGGAAATAGTTATGTCACCGGATACTTTCAAGGAACAGCGGATTTTGATCCGGGAGCAGGGACAGCTAACCTGACCAGTGCCGGGAGCAGGGATATATTTATAGCCAAGTATGATGCAAGTGGTAATTACGTATGGGCAGGAAATATGGGCGGAACGTCTTATGACATTGGATACGGAATAGCAGTAGATGGTTCGGGAAATAGTTATGTCACCGGATACTTTCAAGGAACAGCGGATTTTGATCCGGGAACAGGGACAGCCAATCTGAGCAGTGCCGGGAGCATTGACATATTTATAGCCAAGTATGATGCGAGCGGTAATTATGTATGGGCCGGAAATATGGGCGGAACATCTAATGAATTTGGATTCGGAATAGCAGTGGATGGTTCGGGAAATAGTTATGTAACCGGATATTTTGAAGGAACAGTAGATTTTGATCCGGGAACAGGGACAGCTAACCTGAGCAGTGCCGGGAACAATGACATATTTATAGCCAAGTATGAAGCAAGTGGTAATTACGCTTGGGCGATACAAGCCGGCGGAACATCTAATGACATTGGATACGGAATAGCAGTAGATGGTTCAGGAAATAGTTATGTCACCGGATACTTTCAAGGAACAGTAGATTTTGATCCGGGAACAGGAACAGTTAACCTGAGCAGTGCCGGGGGCTATGACATATTTATAGCCAAGTATGATGCGAGTGGTAATTACGCTTGGGCGATACAAGCCGGCGGAACATCTGATGAATTTGGATTCGGAATAGCAGTAGATGGTTCAGGTAATAGTTATGTAACCGGATACTTTCAAGGAACAGCAGATTTTGATCCGGGAGCAGGGACAGCTAACCTGACCAGTGCCGGGAACAATGATATATTTATAGCCAAGTATGATGCGAGTGGTAATTATGTATGGGCCGGAAATATGGGTGGAACGTCTGCAGACTATGGATACGGAATAGCAGTGGATGGTTCAGGAAATAGTTATGTCACCGGATATTTTCAAGGAACAGCGGATTTTGATCCTTCTGCTAATACCTATAATCTAACAAGCGCGGGAAGTAGTGATATTTTCGTTGCGAAAGTTAAACCTGACGGGTCCCTTCCGGTCGAACTGACCTCATTCATAGTTGAGAATACGCTTGAGGGAGTTTTATGTACTTGGAATACGGAGAGTGAATTTGAGAACTTTGGTTTTATCCTTGAAAGAAGAATCAAAGGCGATATCTCAACACAAGCAAGTAGTTGGACAGAAATAGCAAGCTATAAGACAGCTGAAGCATTAATGGGTAAAGGAACTACAAGTCTTCCGACTGATTATGAGTATGTTGATAAATTGGTGAATGCTAATACAAGCTATGAGTATAGATTAGCAGATGTAGCTTATGATGGAATAGTAACCTATCATGCGACAAGAACGATAACAGTAGAACAAAAGCCATTATCATCAACCATAGAATCCTTTACGGTACTTCCTGCTTATCCTAATCCATTTAATCCTACGACTACAATAACTTATGGATTAGAGAATAATAGTAAGGTAGAAATACGGATCTATGATATAAGTGGTAAACTGATAACTACTTTACTTAACGCCGAACAACAACAGGGATGGCATAGTATTGAATGGAATGGAACAGACAGTAACCTTAATCAAGTACCGGCAGGTATCTACTTAAGTAGGATTACATCAAATAATACAACAAAAACAGCTAAGTTGTTGCTTCTTCGCTGACGCTACGATGCACAAGTGTTATTACGTTAGCACTACGCAACACAAGTGCTTCTGCGCTGACGCTACGACGCACAAGTATTATTACGTTAAAGCTGTGAAGCAATAAATCAACAAGAAATCAGAAGGGCTCCTTCGAGCCCTTCTTTATTTATATTGTCATTCCCGCGAAAGCTTGCTCGCCTGAGGCGGGCTTGTCTGCCAAAGGCGGATAAGTGAAGAATCTAAGTATAGGGATTCTTCTTCGTTGCGCTCATCATCGTTTAATACCTCCCCATAGTCCCCTCCTATTTTAGGAGGGGATAACAGGGTGGTAAATTATTTTAGTAAGACTTGTGTATCATAGCTTTAGCGAAGATTGGAGGGGTGACTTCATTGAATAAATACTTAGTTCTATAAATTCACTTCATAAAACTCTAAAACTTTAAGCCAAAACTCCGGATGATGATTACAATCAGAATGACCTTTCCCATCCACTTCCCACAGCGTAGTATTTGATTGCAGGCTCGAATCATACAATTCTTTTCCCTGCTCAAGCGGAACTGTTTCATCATTAATGCCATGGATCAGCAGGAATTTAGCATCGCTCTTAGCGATATTATTTGATGGAGCAATCTGACTAAATCTTCTACCGATCCTTATTTCCATATAACGAAATATAAGCCAAACAATAGGATTAGGTATTTTGTGCTTTCTAAGTTCCAATCCCATCACTTTTTCAGGATGTGAAAAGGCGCCCACCGTTGCCACAGCTCGAATTCGATTATCCATAGAAGCCGCATAAATTGAGGCAGCTCCACCCATTGACAGGCCTAATAGACCAATCCGGTTTTCATCCACATTAGGCAGCTTGAGCGAGTAGGCAATTGCCGCCTGAATGTCCTCGGTATATTTGGGCATTGATGAGAATTTATCGTCATCACTCTGCCCATGACAACGCGAATCGAATGCCAATAAATTATATCCGGCGGGATGCAATTGCTTGATGTAGGACATCATCCGATCCACATTTCTTGCCCAACCATGAACTAGGATGATGGTCGGCAATTCTTCATCAGATGGATTGCCAGCCGGAATCCACCATCCATACAACCGCTTGTCGTTTTTAGTTGGAATTGACATTTCTTCAAATTCGAAACCATATTTCGCCGGTGTATATTTATTTGTTTCTTTTTCAAATTTATATGAGTGCGATGCAACATAAATCGAAAAGCCTGCTACTAAAATTATTAAAAGTATAATGGTAATCAACATGTCGTGTGTATTAAGGCGCCAACCTTTTTCCTTTTAATTAGAGAATCATAGAGCTTAACCGCTGCTTTGGTTTTTAAGACGTTAACTTTCAATCCTTCCGTTTCTAATTGCTCAACTAATTTGGGGGATACTCTTAATCGTCCTAATACTCCTTTTGTCAAGATGATTTCTTCCGCACCATTTTCGATCAATTCTCGCACATCAGAATATTGTATTCCGGTGGAATGCCTTGTACCGGTTTCATGCCAATTCCATGCTCTTGCATCGCCGGGATATAATTTGACATCCTTGAACACTTGAGTACTATCTATCTCAATACTGCCCCATGCTATTTTTGTGATCTTTGGCGATCTAATTTCCATCATAAAACCGGAGATTGCAAAACCGTTACCATTGGTTCATCATTGTCAGTCTTTAACTCAACCGGCATAGAAATAGGTAAAGTAGCTTGATATTTTCCATGTCCGCAAGGGAAATTAGTGATAATCGGGATATCTAATCCTTCACAAACATCCAAAACTATTTCATCAATCGAGTAGCCGAACGGCGGATCGGTATCCTTGAGATCGGTCATTTCACCTATTACTAATCCTTCAATATTATCAAATGTACCGGCTTCTTTTAAATGGTATAGCATTCTATCTAAACGGTAGAAATGTTCGCCAGTGTCTTCGATAAACAGGATGCAACCATCAGTCTTTAATTGACCACTCGTGCCAAGTCTGTTAATTAGCAAACATAAATTACCACCCCACAATGCACCGGTCGCTTTACCGTGCTTCAGAACTTTTATTTCCTGATCTGACTGAGATTTTATTACCTGTAGCTGTTTTCCGCAAAGTATATCAACAAAATGTTTAAAATTGTATTCAACGAATCCATTTTTATAGGATGTCAGCATCGGACCATGAAAAGTAACCAATCCGGTTTTCTGAGTAATTGATAACAACAATGCGGTAATATCGCTAAAGCCGATAAATATTTTGGGACTATTTTTTATTACATTATAATCTAACAATGGTACAACACGGTTGGCACCGTAGCCACCGCGGGCACAGACAATGGCATCAACTTCCGGATTCCGGAAAAAATCTATGACGTCACTTGCCCTTTCCTCAGGAGTGCCGGCATACAAATTATTTCGCAAATTGAGCGTTCTACCTTCAATTATCCTGAAACCGTTCTGTGTAAAATATTGCGCTGTACGCTGATATATTTTTTTATCAATATAATAGGAAGGACATACAATGCCAAGGGTTGCGCCGGCATTCAGTTTAGGCGGTTTGAGCATGCTCAACTACCATATCTGTGAAAAAATAAACAGAACAATAACCGACATTAAAAACATTTTCCACCCCGCTCGCAGATAGTCTTTGGATTTTACCAATCCGCTCGAATGGATGATCATACAGGTAGGTGATGCCACAACCGTTAAATACGCAAAAGCGGATGCAATGGCAGTTGAAAATCCGATAATTATTTGGTCGCCACCCATATTAAGGACAATCGGTCCGATAACCGCAACAGTGGCGGCATTGCTGAGCAAATTAGTCAAAATACCGGTCAAGAACACCGATACGAACCACCGCAACAGTTCAATATTCGGTGTTATTTTTTCTAAGAAGACAATGGCATTCTCGGCAACCCATAACGCCGCGCCGGTATCTTTCATTTGGATTCCCATTGAAATCGCAGCGCCGAATAGTAAAATCACGCCCCAATTGGTATTGCGATTAAGGCTTTCCCAATTTATTAATCCGAATAATAAATACAGCACCACACCAATTAACGCAACAATTCCCAATCCGATTTTCGGACTTAAAAATACCCAACCTAAGAACACAATAATAAATATGCCAATGGCAGAGATTTCCTTGGAAGTCATTTTACCGGCTTTGGCAACATCTACTTTTAATTTTCTTACGGCAGTATCCATTGTGGTATGTTCCGGTTTGAAAGTAAACCACAATATCAAAGCAGCTAATGGGATTTCAACTAATAGCATTGGGTAGGCATAACTCATCCATTTCAAATAAGTAATGTTGGCAATTCCAAATTCGCGCCAGTAATCCAACATTATTACATTTCGTCCGCCTCCGGAAGGTGTTCCGATGGAACCCATCGCGCTGCCATAAGCGATCGAGAATAATAATAACGGTGTAAGCCTTTTTAATTGCTTGGGATCAGCCTTGGTATAATGCAGCAATGTCAGACTTACCGGCATCATCATTGCCGTTACCGTATGTTCACCAATAAATGACGATAGAATGGCTGATATGCCTAAAAATCCTAAAACCAATTTCCATGTTTTGTTACCGGTTATCCTGACTATTCCGAGGGCAAGCCGTTTATCGAGCCCCTGACTCACAATCGCAACAGCAAGCATCAACGAACCCATTATAAAAAATACCGCATCACTAAAAAATGATTTGGCAGCGTCATTCGGCGAAGCAATACTGAACAAAACTTCTAATATCAATACAATGAAGGCAATTGCCGGTAACGGAATCGGTTCAAAGATGATCAGAAAAATCGCGATAACAACAATAACTAAAATGTGGTGACCTTCAGTTGTCAAACCTTCCGGCGTTGGCAATAAATAGAAAACCGCACCAATTATCAATGCAAAAATGAACCATCGCTTCTGCGATAGCCAGAAAATAATCGTATTTAATGAGCGATTAGTAAGCATCTTATTTAACAATTAAAATCGGCGAATTACAGTTCTTCATAACCTTGAGCGGTTTGCTACCTTTAAAAAATTGTACTACGGGATTAAGCTGTGAATTGCCCATTACAATCAGATGATACTTTGTGGCAGTGTTGATAATCGTTTCGACCGGATCGCCAACTTTCAGAATACTGTTGGCTTCAATGCCGGCTTTCTCAAATGTTTTCAATGCTTTATTGTGAGCCCTCTTATAACCTTTCCCGAAATTATCACGCTTTGATACGGTCAATACATCCACAGGCATATTGAAGGCTTGGGCAACTTGCATTCCGTATAACAGTGCCTTGGCAGTTCCCTTGGAGTCATCAACCGCCTGTAATATCCTGAAATCCTTAAACGGCAATAAATCTCTCACCACATAAATTGAACTGTCTATGTACTGAACTAAATCATGCGCCATGCGCCTTTTCTGGCTTCGGCCAATAACGGTAATGTCATAACCATTGTGGGCAACCTCATGCCGCAATTCAGGAATTATGTCGCCACGCCGTAAGATCAGATCAACTCCTTCACAATAATTTCCCTTGAGATGCACCTCTACCCTGTTCTTACCGTGATCCACGAGTGTATTTCTATTGAAGCCTGCTTTGGCTTCGTCCAAGGTTATGTACTCATTTTTGGCAAGATAATTGAACGCCCATTCTAAAACTTTAACGCCCGGTCTTTCAATACCCCACTTGGCATTGCTTTCTTGCGCCAAGCCGACATCACTGGTGCTGAAAGCACTGATTTTCTGACCAACATAAGCAATAGTTACCGAAGCATTGAAAGCTTTGGCAGCCCACATTCCAACGTGTAAGGTGGGCTCGGAATATTCTTTGCTAGATATTGCTATTAAAATTTTCATAATTGTCTTTATGATTATTCAAAATGCGTTAAATATTAACTATTTTTTTACATATCGAGTTATGATTGATATATGACCGCAATTCCATTGAATTTTTAAACCGCTTATCACACAAAACTTTACTATTTTAGTAAAATTTAATTGTACAATTATTGACAATATTATTAAAATACAATTAATGTTCAGCCTAATTTTTTATTAAAATATGATCAATACTAAGGAATCCAAAGGCAAATAGTGGCGCAACTGTTCTCAAAAAAGGCCAATGTTACTCCCGTTTATTTTTTGATTGCAGTTATATTAATTATTCTTTTTATCATATTTGCCTTTTGGTATTGGGGATCACCTTATTATACGGATGTCGGTTATCAGCCGGAACAACCGGTTCCGTATAGCCATAAATTCCACGTTAGTGAATTAGGAATGGATTGCCGCTACTGCCACGTCGGCGTGGAAACATCGGCTGTTGCCGGTGTGCCACCGACTCAAACCTGTATGAATTGCCATACGATGATTAAAGCGGACAGTGACTCGCTAAAGGTTGTTAAAGCAAGCTGGGATAATAATATTCCCATTCAATGGATAAAAGTCCATAAATCGCCGGACTATGTTTATTTTGATCATTCCGCTCACACCAATGCCGGAATTGGCTGCGTAAGTTGCCATGGCCGTGTGGATCGTATGAATGTGGTCGTCCAAATGGAACCGTTGAGTATGAAATGGTGTTTGGACTGCCATCGTGATCCCACCGAACACATAAGACCAATTTCAGAAGTTACCAATATGAATTGGAAGCGCAGTGAAGACCACCTCCAGTTTGCAGAACAAATGATCAAAGAATTACACATTAGTCCGCCAACCGATTGTCAAGGATGCCATCGATGAGTAAAGAAGTGAAATCAGCCAAGCCGACCGGTAAAAAATATTGGCAAAGTCTCGCTGAATTGTCCGACAATAAAGATATCCAGGCAGTGGTGGCAAAGGACAAAAATGAGAGTAATGGATTTTCACGCCGGGAGTTCTTGAACCTCATGGGGGCTTCATTAGCATTGGCCGGACTTGCCGGATGCCGCCGACCGGTTGAAAAGATTATCCCTTATGTCGTTGCACCGGAAGAAGTAATCCCCGGCATCCCTAATTATTATGCAACATCTTTTCAAAACGGATTTGACGCACTTGGTCTTATAATCGAAAATCATGAAGGCCGCCCGACAAAAATCGAAGGGAATAAAAAACATCCTTCAACACTCGGCAAAACCGATGCTTTCACTCAGGCTGAAATACTGAACTTGTATGATCCTGACCGGTCAACAGCTGTCTTAAAAAATGGCAGTCCGGCAACTTTGCAGGATTTTTATTCTACTTGGAATGAATTATATAATTCCTATGTATCCAACGAGGGTGACGGTTTAGTAGTAGTTTCCGAAGCTTCTACTGCTCCTACTTTTGCGCGGCTAAAAAATGAATTCCATCGGACTTTCCCGAAAGCAAAATGGGTCATCTATAATCCGGTTAATGAAGAAAATATTCTAAATGGCGTAAAACAAGCTACCGGAAAATATGCCATACCATATTATAATTTTGAAAAAGCTCAAGTAATTTTATCAATTGATTCTGATTTCCTGTTTCATGAATCCGGCTCTATCCGCAATTCAATGGGTTTTGCCAATGGTCGGCGCGTAAAATCTCAAAATGATACTATGAACCGTTTATATATCGCTGAAAGTTCTATGAGCGTAACTGGCGGAATGGCTGATCACCGTATAATCGTTAAAAATGATCAAATTGCCGATTTCACAATTGCTGTAGGGAAAGAATTAGTCAAACAAGGCGTAAAAATAGATGGCGTAGATCAATTACATATTAATACGCTCTTTGATGATAAATTTATTAAAGAATTAGTTGCAGATTTGATTGCTAACCGCGGTGCAAGCTTGGTAACGGTTGGACGGAATCAACCCGATAACATTCATGCTTTGGCGCAAACAATCAATGATACTTTAGGTAATATTGGTAACACAATTTCATATACCGAACTTGCCGAAAACCTTGTACCAAATTCTGAAGAATTAGATGAAGTAAATGCTTCCACGATCATAATGATCGGCACTAATCCGGTTTATTCAGCAACAAGCTCTTCAAAGATTAGAAATATTATTGAAAGTGCTGAACATTCCATACAGCTAAGTTCTCATGTTGATGAAACGGCACAACTCGTTGAATGGCATATTAACCAAAGTCATTTCTTAGAAGAATGGAACGACACCCAATCGGTTGATGGTCATATTGGTATCACACAACCGCAAATTTTGCCACTATTTAACGGCATCAGCAATATTGAGATGATTGGTTTAATTAACACCGGTGAATTCACTAAAGGATATGATTTAGTACAGTCAACTTGGAAAAATATTATTGGCGGTGATTTTCAGACAAATTGGAATATGACTTTACATGATGGAATCTATTCTGAACAAATACAAACACCGCACAAACTCACCGCAAATAGATTTCGGATTAATGGGTCGTTCGATGCAGAACAAAATAATGGCTTAATTTTAGAATTAAAACCGTCTGCTTATACTTTTGATGGAAAATATTCCAACAATGGTTGGATGCAGGAATTGCCCAATCCGGTTACTAAACTCACTTGGGACAACGCCGCTTTGATGAGCCATCGCACTGCGAAAAGACTCAACATAAAAAATGAAGATGTTATAAAAATTGCAAGCGGTAATGAATACGTCCTTTTGCCGGTATGGATCATGCCCGGGCAAGCTGATGACACAATTACGGTTGAGTTGGGTTACGGTCGCAGTAGCATCGGCAGGATTGGTAATAATGTCGGGCAAAATGCCTATAAACTGATGAATTCCGTAAACAATTTTTTGCTCACCGATATTAAAGTTACCAAACTTGGCACTACATATAGCTTAGCCTGCACGCAAGATAATCACGGCATGAACGATAATAAACTTGCCGATAATGCTATTCAGGACCGATTACAAAATATTATCCGTGAGGCAAGTTTGGATGAATATCAAAATCATCCTGATTTTGTAGAGCACGCCGTGCATCACCCACCACTTAAATCAATGTGGGACGAATTTGAATATGATGAATCACCGCAATGGGGTATGACAATTGACCTCAATGTCTGTACCGGCTGCAATGCCTGTTCAACGGCTTGTCAAAGCGAAAATAATATTCCAATTGTTGGCAAGCGTGAGGTTCGGATGGGACGCGAGATGCATTGGATAAGATTGGATCGTTATTTTACCGGTGATCCCGATAATCCGGAGGTTGCCCTGCAACCGGTTGCCTGTCAACATTGTGAAATGGCGCCTTGTGAACAGGTTTGTCCGGTAGCTGCCACGACCCATTCTGAAGATGGCATGAACAGTATGACTTACAATCGTTGTGTAGGCACCCGCTATTGTGCCAACAATTGTCCTTATAAAGTTCGCAGATTCAATTACTTTAATTTTACTAAAGATATGCCGGAAATTGTACAGATGGCGCGCAATCCTGATGTTACAGTTCGCTTTAGAGGAGTAATCGAAAAATGCTCATATTGTGTGCAAAGAGTCAATGTTGCCAAGATCAATGCCAAAAATGAACAACGTGAAATCCACGACGGCGAAGTGTTGTCAGCTTGTCAGCAAGTTTGCCCGACAGATGCCATAACTTTTGGAAACATTTTGGATCCTGACAGCAAAGTGAGTAAAGAACGTGAAAACAATCGCAATTATGCTTTGTTAGGTGAATTAAACACCAAACCGCGCACCTTGTATCAAGCTAAACTTAGAAACCCGAATCCCAATTTAGTGGAAGAACATTCGTAAGATGAGCGAAGCAATTAAAATTGAGAATAATTTATTGGATGAAAAGCTCATCTTAGGCGATCCTACTTTCCATTCGATCACTGAGAAAGTATCATCAATTTCAGAGCAGAAAACAACCAAGGAATGGCTGCTTGCCTTCGGTATCGCCGGATCACTATTAATGCTATTATTAGCATTGATCGCTTATTTGGTGTGGGAAGGTGTTGGAATTTGGGGGCTTAATAATCCCGTTAGCTGGGGTTGGGCAATTGTCAATTTTGTTTTCTGGGTCGGTATCGGTCATGCCGGCACATTAATTTCAGCAATACTTCTACTATTCCGTCAAAAATGGCGTACATCAATCAATCGTTTCGCCGAGGCGATGACCCTCTTTGCCGTTATCTGTGCCTTGTTATTCCCCGGTATTCATGTCGGTCGTTTATGGGTTATTTATTGGTTTTTCCCGATCCCCAACCAAATGGGCATGTGGCCCAATTTTCGTTCGCCACTGTTATGGGACTTCTTCGCAGTAGGAACTTATTTCACCGTATCATTATTATTCTGGTACACCGGATTGATACCTGATTTAGCAACTTATCGCGACCGCGCCGTTAAAAAAATTAAACAGAAAATATTTGGAATTCTTTCGCTTGGTTGGCGGGGCGGTAATCGCCAATGGCAGCATTATGAAATTGCAGCACTGGTGCTTGCCGGATTATCAACACCGTTGGTCCTGTCAGTACATAGCATTGTCAGCTCGGACTTTGCCACAAGCATAATCCCCGGCTGGCACACAACCATTTTCCCGCCTTATTTTGTTTCCGGTGCAATATTCTCCGGTTTCGCAATGGTACTTACTTTAGCCATTATTGCCCGACGCTTCTATAATCTGGAAAACATTATCACTTTGAATCATTTTGATAAAATGGCTAAAATAATGCTGCTCACCGGTTCAATCGTCGGCTACGCTTATGCGATGGAATTTTTTATCGCCTGGTACAGCGGAAATATTTATGAGTATTTCACATTTACTAATCGTGCTCTCGGACCTTATGCCTGGGCATATTGGACAATGCTTACCTGCAATGTGCTTGTACCGCAATTTTTCTGGTTCAAGCAATTACGCCGGAATGTAAAATTCCTGTTTGCGGCATCTATTTTAATAAATATCGGAATGTGGTTTGAAAGATTTGTCATCACGGTTACAAGTTTATCACGCGATTTTTTACCGGCGGCCTGGGATTATTATTCCCCGACAATAATTGATATTTTAATATTTGTTGGTTCTTTCGGATTATTCTTTACCGGTTTTCTGTTATTCATCCGATTTTTACCGATTGTATCTATGTCTGAAGTCAAGAGTGTGCTACCGCAAGCTGATCCCCATTATCAGGGAGGGAAGAAATAATGGCGCAGATTCACGGAATATTAGCTGAATTTGATGGCCCTGCGGCCTTGCTGAAAGCAGGAAAACAACTGAATGAAAAAGGTTATAGAAAATATGACTGTCATTCACCTTTTCCGATCCACGGAATGGATGATGCTATGGGGCTGAAACGCTCACCGTTAGGATTCATTATCGCTCTTTTTGCAATCATCGGTGGTTTAGTCGGCTTAGGTTTGCAAACTTGGGTACACTCAATTGAATATCCGCTCGTTATCAGCGGCAAACCGTTTTTTGCCTGGCAGTCTTATATTATTGTTACTTTTGCTTTATTTATACTTTTCGGTGCAGGTGCAGCTGTTTTCGGAATGTTGGGATTAAATAAATTGCCGCGCTATCATCATCCCCTATTTTATTCCGATCGTTTTAAGAAGGTAACTGACGACGGTTTTTTTGTTAACATCGCTGCCGGCGATGCGCTATTTGATAAAAAAAGTACTGCCGCTTATCTGAAATCAATCGGTGGTAAAAATATTGAAGTGATTGAGGGAGAGGAATGAGAATATTTAAAACTTCGATATTTATATTTGCAATTATTTTATTAATTGGCTGCCGTGGCGACCATTCCACCAAACCGCCTATTCATCCCAACCCCAACATGGATTCGCAGGATTATTTTAAAGCTTACAGTGTAAATACCTTTTTTGCAGATAGTTCGGCAATGCGCATGCCGGTTGAAGGAACCATCGCCCAAAGCGAAACTTTTGGAAATGTTGAATTTTTGACCGGTAAAGACCATGCCGGTAATTTGATAAACGATCCTATTTTTATGACCGTTGATATGGCAGATCGCGGTAAAGACAGATTTGATATTTACTGTGCAGTTTGTCATGGTCCCAAAGGAGACGGACAAGGAAATATCATGAAGTATAAATATCCGATTCCGCCCACCAGTTTCCAACAGGATTGGCTGATTGAACAACCGGATGGACATTATTTTGATGTAATAACCAATGGGATAAGAACAATGCCTTCCTATAAGCATCAGATACCGGTGGAAGATCGATGGGCAATAATCAGTTATGTGAGACAACTTCAGGAAGAGGCACAATGAAGGTAGATTCTAAAACATACCTTGTAAATGAAAAAGGATCTATCGGCAAGATCGCCTTAATCATCGGCATTTTAGGATTAGCTTTATCGTTGGTTGGACATTTTACCAATAGCAAACAATTTTATTTCTCCTATTTAACCTCATTTGCGTTTTGGGCATCGCTTGGTTTAGGGGGATTATTTTTCACTATGCTACATTATGTCAGCGGAGCCAAATGGAGTACGGCAATTGTGCGAATTAGCCAAGCGGCCATGTCGGTTTTACCGCTGATGTTTGTACTCTTTATTCCTATTATATTCGGAATTAAGGAATTGTATGAATGGAGTTCAGCCGAAGCCTTAGCTCACAACGCGGTTTTGGCGGGAAAATCAGGCTATTTGAATGTATCAGGATTCGTAACACACAGTGTAATATATTTCATTGCCTGGGGCGTTTTGGCCTATTTAATCAATATGTATTCCCGCAGACAAGATGACGGTAAGGATACAATCAAACAACTCAGAATTGTGAGCGGCCCCGGGATGTTTGTGTTTGCCATGTCAATCAGTTTCGCAGCCTTTGACTGGCTGATGTCCCTTGATCCGATGTGGTATTCCACAATATTTGGCGGTTATTACTTTAGCGGTAGTTTTGTCGCAATACTTGCCTTTCTTATAATTTCAGCAAATTACCTCAAGAAAACCGGTGCATTGGAAAATGAAATTAGGCAAGCTCACTTTGCCGATTTAGGGAAATTGTTCTTTGGATTTTTGGTCTTTTGGGCTTATATCGGCGGAGCACAGTATTTCTTTATCTGGTACGCCAATATTCCAGAAGAAACCATTTGGTTTTTACACCGTTGGGAAGGTTCCTGGAAAACCGTTAGTGTCCTGTTGATTTTCGGACATTTTTTGATCCCGTTTGTTTCGTTGGTTTTCTATAATACCAAACGAAGTCGCAAAATTTTGCTCTTCTTTGCAATCTGGATACTTATTTTCCATTACATTGACATGTATTGGTTGGTTGCCCCAACCTTGCATCATGGATCGGCTCACTTTTCCTGGTTGGATATAGCCACTTTCTTTGGCATCGGTGGAATTTTCATCTATCTATTCTGGAATCGCTTTATCGCTAAAGCGATTGTTCCGGTCAATGATCCGAATTTAGATGCGTCGCTAAATCTACACTCCTAAATTCTCGCTCTATTTCAACATAACCAATTAATAATTCGATATGAAAAAGTTCTCAGTATTTATTTTTGTCATCGTATTCACGGCCTGTCGGCAAACAGGTATTGAAGCAAGCAATTCAATCAATGTACAAACGCTTGCTTCTTTTGATAACGTTAAACAAGCGGGTCACTACCTGATTTCATTACCCAAAGGATTGAATAAAATCGAAGTCAATGAGCAGATTAATGAATCATCATTAATAATAACTGTTCATGGTTATAAATCGGAAGGTTATGAATGGATAAAGGCCTTAATCGCTTTTTCCAAAGAATATTCCGAATTGTACTTTTATCGCTATGATTGGAATATTTGTCCCGATAAAGCCGGTGAGGATTTGGCTAAATCAATAGATTCAATGCTCACTGTCAATGACAACTTCGATAATATCCAAATTTACGGACATAGTTACGGCGGACTTGTGATAACTTATGCGGCTGCTAATTTAAAAACAGACCTGGACGCAAAGATTCATACAATTGCTGCCCCACTTGCCGGTTACCCAAGAATTATGGATAGTTGCAATCTACAATATGATGTCAATACTATGCTTCAATATCCAACATGGGGCACAAATATATCACATTATCAATGGCGCACACAAAAGGAACAGGATGGTGCTTTCCGTGATTTAGATTTCGATCCGCAAGTAATTGAGCTGCCAAATAGTAACGTCACATTACTACCGGATTCAATGGATGGACATCGCCTTGGGCATAATTGGTCGGTTACTTGGGTGGCTCGAGCAATACTTGAAAATGAATAAAATCAGAAAAGACGAAAATCACACAGCTCGCGTTGATAATCTTTTTTCATCAATCTACCGCAAATATGATTTGATGAACGACGTGATGTCATTGGGCTCGCATCGCTTGTTAAAAAAACAAGCGATGAAAAATTGCCAAAAAGGAAATTTATTAGACCTTGCCACCGGAACCGGCGATCTTGCAATCTATTTCAGAAGACAATTTGGCTCAGATAACTCAATAACTTTGGTTGAACCAAATTCGGAAATGTTGAACTATGCCAAGCTGCGTTTGGCAAAAAAGTATATTTTTGATAATATCGAATATGTTACGGCTTATGCCGAACAACTGCCATTTAAAGACAATACATTTGACAATGTTTCAATCGGATTTGGATTGCGAAATTTCACTGATAAAGAACAGGCATTGCATGAGATTAAGAGAGTATTGAAACCAACCGGTAAATTGATTGTAATTGATTTCAGCCACCCAACCAATTTTATTATCAGATTTCTAAATTCCTTATATTTAAAATATTTGGTTCCGCTCTTTGCTAAAATATTTGCCGGAGATACCGGGGAATACAAATATTTAGCTGAATCTGTCGCGCAGCACCCTTCACAATCTGAAATCATTGAATTAATGGAAAAAACCGGTTTCAAGAATTGTGATTATATAAATAAGCTAAACGGAATAATCGCCGTTCATACTGCTGAAAAATAATTATTTATCTAATTTCTGAATCCGCTTAAGATGCCTCTCCCCTTCAAAAGGAGTTTTCAACCACAATTTGATTACTTCAAGCGCTTTTTCTTTGGAAATGAATCTGGCACCGAACGAAAGCACATTAGCATCGTTATGCTGTCTTGACAATTCCACGATCTTTTTTGGTCCATCATAATAAACCATTGCGCGCACCCCTTTGATACGGTTGGCTGCCATAGCTTCACCTTGCCCGGATCCACCAAATATGATTCCAAAGGTATTTTTAGAACTACCCACTACCCGCGCCGCCGGCATGATAAAATCAGGGTAATCATCATCAGCATCATATTCGTAAGCTCCAAAATCTTCAACTTGATATCCGGCTTGAATTAGAAAATCCTTAACGTGATTTTTTAAATCAAATCCGGCGTGGTCAGTGGCTAAAACAATTTTCATATTATAATAGGTTTTCTAGATGTTTTTTAATTTTTTTGACTACTTGATCGGCAGTAAACCCGAATTGCACAGCTAAATCCTTATAAGGCGCAGATTTACCGTAATGATTAATTCCGATCATTAATCCGCTTGAACCGACATATTTTTCCCAACCGGTGGTGATGCCCGCCTCAAGCGATACTTTCAAGCAGCCTCTTTCAGGAATGATACTTTTTTGATATTCTTTCGATTGTTGTTCAAACAACTCCCAAGACGGCATACTTATAATACGACTTGCCTTACCAACGAGTTTTTCTGCTACTTCAAGTGCCAAGCTGACCTCAGAACCGGATGCGATCAATATAATTTCAGGAATAACATCACAATCCTTTACTATATATGCTCCTCTTCGAACGCCGGCCTCAATTTGTTTATATGAATGCTCTAAAACCGGTACACTTTGACGGGTCAATAATAAAGCACTTGGAGTAGTTTCAGATTTAATCGCTATTTTAAAACAAACGGCTGTTTCTTTTGGATCGGCAGGACGGAACACATTAAAATCGGGAATATTCCTAAGAGTCATAATATGTTCCACCGGTTGATGAGTTGGGCCGTCTTCGCCCACATAAAAAGAATCGTGCGAAAATTCATGAATAACTCTAATACCTTGTATAGCGGCCATTCTCAAAGCCGGTCGTGAATAATCGGAGAATACCAAAAATGTTCCGCCAAAGGGGATGGTACCACCATGCAGCGCTGCACCATTCATGATTGCTGCCATCGGGAACTCCCGGACACCAAAAGCAAGATTACGTCCGGCACGGTCATCAACCGTGAAATCATTATATTTTCGTGCAAATCCACCGGTATAATTTGATGGCTCCAGATCGGCTGACCCACCAATCAAATGAGGAAGTTGTTCAGCAAATTTTTCAAGCGTTTGGCCGAAAGCTTTGCGCGTCGCTAATTGCTCACCATCTTTAAATTCCGGTAAATCCAAATCCGGCAAATTATTTTCAACGATCAGGTCCCAATCGGCCTTGAAACGTTTTCCACGACTCAATTGCCGCAGACGGGAATTCCAGTCAGTACATTCTTTTTGCAGTATATCAAATCTTTTTCGAAAATACCGGATAATTTGTTCAGGCACATAAAACGGCTTATTAGGCAAACCGAGTTTTTCCTTGGTTGCGGCTATTTCTTCAGGAGGCAGTGGAACACCATGCGTATTATGATCACCTTCCATAGTTGCGCACCCTTCGGCAATTGCATTATTGCCGATAATTATGCTTGGTCTTTCAATTACTTTTGCAGTCTGAATGGCATCCCGAACTTCATTGAGATCACCACCGTTAATTTCCTGAACATGCCAATTGAATCCTTCGAATAGCATAGCAACGTTGGTCGAGTCGGATCGGCTGGTATGACCGGAAATCTGAGCCGAATTGGCATCGTAATACATTATCAATTTGGTGAGTTTCCAATGGCCTGCCAAAGCCGCGGCACCCAAACTAATCGGCTCCTGCAGATCACCGTCCCCCGCCAATACATAGGTATAATGATCTATAATGCCATCTGCATTTTTTGAGATATTATCAAAGTATTGTGCCAAATATGTTTCAGCCAGAGCCATGCCGACAGCCATACCCACACCTTGTCCTAAAGGGCCTGTTGTAGCTTCGACGCCGGGTAATTCCCTTTCCGGATGCCCCGGTGTTTTGCTATCTAACTGACGAAACTGTTTTAATTCTTTGCGATTCAACCATCCAATCAGATGTAAGATTGAATATAACAACATTGATTCATGCCCGGCTGAAAGAACAAACCGATCCCGATTAAAATATTGATGGTCAGACGGATTGAAATTCAAAATTTCTGAGAACAAAATATGAGCAAAGTTCGCAGATGAAAACGCACCGCCGGTATGACCGGAATTTGCTTTATGCACACCGTCCATCACCAAGCCTTTAATAATGTTTACCGCAAATTGATCTTTGTCTTCATTCGACCAGTCATCAAAAATCTCTAATTCCTTGTAAGTCCTCATTTCCTATACATTTTTAAATTGTTCAATTACTGCGTAGGGGTCGGCAGCGTTAAAAATTGCCGAACCGGCAACCAAAATATCTGCGCCGGCATCCTTCACCATTTTAGCATTAGTCAATTTTATTCCGCCATCAACCTCGATCAAGACCTGTTTACGCAAACCTAATTCTTTTAAATGCGAATCAATTTGCTTAATGCGATTGGTTGATTCGGGAATATATTTTTGTCCGCCAAATCCCGGTTCCACCGACATCACTAAAATCAGATCAATACTTCCATAAAATGGTTCAAGTAAGGCTAAATCTGTTTTCGGTTTGACGGATATACCAACTTGTTTATCAAATGATTTTATATATTCAATTAACTTTTCAGGATTTGTTACCGCTTCAATATGAAAAGTTATACTATCGGCTCCGGCTTTAACAAACGGTTCAACTAAATCGCCTGGATTTGCAACCATTAAATGTACATCCAAGAATAGATCCGTCTTTGGTCTCAGTGACTTTAGTACAACCGGTCCAATCGTCAAATTGGGAACAAAATGCCCGTCCATGACATCAATGTGAAGATAATCGGCACCGGAGCTTTGGCATAGCGCTATGGCCTTTTCCAAATTGGAAAAATCGGCCGATAAAATAGACGGGGCAATTTTTGTCATATCAGAATAAATTTTTAATAAATTTGCAATTAGTTAATGCGTAAATGTAAGAAGTATTTATTTTTTAAAGTATATTACGCTCTTCAAATTAGCCAATTTGAAGACAATTACCATAAAGAATAGTTGATAAAAATATATAAAATGAAATTAAATAGTAAAGTTGCTCAGAAAGTTGAATTAACACCTGAATTAATAATATTGCGTATTGTACCGGACGGGTGGGCTTTACCTGATTTTAAACCGGGGCAATTTGCAGTCTTAGGGTTACCCGGCAAAGCGGAAAGAACCAAATATTCAGATCCTGAAGATAATCTGCCCAAACCGGATAAACTTATTAAACGGGCTTATTCAATTGCATCTTCCTCGGAAAATAAGGAATATATCGAATTTTATATTACTTTAGTCCGCTCCGGCGCTTTAACTCCAAGATTATTTGCTTTAAATCCGGGCGATGATGTTTTTCTCGGTCCTAAATTCACTGGAATGTTCACTTTGGATATGGTTGATCAGCAATCAAATTTGATTATGCTATCTACCGGCACAGGTTTGGCACCTTATATGAGCATGATCAGAACTGTTTTGGAACCAAACGTGAGTCGCCAAATTGCAATCGCGCATGGAGCGCGACATTCCTGGGATTTAGGTTATCGTTCAGAATTAATGACCTTACGTTCTATTTTTAATAATCTACACTATATACCAATCATCAGCCGCCCTAAAGATGAATTATTGCACTGGAGCGGAACAACCGGGCACATTCAAGATATTTGGAAACAAAGGGAAGAATTGCTACCATTTGCAGTTGATCCTCAGAATACTCATATATTTTTATGCGGCAATCCGGCTATGATAGATGACATGTTGGTAATTTTGACAGAACAAGGCTATAAGGAACATTCTAAGCGATCCCCCGGTAATATTCATTTTGAGAGGTATTGGTAATGAAAAACATAAAACGCTGTGATTGGCCCGGTGCCGATGAATTAATGCTTAAATATCATGACGAAGAATGGGGCACGCCGGTACATGATGACCGGAAATGGTTCGAGTATATTACACTTGACGCCTTCCAAGCGGGATTAAGTTGGTCAATCGTTTTAAAAAAACGAGAAAACTTTCGAGCTGCATTTGAAAATTTCGAACCGGAAACGATTGCCAAATATGATGAAACGAAATATACCGAATTAACGCAAGACGCCGGTATAATCCGCAATCGGGCAAAGATTAAAGCGACTATTACAAATGCCCGAGCTTTTCTAAAAATTCAGGAGGAGTACGGTACTTTTGACAAGTTCATTTGGCAATTATTTGATAATCAACCAATAGTAAATGAATGGAAAGGCACAAGCGAGATACCGGCAAGCACTCCTGATTCGGATCGGCTAAGCAAAGAATTGATCGCCCGCGGTTTCAAATTCGTCGGAACTACGATTTGTTACGCTTTTATGCAAGGAGCCGGAATTGTAAATGATCATCTCGTTTCATGTTTCCGTTATAAAGAATTGACCGCAGCTTAATTCCTTTTTTGGCAAAATAGTTCTTGATTATGGTTTATATTTATATATAAAATAGACCGACCGGTCGGTTTATTTTATGAATCAAAGTAAACAAGACAAAAGAAAACAACAAATCCTTGATGCTGCTTTAGAAATAATCGTTAATAAAGGTTATGAAGGAAGCAGCATGTCCGATATTGTAGAAAAATCTAAACTGAGCAAAGGCGCAATCTACTGGTATTACAGCTCCAAAAAAGAAGTATATCTTTCGTTAGTTAATCACTGGGTTTTCCATTATAGTGCCACACTTAATCATATTGTCGAATATAAGCAACCAGCGGCAGTGCAATTAAAAGAACTGTTTAATTATTTTATCCAGCAATATGAAAAGAATCCTACTGTATTTAAAGCGTTAGCTGAATTTTGGTCCCTTGCCGGGCGCGACACCGAATTCAAAGGCAAATTTGATAAAGTGTATTCCGAATTCTTATTGTTGATCGAAAAAATCATTGTCAAGGGAATTAAAGATCAAGAGTTTAAGAATGTTGATACTAAAATCGCCGCTGTCTCAATTATGGTAAACATCGAGAGTGCAATTTGGTTTACGCTCTTTGAAAACCATGGCATCACACCCACTGAGTATATGGAAACAATAGCAGAATTCATATTGGCCGGTTTAAAAAAATAAATTTGGAGGAAAACGAATTATGATTGAAAACAATACTCAACCTAAAACCGGAGGTCGGTTTTTAGTTGAGCCGATCGGAACAAGCCCTGTTTTTACACGCGAACAATTTTCTGAAGAGCACCAAGAAATAGAACAAATGATCCGTGAATTTGCGCATGACCGCATAAGAGAAAATGCCGATGAAATCAGCAAATTTAACAAAGATCTAAGCCTTGATATTCTTAAGGAAATGGGCGAATTGGGTATCTTGGGAATTGATGTCCCTGAAAAATACGGTGGTATGGAAATGGACAAAATAACCACTGCTATCGCGGCTGAATCACTATCGGCCGGATTCTGTCCGTCCTTTACTGCAATTTGGTCGGTTCAAACCGGAATTGGCGGTTTGCCGATTGTGTGGTTCGGAACACCTGAGCAGAAGGAAAAATACTTGCCAAGAATCGTTACCGGCGAATTAGTTGGCGCCTATGGTTTAACCGAACCGGAAGCCGGTTCCGATGCTCTTGCCGGACGCACAACTGCTATGCTCACCGAAGATGGCAAACATTACATACTAAACGGTGAAAAAATATTTATCACCAATGGCGGCTGGGCTGATGTATTCACCGTATTTGCCAAAGTTGGAGGAGATAAATTCAGTGCTTTTATTGTTGAAAAGGGTACACCTGGATTTGAGATTGGACCCGAAGAACATAAAATGGGAATGAAAGGGTCATCAACAACCTCACTGATATTTAATGATGCCAAAATTCCTGTTGAAAATCTACTTTATGAAGTCGGCAAAGGGGCTACCATTGCTTTCAATGCTCTAAATCTTGGTCGCTATAAATTAGCGGCATCTGTTTTAGGTGGCTGTAAAATGATTACAACCGAAGCAGCCAAATACGCCTTGGAACGCCGACAATTTGGTCAACCTATTGCCCATTTCGATGCTATAAAAGGAAAATTCGCTGATATGATAATTGGTGCGTATTCTGGTGACAGCATGGTTTACAGGACAATCGGAATGATTCAAGAAGAGATTGATAAACTTGACAAAGATGATGACAAATATTACATCAAAGTTGGCGAAGCTATGGAACGTTTTGCAATTGAAGCATCAATGGCCAAAGTTTATTGCAGTGAAACGTATGGCAAGGTAACTGATCATGCCGTACAGATATTAGGCGGCTATGGATTTATAGAAGAATATCCATTCGCCGGTGCTTACCGAGATACGCGTATTGACAGAATTTGGGAAGGATCAAATGAAATAAACCGAATGATCATCTCGGGATACATGATGAAAAAAGCTCTCATGGAAGAATTACCAATTCGTGAAGCAATACAGGAAATTGATAAATATTTAGCGACTGATCCAAACGGCAAAAACGGTGGTGAACGCGAATTAGATCACGAAGTACAAATGTTGGAAGCCGGTAAAAAATTAGCGCTTTACCTTTTCCATGAAGCGCTTTGTGAATACGGACAGGATTTAAAACATGAACAACAATTGACCGAAATTCTTGCTAACATTTTTACCGACATATATACTGCCGAAAGCACTATTGCCCGCGTTCAACACAATATTGAAACTGGCAATTCGGATAGAATCCCGCTATATATCGCTAAAGTATTTGCTGCGGAAGCTTCATTAAGATTGTTAAACATGGCTTTGACCGGTATGAATGGAATTCATAAGGGTAATTTAAAAGTTTCGATTATTGAAAAACTCAAGAATTTCCAAGTAAGAATGTTGCCAAAAATTGACATTATCGCAATGAAACGCGTGATAGCTGACCACATTTATTCAAAACAAGCATACCCATTTTAGGAGAAAAATTATGAGTACAAAATCTGTAATAGTTGATGGTGTTAGATCACCGATTGGAATCAAAAACGGTAATTTAGTTGGGATAAGAGCTGATGATTTGTCAGCCCAAGTCGTTAAAGGTTTACTAAAAAGGAATCCCAACCTTAAACCTGAAATGGTTGAGGATGTGGTACTTGGTTGTGCATTCCCGGAAGGTCCGCAAGGTATGATAATGGGACGATCGGTGGCAATCCTTGCCGGACTTCCGATCGAGACCGGCGGCAAGGTTGTTAATCGGTTTTGCGGCTCTTCAATGGATGCCGTGCATCAGTTGAGTACCGCCGTTGAAAGTGGCGATATTGATGCAGGCATTGCCGTAGGTGTAGAGGACATGTTCTCGGTCCCGATGGGCGGTTTTGCCCCCGACTTCCATCCCGAATTAGCCGAGCAGGAATTCTATATTGGAATGGGTGAAACAGCCGAAAATTTAGCAAATGACGGTAAGATAGCTAGAGAGGATCAAGAAGCATTTGCAATTGATTCACATAAAAAAGCATTAAAAGCCTATGCCGATGGAAAATTCGATAATGAACTAATTCCGATTGATATATATGGCGAAGTTACTGTTGAAAAAGATGAAGGTCCGCGTGAACCGGATGTCGAAAAAATTAAATCACTAAAACCGGCATTCTCAACTGATGGTACAGTAACAGCGGCAACAAGCAGTCCAATTTCAATTGGCGCCTCGGCAATTATTGTTACTAGTGAAGAGTTCGCCAAGAAAAATAAACTGCAAATCAGAGCAGAAATTGTGAGTAGAGCAGTTGCAGGTGTTCATTGGACACACATGGGCACGGGCCCGATTCCCGCTACCGAAAAAGCGCTTAAGAAAGCTAATCTAAAATTAGCTGATATTGACACTATCGAGCTCAATGAAGCATTTGCCGCGCAATCGCTTTTTGTTATCAATGAAGGTGGATTTGATACTACAAAGATCAATCTAAATGGTGGTGCAATTGCTTTAGGCCACCCACTTGGATGTTCCGGTGCACGTATTATCACAACATTGATCAATGTCATGGAACAACAGAACACCAAACTTGGATTAGCGACCATGTGTATTGGTAGCGGTCAGGGAATTGCTACAATAATTAAGAGACCTACATAAAGAGGTAAAAATGGAATATAAAATTGAAAAAGTCGCCGTATTAGGCGCAGGAGTTATGGGAGCGCAATTAGCAGGGCATCTTGCTAATGCGGGTATTCCCTCCCTCCTATTCGACATCAATCAGGACTTAGCTGATAAAGGTGTTGAAACATTGTCAAAACTAAAGCCGGCACCTCTTTATAAACCCAAGAATGCCAAAATGATCGAGGCTTGCAATTATGATGAGCATATTGAAAGGATTAAAGAAGTAGATTGGATAATTGAAGCAGTCGCCGAAAGACTTGATATTAAACACGCAGTCTACAAAAACCTCTTACCGCATCTTAAAAAGAATGCAATTATCACTTCCAACACATCGGGTATTCCGCTAACGGATCTAACATCGGTATTCCCCGATGATGTTAAAAAACGGTTTATGATCACCCACTTTTTTAATCCGCCACGCTACATGCGTTTGCTTGAATTGGTGAAAGGTGAAGACACTTCCTCCGAAGTGTATGAAGTAATGGCAAAATTCGGTGAAGATGTGCTTGGAAAAGGAATTGTGCATGCCAAAGATACGCCCAATTTTATTGGCAATCGCATCGGTATTTATGGAATGATGGTTACTATCAAGATCGCTCAGGAAATGGGCTTTACCGTGGAAGAAGTGGACAAACTTACCGGCACAATCGTCGGTCGAATGAAAAGCGCAACTTTCCGGACTGCAGACGTTGTTGGTCTAGATACACTTGCTCATGTTGCAAATGGTAGTTATGAACGCGGTGAAGGTGATGAAGAACGCGCCATATTTCAAATCCCTGATATTCTAAAAACATTGATTGACGATGGTCGCTTGGGCGCTAAAACCAAAGCCGGATTTTACAAAAAAGATGGTAAGACAATTCTGTCTGTTGATCTGAAAACCGGTGAATATGGACCTCAGAAGAAGGTATTATTTGATGGTTTCAGAATTGCTAAAGATCGCCAATATACCGGAGAAAAAATTGCTTCACTCGCTTTTAGCGAAGATAAAGCGGGGAAATTCTTCTGGGAAGTTCTATCGCGGACTCTGATATACGCAGCCAATCGAGTTCCGGAGATCAGCGATGATGTAGTAAATGTTGACAATGCAATGAAGTGGGGTTACGGTTGGGAACTTGGACCTTTTGAAACTTGGGATGCGATCGGGATTGAGCGATCAGTTGTCAGGATGAAAGATGAAGGCAAAAAGGTTCCAAAATGGGTTGATGAAATGTTGGCTTCCGGTCGTGCTACTTTCTATTCATTAGATAAAGGAGAGTTCAAACATTATAGTCCGGTTAAGAAATCTCCATTGGAGATCGAGCTTAGTGAAAAATCGTTAAATTTGAGGATTGAAAAATCTAAAGGTAATTTGATCGAACGGGATTGGAGTGCAAGTTTGATTGATCTCGGTGATGGCATATTAAATGTTGAATATCATTCAGTTTTACAGCCCTTACTCAATCCGATTGACGGCTCCATGATTCAAACTATCCAAAAAGCACTTGATCTGCTTGACAGCGAAAAATATAAAGCAATGGTGCTTGGTCATCAGGGACAGAATTTCTGTGCCGGCGCGAATATTGCCGGAATACTAAAATTTTGTGAAGCCAAAGACTGGAAAACACTTGAAGCGACAGTCAAACTTTTCCAAGATATAACGCAACAAATTCGATTCTCCAAGGCTCCTGTGGTGGCAGCACCATTTCATTTGGCATTAGGCGGCGGATTTGAATTTATCGCACCGGCGGCGCATCGCGTTGCAGCTGCCGAATTATATATTGGGGCGGTTGAGGTTGGCATCGGAGTAATCCCCGGTGCTGGCGGAAACCTTAGACTCATACTTAATCTAATGGAAAATTCAGGTGCCAAGGGCCGGATGAACGCTTTCCAAATCGCTCAGAAAGCATTTGAAACAATCGGTTTTGCCAAAGTTGCTACAAGCGCCGATGAAGCCAAGTTTGTGGGCTATTTACTCAAGACCGACACTGTTATCCTTAACAATGATCATCGTGTTTGGGCAGCCAAACAAAAAGCCCTTGAATTGATTGACGGATATACCCCGCCTGAATATCGAGACGATCTAAAATTGCCTGGCGTTGGCGGTCGCACTGCGATGAAGATGGCGATCAAAGGATTTAAGGCACAGGGCAAACTCAGTGACCATGACGAATTAATCGGTAACAAATTGGCTTACGTTCTAACCGGCGGTGATAAAGCAGGCCTTACAAAAAGTGTGGATGAACAATATCTTTTAGATATTGAACGTGAAGCATTTATGTCGTTGTCTGCCGAACCACTGACACAAGATAGAATGCGATTTATGTTGAAAAAAGGTAAGCCACTTCGCAATTAATATAATAAGCTTGCCTCTCCTAGTAAAAAATACCCGCTTATCAATTATGGGCGGGTATTTTTTTCATGTGCATCTTTTAGTTTATCTTAAAAAAAGCTAAATTAGGACTATCTTATCCTAATAAATATTTATTATAAAATATCAAATCAAATGAGGAATTAAAATGAGTAATGGTAATATCAAGAACCGTTGGTTTGTTGTGATCGGTGCAATCTTGATTCAATTGTGTTTAGGGGCTATTTATGCCTGGTCGGTTTTCACCAAGACCTTAGAAAATAGTGGTTGGACAAAAACTGAAACTCAACTTGTGTTTTCCGCAGGATTAGCATTATTTGCAATTGTAATGGTTATTGCAGGTAGATTATTGCCCAAAGTAGGACCAAGAAAACTAGCTATTGCAGGAGGTATCGTTTTGGGATTGGGATACATTATTGCAGGATTGTTAGGTGCTGAAAACTTTTGGTCAACTTTCATTTTTGTTGGAATTATGGGAGGTTCCGGTATAGGACTAGGCTATGTGGTTCCAATTGCAGTTGGAATGCGTTGGTTCCCCGATAAAAAAGGATTGATCACCGGACTTGCTGTCGCCGGATTCGGATTTGGAGCTACTTTATGGATGACTCTTTCGGGCAAATTAGGAAATTTAGGCGGAGCGGAATTAATAGCTACAATTGGATTATCGAAAACATTCATTACACTCGGAATAGCGTATACAATTTTAGTTTTAATTGGTAGTATCTGGATGGTATTCCCCCCTGAGGGTTGGAAACCTGATGGATGGAAAGAGTCTACTACAAACTCGAATGATAAATCACAATCCAAAGTTGTTGAATTGTCAAGTTCAGAAATGCTAAAGACTGCTCAGTTCTATATGATACTATTAACATTTGCTTTTGGTGCAAGTGCCGGATTAATGAGCATTGGTCTTATGAAATTGTTCCCAATGGAGGCGCTAGTAAATAATGGTATATCTATTGAGAAAGCTGGTCCGATAACTACGTTAGCAATGGCCGTATTCTTCGCCCTTGCTAACGGATTTGGACGCATAGTATGGGGGGCAATAAGTGATAGACTGGGAAGAAAAAGTTCTATTATGCTAATGATGGCTACACAAGGAATATTCGTAATCTTATTCCAATGGATGGCAGGTAATGAATTTACTCTATATCTTTTTGCAATATTAATCGGATTTAATTTTGGCGGAAATTTTGCTTTATTTCCGACAATTACAGCGGATACCTTCGGTACTAAATATATCGGTCAAAATTACGGTTGGGTATTCCTAGCATATGCAATTGGTGGAATATTTGGACCAATCCTTGGTGGTAAACTTGGTGATGCGGGTAATTTCCCATTAGCATTCACAATATGTGGTATTTTATGCTTAGTTGCTGTAGGTGTTATCTCAATGGTTAAACCACCCAAAACTACTTAGTACAATATATTGAATACCCCCTCTTAAATCTCCCCCTAAGTTAGGGGGAGATTTTTTTATGGTAGAGACGTTGCATGCAATGTCTCTACTTAGAAATTATATTCCAACCCAAGAGAAACATGAGAGAAATCTTCCATTTGGTTAAACCGGTTATCAGGGTCTTCATCATCACCAATAAACTTATTCACTCCTAAGTTAAATTTCCAATTTTCAAATGGAGAATAATCTACATTAATTCCAACTAAATACCCGGTCTCATCTAAGTTAATTAGACTCATTGCTTCAAGTTCTAACTGTCTATCAAATAAACTCGTAGAGCCATTTACAATAATGGCTTTTTCAGCAATCATGGCAAAGGGAGTTCCCATGCTGGGCCTAAAATTATCAGTAGTTAATAACTCTGTACCTTTAGAAGTAACATTCATTCCACTTGCGCTTACAACGTCTGTTCCCAATAATTGAGCACCAATATTAATATCACTAAAACCGCTATATTCGATTTGTAATACATATTGTAAATATTTTGCGTCCACTTCAATCGGAGCAACCGATTCATATGATTTGGCATCGTGATCAAAATAATCAGTAATAAAATAACCAACTTCACCTCTGTAAGTAAAATTTCCAAAAAATATTACTAAATCCGTTCCCATCATTTTAGTTTCCCGAAATCCAAATGTTGGGATGAAAGGGTTTAATGGCTGACCCGTAAATGTTAGATCTAATATACTAAATGAATCATCAAAACCATCAAAATAGGATATGGAAATATCTCCAAAATTGAAAGCAGTTTGTAATCGTGCACCATATTCATATTTTCTATCAGTTTCTAAATAGTCTTCCGGTTCATACGGAAATTGAATTGGAAAGTCATCCTCATTGAAAGGAAGTCTGTTACCTTTATATTCAGGAATAAATATTCCTTCTAAACTGAAAATATTCCAATAAGCTTTCACTGAACCTGATAAAATTCCTATTTTTCTATCTGCTCCGGGAATAAACATATAATAAAAGTCATAGGGATTGATATTATCGGTTGGATTATTTCCATCAGCAGCACCCCAAGTATGAATTATTTTACCCGCTTTTACTTCACCGAATTGAGGATACCATTGTAAATAAGCTTCACGAAGTTCCAGATCGGCTTCCATGCCTTGCCAACGAGATTCCACTGCAGTGTTGGTCTTTAATTCAAAATCGCCGATTGAATATCCTAATTGCAATTCGGCAACTCGGAACGGCAGCGATATTTCCGTACCGTCAGATATTCTTAATAAATATTTAGGTGAAATCTTTCCTGAATAGTATATCTGACTAAATAACAATATGGGAAGTAAAATGATTGTAACAATTTTCATTATTATTCCTTAATCATAGTCAATAACATTTTGAATTGCTCAATCGCTTTAAGAGCGTGCGGCACATTTGCCGGCATTATGATCAATTCACCCGCGCTTACAATGTGAGATTTTCCGTCAATTATTACATCGGCTTTGCCGTCAATGATTTGAACCATTGCATCGAAAGGTGCAGTATGTTCACTTAAACTTTGTCCTTTATCAAAAGCAAACGCCGTAAAAGTCCCTTTATCTTTTTTGATCAGCGTTTTGCTTACCACTGCATCGCTTTGATATTCAATTAATCCATTGATCTTCAACACTTCTGTTTTCATATTATTACCTCGGTAACCTTTTTAAATTCTTTTCCTGAAACAAATTATCCTCGATTCCGGTATCTAATTTTAATTCATCGAATGTCAACAATGTAGAATGCTTTGTTTGCACATTCTTAACAAATATTTCCGTAGGTACGATGTATCCTTTTTGCTCGGCATATTTTATTGTACGTACTTTTTCGAGTCTTCCACTCTTGTCATAATACTCCTCTTGCAGAGTGAGATATTCGTCTTTGGAAATCCAGGTAATGAATTTCGAATAATTCGATTCTGCTTCCGGTTTTGGTGTGATCTCTAATTTGAAGCATAATACATCATCCAACAATTCTTCGCCTAATAATTCGTATGAATATTCATCCAGAGTACGGGAGGTCATATCTTCATAACTCATGTCGGAGCCCATAAATGAATCCGATTTTTGATTAGATGAAATTCTACGTACTTTATTAAATGCGGGAAGCCATAATCGCATTTCGTCATCGGCTCCTGCATGCTCAATCTTCAGGAAGGCAACGCCTTTATCGTCAGCCGGTGCTAAAAACCAAATTATCTGTTTCTCTGCATTATCTTTTGAAACCGAATGCAAAGTTGAAGTCCTTGTTCTTCCCTTCTTATTTGTTAAAATCATACTAAGATCAGTAGTCATATCTTTTGGCGTTTCTCTTTCATCGGCGCTCTTTGCAATTTCATAGCCGCTTTGTCCAAACGTGTAGCTAAACAGCATAACGATAATTATTAAATATTTACTCATTTTAATTTTCCTTATTTTTTTCAACTAATTTGTTCTTAAATATTTCTACTATGGAAGCCATTAGCGTGAGCGTTCCCAAAGAGGTCGAAAGCATGGCGAATACCATTAATCCGCCGATTTGCTGGATCGGTATAAATGTGGATGCTAACAATGCGCCAAATGCCATATTGGAACCCGAATTAAGTATTATCGGATAACCGACATCATCAATCACTTCATTCGTTAGATTGGTATGATCATTTGAGCGATTCGATATTCTTTTAAATTGTGAAATATAGTGGATGGCAAAATCAACGCCCACACCAATAATTACTGACGATAAAATAGCCGTTATATGACTAAAATCAATGCCAGTCCAGCCCATTAATCCAAAAGTCAATAACACAGAGGAAATTAGCGGAGTAATTGCAATTAGCCCCCATCTTATTCTTTTAAAGAATATTGAAGCTATTATGCATATAACAATTATTGAGGAAAATATGCTAATGAATGAAGATTCTACTATCTTATCAGTTAAGTCCCTAAATACAACAAGAATTCCGGTTGTGGAGATGCTTAGATCTTCATCAATATTCTTATCAATAAAATCCTCGGTCTCATTCACAAAATGCGCAATTTCCGTAGTTGATATTGTACTCATTAAAGTGGTAACAAGTCCTGTTTCATAGTCATAATCCACTAAAGATTCAAAATCTTCGGGGTCGCCTGACATAGAATACAATGTAAATAAATTATTTACCTTTCCCCGTGTTTCAGGAATGAACTCATAATTTGGATCATTATTTTCTACAGCCTTGTGCATCATTTTAATAATATCTGCTATTGATATTGATGCGGCAACTTTTTCGTGACTTTCTAAAAATTCCTGAATTATTTCCATTTGTTTTAAAGTTTCCGGATCTTTTATATCACCTTCAATTCTAAATTGCATATCCATTGTTCCGGACATTTCTTCATCAAGAAATTCTAAACTATTTCTTATTTCCGATCCTTTTTGGAAAAAGGTCATTATATTTACTTCTATATTCAATTTCTTGATGCCAAAGGCAACTATTCCAACCACTATTAAAGCTGAGGCTAAAACTATCTTGTGGTATCGCATAATCCTACTTCCGACAGCATCAATAAATCTTTCAAATACACCCGCTTTTTTAATCGCTTTGGAATCCATTTTCCATTTCCTTAATGATAACATCGCCGGTAACATGAGCGAAGATAGTATCCATGCCCAAGCTATGCCGATTGCGATTGATATTCCATATCCGACTAATTGCTGTAGTGGCGAAAATATCATAGTCAGAAATGCTGAAATTGTTGTAATACTTGTTAAGAATATTGGTAGTAACAAAGATTCCATCGTTATTTTTGCTGCTTCACGTGCATCTTTAGTAATCCTGACTTTTTTAAAGAATTTGGTGATTACATGAACGCCATCAGAGTTTGCAATTGTTAACAGTACCATTGGCATTGAGGTATTCATTAATGAGAATAAAAACTTGTCTGATCCGGTAAGTTTGAACAACCATCCCATTGATCCTGCCATTGTCAGTAATGACAATATTATTACTGTGAAATTCATCAGGACGGCCGGGACACTACGCAAACTCAGCAACAAAATTATTGCCATTACTATAACACCAACACGCATTAGTCTGGCAACATCTCCGGTTAAGATCGCCGGCATTGTTCCCATTAAATATATTTGACCACCATAATGTACGGTATAATCAGATAAAAGTTCTTCTGTTATTCCCAGTACCTGTTCACTGAATACATCAGTTTTAGCATTAGGAATAGGTTTTACAACTATATTGAAAAAATCGCCGTTTTCGCTCACAAAACGACTGGCAATATTTTCATTTTCCTCAATATATTTTCTGATTGACGCAATTTCCTCTGCACTTAATTCTCTATTCGGTTGGAGATTGCTTACTTCCATGAATCCATCATCACCATCTATTCTATTTACAGTAGTAATTGACATGACCTCATAAACATTTGGAAGTAATTCGATCGCATTGCTCACATCCCAAAGAGTACGGAAAATATTTTCATTATAAACCGATTCACCCGGTTTACCGAATGCGATGAACATGATATCGGTGGAACCGAACTCATCTTTGATGGTATTCCAAGTTTGTACAGTTTCCATATCCTGCGGCAGGATTTTCATCATGTCATCTTCAATAACTAACCATTTGATCCCAAATGCAAATATTGCCGTGAAGATGATACTTAATAATATGGTTCTTACAGGATGATCCAATGATTGCCTGATTGACCAATTTTTTAATTTACTCGACATAATATTCCCCTATCATTTATTTTGTAAGGCTATACCTTCTTCAGTCAAAAGACCCTCGGTGATCATCCGAACGAATAACTTTATCCCATCACTCGGCGCTAAATCGTTTGCTATAAAAAATTCAGGTTGAAGCGTATTGTTAATAATATATAAGAAAATTGAAGCAGCCTTTTCCATATCAATATCTGATTTTGCCAAGCCCTGTTTTTGAGCTTCTTTAAAAAATAGCGCAAAGTTTTTGCTCATTTCTTTTCTAAAATTAGTAACACGTTGCCAAATAAGCGGGTAACGTACTTTTAGTTCCATAAGACTTGCTAAAGGAATCCGCACGATTTTTTTCGATAGGGAATCTATTATCGTATTAAATCTAACTATCGGATTTTCTTCCGAATTGGCAATATCCTCAAATTCTTTTCTAATTGAATCAGTTAAGTGTTCAAAGATATTTTCAATTAAGATTTCTTTAGTGGGGAAAATTCCATAAATGGTTTTTTTGCTCATGCCCAATTCAACCGCTAAAGCATCAACAGTAAAATTCTTAGGACCTTTCTGCGTGAACGACACAAATGCCTGCTCAAGAATGATCTCTTTATATTTATCAATTTTATCCATTGGAAACGATTTTAGTATATTTCGTTTCCAATATTATAAATTTAATTTGATTGAAAGCAAGTATTTAAATCAACAAAAAGGAAATAATTTTTTCTGTCAAACATACCGCCATTTATTTCAGAATCTTGTAAATTAAAAGATGTTGCCGGATATAAATACTTTGTTGAAACCACGACCAAAAAAATATCGCAATTTGGTAAAACATATCCAACGCGATTTGGCTTTTAGCGAAGGTGACTCAACTGACCTTACTACAGAAGAGTTGTTTAATGATCTGACGACGAGTAGAGGAACAGCACGCTTTTTGGGCGCACTTAGCAAAAAGAGCATCGAATCTGTTTTAACTAAATTCGGCTTTTTTGACCATCTCGAGAACAAGGGCTTGGTTAATCCGATCGTTGAATTAGATACTAAGGATTCATTTAAGCATAAAATCCAAATATCCCACAAAATAAGAAATGATACTCTCTTATCAGGAGAATTAGTGATGCGTCGCAGCACCTTTAAAACTCCTTCGTTAGATGACAAAAAATACCCACCGGCTGATCTACTTGTTGTCGAATGGTTTCTGTTGCAAAACCCCTTAAAAAGATTTTCACACCGAAGACCGCAACTGCCGGGACAGGATTACCCGGGACTTGGTTTTACAAGCACTATCTTTGAAATATTTTATTGGTTCGCAAAACGCCTGCAAGCCGATGGCGTTGTCTTAGTTCCAAATTATTTACATACCGGAATATTATATGGTCGTAGATTCATATTCGTTAATCCTAAAAAACAGGGGGCTCTGAGGGTAATGGACAAGATGTTAAGCACCACAACCAATCTAACTCAACTTTCATGGGCTTGCAGTGAAGGGCAGCTTATTAATCGGAATACTAACAATATATTTATTTGGAAGCCGGCTCCAATGGTTTTACCGGCATCAAGATCCGCTAAAGAATATTTTGGCGCAAAAATTTATAACGATGTGGTAAACGAGACTGAAAAATTGACACGTCTTAAGATTAATAAAGGTTACAAAAAAAGATTTAATTCAAATTGGGAAGCAATTAAATGCTAAATAAAAAATTGATTAAACCGGTTGTTATTGTCGCTAACGGAAAATATCCCTCGCATCCCTATCCGTTAGAACAGATCAAACAAGCCAAGACAATTATTTGTACGGATGGCTCGGCAAACAAACTCAAAAAACACGGCTATAGTCCTACATTCATAATCGGTGACATGGATTCCATAAAGAATTTTACTGACTTTAGCGATTCTGAATTCCTGCATATACCAAGGCAGGACAATACTGATCTAGAAAAAGTATTTAATTTCTGCGTTGATTCGGCGATCAAAGAAGTTACTCTAATTGGTGCCACCGGTATCCGGGACGACCTCGCCTTAGCCAATATGCTATTATTGTTAAAATACTATGAACCATTGAAAATCACGATGATTACCGATAACTATTCAATAGAATGCCTCAAGGGGAAACGCACTTTTAATTCTTTTGATGGTCAAATTGTGTCATTGATCGCAGTGTATCGTGTTAAATCAGTTACCACCAAAGGTCTGCAATATCCCTTAACAAGACAGGCTTTATCACCATCGGGGTACGGAGTAAGTAATGTTTCAAGGAGTAAAAAATTCAGTGTAAAAGCTTCCAACAAATTGCTGATTTTCCGTGGTCACAAGTGATATGCATTTTGTTGACCTATCGGTAATTATTTTATATTTCATTGCTGTAGTTTCCATTGGTTTAATAAGAAGTAAAAAATCCGCTAAAGATACCGGAAATTATATTTTAGTCGGACGTAAGCTCAGCCTGCCCGGATTCATCGCCACCTTAGTAACAACCTGGTACGGAGGAATTTTAGGGATTGGTGAGAACACCTTTAATTATGGTATTCAAACATGGTTTATTTTTGCCTTACCCTATTATTTTTTCGCAATTTTATTTGCGATGCTAATCGCTCCACGGATTAGAAGCAAGCAGTTAGTTTCCATTCCTGATCATTTTCATAATAAATACGGTCGCATTTCAGGGATCACAAGCGGGATATTCATTTTATTCTTGGCTAGTCCGGCTCCATACATTTTAAGCATCGGAATATTGTTAGAATATATAACCGGGTTACCATTTATATGGTCATTACTCTTCGCCACTATTCTGAGTTTGATTTATCTATGGCGGGGAGGTTTTGGCGCCATTGTCAGAACCGATATCATACAATTTATATTAATGTTTGGCGGATTTATTCTGCTAGTTGTATTTGCTTGGCAGAAAATTGGTTCTCCTTGGGAAGTATTTAGTTTATTGCCCAAGGAACATTTATCAATTACCGGAGGGAAATCCGTTTCCTATATAATCGTATGGTTTTTCATCGCGTTATGGACTTTCATTGATCCCGGATTTTATCAAAGATGTGCGGCAGCTAAATCTCCGAAAACAGCACAAAGAGGAATATTAATATCAGTAATTTTTTGGTTTATCTTTGATTCATTGACCCTGACTGCCGGACTATATGCCAAAATTGCAATTACCTCCGACCATGGATTATTTGCCTTTCCGGCACTTGGAGATATGTTACTCCCGCCTTTATTCTATGGCTTATTCCTGACCGGGTTATTAGCAACAATTATGTCAACTATTGATTCGCTCGGTTTCATTAGTGCGTTTACCTTTGGAAGAGATATAATCGGCAAGCTAACTGATAAATCAAATTCTGTTCAATTGACTAAGCTTGGACTTATTGTTATGGCATCAATCGCTGTGATCTTGGCTTATGCTTTCCCCTCTGTAGTCAATCTATGGTATCTAACCGGATCGCTATTCGTGCCGGGTTTATTAATACCGTTTCTGCTAACATTCACAAAGATTCAATTGACCAATAAACAGGGTTTAACATTATTGATAGTTCCTGTTATCATTTCTCTGTTCTGGTTCATTATTTCAATCTTCAATTTTCAATCTTCCATCTTCAATTTAGAGCCTTTCTATCCCGGAATACTAACTTCAATATTAATAACAACAATAATTCTAATTCGAAACTATCAAAAAGGTGAATCAATATCTAAATGAGTAAGAGTAATCAACCGCACATAATCGCAATCTTGCAAGCCTTATTAGTTACCTTTTTATGGTCAACTTCATTTATAATTATAAAATGGGGATTAATTGAAATCCCGCCAATCACCTTTGCCGGTTTAAGATATTCCTTGGCCTTTATTTGTTTTATACCATTAGTATTAAGGAAAAAATATTTTACTGAGATAAAAAATCTGACTAACAAGCAATGGCTACAATTGGTCTTATTAGGAATAATTTTTTATACTTTTACTCAGGGCACCCAATTTTTAGGGCTATCGCTCTTGCCATCTGTTACCGTTAGTCTCATGCTCAATTTCACACCGTTACTCGTGGCAATTTTGGGAATTTTTATGATTAATGAAAAACCCTCTGTATCGCAGTGGTTTGGTGGGATGCTTTTCATTATTGGAATATTCACCTATTTCTCACCATTGTCATCAATCCAAGGTCAATTAACCGGATTAATAGTAATGACCGTCGGTGTTATCGCTAATGCGCTAGCGGCAATTTTGGGCCGGAATATCAATCGCAGTAAAAGTATAAGCCCGTTAGTAATAACATTTATCAGCATGGGAATTGGTGCTATTTTGTTACTACTAATTGGAATTAGTCAGTCCGGGATCCCACATATCAGCTACAAAAATTGGCTATTCATTATTTGGTTAGCGGTGATCAACACCGCATTAGCCTTCACTTTATGGAATCATACTCTACGCTCGCTTAGTGCGATGGAATCAAGTATTATTAATGGAACGATGCTGATTCAAATCGCCGTTTTGGCGTGGATATTTTTAGGAGAATCAATTACGCTCATGAACGGCATCGGCATGTTGATTGCCGCTGTTGGCGCAATCATGGTTCAATTAAAAATTAAATAAATTTTGTTCAATGGGGAAATTAAAGATGAGCGACACTTATACAAGATATGTCATATTAATAAATAGAATTAAGGATTATAATCCTGAAATAATCAAAGAGCATGTGGAACACTTAAAGGAATTGGAAACATCCGGAATCTTAGTATTAGCCGGACCTTTTACTGATTATAACGGAGGGATAATAATCATTAAGACTGATTCTCTTGATGCAGCAAAACAGATTGCAGATTCAGATCCATTTATATCCAAAGGATATAGTTCTTATGAATTACGAACTTTGGAATTATCCAATAAAGAAAATAATCATTTGGGGATTGGATAAAAATACTTGCGCTATAAGAATAAGTATTTTTATATTAGTACTATACTAATAGTATAATACTTATGAATAATAACAAATTATTTAATGATTTATTAAAGGTTTTTGAAGAAACTTTTAAGAAAGGACTCCTATCCTTTTGGATATTCTTATCACTTCGGCATAGTAAAAAATATGTTGACGATATAAAAACATTCATAGAGGAAAACACCAATAATTCAATGACCTTTGAGCTGCAGAGTTTATACCGCAATTTGCGGAAATTCAAACACCTTGGAATCGTGGATTTTGAGTCGCAGCCGGGCAACAAAGGACCGGATAGAAAGTATTATTTCCTCACCGAATTTGGTACTGAGTTCTTTGATAAGTTTGTTGAAAGAAACATCTTATTGTTTCAGAATCCTGAAATTGTTAAGCTATTAAAAAAGGAGAAATCATGAAGATTTTTACAAAGAGTTTTACATCATTTATAATATTTGCAGCAATTTTTACAATAATTTTCCGAGCTTCGTTAAGTGCATTATTGAATAATGAATCATATATAATGGTTTGGGTAGCTGCTGTAGCTTACGGAATCTTGATGTTCGTAATTGGGGTATATTTCGGAAAAAGAGATTCAATTGAATCGGTAATATACAATTTATTCCTAAGATGGAACGGCGGAACTTTTATTGTATTTGGAATAATTTCCTATGTATGGATGCTATTTGGAAATCCCGCTCCATCTGAAAGTCTCGGGGTCTTAAATATTACAATGATTATATGGGCAACAATAGGTGTTGTAGTTTATTTAATTATGAGACATTATTCAATAAAAGGAATTGAAAAATCAGAAATATTTGATTAAAAATATCCCCTCTTATCATCTCCCCCCTAAAGGGTGAGATGTCTGTAAGACAGAGGGGGTAAAATTTTCTAAACCAATTCAGACAAAGGTCGCGTTAGATCAAATCTATATTTTTTAACATCAATCTTCGGCTCATGCCACACACCATAATTGCCCGCCATGATCAATTTTTGAATATATGATTTAGTAAGCGCTTCGGTGGTCTGCTTATCATACCAACGAATATCAATTTTTGATGCGGTTTCATTGATGGCTCCTAGCAAAGCCGATAAAAAAGTTTGTCGGTTTTCCGTATCGGTATTTATTTTGCAGAATCCGGCTTCGATCAATCCTTCAATCTGATCCCAATCAGTTCCGACAAAATCCAACCATTTCTGTTTTGAATCAGTCGGATCACTCATTTTCTCCAATTGCTCAACCGCAAATTTGGCCACCTGCGGATACAAAGTTGAAGCTCCATGAGCAACAAATGTTATTTCAGGATTAATGACATCGGCAATTTTTAATAGTTCATGTGCTAACTCAATATTCAATTTTACTTTTGAACCGGGTTTTCCTTTATTCGGCCCGTGCATAGTGCCGATCGTAGGCGCTAGCATCAGAACTCCGGTTTGTTGCAAGAATTGATCCAATTCATCAGGGTTGGTATAGGTTGAGAACTCTGATTTTGTGTCTTCATCTTCTTCGCCGGCCAACACACCCAATTCACCCTCCACAGATAATCCCAATGGATGAGCCATGTCAACAACCTCACGGGTTAGCTCAATGTTATCTTCTAATGGCATGGCTTTCTTGGCTTTTTTATCGGTCGAATTATCAGCCATAACACTTGTTAAATGTTGCACTGAGGCTTGCACCACTTTTCGTCCGGATTCCGAAATATAGTCACCGTGATCAAGATGAGTGGCAATTTTAACTGATGATCTTGCCGCTTTCTTAGCGATGTACTCGCTTGCCACTTCTAATCCGAAAATCGGATCACCCTCGCCAAAATGTTTCAAGGCAGAATTAGAGAGTGCCAATAAGCCCGACGAACCAAGTAAATCGAACGCCTGAAATGCTGCATTCACGCCCTGAAAATGAGTTATATTGAAAGCAGGCACGGCATAGCGCTTAGTTTTTTTGTTACCTTTTTCACCATTTTTGGCTTTCAAACATAAAGCATGTGCGGTTGTCATATTTGTAGGGAATTTTCTATCTGTATTTAGTTTTGGTGGTATTTTACTCATTGATTACTCCAAAATTTTAAATTTGTCCAATTGATTTAATTAGGGTCTGAAACCACCCTAATTCGGTATTAAATTTTTTCCCGCCTTCGATTCTTGCGAAGTCGATCAACTGCATATCATCGTTGGAATCTTCATCCATGCCAACTACACCATTTTCTCCGGCAAGGGCTGCTTCGGTGGCAAGCATTGCAGTTGCTTCTATTAAAGCCAAGTCTCTTGCATTCGGCGCTGCTGACCGAGCGAAATAGCCACTTTTTTGTACTAAGGTTTTATCGGCTTCCAATTCCTTGGAGAATTTTTTTGCAAACCATTTCCCCGGATTGATCAAATCCAATTTTACGTGCCCGAAGGCATCTTTCGGCACTTCTTCACTGTTAGCTTCCATCTCAGCTACTATTTCGTCTTTTCCTGCTCCCTCGCTTAGAAATATATTTACACAATCTTTTTCATCCATTAATTTCTTGAGCCGTTGCATTTCGGCTTTCATATCGAAGTTCAATTCGGGTATATAAATCGCATCAATGTCCCAGCGCTCTTTGGACAATTGAATCTCCGGTAAAAAATTACGCTCGTTTAAACGATGGCGATAGGCAACGGCTGTTGCAGCGGTCAGCCACCCGCAATGACGCCCCATGACCTCATGGATGATCAACTGCCGTGTGGAAGTTGTATTTTCATTGACTATATTTTCAAAAAAAATGGCACCTTGTTCAGCGGCAGTTAACGCTCCGAGCGTCTGTGTAATCGGTTTTACATCATTATCAACGGTTTTGGGTATGCCTACAACGGTAAGCTCATAGTCATTTTCTTTTAGATATTTAGAGAGCTCTGCTGCCATTGTGTTGGTGTCATCACCACCGATCGCATGTAATATGTCAACCTTATCTTTTATCAATTGCTTGGCAGCGACTTCAAGCGGGTCTTCTCCTTTCTTCACATAGCCGTTTTTTACACAGTCATCAATATTGGTTAGTTTGACGCGACTATTACCAATCGGGCTGCCGCCGAATTCCGATAGGATCTGTGCGTTTTGCTTAACAGAATCAGGTATGACAATGCTTTTACCAAGTAACAAACCGCGATAACCATTTAAATAACCAATTAATTCAGCCTCCGGGGCAAGTTTGTTATACTCATCAATCAGCGCACCGATCGAAGCCGATAAACATGGTGCAATTCCGCCCGCTGTTAAAAATGCAATTTTCATATTATGCTCGTTTTGTTAAAAAATTTTGATGATAATCAAATTCAGTACTTGTATTTTTTTGTATGGATAATTCTGCCAAAAAGATACTCTGGAAACCCACAAAAAACCAAATTAAAGAATCCCAAATGACTGACTTCACAGATTATGTGAATGGAACCTATCAATTATCTATTCAAAATTACGAAGAATTACATACTTGGTCGGTACAAAATATTGCTGATTTCTGGCACTCATTTTGGAAATATTCAGATATAATCCATACAGGGAAAATAGAGATAATCGTTAATGATCCGACCAAAATGCCCGGCGCCAAGTGGTTCAGTGGAATTCGTATGAATTTTGCTGAGAATCTGTTGCGTTACCGCGATGATAGAACGGCAATAATTTATAAGGGTGAAGGAAGAAAACCACATTATTTAACTTATAATCAATTATACAATCAAATTGAAAAATTAGCCGGAAGTTTAAAACAAATCGGTATTAAACCGGGCGATAGAATTGCCGGTTATCTACCCAATATGCCCATCGCAATAATTGCGATGTTAGCTGCTACTTCAATTGGAGCAGTATGGAGTTCCTGCTCACCTGACTTTGGAATAAAGGGAGTCTTAGATCGGTTCCAACAAATTAAGCCCAAATTACTGTTCACTGTTGATGGATATAATTACGGTGGTAAAAAATTTAATTATTTAGACAGAGTTCAACAAATCGCCGAGCAGTTACCGACATTAAAATATGTAGTTGTGAATCCATATCTTTCGCATTCGGCAAAAGTTGAAGGTATTCACAATGGAATCAGCTATTCTGATTTCCTAAAATTTGCCAATGGTGAAAAATTAAGTTTTGAGACATTACCTTTTGATCACCCGCTTTATATTATGTATTCATCGGGAACAACCGGAAAACCCAAGGCAATCGTTCATAGTGCCGGCGGAACATTGATTCAACATCTCAAGGAATTAAAATTACACACCAATCTTAAGCGAGAAGACAATATTTTTTATTTCACAACCTGCGGTTGGATGATGTGGAATTGGTTAGTTTCTTCTTTAGCTGTTGGAGCAACAGTGGTTCTATATGACGGTTCTCCATTTTATCCTGATGGTTATGCGCTTTGGAGTTTTGCCGGCGAAATTGATATTACAGTTTTTGGTACGAGCGCCAAATATATTGCCAGTTGTGATGCAGCCGGAATTAAACCAAAGGAAAAGAATGATCTAACTTCGCTCAGGGCGATATTATCAACCGGTTCACCGCTCGCCCCGGAAAGTTTTGATTATGTTTATAAAAATGTTAAGAAAGATATGATGTTATCTTCAATTGCCGGCGGCACCGATATCATTTCATGTTTTGTACTCGGTAATCCTAACTTACCCGTTTACCGTGGTGAGATTCAGTGCAAGGGATTAGGAATGAATGTACATGCTTATTCGCCTGATGGTGAATCACTTGTAAATGGGCAGGGAGAATTAGTCTGCGTGAAACCCTTCCCCTCTATGCCAATCTACTTTTGGAATGATGAGAACGGAGTAAAATACCGAAAGGCGTATTTTGAAGAATTTCCCAATGTTTGGCACCATGGTGATTATATTTCAATCTCTGAACATGGTGGAGTTACGATGCACGGACGCAGCGATGCAACACTGAATCCCGGCGGAGTACGAATCGGCACATCCGAAATCTATCGAGTAGTAGAGAATTTACCTGAAATTGATGATAGTTTAGTCATCGGCCAGGAATGGAATAATGATGAAAGAGTAATTTTATTTGTAAAATTAGTTGAAGGCGTTCAGCTAAATGATGATCTAATTACCAAGGTCAAAAAATCTATTAAGTCAAATTGTTCACCACGCCATGTTCCTGCTATAGTTTTAACAACGCCTGATATTCCATATACCATAAACGGTAAAAAAGTTGAGATTGCCGTTAAAAAGATTATCAGTGGAAAGGATGTTAGCAATCGAGATGCTTTGTCTAATCCGGAAAGTTTGGTTTATTATAAAGATTTAAAGGAATTAGAAAGTTAAAACCGTCAAGGTATACCATACCTTGACGGTTTGTTAAATACAAATATTTTAATTCCTATTAACAAATGTTACAATTGAATCGACTAATTCTCCCATTACAGGTATTTCAGGATTATTATAAGTTGCTATGTTTGATTCCATATCTTTTTCTGATTCTTTTAAAATATGATTCATATTCTCAATGATTTTTAGCTCTGCGTGTTTGTTGGCATCAGCTAATAATTCAGCATCTACTATTGAAACTTGAATATCAGTAGCACCATGCAAAACTAAGATAGGAATGGAGAGTTTATTTATTTCGATTATAGGGTCATATTTCATCCAAGAAATCATATATGGTTGAACACTTGGTCTGAATAATGAAAATAGAAATGGTGGTATATCTTTGACTATTTTACCATTTGCTAAACTATCCAAAATAGGAAACGCAACATCAGCTACTTGTTGTGGTTGGTTAACTAATTGTTCTCTGATGATACTATCTGCCTCTTTTCCTGCACCGGCTATAGAAACAAAGACATCGGCACCACTCTGATTTGCTGCTATCATCCCAATTAGTGAACCTTCGCTATGTCCAACTACTATTACTTTTGAAAACCTTTTATCATTTTTCAAAAAAGATATCCAATCTGTAGCATCTTCAACATAATCTTCAGTCTCAACTTACTTTCATCAAAATCAGCAATTATGCTTTCACCAATGCCACGTTTATCATACCGAAGTGAAGCAATATTATTTTCTGCTAATTCCTCAGCTAACATTTTCAATGAATTATTTTGCATTTGTGGATTATTTCCATTCCTATCGGTAAGACCTGAACCTGAAATTATTAAAGCAACCAGCACAGGTTTTTTAATAGGAATTAATAATGAACCAAAAGTTTCACAAGTTTCGTTATCTAAACTAATTTCCGTTTCTACGAATCTAGGATCGACATTGAGAACATTTTTAGAATTGATACATCCATCAAAGAATAGCGAAGTCATCATTAGAATGTATATAATTATATTTCTTCTAGTAATCATTGATATTCTCCATTGATTCCTATCTAAAATATCTTATGAGTATAAACGTTAGCACAATAAATAATATGAAACCACTAACCGCAATAGGATTAGCCATATTGATTGTCCAACCGATTCCCATCCTTTTTTCAACAAAAATCGTGGGATCATTTGGATTATAATAGATTAGTCCCAGTTTCCAATATTTGTCATCATTATAATACAAATGTTTTCTTCGACCGGTTCTTTGTATTGCTATTTTATGCCCAGTTTGTCCCGTTTTTAAAGCCAACACTAAGGCAGCCACAACAATCAATAATGGAAATATAAGAGTAATTACAATAAAAGCTATTTTATCTAATTCTATTAATAACATATATCTCAGTGATATAAGAATATTATGAATTATTAGTAGGGGTAATAATATCATAAAGAAACCATTCCACCGTTTTCTAAATTCCTTTTGTTGTATTCTTGAAGTTTTCGCATCTTGGGAAATCAGCTCTTGCTTGGAAATCTTTATGATAACAAATAAAATTATAAATACAATTAAAACAAAAAGTGAGATAAATGGAAACCACATTACCGTATTCCAATTTTTAGTTGTATAATTGATTATATTACCTGAGAGGTCAAAAGAAGATGGTATTTTTTCCGGGATTTTGTCAAAACAGATCTTGAAAATGATAAAATGAACTACCACTAATATCATTGATGGAATTACACTTAGAAGTATTGACCTTGACATAATTGCTCGTTTTTCTATATCAACTTCTAACACATTATCCTGAGAATGTTCTTTAGTCAAACGTGCTTTTAATTTCAACGTCAGTACTTTTCTATTATAAGCTACCAATAGTATATACAATAGAATTATTTGGATAAATATCAAATACGTCCCGACTTTTTCAGTTGGGAATTGATATAATAATAATGTTACCAGTGTTAAGAATATTATAGTGATGAAAATATGTGAATACTTAAAATTATTTTTGATAGCAAGCTGATCAATAGTTTCCTCGTTTATTTTAATTCCGAATAATAAATCTTTCCGAAAATAATTTGGTAAAATAAATCCTATTGCGGCAATTAGCAAAAATACTGGTAAAAAAATTGCGAAAATCGAAATTGAATTCATGATGCTAATTCTGGATGAAGATGTTGGAATAGCGCTGATGTTATTTCTTTGAACCTTTCTTTTGTCAATCCATGGCAAATTGATTCAGCAATGATCGGTTTTATCTTTTCTTCTAATTCTTCAACATATTTTTTGCCGGACTGCAGGTTCACCGTATTGACCATAACACCGCTCCGTTTATGAATAGATATATATCCTTCATTTTTTAATTGAGCATATACTTTATTAACTGTGTGCATATTTATCCCAATATCTGTTGCGAGCTGTCTGATAGAAGGAAGTGATTCACCATTTTCAAGCTTACCACTGGCTATACCTTCAATTATTTGCTCTTTTACTTGTTGATAGATTGGCTTATCAATAGAAAAATTAATCTTTAATAACATAATACTTGCTCTATTTGTTATAGTTAATATATAACAGATATATTATTAATTGCAAGAAAAAAATATTAAACTGTTTACTATTCCGGAAGTTCAGGCTCTCTCTTTTTTTAGGGGGAGAATCAATGAGGGGGTACGAATATAAATGCTATAGATTCTTCACTTATCTGGCTTTGATGGGGGACTCCAACCTATTTGAGGGACGTGTTAAAAGCTATGCCATTCTGAAAGAGCGACTTCTATCCATTATTAAATAGGAACAGTATAGATTCCTGCCCACGCGGGAATGACAAAATGAATGTCATTCTGAAGGAAGTGAAGAATCCACAATTCACTCCCCTCTATCTCCCCTTGAGGGGAGATATCCGAAGGATAGTGGGGTGAATTAATTAGTGATTCTTCGTTCCACTCAGAATGACATTTTATAATTAATCGCGGACTAAATCAATTAAATCAACAACGCGGTTGGAATAACCCCATTCATTATCGTACCAGTTCAGTGTTTTCACAAAGTTACCTTCGATAACTCTTGTGAATGGTGCATCATAAATTGATGAATGCGGATTACCAATAATATCACTCGAGACGACCGGTAAAGTTGAATATTCCAATACATTCTTTAATCGTTTGGTTGATGCCGCCGCCTTGACCGCACCATGGATTTGATCAGCGGTTACTTCCTGCTTTAAGCGAACAACCAAATCAACTACTGAACCGTCGGGCACCGGAACACGCGTTGCAATGCCATCGAGCTTACCTTTCAACTCCGGCAACACAACTCCTACAGCACGGGCTGCGCCGGTTGTAGTTGGAATTACATTCTCGGCTGCAGTCCGACCGCGGCGCCAATCGCTGTGCGGCACGTCGGCTAATCTTTGGTCATTGGTGTAGGCATGGATAGTGTTGATCACTCCGTACTCAATCCCAAAAGCGTCATTCAATACTTTTGCCATTGGTGCCAAACAATTGGTGGTACAGCTCGCATTCGAAATAATGCGATGTTCCTTCTTTAAGCCATCGTCATTGACGCCAATAACAACAGTATAATCAATTTCATCCTTAGCCGGAACAGTCAGTAAAACCCTTTTAGCACCGGCTTTTAAATGCGGTTCCAATTTTGCACGATGGCGGAAAATACCAGTGGCTTCAATTACAACATCAATGCCGAGTTCTTTCCAAGGCAGTGCTTCGGGATTGCGTTCTTCCAACATCTTGACTTTATTTTTGCTTGTTTCCAGAATATCACCTTTTAATTCAACCTTATCCGGGAAACGTCCCATCACCGTATCATATTTCAATAAATAAACCAAAGAATCGGATGGTGAAATATCATTGATAGCCAGAACGTCAAAATCATCCCTTTCATTCAATATACGAAATACTGATCTTCCAATTCGCCCAAAACCGTTAATTGCAATTTTCATTATTTCACCTCCAATTTTGAGTAAGCTTCGACAAGTTCAAGTATCCGCTTGGAAAAGCCCCAGCCGCTATCGTACCAACACAATGTTTTGAGCAATTTATCTTGAGTAATCATGGTAGCTTTACCATCAAATATCATTGTTTCGCCCGTTCCGACAACATCAGAAGAAACAATCGGATCATCAGTGTAACCAACAATACCTTTGAGTGAACCATCGGCATATTCTTTAATGGCTTTATTAAGTTTTTCAACTGAAGGCATGTTCCGTAGCTCTGTGGAAAGATCAACACATGATCCGTCCGGTACCGGAACATTGAGCGCCATACCATCCAATTTGCCTTTAAACTTCGGAATCAATTGCTCAACAATTTGCGGGGAATGATTATCATTTGGAATTATGTTCTCTGCCGCTGAACGACTCCGGCGTAAATCAGAGCGTACAGCGTCAGCTAAAGGTTGATCGGATGTATAAGCATGGATTGAGGTCATCATCGCCCGTTCAACACCGAATTTTTCATCCAACATCTTCACCATCAACGCCAGAACCTGTGTCGTTGACGAGGTAACCGAAATCAACTTATCATGAGCTTCTATGTCATCTTCATTCAGTCCGGCAATTACAATTCGGTCAATCGGCTCTAAAGGCGGTATCGCTACGATCACACGCCTAGCGCCTTCATCAATATGCGGCTGCAAATCGGCAACATGCCGATATGCTCCCGTAGCATCAATCACAAAATCAACATCAAAAGCATCCCACGGAATGCTGCCCGGTTTACCACCTTCTAACAATCGTGTATTTTGGTGGCGTACTTTTAAATGATTATTTTCAAATACAACGTTTTCCGCCATCTCACCGTAAACCGAGTCACGCATCAATAGATAATGCATTGCCTCCGGTTCACCAAGATCGCTGATCGCTACAAAATCAAACAAAGGATTATCGTACCCTAATCGGAACAAGTTCCGACCGATACGACCAAATCCCATTATACCTATTCTTATTTTATTTTTCATAATTAACCATTGAATTATATATTAAAAACCAAGCTTTAATTTACTGCCAAATACAACTAATTAAAATTTAGATTTTGATTAGGAAATAAGCAAAATAGTCTAAATGACTTCGAAAAATCGGTACGAATAGGGCTCTATGATTAATTCAAATTTATTATCGTTGATGAGTACAATATTTACCGATAATAGGTCTTTCAATTTCCCATGGGGTATCTGCGGAGCGATTGATCTTTCAGTTGAGCCATTGTTGATAACAACGATTAATTTTTCATTCAGATATGATTTTTGCATTATTAATAATGAACCTTTAGCAGAAATTATTTCCAAATCGCCTAAAGCTAACGCCGGATATTTTCGTCGTAAATTATTGAGACTGCTGATCTTTGATAGAAGTTCATTCTCAGTATTAGTAATCTTATGACCAAAGCGCATAACCCTTCGGTTCCCTGGATCACAAGAACCCATTAAACCAATTTCCTCACCGTAATAGACAACAGGAATTCCCGGTATGGAAATATTAAAGGCATGAAAATTTGCTAACTTTGAATAGCTCGTTGAATTTTGAACCTCGCCCGGTGGACTGAAAAATGACCTTTCATAGCAATCATCGCCCCAAGCAACTTGGCCGTCGGCAACTCCGATGAAACGCATTTGATCATGACTAGAGGTAATATTCCCCATCAAATTTACCGGACGGTAATTAGCTACATTTCTCTCTAAAACTTTGGCAATTTCGGCAAAATCGGTGTTAGCGGATGCGAACTGTCCGCGAGCATTAAAGTAAATATCAAAATTAAATTGAGCATCAAGTTCATTGGGATTTACATAATCCAAAATCAGATCATCCGAGCCAAAAGTTTCGCCGATCTGATAAAAGTCCTTATCCGGAAATTTTGAGCACAAAGCCAAGGTCAACTGCTTCCAAAATGCATGTGGTACATGTTTGACTGCATCCTGACGAAATCCGTCAAGATCAAATGTTTCCATCCACCAAACCGCATCTTCCACAACTTGGTCAATCGCTTCCGGAGCGGATGGATAATCAAACGATGGAATAAACTCATCAAACCACGTAGTCAGACGGGTTTCTTCGCTCCAATTTCGTATATTCATTTCGCCATTTGGCAATTCTACGCTTCCGAACCAATCACGATATTCCTCAAAATAAGGGTGCTCCTGATGAACATGATTCGATACAAAATCAAGCAGTACCTTCATGTTCTTGGAATGCGCAAGCTTAACTAATTTTTTGAACTCCTCTTCGGTGCCATAACGCGGGTCAATCGCGCGCGCCGCGACCGGCCAATAGCCGTGATAACCGGTAAATTTATTGTTCGGTGGAATCCATTCTACAAATGCACTGTCCGGTTGCCGGTTTAATGGTGATATCCAAATTGTATTGATACCTAATTCAGTGAAATATCCGTCTTCTAATTTTTGAATTATGCCTGCCAAATCTCCGCCTTGCCAGTTAGCCAAGTCATATAAATTACCGGTTTGGACTTTTTGAGTATTGGCTGTGTCTCCATCCAAAAATCTGTCAACCATTAAGTTATAGAGAACCGTAAAATGCCAGTCATCCGGATGATCGGAAGGATTGAGTACTTTTCCATTTTTAATAATCGTAATATTTTCATTGGTAAGTCTATTTTGATCATCAATAGCAGCTAATCTTAAAACACCATCATCCAATTTGGTATATTTAATACTAATCAAATTGTTGTTATCAATATGATATAATTCTTCATCAACAATTGAGTTATTATGCATAACAATTAAATTCGATACTATTGAATCATCCTGCGGTTTGTATCTAAATGTTAAGAACTCCTTTTCCCAGTCTTCCTTAACAATCTTTCCGGACGGTTCCGCTTTAAATTCCGAAAGGTCAAGCACCGAATTCCACCCGCCAATATTATTTGAAACAAAAACCGGATTCGCCGGATCAATCATCTCTTCCCCGTCAACTACAAATTTATATTCATGGCGTTGCGGTTTTAGATAAACAGTACGTTCATACACACCGTCACCATTATTATCGGATAGAGATAAAGCAGTGCGCGACCAATCGTTGAATTGTCCCATAACTACAATGCTGGCAGCAGCCTCTTCGGACTTAAATGAGAAAGTGTGTTCAACCATGGGATTTATGCGTAGTAATAAATGAATTTCATTATTGTCTATGTCTAATGGCAGCAGAATCAATACTTTAGAACCGTCAGCTAATAATCTGATAACCTGCTTGACCGGATCATAATCAACTTCCACACCGGTTGTTTTTCCAATCGAAATATTTTTAAATCCGACAACATATTTTGTTACATCAAGTTCTTTTTCGACTCCGGTTTGGAGTACAATTGTCGGGAAATTTTCTATCACCAACCCCGGTTTCTGACCACAGTTGCAAAGTAGCAATAAATAGATAATAAATACTGTTTTTCTCATATTCCTTTTCCAAATTAAGCAATAATTTTACAACCTATTTTTTTACTTTCAGACAAAATAAAATGGTCTATTATGAAAAGAATAATAATGCTTTTTATCCTCCTACTCATGGGGTGTGGGAATATGAACAATAACATACTTTCTTATGGCGCTTTTGTAAAAAGCGATGGTATTGAATTTAAACTCCATGCTCCAAAATCGGATGCCGTCAAATTAGTGATATTTGATAAACCTGAAGATAATGACGGAAAAGAATTTCCGATGTCAAAGCTTTCCAATGGTGATTGGGAATATTTTCTAAAAGATGTCGGATACGGCACACTTTACGGTTATCGTTTGGAAGGTCCTGCGAATGATCCGAATATCATTATTGCCGATCCTTATTCTAAAGCCGCTGTAACTCAAAATAGTTGGCGATATGTGGCCAAGTCTCTTGTGGTAAATACCGATTTCGATTGGGGAAATGATACATGGAAAGAAATTGATCCACGGGATCTGATAATTTATGAAATGCATCTACGCGATATGACGGTGCATCCGACATCCGGTTCAAATGCGCCGGGGACATATTTAGGATTAGTTGAACCAAATCAAAAAGGGGGAATCAACCATTTGAAAGAAATGGGTGTCAACGCCGTTCAAATTTTACCTTTACAGGATTTTGCCAATGTAGAAATTCCCTATCAGGATTCAACTATTTATTTATACAACGATTGGAATCAATATGCTCGTAATCATTGGGGCTATATGACCACCTTTTTCTTTGCCCCCGAATCTTATTATGCGAGCGATGGCAATATGACCCCGAATAATTGGATTGGTAAAGATGGAAAAGCTATTAACGAATTAAAACAAATGGTTAAATCTTTACATAGTGAAGGCATTGCCGTAATTATGGATGTAGTTTATAACCATGTTTCCAATTATGATTATCATCCTTTAAAATATATTGATAGAGAAACCTATTTCCGTCTTGATGATAGTGGTGATTATATTGCGCAAAGCGGCTGCGGTAATGATACGAAATCCGAAGATCCGGCGACGCGTAAATTAATTTTAGAGAGTGTTAAATACTGGATGCAGGAATATCATATTGACGGATTCCGTTTTGATCTTGGCTATCTGATTGATGAAGAGACGCGCAAACAAACATTAGCCGATTTAAAAGAAATTAATCCGAATGTTATTATTTTAGCAGAACCGTGGGGCGGCGGCTATGATCCGGATGGATTTTCCGATATTGGGTGGGCATCGTTTAATGACAAAATTCGTAATGGCGTAAAGGGTCAAAATCCTAGTGACAATTTGGGATTTATCTTTGGAGAATGGTCTGATAATAATAATCAGGAAACATTGCAAAAGTTTGCGATGGGGTCGCTCAGAAAATTTGGTGGTCAGTACTCTAATGTTGCTCACAGCGTGAACTACTTGGAATCGCATGACGATCATACTTTTGGCGATTTTGTCCGTATTGGCAGTGAGCAGGTTGGTGAACATTCTGTCATTCAGGATCGCATTGCAAATGCGCAAGTGAACGGATTGCAATTAGCAATGAATAAATTGGGCGCTATGTTTCTATTGACAAGCCAAGGTATAACATTTATGCACCAGGGTCAGGAGTGGGCACGCAGTAAGGTGATTGCCGAGACTGATGTCCCCGATGCCAAGATTGGACAAATTGACCATAATTCCTATAATAAGGATGATGAGACCAATTGGCTCAATTGGGAAGAAAAAGAAATGAATTCCGAGTTAGTGGATTTTTATAAACGCATGATAAAGCTCAGAAAGGATAATCCTGAATTTCGGCATTCAAATCCCGATGATTTTGACTTCTTTGATGTTGGTGGTCAGGTAGCGTTAGCATATTTATTACAGGATAAATTTATAGTAACTATGAATGGAGAAATTGATAAAGAATTGACAGTAGAATTACCCAAAGGAAATTGGGAATTAATAGAATCAACAAATCTAGTCGAAAATGATTTAATAATTAGTAAATCACTTACAATTTCTCCTACAAGTGGAATTATTTTGAAAAGGAACAATTAAATGAAATTTGAAAATATCTATAATGTGAACGATGTTGAATATGAAGATTGGTCATTGAACGATGAATATGCAGGTAAAACTGCTGAAATTGCACGTCAAATCGGGACAACCAAACTTGGCTTTCACATCGAGATATTATCACCCAAGAAATATTCTTGTCCATATCACTACCATGAGTTGGAAGAGGAATTATTTTTTGTATTGGAAGGTGAAGCAACTTTAAGGCAAAATAATAATTATCGAAAAATATCTAAAGGTGATTTAATATTCTTTGGATTAGGGGAAGAATATTCTCATCAATTTTATAATCATACCGATGAAGATTTTAAATTCATTGCAATTTCAAATTTGGATAAATCAGACATAGCCTATTATCCTGATTCCGGTAAAGTTAATATCCGCAGAACACGTGAGATATTCAAAATTGATGATAAAGTACCATATATTACTGATGAGGAGGATCCGTCAAAATATTGGAAGAAGTAATATACTATGCATTTAAACAAAGTTTTCTGTAAATTATAGTATCTATTTTCAATATTATCACATATAAATGACTACAACAATTAGTTACGCAACTAGAGATTGCCTTGTTTTGGGATGTGACAGTCTGGCCACATCAATAAAACCAATGATTGATCCTTTTGAAATATTTAAACGTTTCATTGACCATGAAGATGATGATTTAAAACTAAGAATAGATGAAAATGGCACAACAATCCTTAAAACATTTGGAGATTTTATTGATATATTTGAACAGGTTCCCTATAACCAATTACCAAGTGTTACTAAAATTTTTGAAATTGAGCCGGCAAATGCAGGTTTCTTGTTTGCAGGTGCTGCTGTAATCGGTGGTAAGTCAATTAAAAATATAATAGATGAATTTCTTGCAGATACTAACATTAATAAATATCTTAAGGGCCAATATACTATTTATGGAATAGCAAACAGATTTCAAGGATATTTAACGAAAATATATAACAACTCATATGTTAATGCACCTGTAAAACCAAGTATCGATATATTAATCTCAGGTTATTCGAAGATACATCCTTTTCCAGAAATTTATAGACTAAACTACAACAATCAAGGTTCTCATAAACTAGAAGCTGAGGCAAAAAGGGGTGACCACAAAATTGTATTTGGAGGACAATACGATGTTATCCAGAGAGTTGTTAACGGACTTGATTTCAATAATTATTTAAATTATCTTAAAAAAGTGAAACAAATAATCCGGAATTACTATATCATAATTAGGGAACAAACAAAGGATTATAAGAATATAAAAATCGGAGAACCAAACGAAAAATTATTTGATAAATTAGGCTTAAATGAATTGGACTGGATTGACGGAATATCAGCAGATATTTCAGATTTTTCAGAACAAGCAGCAATAGATTTTGTTGATTTTTTAGTCGAAATAATGATAAAATCCCAGCAGTTTAGTAATAGATTGCCAACTGTTGGTGGAAATATTCATATTGCATTATTAAGGAAATCTGAAGGTTTCAAGTGGATTTCGAGGGAAGAGTTTAATCATAAAGGATTTGGCATAAAAAAATATGAGAATCAAAAATAAACAAAAAAACGCAGTATCTTCAATTGAAGAGGTTAGGGCACTAGAAAAAGAATTTAATGATTCAACACAACCTAACAGTGATGATAGGGGTTTATATACCACAAAAAAGAGCAAAAAGGCCAAGGAGAAAATAATTAAAGGATATAAATCTTATAATTGTTAAGACATTTTTTCTCCATACTTCCCATTATAAATATTTATCATTTAATCAACAACATTTTTTTGGTTTCGGCAAATTCCTCAGTTGTAAGTCTATAGAAATAAATTCCGCTCGTCAGCTGACTAGCATTCCAATTAATGTTGTGAATACCCGCCGGTAAAATATCATCAACTAAGTGCTCAACTGCTTGTCCATTAATATTATATATTGTCAATTGAACGGGACTTTCACTTGGCAAGCTATACTCAATAGTTGTTACTGGATTGAACGGATTAGGAAAATTCTGCGACAATGAGAATGTCGATGGAGCCGCACCTAAATCATTATAATCTTCTGTATCAAGAAATAAATACTTGCTTGTGTATATTCGGAATTCTCCCGGTTCAAGCTCAATTAGTGCATTTGTGTCAATAATATCAACCGAATCCGCATTAAAATTATAATACCATTTACCGCTATAGAAAAAATGCGGATCAATTGACTGTGTTATTACTCCAAAATTGCCGATAACAATTACATTAGTAGAGCCCGATAGTCTTATCCTCTTCAGTCCATTTGAATTATTTAATGACATATCTACACTTGTGTAGGGACTTGTAAATACATCATTATCCAATCGCATATTGATCAACTGTGAATACAGGTCGTATAGCTCTCTACGTTTTGGCTCGGCAAAATAATCCCAACGAATAGGTTTTGGTGTAAGTCTATCCCCATCTGTATTGGAGGGATAATTTATAGAATAGTCATAACCCAATTCACCGAACTGCCAAATCATTTTTGGGCCCGGAAGCGTAAAGAAAAAAACTGCGGCGAGTTTTTGTCGATCTATAGCAGTATCAAAATCTTTAACATTATAATTACCGGAGAAATTGCCAAATTGCAGGTTCTTAAACATCATCCGTTCTTCATCATGACTTTCCATATAAGTAACTAAGTGAGGTTTTGACCAACCACGCTTTGTATAAAATCCATTAGAAAAATCAGATCCACTAGAATAACCCATTGAAGCTTGATTATACTCATTAGTAGCTTTGCCCCAAAGAAGGAATCCCTGCTTGTAGTTTGCCAATTCCTTTTCTTCAATATTATCGGCAAAATGTTCCAATATTAAATAAGTGGATGGAGCATAACTCCAAACTTCGTTTGCGATGCGCTTCAATATCGCAATGCGCGATGCATCATAAGCCGAGCCATCCCCGCCGCGATTTGTCATTCCTTTAGTGAAATCTAAACGAAATCCATCAATCTTGTATTCTTCGATCCAATAGCGCAAGACGCGATCTGAGAAATAACGCGTGTGCTCGCTTTCATGGTTGAAGTCATATCCCCACGAGAAAACCGGATTAGGCGACTTTGTATTGTACCACGGATTATTAGCCGCAGGGCGATTGTCAACCTCATCCCAGTATAATCTAACCAACGGTGATTGACCATAAGAATGGTTTAGGACAATATCCTGAATTACCGCAATTCCGCGGCGATGACATTCATCAATAAATGCTTTTAAATCATTTTGTGGCCCATAATATTTGTCGAGTGCAAAATAGAAGGATGGATTATAACCCCAACTTGAATTGCCTTCAAATTCATTGATCGGCATAAACTCAATTGCATTTATTCCCAAATTTTCAAGATAATCCAATGTATCAATCAATGTTTTGTAATCGCGGTTTTCGATGAAATCACGTATTAGCATCTCATATATCACCAATTCTTCTGTTTCAGGCACAGAATAATCAGTATTTTGCCAATTGTACAGCTCTAATTCCAAATCAAGATAAGACACGGGATAACTTGTTTTACCTGCGGGATATTCAGGCAGATTTGGATATGTACTTGAGGTAATATGGGAGTCATTCCAAGGATCAAGAACCAATTCAGAGAAAGGATCGGCAATTCGTATTTCGCCGTCAACCAAATATTGAAATTTCAAATTACTAAAGTTGTTGGGAATACTGAGCCACCATAAAATACTGTCAGCCGAAACTTCATATTGATTCAGCAAATAATCATTATTTACTTCCCAATTATTAATATCACCGATCAAATAAACATGTTCCTTTTCAGGAGCAAATAACATGAATGAAATTCCTTTATCTCCAAATCTGTCCACTCCGGGTGTAATTTCAGCAGGAGGTTTTTCATTACTTTGGTCCGGTTGGACAATTATTGCAAACGTAGTAGTATCTTTTATTCCATTAACATCTTTACCAATGCAGTCAATCTCAAAACGATCGGTCGCCCAATTAGTCGGAGAAAAATAATAGTTCAGTGTATCCAAATGTGTTGAGAATATCCCTGATCCATTTATATTTAAATATAACGAATCAAATGGCGCACCGGTTGTAACAGTTGTAAATCTAATTGGCAATACTGCGTCATGGGCAATTATTTCGGGAGTTCTGTAAATATTATTATATGGATTGTCAACTTCAGGCGATAGTACAACAATGGATAATCCTTCAGCATAGACATCAATATGAAAATCTATTCCAATTCCACCATTATTATCCCATTCTCCCTCCTCGTAATCATCAATATTATTAGTAAATGCGAAGTCAATAACTAATATATTTTCAGGTATATCAAGTTCATATTCCCAAATATCGGAATCATTTTTTGACATTGTATAATCGGCAGTATTATTCCAATTATCAAAACCTAAATGTAGATAAACAGGATTAGTCTCAGGTGGAAGGATATTTCTAGTATTTAAATCGTAATAAATAACTACCTTTCCACCATTTACAGGATATTGTGGTTCCCAATCAATTCCATCATAAGCTGAAAGAAGCCCTAAAATATTTAATAATACTACAGCGCAAATGCGCATATTCGTCCTTTATTCCTTGACTTTAACTTCGGTTGAAAGGTGTTTGAACCAACTGAAATAAAGGATTGTCGTCAAAATTATTAATAATATTCCCAATACAATAACGCTCAGCCAATTTTTAAACATCACACTTATCATAAACAGGAAGAAAATTACCTGCCACGGCACGGCTACAAATGTTGAGAAAATATCGCGTTTATTTTCACTGTCAATTGCCATAGCGTCTTTTTGGGATAATTGATTCTTGAATTTGCTCCAGGTTCCGAATGGTCTTGTTTTATTATAAAATACGGTAAGTGTTTTGTCATCAACCGGACTTGTAAAAATGGTGCCTAATATAGTTCCCGCTAAACTCGATAAGGTCGCAACAGCAAACATGGCATATTCAGTTGTACCTTCCGGAGCCAATGCTTTAAAAATAATTGCAGCTATCATCCCTGAGAAAATTCCTATAGCAAAGCCCCAACCGTTCATGCGCGACCAATACCATCTTAATAACATCGGGATCAGCATTCCGGAACCTATGCTCATCGTGATCCATCCCCATACGGCATTGATATTTTTAAATACTAACATGAGTCCAAGTCCAATTATAACTATCAAGATCGAAGCCATATAACTATGCAACATCAATCTCTTCGGCGATGCTTTGGGATTGATATATAGTTGATAAATATCCTTGACCCAATAGGCCGCCCCGGCATTTACGGTAGAATCAAAAGTTGACATCCCTGCCGCCATCAAGCCGGCAACTAAAAAGCCTTTGATGCCAATCGGTAATGTTTCCACAACTGCCGGCAAAACAAGTTCAGGGTCGCTCACTTTGGTTCCAAGCGATACACCAATAACGGCAATCGCTCCGATGAAAATCCAACGGAAAGACAATAAAAATACCCAAAAAGCACTTAACAAGCCCGCTTCCCGATCGTTCTTGGCAGCGAAATAACGCTGCAACATGTAATTACCGGTTCCGCCGGCACCTTCCAAAACTACCTTTAAGATGTAGAACATCACAGCTATTCCAAATAGATTATAAATTGAATATTGTGATAAGGCATCAATATCCAACTTAGTGGAAGGCAACACGCTTGTCCATTCTTTTAGAGTTGTGGTATAACGTTCAAAGCCACCGTCAAATAGCGGCAGTGAAATGCTAAACTCCTCCGGCAGCGTTATGGCAAAAGCTTTGGAAGCCATATAAAGTATAGCACCGAATATTAAAAATCCTTGAAACACATCTGTCCATACCACACCGTATAAACCGGAAGCCACGGTATATATCATCGCTACAGCGATAAGAATTGCTGCGGCCCAAAACTCCGAAGGTAATCCAAAATAATTCTGCAAACCGAGAAAAGAATCTAGGAATTTTCCACCACCGAGCGCAAAGTAAGTAACCATGGCAATCGTCATTACAATGGAAGCAATTGCAGCAATCAAACGCGCAACCTGACCTTGAGTGCCTTTACCGAATCGCAGCTCCATCCATTCGGCAAGGGTCATCGCTCCCGAGCGGCGATTCCATTTTCCCATATAGATCATCAAAAAAGCCATTATTAGAGTTACACCGCCACGAATCTCAATATAGAAACCTTTTACACCCAAAGCATAGATCAATGCCGCAATGATCATTGTACCGCTGATGTCCAAATTGGATGACATGCCGGACGAAGCTAACGCCCACCAAGGCATATTTCTATTCCCTAAAAAGTATGACTCAATCCCACGCGCCGCTTTACGCTGCAAATACAACCCGATCAGCACAATAGTGGTTAAATAAACTGTAACTATGGCATAGTCAACTCCATGCATGATTTACTCCTTTTGCTTAACCGTAAAGACGTTTATCAAAATTTTGCATGCTCCGCTATATTTGCGGCTAATATTTTATTTTGTAACCATCCGGAATTTGTGTTCTAGTCGGTACAACAATAATGCTGTTTCTTATGAAGCAATAATCACAATCAGCCTTATCAACATTTTTATCATTGACCAGCCGAACATTTTTCCCAATCGTTACGTTTTTATCAATGATGGCTTTTTTAATTATCGTATTTTTACCGATTCCTCCGGGTGCTTGAGAACCTGACCCGTCGTTGGTATAAAAATCGGCACCGTTATGGACAACGTGATCCAATTCAACCCCGTTACCAATAATACTTCTGATACCGACAATAGAGCGATTTATTTTTGCGTTACCGATGCGACTCCCTTCATTGATTATTGAAAGCGTAATATTGGCACCTTCAATTTTGCTGCCGGCAAGGAAGCGCGGATGTGTGAACAACCGATGATGAGTATCGTAAAAATTGAATTCCGGTACATGATCTGTTAAGGCAATATTCGCTTCGTAATAGGAGTCTATGGTGCCAATATCCTCCCAAGTGCCATCGAATTTATAAGTATAGGTATTGAAATTTTTCATTGTCCCCGGAATTATATTCTTCCCAAAATCATTTCCATCGAATTTCAACGCTTCACTCAATATATTTTTGCTGAAAATATAGATCCCCATTGATGCCAAAACATATTCTCCCAGTTCAGACTTCTTGATATATGGTTTTATTTCAGTACTACTCGGCTTTTCAATAAAGTTTGTAATTCTGTCTGAGCCGTCCGCTACCATGATGCCATAGCGATAAGCCTCCTTAATAGGGACAGGAATAGTTGCCAGTGTAAGATCGGCATCATTTTTCAAGTGAAATTCATAGAATTTTTTATAATCCATATTATACAAATGATCACCGGCTAAAATCAAAAAATCTTGAGCCGGCATCTTACTGAAACGGTGCCAGTAAGATCTGACAGCGTCGGCTGTTCCCTGAAACCAATCGGATTTTTCCAATGTTTGCTGAGCTGCCAAAATTTCAATATTACCGGCTGTGAACATATCAAAATTGTAGGTTTGGAAAACGTGCCGATGCAAAGAGGCTGTGTTTACCTGAGTCAAAATATAGATATTTTTTATACCGGAATGGATACAATTACTTAGAGGTATATCAATTAAACGATATTTACCACCTATTGACACAGCAGGTTTAGCGCGATACTGTGTCAGGGGCCATAGTCGTTCACCTTTTCCACCTCCCATAATTATCGCTGATAGATTTCTGGTGACATTCATTGCTGATTTCCTTTTAAAATCTTATCGTATAAGTTAAGATATTTTTGAGCAGAATTTGACCACGAATAATTGCTGTCCATCGCATTTTTAATGATCTGTTTCCAAATCTTTTTATCGGAATACAATCTAATAGCCTTGCTTATTACCTTGATCAACTCAAATGCTGTGTATTTGGTGAAGAAAAATCCATTCCCATTGACGCCGTCCCAATCTTGTATCGTATCGGCTAATCCGCCGGTTTTGTAAACAATCGGAATTGTTCCGTAACGCAGTGAATAAATCTGATTTAATCCGCAAGGCTCAAAACGGGAAGGCATTAAAAATATATCCGAGCCGGCTTCGATCAAATGCGCTACCTCTTCATCAAAATAATTGTAGAAACTGATCCGATCAGGATGTCTTTTAGCTAATCTTTTTAAAGCATTGACGATCTTTGTGTTGCCTGTTCCTAATACAACTAATTTGGCTTCTGTTTCTAAAATGCCGTTAATAGCTCTATTTAGGAGAGTAAATCCTTTGGAAGTAACTAATCTTGATACCATACCTATCAATGGCTTAGTTGAATATTTCCATCCGCATTTTTTTAATAATTCGCGTTTATTCTTTTGCTTTCCCGATAAATCTGATTTTGAGAAATGATACTTTAGTAAACTATCGGTTTCAGGATCCCACACATTGTAGTCAGCACCATTTATTATTCCGCTGAATTTAGCTTTATTTGCGATAAAGACTTTTTTCAATCCAAATGATGATTTTTCGGATTTTAACAATTCTTTGGCATAACTGGGACTTACCGTATTGACTGCCGTACTGTGTTTAATTCCAATCTCTAAAGCATTAAATTTTTTGCGCCGTTTATCCCGTTTATTATAATCAATCTCATCAAGGAAAAGAGCTTCATCATTATTGAACCAACCCTGATACTCGGCATTATGGATGGTCAGCAAAGTTGGTATCTGCCAGTTTCGATTAGCGATCATCCAGGGGATCAACGCGGTATGATGATCATTGCAATGAATCAATTCAGCTTCAAACAATCCTCGATTTAATAAATCAATGATAACTTTTTGGAAGAAAATATATCTTTTATTGTTGTCAGAATAACCTTCCCCTTTGGCATCCGTATAAACACCCTTGCGGTTGAAAAAATAATCATTTTTTACGAAGAAAAGATCGGTGCCCGATTCATGCTTGGCATGTTGCAATTCATAGTGGAACTCTTCACCATCTAAAAAAATCGAGCCTGACAAATTAAAATCTTTAACATTTTCATATTCGCCAACTGAACGATAAAAGGGCGAAATGATAGCAGTTTTCCTCTCGGATTTTGCTATCTCGATTGGCAGGGAGCGCGCTACATCGGCTAAGCCGCCCGCTTTTGAAAACGGGGATACTTCGGCACTGATAAACAAAACATCATGTTCCTGCTTTTTGAACAGGTTCAGTTCCTCGGCAATGCTCGCTACCCCTCTACCGCCAAGCCGTCCACATAATTTGTTATAATGACCAAATTCATTATCCTGCACCTGACGGATATCCAAAAATACTTGATATTGATAACCATTCAGCTCCGAGTATATTCCTTTTTCAAATATTTCAGAAACCTTGCGGATAAATTCGAGATTAGATTTGTGTTCTCTGAATATTAAATAATTATTGGCTGTATTGGTCAAACCGAGCCCCACACCAATATTTTTTTGATATAATTTACCGGTGGCTTTATTCCTGATTGCTGTTGATGTTTTCACCCAACCGGCTGTACGCTGAAATGAATTATTATAAATAATTAATGCTCTTTCATCCCCTTGTTGATTAGAATAGGCAAACACATTTTCATTGACCTTTCCGTCATCAGTGAAAAAATCATATAAATAAAAATTTGTTACACCCGAGAAAATATACCTTTTATGAATTAATGGGAATATGTCCCATTTATGCCTTTCGACAAAATCCCAATCAATCTCCTCATCCCAATACGATTTACGATATTCCATGCCATATTTTTCTTCCCATCCCTCGATTTGACCATGCCCAAACATCGGCAAGCCGGGCATTGTAACCATCATCAATGTTATCCCAAAATACTTATCGCTTTTGCCAAATTGTTTGACGGCAGTTTCTTCATCGGGATTATTCAAGAAATTGACAAAGCGTTTCAATATCTCAGAATCAAACTCCAATGTTTTTTTAATGGTAGCGCGATAATCGGCATTGCGCTCCATTTTGAGCATATTCATAAAAGCGCTGTTGTAAACGCGATGCATGCCAAGCGTACGGACAAAATAACTTTCCATCATCCAAAATGCTTCGGCTAACAACAAAGTATCAGGCACCTCTTCTGCTATTCGATCAACCACAGTGCGCCAAAACTCGGTTGGGATAAGTTTGTCAAATTCTTTTTTCGTCATACCAAACTCAGCCCGTGATGGAATATCGCTGCCCGAGCCGGGTTCCGGAAACCATAATCGCTGCAGATGTTTTTTGGCAAGCGTCATCGCTGCATCAAAACGGATAATCGGAAAACTCCGCGCCACATGTAATATTGTTTGGATCACAGCTTCACGAACTTTAGGATTAAGATAATTCAATTGCGCCGTGTCATTCCAAGGCATTGCCGTTCCATCGTTACCGTGATAAATAAATTTCTCATTGCCCGTCCAAAAATCAATCCGTTTAAAAACCACCGCAGCATCGGATTGTGAAAAATATTTATCTTCAATGTAGATGCCTACTCTATCATCCTGAGAAAGATTTTCACCGTTGAATGAATAAGACGGATATGGTGAATGATCCAAAGCAAGAAACCAATCGGGATGTTCGATTACCCAATTTGAGTCAATTCCGGTGTGGTTTGGAACCATATCGCTCGCTAATCTTATCCCCCGTTGCCAACTGCGCCGGCGTAAATTATGCAACGCTTCCCAACCACCAAGGTCAGCCGCTATTTCGTAATTCATCAAAGAATAAGCCGAGGCTTCCGCTTCGGGATTTCCGCGCAGTTGTTTAATCCTTTTTGAAGCTTTACTCCTTTCCCATAATCCGATCAGCCATAGTGCAGTAAAACCATAACCTGCCAATCTATCTAATTCCTCATCCGGTATTTTATCTAAGGTATCAATATTACATTGATATTGTTTTGATAATTGATCCATCCAGACATAGGCATTTTTGGCGATCATCACTACTTTGGGCATCCATTCCCGATCATGGCTAAAACGCTCATAATCCTCTTCACCATCATATTCCGGCACAGCAATTTCGCCGGGACCAAACCCTCGTTGTTTCTTTTCTTCGGAAATAAAGTCCAAAGCTTGAAGAATATTTTTGAGCAAATCACCAAGTAAATAACCCCATTTATCACGAATATATTCCAATTGTTTTTGCAGCGAATCCGGTGCTACAATAGCAGGCATGCGCAGCATGGAAATCAAATCTTGATTATCAGGTCCGAAAAATGGTAGATCAACAAAATAGTTCTTTGACTGTTCAATTACAGCCGCATATTTTGAATTCTTTAGCAGTTGCGTATCATCAAATAAAATTGAAAATGGTTTAAAAGCGGGATTTTGATTTTCCAGCCAAAGTAGCAGGAGTTCTTCCAATATTAATTCCCGATTCGATACGCCCTCTGTTTCCCCATTTATATATTGTTGGATTGTTTCTTCTTTATTGAATACTGAGTTAGGTGGAAATTCGGCAATAAACTCAGTTAGCGTATTCTCAAATTCACTTTGCTGCAAAGCGCTGTCTAATGTTTTAACAAGATTATTTAATGCATCGGATTTTACTTTTTCAAGATAGACCGATATAATATAATGCAAACACTCATGGATCAATCCTAAAGCATTCAAATCGCTTGCGAATAATGGCTCCTCAGTTTCTTCGTTCAATTTATCAGTCAGCTCCCTGACAGACTTAAAATCTAAGAGGACTGTTGCCCCTGAAAGCTTGAACAATGACTCTTTCAGATCATATTTTTCACGGATCTTTCGGGAAATGTGAAAATGACGAATAGCGTAATTAGTTTCGCTATTTTCGATTGTCATTTGGCGGGCTCCAATTATAATTTGTAGTACTTATCTTTATAGTCGTTTATCATGCGGTAGGCTGAAAACTGTACGCCGGTAGCAATGGAATTAATCATCAAATCAGCCCATTTCTCAGGTTCATTATAAAATGTCGGGATTAATTCCTGCTCCAACACCGAATATAAGTGTTCGGCATCGGCAACATCATCAATGATTTCAGGATTCCCGATTGCCCAACCGTTTTCACCATGTTGACAGGCTTCAGCCCACCAACCATCCAAAATTGAAAGGTTCGGTATGCCGTTGAGGGCTGCTTTCATTCCACTTGTGCCCGATGCCTCATTCGGTCGGCGTGGTGTATTTAACCAAACATCTACACCGGAAGTAATGATCCTGCCCAACCAAAGATTATAATTCTCTAAATAAACTATTTTAATCGTACCGAATAATTTTTTGGCGTTCTGCACAACTTGATGGATTATTTCTTTACCGTTTTCATCAGCCGGATGCGCTTTACCGGCAAATATAATCTGAATTTTGCCCTGTCCGATTTGAGCAAGTCTTTCCATATTGCTGAATATTAATCCTGCCCGCTTATAAGCGGCGGCACGCCGCGCAAATCCGATGGTTAAAATATCATTTGATAATGCCATTTGAGTTTGTGAATTGGCATATCCAAGTAAAAAATCTTTATGGCTCTGATGGGCTTTGACAATTTCCTTGGGTAAAATAGCGTCAACATTCAATAGTCGGGTGGGATCTTCACGCCATCCGGGAAGCCGATTATCGAACACCTCACGGAAATCCTTACCGGCCCAATAAGGATGATAAACTCCATTGGTTATATGACCAATTTTATATTGTGGGAATTGATCTTGAGCAACTTTCCCATGCAATTGCGATACACCATTGGCGGAACGGCTAAAATGCAATCCGAGCTCGGTCATGTGTAATCGTCCGTTTTGAATTGATGAAATTTCACTCAATTCTTTCCACAGCAGCCCGTCCAATAATCTTTCACAGCGATCAATCGCAAATTCGTCGTGGCCGGCCGGAACCGGGGTATGGGTGGTAAAATGGCATCTTTTGCGAACTTCATCATGATTGCCGTCGAATTTGCGCAATAGCTGCATTATTATGAAGGAAGCGTGTCCCTCATTCATGTGGTAAGTTTCGATATTCTTGTATTTTAATTCTTCAAGTAATTTTATACCACCGAATCCTAAAAGTGCTTCCTGCAAAATACGGTGATCCTTATCGCCGCTGTACAGGCGCAAAGTGATTACCTGATCGTCGTAAAAATTTTCTTCTAAATTAGTGTCAAGAAAATAGATTGGTATTTCGTGTCCGGTCAGACCCTTATAACGATACTCGTAAACCTGGATCATCACCGCTCTTTTCCTTAAAGGCAAAGTGAATTTAATTGGTATTTTTTTTAACAAAGGATTGGGATCAAATTGGGGATATGCTTCCGATTGACGACCGTCATCATCAATCCTTTGTTTAAAATAGCCTTCCTTATAGAGCAGGGTAACAGCACACATCGGCAGTTCGGCATCGGCGGCGGCTTTAATATGATCGCCCGCTAAAACTCCCAATCCACCGCTGTAGGTCGGCAATTTTGCCGATATTCCGATCTCGGCACTGAAATATGCAATCTTCGTCTGCGTTTCCATCATAGTTCCTTGATTATAATTTTAAATCTTATCTTCAATTTATCTTTTGGTTTCAATTCTAATTTCCAATTAGGGATTAGTACTGAACTCTGATAAACTTTCTCCAAACCGGCTTCACTACCTGAAACTGTAAAAACCGGAAAGCGCCATACTTTGGTCGAATCATTAAAAAGAATTTGAACCAAAAATTTATCATATTCATTGACTAATTCAATGGACTTAACTTCATTTTCAATTTTTTTGGAGTCAAGGTAGTAATTCGCCGGCTTTTTACCATTAACACGATAGTAACGATCTTCAGTATGTCCGCCTAAAAGGGCGAAATTCAATTCGGACCCATATATTCCTTTGATCAAATTCGCACCTTTATTTTGCAAGGTAAGATTGACAGTTAGTTTATTGGCACTGACACTGATCTTTTTATGAATTTGTAGATCAGTTTCAAAGGCACTTCCAAGCGCCTTAAAATTGATATTGGTATCTCTAACTACATCAAATTCCCGATTCGCAAAATCTCCCCTTTCATGTGATCCTGCCTGTACTGCTTTGAACGATACATTCTTCGGGTAAAAATGGTCTGCCAACATATAGCGCGGGAATTTATCAACATTGAGAATTTTATCGAGATTTTTCTCTTTCATTACAATGTTATCGTGGATTGAACCGCTTGTGACCTTACCGGTAGAGGCGGAGGCTAAGTTACGATGATAGCTTTCAGTAACCTGATGCATCGTATTAAGAATATTGAAATTCTTTGAGAGAATATCAAATTCACGGATGCATCCGCCTTTGGTGCTTGTGATAATCTTTATTTGATTGGAAAGCAAATCAACTTCATCATATCCATCATTATCAAGATCGAATGTGCCGGAGAATGGCGGTAACACTTTGCTGATTATTTTATCGGCGGCGATCAAATTTTCATATATTCCATGTCGAAGATGCGGAAGATACAATCCGCCGAATACGCCATGCCAATAAGCGCAATTGCATTGTGCTTTCCAAATATGATCCTGAGTAAGTTTATGGTCTTTCTTGCTTAACTTCTTTTTGTAGGTTTCATAAATAAATGATAAATCCGAGACCCGCTTCTGCATCCAGTTTGATTCATCATATAGGTTTTGGAAATTGCGCCACATTCCGCCCCGCAGGAACTGTTTGTATTTGTCAATCTTTGCCGATTTTTCGAAATCATGGACTAAATCAGAAAACTGTTCACCTCTCTCAGCAGGCAAGGTCCATTCGTTCATCTCAAAATAACTGACCGTCGGCAAATAGATTCTGCCAAGCGGTTTATTTGACAGATAGAATTTCTCAAATGTTGTAGTTATTAACCAATCTTTATTGTCATCCAAAGCCTTGAAGAAACGATTCAACCAATCATTTCTGCCAAAACAGTTCTCATACGTTCCGGGCCAAACACCAAATTTTTCCGCATCGTCTGCCATTACAATTACTTTATTATCCTTTTCAGAAGCAATTGATTCAAGATATTTGATCGTGTCGTCAGGCTCTTGGAATGGTATTAAATATCTTAATTCCTGACTAATTGGAAAAACCGCAAGGCGCGCGTCCTGCTCATCGGTGGTGTAATAACCGTTCAATTCATCATTCATTTTGCCGGCAGCAAGAAAATGGAAATCATCTACTGCAATATATTTTATATTAGCTTTGCTGATCTGTTTGGCTAAATGCGGTTCCCAAACCCGCTCGGTTAACCAAATACCTTTCGCATCATAATTAAAACGTTTATAAATATATTTATTCAGTTTTTTGATCTGACCGACCTTATCATGGTCAGGAATGACCGCCAAGATAGGTTCGTAATATCCGGCACTTAAAACTTCAATATCACGCGATTGAACCAATCCCGCAATTTCATCGAGAAATTCAGGATGATGCTCTTCTAACCAATCAAGCAACGGTCCGCTAATATGAATAACTAAGGCAATTGAAGGATATTTTTTTAAGACATCAATGAAGGGTTTATAACTCTTTTGGTAAGCATCTTCAAAAACCCAATCAAAATTACCGACCGGTTGATGCAAATGAATACCAAAAATGAACTGTATTTTTTTCAATTATATCTCGATTATTTATACTTTTGGTAACATATCATCTAAATTAAGGTCCGGTCTTTTCATCATTGGCTGAACTAACGGATTAGGATCAAACTGCATTCTTTGTCCGGCAAGTGTTACGTCCAAAATTATGTGATTTGTAGCGATTTCGGTAATTGCTTCGTTGTTGGTCCAGATTGCCCGATTACCCGTCTTGCTTGATGCACTACCCATAATAGTTATTTCATGATCCCGCACCATAATAACTTTCGGATTCCATACTTGAGTTAATTTGTCTTCATCCAAATTATATGATATTGTATTACCAAATTCTTTGTTTAGTTTTGTAAAAGAAAAAATTGAAATAGCTACAGAGCGCTTTTCAGCACTCTCTAACTCTTTTTCCAATTGGATAAGTTCTTTAGCCCAAATACTCAAGAAGATTTTTTCTTTAGCCTTACTGATTGATTCGCGCAATTTTAAAATCAAATTGCGATAGCCGTGAATATGCCAAAAGTCAAAGGTTGTATCATTCGTGTCTAAATTTTCCATAGCTTCAGTTAACAAGCTAATTCGATCCGAGTGAAGCTGGCTAAAATGCTCTAATAATCCCGAAGGCGGAATCGGCACATAACGTTTTGGCGATTGTCCGATTGAATTTACAATACCGAGCGCTTCCAATTTATTGAGCACTGAATAGATTGCTGAACGCGGAACCCCTGATTGCGTACAAATCTCATAACCGGTTGCCGGATTATTGCTTAATAGAGCAACATAAGTTTTGCCTAAATTGGGAGGCAAACCAAATTCATTCAGTAAATCAATTATTTCTTTTTCAGTTGTATTAATATTCATAAAATTTTTTAGAAAGTAGGTAAATTATACCTCAATTAAAAAATCATTAACTCATAAAAGAGTTACTAAGTTAGCACCGATATGAAAAAGAATAAAAAAATAATTTTGATCATTTTAATTTTATTTTCAGGACTAATTGCCGGTAACCCTGAATGGGCTGCCGATGCCATTTGGTATCAAATATTTCCTGATAGATTTTATAATGGCGATCAAAGTAATGATCCGACTATTGAAAGTATGTGGGGCGTTTGGCCCTGGGAACTACAGAAGCAGTGGTATATTTCGCCATGGACGTCGGATTGGTACAAATTGCAGCCCTGGGAAATTGCCAACGGCAATGAATATCGCTACCAATTCCAAATTCGGCGTTACGGCGGAGATATTCAGGGTATTATTGATAAACTTGATTATCTACAGGATTTAGGAATCAATGCAATTTATTTAAATCCCGTATTTGATTCCCCTTCAAGTCATAAATATGGCGCCGCTATGTACCACCATATTGATCACCATTTTGGACCTGATCCGGTTGGAGACACAAAAATAATTGAAAGTGAAGATCCCAGTGATCCTACTACATGGAAGTGGACTTCTGCCGATAAACTTTTTCTACAGCTTATTGGAGAAGTACATAATCGAGAAATGCACATAATCATTGACGGCGTATTCAATCATGTCGGATTAACCTTTTGGGCATTTGAGGATGTAATTGAGAATCGTGACCAAAGCAAATATTTTGAGTGGTTCAACATAAAGGGCAATGGATTACCGGATGCATCGCATTTGAATGCGTTTGTTGAATTGCCAAAACCATTTATAGCTGAAGAACAAATACCTTTTCAATATACCGGATATGTCGAAGATCTTCCGGCATTCAGACAGGACGAATACGGACCCGTGGAACCGGTTAGAAATCATCTATATGAAGTCGTAAAAAGATGGATGGACCCCAATGGAGACGGCGATCCAAGCGATGGAATTGACGGATGGCGGCTTGATGTAGCCGAAAGAGTTCAAATAAAATTTTGGGATTTATTTGGCAAATGGGTCAAGGAGATTAATCCCAATGCGTACATAACCGGTGAGGTTTGGTGGGAAGATTACTGGAATAATAAGCAATTCAATGCCGCTCCCTGGTTAGCAGACGGACGGTTTGACGGCGTTATGAATTATCGGTTTGCCGATGCCATGTTCCGATTCTTTATTGATCAAGAAATGAAGATCAGCCCGTCAGAATTGCAACAATCATTAGAATCAATCATTAATGATTATGGCATTGCAAGAGCAATGACCATACAAAATCTGCTCGGCAGCCATGATATGGAACGGTTTGCCTCGGCGATTGTCAACCCCGACAGATGGATTGATCATGCTAATAATCTCGGTTGGAATCCGGAATTTGTTACCCGCAAACCAAATGAATTTGAGCGACAAATTCAAAAAAATATCATTGCCTTCCAATTCAGTTTTATCGGTGCTCCATATATATATTATGGTGATGAAGTCGGCATGTGGGGCGCCGATGATCCTGACTGCAGAAAGCCAATGCTCTGGCCCGATCTTATATATGAAAACGAACAGGCGCATCCCTGCGATTATTCACCGGATTGTGATTACCGTGCACATAATGATGTGGTTCAGGTTGACAGCAATCTGTTTGATTTCTATAAACAAATGATCGCCTTGAGAAAAGAGTATCCGATCCTTAATAGAGGATCCTATGCTAATCACTTTGTTGATGACGATCATGGAATATTTGCTTTTACAAGGAGTTATAATTCGCAAAAGCTGATTGTCGTATTCAATTCTACAGGTAGCAATTATAATCTGCCGGCAGATTTCTTGCCGGGCGGTAAAAATAAGTGGAAATTAATAGGTGGTTGCTCAGATAAGAAAGAACTCAAAGCAAACTCCTTTGCGATATTTATTCATGATTAAAACTATCTAAAATACCCCAGTTAGATAAATTTATAATATTAGTTTCTTGTTATAAATATATTAGAAATAATAGTATTTGATTTTTAAATTCAGCTATTCTATAACGACACTCTAAAGTGAGTTACTAAATTATGAAGATAAAATATTTAATAATTCTAACCATTCTTATTGTATTCCCCATTTTCGTATTTTCAGGCACAACCGGTAAAATTGCTGGAAATGTAATTGACCAATCAAGCGGCGAACCACTCATTGGTTGTAATGTTTGGATTGAAGGAACCGACCTCGGAGCGGCAACCGATTGGGAAGGCAATTATTATATTCTGAATGTGCCGCCCGGCAATTATGCTCTTAGAGCAAGTATGATAGGCTATTCGGTAGTCAGAATGACAAACATTGAAGTCAGCATTGATCTAACAACAACTGCTGACTTTTCTTTACCTACCGAAGCTATTGAAGGTGAGGAAGTTGTTGTGGTTGCCGAAAGAGCGCTGATCACTAAAGACCTAACCGCTTCAACTGCAATTGTCAATTCATCCGATATGGAAGCATTACCGATTACCGAAATATCCGATGTGCTTGAACTTCAGGCAGGATTCGTGGACGGTCACCTGCGTGGCGGTCGCTCAGGCGAAGTAGCCTATTGGATTGATGGTGTACCGGTTACCGATGTTTACGACGGAGGCACAGTTGTTGACGTAAACAAAAATGCGGTTGAAGAAATGCAGGTTATCTCGGGTGCGTTCAATGCTGAATACGGACAAGCCATGAGCGGAATTGTCAATATTGTTACCAAAGACGGTACAAATGAGCTGCATGGTGGCTTATCATTATATAGTGGGGACTTCTTTTCATCGCATGATGACATATTCCTTAACATTGATGATTTCAATCCAGTAACAACAAAAAATATTGAAGGACATCTTGAAGGATCAATAATTCGGGATAAACTGTATTTTTATGCGAACGGACGTTCAATTTATTATCAAGGTCAATACGAAGGAAAGCGTTTGTATAAACCGAACTCAGTGGCATTAACCTATTTTAATGAAGATGATGAACCGGATACCTATATTCTTGGTTCAGATGCGGAATTTGACAGAATAGTGAATGAATTTTTTGCTCCTCAATACGGCGCGACCACCGAAGCTGAAATAGATTCGTTGTATAACCTGCTAAAGGAAAACCATACCAATGCCGTTGGAGATGGTAAATATGTTCCAATGGAATGGAATCGTAAATTGTATGGACAGTTAAAACTGATTTGGAAAATTTCTCCATTTATTAAAGTTAGATATACCGCTATTAGCGATAATGTTGAATATCAGGATTACGCGGCAGACTTGGCAGCAGCAAGAAATTATAAATATAATCCTGATGGAATATTGACAAGGAATCGCTCAGGACTAACTCAATTATTACAGTTCAATCAAAGTTTCGGAGCAAAAACTTATTACTCAATCGGATTGACCAGATTCGACAAAAATTATAATCATCGGACCTATTCCGAAAAAAATGAAAATCTTTACATACATGATATAAACGGTATTCAAAATACTTACAGTTTTAAAACCGGTGGAACGCAGAATAATATCTTTGAACGAAGCACGATAACGACAACAGTTAAAGCTGATCTCACCAGCCAAATTACACAAAGGCACCTTATGAAAATCGGCGCCGAGTATCGCATGCATAATCTTAAATATTTCGATGCTAATCTGCAACCGCCGCCCGAAAAGACCACCGTTGATTTAATCTATGATAGTCCCTATTTGGAGAATCCTGTTATAATGCCGGATTCAACTATTCATACCAGTCGTTATAATGTTGAACCGTATGAGGTCAGCGCATATATTCAGGATAAAATCGAATTTGATGAACTGATCGTCAATGCCGGTGTGAGATTTGACTATTTTGATCCCAAGGGCAAAATATTAGCAGACCCGACTGATCCGAGCATCTATAATCCGATCAAACCGGAAAACCGCTATCAGGATCTAAATGATAATGGCGTACAGGATGAAGGGGAACCAATTGTAACATTCGCGGAACGGGAGGAATATTGGTATAAAGATACTTCACCCAAATGGAAGATCAGTCCGCGCTTGGGTGTCTCTTTCCCGATAACCGAACGGGGGGTTGTCCATTTCTCTTATGGTCATTTTTTCCAGATTCCGAGGTTTGAATATTTATACGAGAATCCCGATTTTGATCTTGATCAGGGAACCGGCAATGTTGGTGTTGTCGGCAATGCCGATTTAAAACCTGAAAAAACCGTTAGCGGTGAGCTCGGGATTCAACAGCAGCTAGCGCCTAATTTAGCACTTGAAGTAACAGGTTATTTTCGTGACATACGTGATCTCGCCGGTACGAGAGCTGAGGAGATTTCTGTTTTTGGCGGTTCAGCCACTTATAGCAAATTGGCCAATTCCGATTTTGCTTATGTCAGAGGACTTGTGTTAGCATTGACCATGCGTGAATCGTCCGGGTGGTCCGGTGCAATTGACTATACTTATCAAATATCAAAAGGGAGCGCATCGGATCCAAAGGCAGCACAAGAGGCTTTAGCCGGCGGAGAACTGCCCGAAATTCAATTAGTTCCCTTGGACTGGGATCAGTCCCATACTTTAAATGCATCGGTTTCCTACAACAGTAGAAATTGGGGCGGTAGCGCCATAGCCCAATATGGATCAGGTTTGCCATATACACCTGAATCCTTGGAAGACATTTCAGCTTTAGTTAATAACTCGGCACGCAAACCGGCTTCCTGGAATGTTGATTTACGAAGCTATTATAACTTAACATTCAGATCACATAAGTTGACGTTCTTCCTAAGAATAGAAAATCTATTTGATCATTTAAATCAAACCAATGTTTACGATGATTCGGGTGTGGCTGATAAAACAAAAGACATTCAAATCGCTAAAGACCAAAATACGATTGAATTTATAAATACTATTGATGAATGGTTTACCAATGCAACTTACTATTCCAAACCCCGCAGAGTAGAAATCGGAGTTACTTATGACTTTTAAAAAGATTATTTTATCCTCACTAATCATTTTGGGATTATGCTGCACTCTATCGGCGCAGCAATTACCATCCGGAAAGGAGTTTCGCAGAACGGCAATCCACAATGGTAATTTAGTTCGTACGGTCTTTGGAAATTGGGGCGTAGTCGGTCAGCCGGCTGAGGCAAATCCAAGAGGAGCTTGGCTCCACGATAATAATGGATATATTGGCGACGTAAGCCCTTTGTTCGGGGTGGAAATCACATCTGAAAATAATATCAATCAACTGCAAACATTTCACTCGGTAACGACCTGCCCAATTGACCGACCGTCATCAACCGGTCCGGAAGAAGCGCTTGGCGGGAAACGTTGGGGTTTTGAACCGGTTAGCGGGTATTTTAATGAATCTAATGAACGTGTAGCGATGAGTACCGACCCCTCCACTTGGCCAAGTTATTGGCCCGATAAATTTGACGACATAGATGATCCGGGTTGGAGAGGTTCCTGGAATGGATATTTTGGTAAAGACCTGCAAAATATTCAGCAGGAAAGCTATTATGTAATGGATGATAACCATGATGAGGAATTCAACTTTGCCGATAACAATATGTGGGGCGTTGAATTTAAACCCGATGCTAATAATCTGGCACGAAATGGATTAGGATTAGAAATGAAAGTTCGCGGCATGCAATGGCAACAATTCCTCGCTCAGGATTGTTTATTCTGGCTTTATGAAGTAACCAACACGGGCACGACCGATTATACCAAAGCAACCTTTGGAATGCTTGTCGGTACTTACGTAGGCGTGACCGGAGATAAGCATGTCGGTGAATCGGATGATGACTGGTCATTTTTTGACGTTAATGATGACATCACCTACACGGGGGATTATGACAATGACGTTTCACGCAATCCTAACTGGGTTGGTGATGTTGGAATGGTCGGTTATGCCTTCTTAGAAAGTCCGGGAAATCCCTTCGACGGTATTGATAATGACGGTGATTATCTTGATTACGAAGGAGCGACTTTTGTGCCTACCTTCGAAGAAGAGGATTTTGATTCCACTCTAATTAATGTCGGAAATAAAGTAATCCTGATTGATAATGATTACAATAGAACCGAGTTTACCATACCAAATCAAGGTACGGTCGAAATTACAACGCGCGGCAAAACTTTTACTATTACACCCGGCACAACCAAACTTGTTGAAGGGAATGTAATTCTTAACTCGCAAGATGACGAAATCGTTAATCCGAATGCTTTTGACGGTATTGATAATGACCTTGACGGATTAATTGACGAAAACTATTATTTGCATTATCGGCAACGCCGCGTTGATCAAAATGGCAAGGTTCTATTCGATATAGTGAACCCAAGGGCTTATATTGATTATATCAATAATCCCAACATTGATAATACAATGATTGATGAAAGGCGCGATGACGGTATTGACAACGACAATGATTGGGATATTGATTTTGACGATGTCGGTGCCGATGGCATTTCAGATACCTATGATTATGGTGAGGGGGACGGCTTGCCGACAGCCGGTGAACCGAATTTTGATCAAACTGATGTAGATGAGTCTGATCAAATCGGTCTGACGAGTTTCGATTACTTCCAACCTGCGCAGGAATATCCCTGGAAAGATGACGAAGCGCTGTGGAATAAACTCCGGCCGGGATTTTTTGACACACCCGACAATATTTCAAATGGTGAGCCGGTGGGCGGCAGTGACGGTGATTTTATTTACGGCTCGGGTTATTTTCCGCTCTTAGCCGGACAAACCGAAAGATTATCATTAGCACTTGTGTATGGTGAAGATTTAGACGATCTCATAGAGAATAAGCGAACCGTACAGAACATTTATAATAATAATTATCGGTTCCCGCCACCGCCCCAAAAACCGACGCTCACAGCTGTCGCCAGTGATGGAAAAATAACTTTATACTGGAATAGAACCGCCGAGGAACATCCTGATCCAATTACAAAGCAGGAAGACTTCCAAGGATACAAATTGTATCGAGCTACCGATTCAAATTTCAATGATGTTAGAAATGTTACTAACGCTCATGGATTGGTAGAAGGATACATGCCAATCATGCAATGGGATAAAGATGATGAGATCAACGGTTATTTTTATCCGTCAAATGAATTATTTCAACAAACCAAAGGATACAGTTATTACCTTGGCGATGACAGCGGTTTAGTGCATAGTTATGTTGATGAAGATGTAGTTAACGGCAGAACTTATTATTATGCTTTAGTTGCCTACGATCATGGCGATGCCGACAAAAATATTTTCCCCGCTGAAAACTCCAAATTTATTTCTATCTTATCCACCGGAGAGGTTGTTACCGATATAAATACGACAGCAATTACACCGACAGCCAAAGCCGCCGGCTATACTTTAGATTCAGCAATTGAGGTAACTCATGAAGCAGGAATTGCAACCGGTGGTGTAGGAATTGAAATAATTGATGAAACAGCTTTAACGGGACATAGCTACAGAGTCGAATTCTTTGATACGTCAAATGATGATATAGATAATGACAATGATTGGTCTATAGCTGACGACACGAACAATAATGGCATCTCGGATACGGGTGATCAAAATGTTGATATTAAAGATTTTGAAGAGTATGCTCCGATGACTACATATTACTCAGTACGGGATATAACCGGTGTCAAATATACATTCATTCCGGAAGACACACTGACTGTACAATTACCTTATGAAAATATTATTCCGGAAACAGTGCAATTGACCAATAGTCTCGGTAATACCATCCCTACCGACAAATATGTATTGCTTTACAACAGCGGTAAAATTAAAGCCTCTTATCACGATGCACTCGGTGTTGATGAACATACCATTGCATTTGAATATTATCCGATTTACAAAGATCCCTATATACAGGAATCTATTTGGGATGATCCTGATGAAAATCCTTACGTACCGGAAACTAATGATACAAAATCATTTGATGGTATCCGTTTATTATTTGAAAACAGCCCACTGTTAGATCAGATTTCAGGAGAAAACAATTATTGGATTGTTGCCCCGATTGACTCCTTAACTTACTGGTGGACTACGGAAAACGGCACTAATTGGACAAAAGACGATGCTCAGAACACTTATGGAATTAGCATCGGCGCTCAAAACTTATCGGTTGGCGGTAAATTGTACATTCCGCTTAAAATTCCTAGTGACTATATGATAATATTCGGTGACGATATTGGATTTGGTCAATCTTTAAATCCGTTTACTTTTCCCGCAGCAACACCGGGCAGCGACACCAATTTTAAAATTATGGATCGAACCAATAATGTTGAAGTACCTTACATCTTTGCTGAAAGTGCGCTTGGCAGACCGGGAGTAATTGATCCGATTGATCTAATCTATTTTTATGAGAAAGATGACGAGGATGAATATCGCTATACTTGGTCCATGATCTTTACCGAGCGTGATACTTCGCAAGCCGATGGATTGAATTTTGGAGAAGGTGATACATTGTTTATTTCAATGACCAAACCGTTTAGGCGAGGCGATGTATATGAGTTCACAACACCGGTAGCAGCTGTGAAAGATAAACTAACTAAAACTGACATGTCGGAAATTCGTGTGGTCCCTAATCCGTATGTAGCCGCTACGGAATTTGAATCCGCTCTGCCGCCGGGCATTACAAGCGGTCGCGGGGAGCGCAAAGTGTATTTCCAAAACGTCCCAAGCGATGCTAAAATTTATATCTTTACCTCACGCGGACAGCATCTTCGAACCCTTGAACATACCGGAGATATTTTCTCGGGAACTGTAACATGGGATTTAAAGACTAAAGAGAATTTGGATATCGCCTATGGTGTGTATTTTTACATCGTAGATTCCCCAACCGGGGGCAAACATTCAGGTAAATTAGCGGTGATAAAATGAAGAAAATTACAATTACATTTTTTATTGCATTCGCGATAATATCAGCTCAATCAAAAGTCGGAACTTCGGCTGCTCAATTTCTCGGTATCGGCGTCGGTCCGAAATCGGTAGCAATGGGCGGCGCCTTTACTTCAATTGCCGATGACGCTTCAACTATGTACTGGAATCCGGGCGCAATTTCAAGACTTGGGAGCAGCCAAACAATGTTCTCAAACACTAATTGGTTGGTTGATACAAATATCAACTTATTAGCCGCAGTCTTAAAACTTAACAGTTCCAACGCGATTGGGATATTCTTCACTCAATTGGATTATGGTGAAGAAGAAATTACCGATTTGTACAATCAGTCGGGGACTAATCTATATTGGAAAGCATCCGATTTAGTTACGGGACTATCCTATTCACGAAACTTGACCAACCGCTTTTCGATTGGCGGATCATTAAAATATATCACTCAAAAAATCTATAACGAAAGTGCCTCAGCGGTGGCTTTAGATGTCGGACTGTTATATCAATCGTTGAACGAGGACTTTAGAATCGGGATGAGCATTTCCAACTTTGGAACAGATATGACTTTGGATGGCAAGGATCTATTGAAAACAATAGATCTTGACCCTGATAATAGCGGTCATAATGAAACCATTGTTGCCAAATTAAAAACGGATGCCTGGCCCCTACCTCTATTCTTTAGAGTGGGCATTTCATCTGACATTATCAATAGTGATGTAATCAGATTAACTTTAGCAAGTGATTTCTTTATGCCGAGTGATGATGTAGAATCTATGAATTTCGGCATAGAAGCCGGCTTCCTTGACCGGGTATTTCTACGAGCCGGCTATAAAGCGATTGGCGATTCGGCAAGCGAAGAAGGCTTGACTATGGGTATCGGCGCAAAAGTGTATGTCGGTGGTTTTGGAATGGTAGTTGATTACACGGTTCAGGATTTTGGGAAGTTCGGCTATATACCGCATTGGGGACTATCAGTATTATTGAAATAGTATTGTGTGATTTCTCTTTGTAAAAATGATAAAAAAACTTAACTTACACAACTTAGTATCTCTGTTATGAGTTACTAATCAGATTTAACAAATAGAGGAGTATTAATTAATGAAAAAAACGTTACTAGTTTTATTAGCACTAACGGTAACAGTTGCTTTCTCACAGGTGAACGTTACTTTTCGTGCTAATACTTCAACAGTACAAGGTGTAACCGATTCTTCAGATGTTACAGCCGGCGGTCCCGGTTTAACCGGTGTTGATTTACGCGGTGAAGTGCAGGAATACACTTCAGGTGCAGTTTGGACTCCCGCAGCCGATCCGATGACAAGCGTAGGCGGTGATTATTGGGAATTAACGGTAACCTTTCCCGCAGCAACTGTAGGTACTGATAAACAGTACAAATTCGGTTATAACATCTTGAATCAAGATGGAACGGTAACTTCAAATTGGGAAGGGACTCCAAATAGAATACTTACTGTTCCGGCAGCAGACACTGTTTTAGATGTCGAATATGTTAATTCGGAAACAGGTCCTTTCACTGATGATGCTGACTCACTTGATGTATATTTCAGAGTAAATATGGCTACCAACACTGATTTTAATCCTGAGACTCAACAAGTACATATGGCCGGTTCACTTGAAGGCTGGTCACATTCAATTGTAATGAATCGTGAGGGAACTTCAAGTTATTATAATTATCATTGGCGTGGTGCAGCAGTGGCTGATGCACCGGTAGCAGTTGAATGGAAATATACCTTGGGTGATTGGTCCGGTACTCATGAAAGTATTGATAATCGAATGGCAACTATAGTTCAGGATACAACGATCCAATGGGTATATTACAATGATGTTCTGCCAAAGCCTTTTGCAGCTTCAGATACTCTATCAGCTTTGACATTTACTACAGATGTATCAACTGCAATTGCTGAAGATGGTTTTGAACAAGGTGATACACTCATTGTAAAGTGGGGTTATGGTGGGACACAACAATCCGTCAGAACTGACACCTTAACCGCCGGATTTGGAACTGTTTATTCAGTTACCATTCCAAATGTTGGGGTTGACTTGGCAAGTGATGGAATGTTCTATCAATATTATCGTATAAAGAATGCGGCCGAGTTCAGAGAGATATTTTACAATTTTGCCTACCAAGGCAGTGATGTTGCCCTTGCCGAAAGAAGATTACACGATCTTGCAGGAGCAGCCGATGGTGCACCGTTCACAATTAACGATAATGTAGTTTCGAATGTCTCGCCTCGCAGAATGCCGAAATTTAGAAATGCTAATATGATCTGTGCCGGTTGTGGTGATGATAATACGATTCAGTGGACTTATGTCTTAGATTTACGTCCCGCTTATTATCAAGTGATGAAAGGATCAACACTTAACGATATTCAAGGTGATATTAACATCTCTTCGGTTGATCAAATCAACACATTGGGAGTATTCATGAATGGACCGGCTACAGTTGACCAAGTTCAAACCGAAGCCTGGACTACCTGGGGTGGTACATTAGCTCAGACTGAATACAAACAGATGTATGATGACGGCGCTACAGATTTCGATCAAACAGCCGGTGATACGCTCTACTCTAACACCTACATTTATCAGTCAAACAAAACCACTTTAGGTCAGGAATTTAAGTTTGGTATCGGTGGTGGTGATAATGAAGGTGGTTATGGTAACAACCATATTGAGAACCTTACTTCAAGCATTTCCAACACAACTATCTTTAGTGTTTGGGGTTCGATTGACCCGATCTTCTATGATGCTTGGGATTATGATACCAATTCACCGAACTTAGATGTTGAGTTAACTGAAGGTGTACCAAATCAATTCAAGCTTGGAGATAACTATCCAAATCCATTCAATCCGACGACCACAGTTGCATTTAGTCTGCCGATTGGCGTAGATGTAACTTTGAACGTGTATAATTTATTGGGTGAAAAGATTGCAACTATCTATAACAGATATGCCCAACCCGGTAATTACACAGCTACCTGGAATGGACTGGATTCACAGGGCAATAAAGTTCCGAGCGGCACCTATTTATTTGAATTGGACGCCGGTCAATATTTCCATCAAGTTAAGAAAATGACTTTGATGAAATAGGAACCATTCGTAATTATAAAAAAGGGTGCATTTTTATGCGCCCTTTTTTTTATATAAAAGATTAAAGAAATACTGTTCATTATGAATACTGTAGCCCACTTTACAGACTTGATTTATTTATTAGTTGTATTGGCAAAAACGTTATTATATTACGTGCAATAATTTTTAGAAATAATTACAATATTTGAGGGGAACTCAATTATGAAAAAACAAATACTAAATCAGGTCAATTTTGATATTCGTGAAATGCTGCCATCCGTCGCAGAAAATATACCAAACGACGAATTGACTAATAATATCCATCTCAATCAATATCTTGCCAAGGCTGAGGAAATTAATCAATTGAAGCTTGGCAATGCCGGAAATCTTTCCGAGGATATATCATATATCTTAGATGTTGACGACAATAATTTGAAAGGCATCGGCTATGCCAGCATTGCCGGTATTCACACTTATAATGGTAATTACAAAAAGGCACTGGTCGGACTAAATAATGCCCTTGACCTCAAAGTGAACAAAGATGTTAAAGCTTATATTTATACCGAATATGCCAACCTCTTAAGGCTGCTAAAACGGATTGATGAGGCTTTGGTCATATTCAATCAAGCCTTGGAGCTGACTGAAAATGAGAACCTTAAATGGCGAATTCACACTTATATCGGCTATACCTTAAAATTTGTGGATAGTGATAAAGCCCTTAAGATTCTAAACAAATCGGCTGATTATTATCTTAAGAACAGCAACTACACACGATATACAACTGTTTTAAGACACATTGGAGTTTTACAATCCGATAATAAAGAACTTAGAAAAGCCAAGAGGTATTTCAATATCGCTAAAAAAATTGCTGAACAGTATTCACTAAATTCTATATTAGAAGATCTTCAAAATGATTTTGGTTGGATTCAGCTCCAGCATCAAAAATATGATGAATCAAGAACTATATTCAAAGAACTTGAACAAAAATCAGCCATTCCTTATAATAGAAGCATTGCCTTGCAAAACCTTGGTGTTTTGGAATTTACTATTGAGAATTATGCAAAAGCAGTGGAATACCACAAACAATCTCTGGAGATTAATTCAAAGTATGAAATGTATGAAATGTTGTTTGAGGATTATTATAAAATCGGTTTATCATACGAGAAACTTGGCGACTATAGCAATGCTAATAAGTTTTATGAAGAAGGATACAATTTCCTTCAGAATGAGAGAACTGAACTTGGCATAATCTTGATGACCGGCTATAGAAAAAATCTGATTGATAATTATATCCGTTTTCTTGAAGCAAAACCAACTATTAGCAGCGCTAATGCCCATAATGAAACCTTTGGGTTCGCGGAAGGAAAGGTATATACGGAGATGTTAGAAATTTTCCAGGAAAATCTGCTCAAGATCCATCGCCGGCGATTTAAGACTATCGAACAATTATGTAAGGCGCTCGATATTTCGCTAAGGTTATATTTTGTTTATCAGAACAGATTCGGGCTTTCCCGTTTAGAAATGAAGGAAAAGCCCGATATCAATCCGCATTTCGAGAACTACTTATTTTCTCTATCGCATTTGGACTGGCGTTCCGCCAAGAACCAATTTGATAATGATCTATATAAGTATATGCTCGCCCAAAACGGCTATAATAAGACAAAAATAGCTCAACTGTTGGACGTTTCTAATCTGACAGTTATTAAGAAAACAGCTGAACTAAATTAGTTTATCGTCTGATTTAATTAATTATTCTAACCGTTTTCTCTATGCCCCGAGTAAAGGGGTATATGCCCACTCTTACCGTCTTGATCTTCGTCATGTTCGCTTGATAGTGGATTTGTCATTGAAGTACAGGCTGTTAAGGCAAACATCAATATAGCGGTTAGGGCTAAGAGTAACTTTTTCATTTTCTTTCCTTTTTATTTTGTTGTTATTAAGTAGTTATTTATATTAACTTTCGACAAATCATTATGTATTATAACATAACGATTATATAATAAGTTACACTGCCAATTTATTATGTTGTTAGAAATTTTTTATTTAGGGGAATTCTCCCTCTTATTATGAGAGGAAAATCCTTAGAAATGGAAAGTGAGTACATGGAGAACAGAGAAGTAACCAAAACCATTAAGAATCAACAAGGTGAGATAGTTGCCCTCTGCAATGATGGTGAATTGTGGTCTCCAAAGTTGCGCAGTATTGTGGTTCCGGAGATTGAACTAAAGATCAATAGATATTATGTAAAACAAGAAAATGAAGAGATTGAGGTTCAAATTGCGAATGGTTCCGAAAGCAAAAAGCTACTCATAGCTAATCCTAAGCAGGGCAATATTAATCTGTTAATGGAATTGCCGGATAGCGACTAATATCTTAAAATCCTGAAAATCAGGGCTGTTGATTAATATATAAAAGTATTAAATTGATTTTGGCATGACTTAGTAATTGCTAAGTCATGTAACCAATTTCAAATATCATACTTTTTTATCCGTACGGTAAATGGCATATATAACGCCTCTGATTGATGTTTTCCCAAGCATTTTTATTCCGCTCATTCTCTTCTATTCTTTGATAAAAGTGATCCGCACCGCGATATTGTCAACAAATCGTTGGCTTAACTTGGACGATATAAATATTATTTTTATAGTTAGCAGCTTAATTGGTTTTATTATCATTCAACCGCTTAGTAGCGTTAAAATAACGATTTTCTTCATCTTCACGATTTATATTATTCTATTGTGGGTGGATGCCATAATATTTTATTTGTATTCATTTGAGATTAATAAACAAAACCTCAGTGAATTTTTTGCTGATTATAAATCAATGTTGCATTATTCCTCGCGTTCTTCAGAATTACTGAGGCGCTACCCATGGCTCTTGTTTGGCTTGCCGGCTTCATTTGCAGCTACAATTATTATGTTTTTTATGGGCGGAGTACCGATGGTTTATACGATTATTTATCCGGTGGTATTGACTGTGAGTGTATTTATTCTGCAAAGGTTCAGTCAAGCAATAATCCGTAATACAATTATATTAGCTGTTATTACTAGTGCAGTATTTTTCTTTTCAGACCAATTATTAATACTAATAGATGGACTGACAAATTACATTAAATATACTCTTGTAGTAATGCTGATTACAGCTTTGATGCTTTTAAATATTGTACGAAAGCGGTACGAGCATCCGTTCTTCACATTAACATCGCATTTTAGAAAATTCTTAAAACAGGATAGTTTAACCGATGATCCGTCTATTGCATTGAGAAAAGAACATTTGGAGTTGGTTGAACCTCCTACCAAATTAAATCAGTTGCCGACCAAATATTTTGGATTGTTAAAAGGTGCTAACGTCATATTTATTACAGTAGAATCGTTGGGAGCAAAATATTTGCACAATGACATGGGCTTCCCGTTTTTCTCTAAAATTGCCAAGAGTGAGGTTCGTTCCGGTAATCACTTGGCGATTAGTCCGCATACTAATCAATTCTTGATGCATCTGTTTAGCTCAAATTATAATGATCCTAACGGGTATCAACTACATAAACTGCTTAGATCAGCAGATTATCAAACAAGCTTTATATCCTCCGAAAATCTAAACCTTTGCGAGGCAAGGAAACTTATCAATGAAATTGGTTTCAGAAATGTAATTGATAAAAATGATCTATATCCTATTAACCACAATAAAGGTGATGCTTTATTGTTGGATGCGATTCCAATCATTGAAGATATGTTCAATGGCGGACTAAATTTTATTCAAATTTTGACGGTACAATCACATTATCCTTATGTTACTTACGGCAACAAAAATCTTGTTTCCCGATTAGGCACAGATTTAAAGACCAAATATCTTAATACGATTGTTGAGACCGACAATATTCTGAATATTTTGTTTGAAAAGCTCTCGAGAACCATTGATCTTGATAATACACTGATTGTCTATACCGGCGATCATGGTGAATCTTTTGGTGAGTTAGGTTACAAAGCGCATTCTAATTCGACAATCAATGCCCAACTAAAAGTGCCTTTCTACCTTAAGCACAAATTGTTGGATAAACAAAAGGTTGGGTTTTCCACCCATTTTGACGTAATGCCAACAATATTGGATCTTTTGGGCATAGAAAATGCCGAAAGGACGGTCGGGTCTAGTATATTTGCAGAAGATCGGGAATTGCCGTCTTTATATAATTCAATGGTTAGAAAGGACAATGCACCGGCCAACGTTAAAATCCGATTAGCGGAAGAAAACATAATGATTGATCGAGTTTTAGATTATGCGGTAGTTATTGATGAAGACGATAATATTTTAAGACGATTAGATAAAGCTGAAAGCGCCTATTATAATACATTGGCTTATAGAATGCTGCAAGCAAGAAATCTGATCAATTAAGTGTTAATCCGTGCGCTCCGGAAAATGCGAAAAAGATCACTAAAATATTTAGAGTGAGCAGTACAATATGCATTAATTGTAATCGCTTGATAGACTTCAGATCGTTTTCTTGGGCAAATTTTTTGAACCATTCATGTAAGAATAATGGCTCTAAGATAAAAAGTACAACAAAAAATATTATCCAGATTATTACCATTAGATGCATCCACCAGTAGCTTATCATCAAAAATCTTTCCCAGGCGTTCAGAAAGTATAACATATATAAACCGGTAATACCGGTGATCAGTGTCAATATTTTAGCTTGAACGGAAAATTTGCTTTCTAATGCTACAAACATATCCATCTTATTGGATGTTTCGGAATACCTCCTTAAGGAAGGGATGAGGACCGTCGTTACAAATGATACACCGCCTATCCAAATAACAACTGCTAAGATATGCAAAGTCTTAGCGATTATAAATAAGTTGAGGTCGAGCATTATTTGGTGCTCACAATACTCTTGATGTAATCTAATTTGACCGACAAATTCTTATTCCATTCGTCAATTGTATGTTTCAGCATAATATTTTGAAGAATATTTTTGGCGGGCTTCCAATCATCATGAAGCGGACAGGGTGAACTGTCACTACAGCCGGGGAATCCGATCACACAACCGTCAAAACAATCCTCTTCTCCGAATAAGTTAACTATATCGCATAAAACAATTTCCTTGGGCGATTTATTTAAATAGAATCCGCCGTGTCCGCCTTTCCTGGAACTAACAATTTTACTTTTGGTAAGGGGCTGCAGAATTTTTCCTAAATAATGAAAAGGTATATTTAGATCAGTCGCTAAGTCTTGCTGTGATACAGGCTTTCCCTTTGAATAATTACTCAAATAAATTACAGTTTGAAGTGCATATCCTGCCGATTTACTAAAGATCATCTAATTATCCTTAAATAAGATATATATATCCGAATATTAAGACTATATTAATTAAAATACAATCATATACCGTCTATAGAAAATCTGTCTATTTTACTTAATCAGACAAATTGGTCTGATTTCTCTTGTTTGATTAATTTTTTGTTAATATATTTTTTGAATCAAATAGGAGTAGGAAATTATGAAAAGAATATTAATTCTAATCCCAATAATAATTGGACTGGTTATTAATTCTTGTTCATCTAATGACACCAAAGCTTCTGATGCCACAACTTATTCCAAGGGACAATCTTTAGTAAACGATGAAGTTTCACAGCAGAACATCTTACAGATTGCTATCGGCTCTTCAGATCACTCAACCCTTGTTACCGCGGTTCAGGCAGCCGACCTTGAAGATGTCTTAGCTAATGCCGGACCTTTGACGGTTTTTGCACCAAATAATGCAGCTTTTGAAAAATTACCTGAGGGCGTTGTTGCTGATTTGTTAAAACCTGAAAATAAGGCAAAACTGGCTCATATTATAACTTATCACGCGGCACCGGGCAAATATACCGGAAATATGATAAAGGGTGTGATGGGAATCGGACAGGCGACCGGTGATAAAGTTAATGTAGAAATTGTGGATGGTGAAACACTTGTAAACGGTGCAAAAATTCTTGGTACGGTTGAAGCGTCCAACGGCGTAGTTCATGTGATTGATTCCGTACTATTACCACCGGAAAAATAGAGAGGAAAAACAGCTATGAAATTAGCCAATTATCTATTGATCGGAATCTTGGCTTCATTAATAATTGGATGTTCGGGTTCGGAATCCGATAGCAACGGAAAACAGGCTGCCGTCAACGCTAATGATCCCATGCTTAGTAAAGGCATAGGACCTATTTCAAGCATCAAACTTGATCCAAAAATAGATCAGACTATGGCGAACAAGGGCAAAGAGATTTATGAATTGAAATGCACGGCATGTCACAAACTTGATGAGAAATTCATCGGACCTCCGCCAATCGGAATATTTGAACGACGTAGTCCGGAATGGATAATGAATATGATTCTCAATCCTGAAGAGATGATCGCTAAAGATCCCACAGCTGTAAAACTATTGGCAGAATACAATTTTGCTCCAATGGCTAATCAGAACTTAACAGAAGAGGAAGCGAGGGCTATCCTTGAATATTTTAGAACTTTATAAAAAGGAAAATAAGTATGAAGAATAAAACACTGTTAATCAGAATACTAATTTCATTATTAGGAATTGCACTGATTGCTTCCTGCGGCTCACAAGGCAGTAATAATGGTGCACTTGGCGGTGATGCGGCTGCGCAGGTATATGTGGCGCCCGGTGAACAGGACGAATTTTACGCATTTATATCCGGTGGATTCAGCGGTCAGTTAACCGTACACGGCTTGCCTTCCTGCCGCTTGCTGAAAACTATTCCGGTTTTTAGTGTTGACGGGGAAAAAGGTTATGGTTTCAATGAGGAAACTAAACCACTTTTAAATACATCACATGGATTCATACCGTGGGACGATAGTCACCATCCTGAATTGTCACAAACCAACGGTGAAACCGATGGACGTTGGGTATTTATTAATGGCAACAACACTCCGCGCGTTGCTAGAGTTGATCTTAGTCTTTTTGAAACTGTCGAAATAATTGAATTACCCAATAGTGGCGGAAATCATTCCTCACCATTTACCACAATGAATACGGAATATGTTGTTGCCGGTACAAGATTTGGTGTTCCTGTTCCACAAAAAGATCAATCTATTAAAAATTATGCTTCAAAATTTAAGGGAGCATTATCATTTATTAAGGTTGATCCTGAGTCGGGAGAAATGAGTCTTGCCTTTCAAGTGTTGATGCCGGCGTTTGACTATGATCTGGCTCATGCCGGAAAAGGAAAATCACATGGTTGGATGTTCTTCTCATCATATAATACTGAGGAATCGCATACTTTATTGGAGGTCAATGCTTCACAAAATGATAAGGATTTCATTGCAGCAGTAAACTGGAAAAAAGCCGAAGAGTTTTTAGCGCAAGGTAAAGCACATAAAATGCCAGCGCGATATGCGCATAATTTATTTGATGAAAAGACGCAAACAGCTACATCAACCATTATGACGGAAGTTAATGTATTATTGCCGGAAGAATGCCCGGGATTAGTTTATTTTATGCCGACGCCAAAATCACCGCATGGTGTTGATGTTAATCCAACCGGTGAATATATTGTTGGTTCGGGGAAATTGTCAGCCAATTTAACTGCGCACTCATTTACAAATATGTTGGATGCGATCGAAAATGAAAAATTTGACGGAGACGCCTACGGTATTCCAATTTTGAATTTTGATGATACGGTAGCCGGTGTAGTAGAATCCGGTGGACTTGGACCGCTGCATACCGAGTTTGATGATCGCGGTAACGCCTACACTTCATTCTTTATCACTTCCGAAGTGGTTAAGTGGGAAGTCGGGACTTGGGAAGTTTTGGACAGAGCCCCAAGTTATTATTCGATCGGGCATTTAATGGTTCCGGGCGGCGACAGCCAAAAGCCCGAGGGTAAGTACTTGGTGGCAATGAACAAGATAACAAAGGATAGATTCCTGCCAACCGGACCGGAGGTTGCACAGTCAGCGCAACTATATGACATATCGGGTGATAAAATGAAACTACTCTATGATTTCCCGACAATGGGCGAACCACATTATGCACAAGGGATTTCAGCGGGTAGAATAATTCCAAATTCAAAGAAAATATTCAGACTTGAAGACAATGAACATCCTCATGCTATTAAAAACGAAGCTGAATCCAAGGTTGTTCGAAACGGCAATACTGTTCGTGTTTATATGACAAGCATTAGATCACATTTCGCTCCGGATAATATCGAAGGTATTCGAGTAGGTGATGAAGTGTACTTTCACATAACAAATCTTGAACAGGATTATGATGTCCCGCACGGTTTTTCGGTTATGGGCGCACAAAATGCCGAGTTATTAATTATGCCGGGACAAACAGAAACCTTATTGTGGAAACCGCTTTACGAAGGTGTATATCCATTTTATTGTACTGACTTCTGTTCGGCATTGCATCAGGAAATGCAAGGCTATGTTAGGGTGTCTCCAAAAGGTTCTAACACACCAATTACTTGGAATGTAGGAGGTTAAACCGACACTTTCTTCGGATATAATTACAGCCTCAATACTAATCATATTGAGGCTGTATCTGAATATTATCAAATCTTGCGAAGTATGACATGAGAAAAAAACCAACGATTATAATGCTGACGGCGGCATTGTTGTTATTGCTGCTGTTTACCGTTCCATTATGGAAGATAACTCTATCAGCCCCGCAATACCCGGATGGATTGAAAATGTATCTAAATATTGATGGAATTAGCGATGGCGGTACCGGCGATTTAAAAAATATAAATATTATGAACCATTATGTCGGGATGAAAGAGATTGATCAGGAAGATTTTAAAGAATTTGAAATAATCCCTTTAATTGTGATTGGGCTTGTACTTTCGGGAATAATTTTTGCTCTACTAAAGAAGCGGTCTTTAATCCTTCTTTGGATAGTTATTTTTGCTTTGCTCGGAATTATCGGATTATATGTTTTTTATCAATGGGAATATGAATATGGTCATAATCTTGATCCGAAAGCAGCTATCAAAGTTCCCGGGGCTGCGTATCAACCGCCTCTTTTAGGCAAAAAAGAGATATTGAATTTTATCGCGGGGTCATACCCGCATATCGGTGCTTATCTCATTTTGATTTCAATGTCATTGGCTGCTTATTCGTGGTATCTCTTAAAAGAAAATAAGTGAAGACACCTTTAATTCCATTTCTTGTACTCCTTACAATTTTTCTGTGCAGTAATTGCTCAGTAAATCCAAAGCCGATCGAATATGGCATAGACAACTGTAATTATTGTGAAATGACCATTGTTGACAACAAACATTCAGCGGAACTGGTAACGATCAAAGGTAAAGTTTATAAATTTGATGCAATTGAATGTATGATAAGGCATTTACAAAATACTGAAGATCAACAATATCAATTTATATTAATTGCGGACTATTCTCAACCGGGAAATTTAGTTGACGCCAACAACAGTTTTTTTCTAATCAGTGAAAACATACCAAGCCCGATGGGCGAAAATTTATCAGGCTTTAAATCAGAAAGTATTGCTCTCGAATATTCTCAAACCAATGGAGGAAAGATTTACGATTGGAATGAAATAACTTCGTATTTTATTAATGGTAAATAAACCGTGAAAAACTTTTTAGCCTTCCTGATTTGCTTCAACATTTCTTTTCTGACAGCCGAAATTATTATTATCAATAATTCAGAAAATTCTATGTCCATTAAAGACGCTGTCAGCACCGCCCGGGAGGGCGATCAAATCATCATTGACGGTGGTTTATATTTTGAATCCAACATAACCATAGACAAAAAACTACATATTATTGGGAAAAATAATCCGATTATTGATGGAAGTAATTCAAGAACAGACGAAGTATTTGTAATCCAAGCCGATTCGGTTATAATTGAAAATCTGCAAATCCAAAATGTAGGTCCGAGTTTTGTCAAAGACTTGGCTGCAATCAGGGTTCAGCGAAAGCAAAATTTTATTATAAAGAATAATACCATAGTTGGTACAATGTTTGCAATTTATCTTGAATATGCGGAAAACGGCGAAGTCTCAAGAAACACTATTACTGGAACTGAATCGAATGTTCTCTCGGCCGGGAATGGCATTCATGCTTGGAATTGCCAAGCGATTGACATCGTCGGTAATACCGTTATAAATCAGCGGGACGGGATCTATTTTGAGTTTGTCAATGATAGCAGAATTACAAATAATGTTTGCAAAGATAATCTCAGATACGGATTGCATTTTATGTTTTCTAACGATGACGAATACAGCAATAATATTTTTACAAATAATAATGCCGGGGTAGCCGTTATGTTTTCTAAAAACATAATCATGCATGACAACAAATTCTTTAATAATTGGGGTGGATCTTCGTATGGCTTGCTGTTAAAAGAGATCTATGACGCCGAGATTTATGATAATTATTTTAATAAAAATTCGATCGGAATTCGAGTAGAGGGCTCATCGCGAATAAACTATAGCAACAATGACTTTATAAATAACGGATGGGGTATAAAAATTGCCGGTGGTTGTTACGACAATAATATCACTTCAAATAATTTTATTTCCAACGCATTTGATCTTTCAATTGAAAGTACGATCAATTCAAACACGTTTGACGGCAATTATTGGAGCAGAAATAATGGCTACGATCTAAATGGTGACGGCATCGCCGATGAACCATACCGACCGGTTGAATTGTATAATTATATTGTAACTAAAACGCCTGAAGCGACCATATTACTTAGGAGTATATTTTTAGATATAATTAATCTGTCGGAAAAAGTGACTCCGATCTTTACTCCGCACAATGTAATTGATAACACTCCGCTGATGAACAGGTTATATTTTTGATGTCAAAATTAGTTATTCGGGAATTACACAAAGCGTTTAGCAAAAATCAAGTCCTTAAGGGAATAGACTTAGATTTTAGCAGCAATGGTATATGGACAATATTAGGTCCGAATGCATCCGGCAAAACCACACTGATTAAAGCAATTTTAGGAATGGTGATACCCGATTCGGGCAATATATCAATCAATGGTGAAACGATTACTAATAATTGGAAATATAAAGACAAGATAAGTTATCTGCCTCAAATAGCGCATTTCCCAGATAATTTGACAGTAAATGAATTGCTGAAAATGATTCAGGAACTCAGAAACAGAACCGGTTCCTTGGAATCATTAATCAAGGAGTTCGACCTTAAACCGTTTTTAAATACTAAAATAGACACTTTATCAGGCGGTACGAAACAAAAATTAAATCTTTCGATCGCCTTGATGTATAAAAATCCTATCTATCTACTGGATGAGCCAACGGTAGGATTGGATCCCATTGCTGTGATCAATCTGAAAAAAATATTGCGAAAATTAAAACGGGAAGGAAAACTGATAATCATAACCACGCATATCATTCCATTAGTGGAAGAACTGACTGATAAAATAATATTTTTGCTCGAAGGCAAAATAAAGTTTTGCGGATTAAAAGCTCAACTGCAACAGAATTACAGTTCGAAATCATTGGAAGAATCAATAGCTGCACTTTTACAGGACTAAGGAAACAACAATGGATAAAATATTTAGATATTCATTTTATGATTTGATTCGTGGTCGGTGGAGCATATCATATTTCTTATTTTATCTAATAATAACAATTGTATTATTTTCATTCTCAAATGATGTTTCAATGGTTGTCATCAGTTTATTGAATATCATTATAGTATTGGTACCGTTAGTGGCAATCGTATTTGGAATAATATATTTTTATAATTCCAAGGAATTTACCGAATTGCTGCTCGCCCAACCGATTAAGCGTTCACGCATTTTTGTAGGTCAATTTTTAGGGATTGCAACCTCATTATCATTAGCAATGCTATTAGGCATTGGTCTGCCATTTATATTTTATGGGATTTTTATCTCTTCGGAAATCTCAAATTTCATCGTGATTCTTTTAACCGGTACCTGTTTGAATTTTATTTTTGTCGCTTTAGCATTTATTATTGCTCTAAAAAACAATAATAAAATAAAGGGGTTTGGTTTTGCTACTTTATTATGGCTATTCCTTGCCGTCATATACGATGGTATTTTCTTATTGCTCCTAATATTGTTCAATGCATATCCCCTTGAACGGCTAGCTCTCGGATTAACCTTGTTAAATCCGATTGATCTATCCAGGATATTGATAATTCTAAAATTGGATGTGTCCGCCTTAATGGGCTATACCGGTGCGGTGTTCAATTCGTTTTTTGGTAATATTGGTGGAATATTCTTAGCAGCACTATCACTTATCATTTGGATAACGATCCCCTTGTTCTTCATTATAAATATCTCAAATAAAAGAGATTTTTAAAATTGAATAACTAGAAATGTAGTCCGTACTTCAATTTTAGGTGACTGTGAATATCTTGTATGTTTTCAAAGCTTTTTGTCGTAGAACTGACAATGTATTATTCATATTGTTTATAAATTAATGTTTAATATTATTAGTTATACAATGGAACATATAATTAAATGAATATAATCGACTTTAGAAAAACAAGTTTATTGACAGTCGCTGTTTTAATATTAATTTACTGTATTTCTTGTTCTAAAATCACAAGTTCTGATGATCCGGCAGACGTTGGAGGTACGGCACCGGGCTTCACTTTGGAGTCTCTGGACGGTAGCCAAGTAAAACTTGAAGATTTTAGTGGTAAGGTAGTTCTTTTATTTTTCTTTGGAGACGGATGAAGTTCTTGCCGGGCGGTCGCTCCCGAAATTGAAGCCAAATTAGTTGTTCCCTATGCCAACCGCAATGACTATGTCGTGCTAGGTTTAAACACCTGGACAGGAAATGCAGCTTCAGTAGAATCGTTTCAACGAGCCACAAATGTTTCCTTTACCTTATTATTATTTGCTGCCGATGTTGCTTCTGAATATAGCACAACTTATGACAGATTAATTCTGTTAGATAAAAATGGGCAAATAGCATATAAAGGCGAAAAAAGAGCTGTCAACACAATTGACATAATCAAATCTAAGATAGATGAATTATTGGCAAACTAGATTATTCTAGCTTAGCGTATAGGATAAACTTTATGAGGCTAGTAATTTATCTAAAGATAGCAGTGATTATGTTCCTACTAAATATAAATTTGAACACTAAAGCGCAGACCATCAGAAATTTTGAGTTTCGGGATATCAAAAATATCAATAGAAATTTTTATGATCTAAAAGGTGAGAATCTAACATTGATTGATTTTTGGGCAACTTGGTGTTCTCCTTGTAAAAAAGCCATACCTGAATTAAACAAGATATATGATGAATACAAAGATAAAGGCGTAGAAATTATAGGCATTAATTGTGATGGCCCTAGAAGCATTGCAAAAGTAGCACCATTTAGCAAAGCTTTAAATATTAAATATCCGGTATTAATTGACATGAATTCCGAGCTGAAAAATGAGTTGAATCTTTTGAACTTCCCGACTCTAATTCTTGTAAACTCTGATGATAAGATAATATGGATTCATGAAGGATATTCCAGTGGTGATGCGGAGCTAATCAGGAATGCCATAACTAAAAATTTGCCTACCGATTAATATTTTGAATAGTGCTCGTATTTTTCTAGCATCATTTCTACTATTTGGTATGACCAAAGGATTGTACGGACAATTTGGCGGTTACAATCTGGCAGAAATACAATTTGGTGGATTTCCTCAGGATTCTGATAACAGATTCACAGTATATGATAGGATTCTTGCTAGTTATAGATATAATTCATTTCGAATAAGCAGTACATTAGAGCAATTTACTACTCCATCAAAAAGTAGTAGGTATCTCCATTTATCCCAATTTCAATTCCAATATAAATCTTTACCTGTAGAAATTAAAATAGGCAATTTTTATGAGACAATCGGTCGCGGATTAATGTTAAGAGGTTTTGAAATACCAGGTGCCACTTTAGAGGACCTGAGTTATCGTTCTAGACATTATTTTCATAGAGACATATTAGGATTTAACCTATTGTTGCGTCATAATAATCTTAAAACACAATTTCTATATGGTAAACCATTAAATTATGTTTTCCCACCAACGAGTTCATTTGAGGACAGGCGTCCGGATACAATTGGTGCTTTATCGTTGAATTATGGAGTTAACTGTCAAATATTGGGAGCATCAACTATGTATCACACAGATGGGGATAATGAAAGTTGGTATGCAATGGTTTCAGCGTCAGGTGAAATTGCAAACTATATATATTATTATTCTGAAATAGCTAAAAATATTAGCGATTTTGAACTTAGCAATTTTTCAAATAATTCTCCTTTTGCAATATATGGCAGTTTGAGCCTTTCACACAATAGAATTGGAATAAGCACTGAATACAAACACTACAACAATTTTTCAATTGGTAGCGGCTTTAATGAACCTCCTGCTCTTGTCAAAGAGCATTCTTATAAGACACTCAATCGTAGCACCCACGTATTAGAACCTGCTAATGAAAGCGGGTATCAGATTGAATTATTCTATACTTTCCCAAATTTGTCAGTATTAACACTTAACCACACAGTAGCAATTAATGAATTCGATAAGAAATATAGATTCTCTGAATATTTCCTTGAATACTCATTCACATTACAAAATCAGCATGAAGCTAAAATATTTGCTGATTTTGCAAATGACCCCATAAAATTAGAAAATCAAAGATTCTCAACTGGTAGTTATTTTGATTGGAAGATTTCTAATAATTTTTCGCTTAAATCCAATTATGAGTACCAAATTTTTAATCGCGAGAAAGATACCGTTCAAAATCATGTTCTATTATTAGGATTCTCCTATAAATCAAAATTATTCTTTCTCATAGAGGGTGAACTCACAAATGACTCATTTTTGACCGAAGAAGACTTAAAATATTGGCTCGGTGCCAGTGCTAGATATCTATTAAAAAACGGGGGACACTCCATACAGCTATTTGCCGGAGAGAGGAGGGGCGGTCCTGCCTGTAGCGCCGGAGTTTGCTACGAAGTTTTGGATTTCAAAGGAATCGAGTTAAGGATTTCAAGCAGACTTTGAATAAAAAATTATGTTCTCAACAAAATACCAGCGGATTCACAATTCACTCCTCATCTAATAAATTACTCAAACATAAAACCCCTTCGTGAAACGGGGTTTTAGAGTGTGGGCGCTACAAGACTTGAACTTGTGGCCTCTGCCTTGTAAGGGCAGCGCTCTGACCAGCTGAGCTAAGCGCCCAATATTTCGGGATGCGAAATTACGTTACTTTTCCTTCTTTGCAGTCCCCTTTTTTACATCATTCATCTTTATTTCAGGAATAGCAAATTTGACAACATCTTTCATATCGCTTGCGAAATGGAATTTCAGATCTTTTTTAATGTGCTCCGGTATATCTTCCAAATCCTTTTGGTTATGTTCCGGCAACATAATTGTCTTAATTCCCAAGCGGTGTGCTGCGGTAACTTTTTCTTTAACACCGCCAATTGGTAATACATTACCACGCAAAGTTATTTCGCCCGTCATTGCCAAACCGTCGGCAACTAACTTTTCGGTAAAAAGGGAAACAAGGGCTGTAAAAATACCAACACCGGCTGAGGGACCGTCCTTTGGTATAGCCCCCGCCGGAACATGAATATGTATATCGGTATCCTTATAGAAATCCTCGTCAAGTCCGAATAAGGTGGCATGCGAGCGCACATAGCTCAAGGCGGCAGAAGCCGATTCCTTCATTACATCGCCCAATTTACCGGTTAACGAAAGTTTGCCGGTACCTTTCATTCTAGATGCTTCAATAAACAGTATATCACCTCCTGCCAATGTCCAGGCTAAACCGATAACAATGCCCGGCTTTGTGGCTCTTTCGGCAATCTCGGAATAGAATCTTGGAGCGCCAAGATAATCATTCACCTTATTCTTATTGATCTTGATTACATCTCCGTCACTTTCAACTTTATCACGTGCTACTTTTCTCAATACATTCGCTATTTCCCGTTCAAGATTTCTTACTCCAGCTTCACGGGTGTAAGACCTCAGCAATTCCTTTATTCCAGCTACTTCAAAGCTGACATCCTTCTTCAAAAGACCATTTTCATCAATCTGTTTTGGTATTAGATGGCGCTGAGCGATTTTTATCTTTTCATCTTCAATATATCCCGAAAAATCCAAAATTTCCATCCGATCCTGTAGGGCGGGCGGAATTGCATCTTTGTAATTACCTGTTGCAATGAACATCACTTTACTTAGATCAAAATCTACTTCTAAGTAATGATCGCTAAATGAATAATTCTGTTCCGGGTCCAACACTTCTAACAATGCCGACGATGGATCTCCGCGAAAATCATTTCCGATTTTGTCAATCTCATCAAGCATGAAAATCGGATTATTGGAACCGGCTTTTTTGACCGATTGAATTATTCTGCCCGGCAGGGCGCCGATGTAAGTTCTACGATGTCCCCTGATTTCAGCTTCATCACGTACACCGCCGAGTGATAAACGTACAAATTCACGTCCCATAGCGCGGGCGATGGAACGACCCAACGAAGTTTTACCAACTCCGGGAGGACCTGCAAAACACAATATAGGACCGCGCACAATTCCGTTCGGATCTTTCTTTTGCTTAAGATTCCGGACTGCTAAATACTCAAGGATACGCTCTTTAACCTTATCCAAACCGTAATGATCTTCGTCTAAAATCTTTTTGGCGGCTTCAATATTGATCTGATCCTCAGTGGACTTGCTCCATGGTAGATCCGCCAACCATTCAATATAGGTTCTAGCAACCGAGTATTCCGGTGATTGGGTGGGAATCTTTGTTAATCGGTCAAGCTCTTTGAGTGCTACTTTTTCGGCCTCTTCGGTCATTTTGGCCTTCTTGACCCGATCTTCTAATTCTTTGATCTCAACTGATGATTCATCTTCACCCAACTCCTTTCGGATTGCCTTCATTTGTTCCCGCAAATAATATTCGCGTTGCGACTTGGCGATCTCATCCTGTACTTCACTTTGAATTTCCTCGCCAAGTTTGATCCGTTGAATTTCAGCATTAATTATCTTGATTGATTTTTCAACACGTTTCTTTATATCTAATTCTTCAAGGATGTCCTGTTTCTCTGCATTTGGTACGGTTACAAGCGATATAGCACGATCGGCAAGCCGCGAAGCCTTTTGTATATTAGTGAGCATGCCTGAATGTTCTTCAGTCAAATTGGGGGCAACTTTGACAAGCTCATTAAAAGCATTGTGCAGGTTGTTTTTCAAAGCATCCAATTCAACATCTCCGTTAACTTCCTCAGTGCCGATCTTCTCAACCGCTGCCGCATAATATGGATCTTCCTTAGTATAGGACAATATTTTTACACGATGAACACCTTGCACGATAGCCGACTTGCTGTTATCCGGCATATCAAATACTTTTAATACTACCGCAAATGTACCATAAGCGTACAGATCGGTTGTTTTGGGATCCTCGATTGAACCATCTTCCTGGGCAACAACCACAATATGTTTATCTTTGGGGTCTAATTCTTCAATCAATTTTAGTGAGCGTTCTCGACCAATATAAATCGGAATTACTTGTTGAGGAAATAACACCGTATTTCTTAGCGGCATAACAGGATACGAACCGGCACTTTTTATATCTTTAGGATCAACAATTGTATCTTTATCAAATTTTTCGCTCATAAATTTCCTTTTTAATATTTAGTTTTAATTATGTCAAAAAGTGTGCCACTAATAATCTATAAATTTATTGTCAGAAAATTACGTATATGCCTGTTAAAATGGCAGGCTAAATTAGTTAATTTTAAATTTGAACAATCTTTAAAGAACCAACTTAGCCTGCTCATCAGCATGATAAGAACTCCGCACCAAAGCTCCGGACTCAACAACATCAAATCCCATTTTGAGTCCCTCGGCTTTGTACATGCCGAAAATTTCTTTGTCAACATACCGGGCAACTTTCAGATTATCTTTTGAAGGCTGCAAATACTGACCGATTGTAAAAATCTTGACACCTAATCCAACAACTTGCTCCATTGTTTCTAATACTTCATCATCGGTTTCGCCTAAACCGACCATGATGCCGCTCTTGGTCAATAAACCATAATCAACTGATTCTTTCAATACTGCCAAGCTCCGGTTCCAATTGGCCTGTGCCCTGACTTTTTTGCTAATGCGTTCAACACATTCAACATTGTGACTAAAAATATCCGGTTTAGCTTCAAAAACTGTTTGCAATGATTTTAAATTTCCTTTGAAATCAGGAGTCAATACTTCAATGGTGCATTCTGGTGATAATTCCCGTGTTGCTTGAATTGTCTTTGCCCATATCGTCGCACCATAATCATCTTTAATATCGTCGCGGTCAACAGATGTCAACACAACATGTTTTAGTCTCATTGTCTTTACCGCCTGAGCGACACGCTGCGGTTCATTTTGATCAATAAATGACGGCTTACCGGTCTTCACCGAGCAAAAACCACAGGCTCGAGTACAAATATCACCAAGGATCATTATCGTTGCCGTTCCCCTGTCCCAACATTCATAAATATTCGGGCAACGCGCCTCTTCACAGACAGTATTTAATTTATTGCGCGATATAAGCTTATCAACCTGTTTATATCGGCTTGTCATCCGCAACTGTATTTTTGGTTTTGCTGTTCTTGGTATTTCCATTAATTATTAAAAATAATTGTTAAATATTGGAGTTATTGATTTCTGTACCTCTTTCAAATCAACTTTTCGGTTTAGTACTTGTTCCATAGATGTAATCTGACAATCATCAATCCCGCAGGGTATTATTCCGTTGAAATAAGTTAGATCGGTATTTACATTAATTGCAAATCCATGTTTGGTTATTCCATTTATTACCCGCACACCAATTGCGGCAATCTTCTCGGTTCCAACCCATACACCAATTAATTTTTCTCTTACTTGTGCATTGATACCGAAAATTCCTAACACATCAACTATAATATTCTCAAGTGTATGCACATAACGACCGATACTCATATTCCGTTTTTTAATATTAAATATCGGATAGCCGACAAGCTGCCCAGGACCATGATAAGTTACATCTCCGCCTCGGTCAATATTATGTATCGTCACGTCATCCTGATATGATTTTATTATATTGGATTCGTCTGCATTCTTACCAAGCGTATAAACCGGATTATGTTCAACAAAGATTAGGACGTCTTGATGATCGGTTTTAGATATTTTTTTATGACACTCTTCCTGTATTCCGAGTGCTTTTTGATATTTGCAGAAACCAAGATCAATTATTTTAAATGGCATCTATATATTTTTTAAACCGATAAAACTTAAAAATTCACTACGGGTTTCGATTTCATCATGAAATTCCCCGATCATTGCCGAAGTAGTGGCATAACTATTCTGTTTTTCAACACCGCGCATTTGCATACACAAATGTCGTCCTTCCATTACAACTGCCACTCCAATCGGATTAAGTATATCTTTTAAAGTATAGGCAATTTGATGAGTCAGCCTTTCCTGTACCTGCAAGCGTCTTGAGAACATATCAACTAATCTTGGAATTTTGGACAGACCAATAAGCTTGCCGTTCGGAATATATCCGACATGCGCCTTGCCAAAAAACGGCAGCATGTGATGTTCGCACATACTAAAAAATTCTACATCACGTACAACCACCATTTCAGTGCATTCCTCATCGGTAAAAACAGCTTCATTGACTAATTTTTTAAGATCGGAATGATATCCCTGTGAGAAGAAGTTCCAGGCGCGTGCCACCCGATTCGGTGTGCGAGTAAGACCTTCCCGATTGACATCTTCCCCAATTTCTTCCAAAAGTGAAAATGTCAATTGTTCAATTTTTTTAATATCTACACTCATTGTGTTTCCTCCTTACATGACTGACGGTTACCATTCTTTTTCATCAGGATCATCATGAATTTTTGGTTTTAAATACCAAACGCTTAAATAAAATAAAGGGGTGTCGGTCAGTGCCACTAAAAGTTTAAAAATAAACCCATTTTGCAATAATCCGGGAAAACGTGACCATTCAATAACACCTGCCAAACATAGGAGCAATAATACGCTCGCCGTGTCAACAAGCTGCGATACTATTGTGGAACCGTTATTTCTTAGCCACAGGTGTTTACCCTTTGTTAGCCGTTTCCAAAAATGAAATATTCTAATATCAACAAATTGAGCGGTTAAATATGCCACCATCGAGGCAAAAACCGCCGGTCCAAACAGACCAAACACTTTTGTGAAAGTTGCCGAATCTATCGGAGACCACTCCGTTTGGGGTATCGCATTTGCGACAAGCACGACAATCATTACGAAAACACTGGCAACTAAACCCGATATTACAATTTGATCAGCTTTCTTTTTTCCATATAACTCGGAAATTATATCGGTAACTAAAAAAGTTACCGGATAGGGCAAAATGCCCACCGATAATTCAAAAGTGTAGAGCCCAAACAAATTCCAAGTAAAGAATTTTTGGAATATAAGATTGGCAGTAACCAAAGATGCAATGAAGATACCACCAAGGATAATATATAGGCGTAGTTTAAAATTCATTAGCCGTAATAATCGGTGTAGATTGTGGGAGTTTCAACGATTCTTATGCGGTGCAATTGAGCATCTTTCAAATATTTTGAAATTGTATTCCAAATGAAAATGACCAAATTTTCAGAAGACGGTTGTTTGTCATTAAACCATTCTACATCTGTATCAAACTGACTATGATCCAATTTGCTCAACACATGATCGTTGACAATTTCCGTCAATTCCCCGAGGTCCACAACGAATCCGGTCTCGGGATTTATATTCCCGGTAACTGTAATATGCAGTTCATAATTATGACCATGAACTTTAGCGTCCGGGCCGAATGTTGCCTCATTTTTTTCGTCAGTCCAATCGTCATGACCATATTTATGGGCGGCGCAAAAATGATAAACTTTTGTAATTAATGGACTACTCATATCGTTCTCAATTTATATAGATTTATAATTTAGGAGTATCTGACAGTTGACAAAAGTGATTAATTACCAACCAAGGATGAGGGACACAATTTTTCTAGAACACAGTTTTGGCATTGCGGTCGCCGAGCGATGCAAACGGCGCGCCCGTGTTCAATGATCATGTGGGTAAGTTTAACCCAATCTTGTTCATCGAATATTTCCATAAGTTCACGTTCCATTTTGACAGCATTTTTGGTATTGCTTAATCCTAACAGATTCATTATCCGGATCATGTGTGTATCAATCACCATTGCCGGCACACTATAACATTCGCCCAATACACAATTTGCAGTTTTCCTTCCAACACCGGACAATTTGACAAGCTCTTCCATATTATCAGGAACTACTCCATTATGCTCTTCAACAATTTGCAGAGCGGACCCTTGTATGGATCGTGCTTTAGAATTGTGGTACCCCGCAGAGCGAATATCTTGTGCCAATTCTTCAACATCGGAATAGGCAAAACTCTCCACATCCTGATATTTGGCAAACAAACCGGGCGTGATTTGATTTACCCTTTTATCGGTACATTGTGCCGATAAAATCGTCGCAACTAATAATTGGTGCGGAGTTTTATAGGTTAATGAACATTTGGCTAACGGATACTCGCTTTTTAACAGTTCTACTACTTCAGCAGTCCGTTTCTTTTTGGCGGATAAATTCTCGGGCATTAAGTAATCACGGTGTGAATGTTTTTAACAAAGGATGAGCTTGGTAAAATTATATCGCAACCCGATGCCTTTAATCGTTCATACGTTTCCTTGTGGATGACTTTCATATAACCGGCGATCTTCATATCCTTATTTATCTTGCGTAAACCTGATATGAATGCCACTGTTTGGAAAACTGAATCATCCAAGTCGAGAATCGCCATATCGGTTGATTCGTTTATTTCGGATAAGCCAAATCTTTCACCATCGGCAAATTTTACATTCTGATTAAGATCAGTTAATGCCTCGGAAATTTTTGTCCCCAATTGGAAATTCTTTACAAATAATACAATATTAGCCATAAACTATTTACTCAAATGTTATAATTTTGTTTTTTATGAAATGCTTGCCGTCATAGTTGATTGTTGCGGCTACAACATCCGGATCATGCTCGAAAAACAATATCCAGTCATCTGCAACGGCGGTCGAATATAATTCTTTTTTCTCTTTGATAGTAATAGTTGGTTGCACATCATAAGCCATAACCCACGGAAGCGGAATATGTGTGGAAGTTGGCACCAGATCGGCGCAGTAAACTAACGTGTTATGCTCATCTTTGATCACTGGCAATACCATCCCCGGAGTGTGCCCATCGGAAAATATGTAACTGACATTGGGAAATATTGATTTTTCACCTTCGATAAAATTGATTAAACCATTTTCCTTCAGGATATTCCAATCATCAGCCATAAAACTACCTTGGTCCTTTTCCGTGGGCGAATTAGCCGTCTCCCAATTCTTTCTACTTATCCAGTATTTAGCATTCGTAAAAGTAGGAATAACCTTTCCATCTTCAATTTTTGTGTTTCCGCCCGCATGATCAAAATGAAGATGGGAATTTATTACATCAGTAATATCATCCGGTGTAAATCCGATTTGGGATAAGGAAGATTGGAGATCTACCATAGTATTATCTATTTCATAGATTTTCTTGAACTTATCATTCCATTTATCGCCATTTCCGGTATCAATCAAGATCCGTCTTTTGTCATTTACTAATAAGAGCGACCGTGTAACCATCTGAATTCGATTGCGATCATCAGCCGGCATTGCTTTATTCCACAGTGTTTTAGGAATAATGCCGAACATCGCGCCGCCATCAAGTCGGAAATGGCTTGTCAAAATAGGAAATAATTGATACTCACCGATTTTCATATTAACCACCATAATGCCAATTAGTATCAGCCATTGTTAGTATCTCTACATCTTCCTTTAAGATCGCATTTACAACTTCACAGATGAAAACCGGGTGGTCTCCCTTCTCAATAATTTCAGTGATTTTTACCTCTAAAATCATAGGAATATCATCGAGCAAAGGAGTGCTTAAATCACTCCAATGAAACTCAAAGCCATTTATTGAATTATCGCTAATGTCCTTTATTTTAAAAAACGAGGCAACCATTGCTTGTTGTTCAATACTCGGTAAATGAACTGCCAAATAATCATTTGCCTTGGCTACAGAATAAAATCTTGAATCTTTGCGTATCGCTAAAGCGATAAGTACCGGATCGAATGAGATCTGTGTGGTAAATGATATAACCGCTCCGGTGCCCCGCTTGCCGTCTTTGGCTGTTACAATAAACAAACCACTTGGAATTTTTCTTAAAATTGTTTTTTTGTCAGTTAGGTTCATTCTAATTAATCAAGACCATCTTATTTGAAATCCGTGTATCTCCGACCGTAAGAGTATAAATATAAACGCCCGAACTCACTTCTTGATCATTGGCATCGCACCCGTTCCAAACCACGGTTTTAGTCCCAGACGGTTCAAATTGATCAACAAGTGTTATTATCTCTTGTCCAATAATATTATATATTTTCAACTGAACCTTAGTACTTTGAAGTAATTTATACTCAATAGTTGTAGATGTCTTAAATGGATTTCGGTAGTTCTGTTTCAATTCCGGTTTCAGAAAATTGTTTCCTTCTGCGTAGTTTATTGCAGCCCAAGTATCTATAATCCCCCACCCATAATCATTATCAGGCCTATCTGAGTGACTGGCTGTCATCATTAAAGCTTCGCGCACCATCATTGGTGTCCAATCCGGTTTAGCATTTAAAATCAAGGCAGCAGCGCCAGCTACCAATGGGGCGGCAAACGAGGTTCCATTTCCTGAATAATAAGAAGAACCATCGCCTAAAGCTCTAAATGTATTAACACCCATTGCACAGACTTCTGGTTTGGTTCTACCATCAGCTGTTGGCCCCCTAGAGCTAAAACCGGCAATATATATATTGTTATCCGGATCTATTCCTACTGCGCCAACCGATATAACTGAATCGGCATCAGCCGGAGCAACTATAGTACCCCAATTATTGTGATTTTCATTGCCGGCGGATGCAATACAAACGATACCATGTGAAACAGCAATATCAACAGCTTTGGTAGTAATGGCTGTATTTCCATCCATATCGTCTTGGATATACCAATCAGTATATCCAAGCGAAGCCGTCATTACGTCAGCCCCACGTGTTTCTCCCCATTCCAACGCCCGTACATAATTATCTTCCTCGGCAACTATCTCCTTGTCAAGAATTTCTGTCTTAGCCAGTATATAATCACTTTGAAAAGCGGCCCCGATCAAGGTATCGGAAGAATAACCGGCCAAAATTGATAATACCGAGGTACCATGGTTATGCTGATTGCCTGACGCATCCTGACCAGTTTCATTTTTAGTAGTGGAATCGTCATATATTACATCCCATTCGGCTATTACATTGAGTGCATCAAAAACAGGATGTTCTAAATTAAATCCGGTATCTAATACTAAAACCTTTACACCTTGCCCATAATAGCCTGCATTGTGGGCAGCCGGAACATTAATTTGTTCCAACTGGTCATAAGAATTGCCATAGAATTCTTCATCAAAATCTAAGATTTTATTTAGGTTCCTGTTCTTCTGAGATTCAACTTCAACAGGTTTTCGATATTGCTTAATTGGTTCAATTTTATTAACAAAAGAAAATGAAGAAATTATATCTAATTGCTCTTCATCACATTCAATTGAAACGGCATTGAACCATCGGCTTTCTCCTCTTAAAGTTGTGCCGGTAGATTTTATCTGATCAATGTATGCCTCTGATGGCCTAAGATCATACCATTCAAAGTTTTTGTTCGGATGAACCTTGCTCCTTCTTGCTAAAGTTTTTTCAGAAATCTGTACCTTCTTCAGGCTACGGTTCTTATCCTTAAAATATATCCATAGATATAATTTGCCGTCGTCCCGTTTAGCATCCGCAATATTGAACGAATAATTCACTTGCCCAAAGCACATGCTAAAAACAATTAATATGATAATTGGTACGTATCTGAACATAATATTAATATTTGAAATATTATTTCTCTTAAAAGTTCACAAATAATTGTCTATCAATCAAATATATCTTTTATAATAAAAAACCCGACATGGTCGGGTTTTTTATTATTTTGTTAAATATTTCTTCAACACACTTTACCGTACTGAGCATCCAAGACGGCTATTGCCGTGATATTGACAATATCCTGTACAGTACTTGCAAAAGCCTGTAACACATGAACCGGTTTAGACATTCCTAACAGAATAGGACCAATCCCCGTTGCACCGCCAAGTTGTTCCAACAATTTATATGCGGTATTTCCGGACATTAGATCAGGAAATATCAATACATTAGCTTCCGTCTGCAGTACGGAGAACGGATATCTCTTCTGCAACATCTCTTCTGATACTGCAACATCGGCATGCATTCCTCCTTCTACTAACAAATCAGGATCACGTTCCTTAATAATCTCTTTCGCTGCTAATATCTTATCGTATTGCGGATGTCGTACACTCCCGAAATTACTAAAACTGAGCATAGCGACGCGTGGTTCGATACCCAATCGGCGGGCTTCTTGTGCCGTCAATAGAGTAATTTCCGCTAAAGTTTCTGCATCAGGATCAATATTTACCGCTATATCGGCAAATATTTTCATTTTATTTTTGAAAGCTAACATGTGCATCCCCGCTACGTGTTTTACAGATTCACATGTTTTTAATACTTTGATCGCCGGTCGTAACACATCAGCGTAATCCTGCGTAACTCCCGATACCATTCCATCGGCATCGCCGTTCAGAACCATTAATGGTCCAAACCAGTTCTCTTCTCTTACCCGTTTCGCGGCTCTTGTGCGCGTCATTCCCTTACGTTGACGCATATCATAAATCTGTTTGGCATAGTCTTTACATTTCGGCGAATCCGATGGTCTTAATACTTCAATTCCGTCAAGTTTGATGCGCAACCGCTTAGCTTCTGCTTCAATCAATTCGGGATTTCCTAATAAAATCGGCTGTGCGATCCCTTCGTTTACGATCTGATTAGCTGCCCGGATAATTCTTTCCGACGTTCCTTCCGGAAAGACAATACGTTTTGGATCCTCCTGTGCTTTATGTATGATTGTCCGCATCATCTCTCGACCACGTCCTAAACGGGCTTCGAGCTGATCCTTATACTTTTCAATATCAATTGTTCTTTCGGCAACGCCCGTATCCATTGCTGCCTGAGCAACGGCTGATGCTTCCCAAATCAGTACGCGCGGATCAAACGGTTTCGGAATGATATAATCCGGACCAAATTCCAAGTGCGACACTCCGTAGGCACTGGCTACTTCATCAGGGACATCTTCCTTGGCCAAGCGAGCAAGTGCTAACGAGGCAGCGACCTTCATCTCCTCATTGATCGTCTTGGCATGTACATCTAACGCACCGCGAAAGATGAAAGGAAAGCCCAATACATTATTGACCTGATTGGGAAAATCGGATCTTCCGGTAGCCATGATCACATCATCGCGTGCAGCCTTGGCATCCGGATAGGCGATCTCAGGATCAGGGTTAGCCATAGCAAAAATTATCGGATCTTTTGCCATAGATTTTACCATTTCTTGCGATACTAATCCTTTACGGGATAATCCTACAAAAACATCGGCACCTTTCATTGCCTCTTCTAAGGTACGGAGTTTTGTATCTATGGCAAATGTTTCCTTATACTTGTTCATTCCTTCTCTTCGGCCTTTATAGAGCACCCCCTTACTATCAACCATCAATATGTTTTCAAGCTTAACACCAAATCGCAAATAATGAGTAGCGCAAGCAATGGCAGAAGCACCGGCTCCACTTACAACAATCGTGATATTCTCCATTTTCTTGCCAATTAATTCAACCGCATTTACTAATGCTGCAGCAGAAATAATAGCCGTACCATGCTGATCGTCGTGGAACACGGGGATATCCATTTCCTCAATTAATCGTTCCTCTATCTCAAAACACTCCGGTGCTTTAATATCCTCTAGATTTATTCCGCCAAAGGTTGGTTCCATCAATTTGACAGCTTTTACGACTTCGTCCACATCTTTAGTATCGAGTTCGATATCAAAAACATCTATGTCGGAAAATCTTTTGAACAGAACTCCTTTACCCTCCATAACCGGCTTTCCGGCTAAAGCGCCGATATCACCAAGCCCAAGCACGGCTGTTCCATTGGAAACAACCGCTACTAAATTTGAACGGGCGGTATATTTATTTGCCAGACTTGCATCTTTTTCAATCTCCAGGCACGGTTCGGCAACACCGGGCGTATAAGCCAAAGATAAATCCCTTTGCGTAACGCATGGTTTGGTAGGATTTACTTCAATTTTGCCTTTTCTACCGGTAGAATGATAAGCTAAAGCTTCTTTTTTGGTAATCATAATGTCCTCTTATTTGGAAAAATCTTTAAAATTTAATGGTGAAAGTTAATAGTATTATCTAACATAAAACGAACAAAACAGGATTATTTTGTCCACTATTATTTCAATGATTAGCTATTAGTTTTTTATAGATTTAAAGGTTTGATGAATCTGTTGAAAACGCCCAAGCGTCATCCCAATTCCAAAAATTATAACACAATAGAATAGGAAGTTGGTTTGAAATATCCAATCCGTTAAAGCAAGTATTGTAATAACATTCATTGAATCCGGATAACGGAATAATGATTTAATAAATCCACGGCGACCAATCTCAAGATCACCATTATCGCTTACTAAAAATTTTTCAATTTTCAAGCTGAACAGCGCCGCAAGAAATCCCATGATAAGAGTAATTATCTGTCCCTGTTGCAAATATAATCCTAAGCCTAATCCAAAATAATAGAATGGGATTACGATCATGTGGCCGATCAAATCCAAAAATTTGCCCTGTTCACTTTGTTGATTCTTCCATCTGGCAACTTCACCGTCACTGCAATCTAAAATATAGCCTAATTGAAGCACTAAAGCACCAATTACAAAATTACCATTGATCAAAAATATCGCACCGACTATACCAATAATTTCCTGCAATAGTGTAACCTGATTTGCCGTGATCGGTGTGCGCACAAAGCCCCAAGTAAATAGAACTGAAATCGGTCTAATTACATATTTGGCATACGGTTCAGGTTCGTTTTCTTTTTGGGTTATTTTCCTGAGATTGGCTAAGGTTGGTCTATCCATTGAAATGCTTACTGTGTACAAGCTGCTTGGCAGTCTCTAAATCTTCCAAAAAATCTATTTCTTTGCACGGCAGATCGGATACATCTTCATAATAAATTTTGTGCTCGGCTAAAATTGGGTCAATCGCTGCTTCAAAATAATCTGATTTACCGCCGGCACCGATAAGCTTGTCCAAAGATGCAAAGAATTTTGCCATGAATCGGCGTGAAAATTTCGCTACCCCGATGAATTCACCTAAAGCATTTTCCTGAATTAGCTTCTTTCCGATTGCTACTATACGTTTATCTTCACCTTCAATCACTTTAACTTCTTCATCACCGCATTTCTTGACTTCCACCGCAATCAAATCATCATGCACAGATGACACTAATCGCTGCAATAATTCCGTAGGATACAATACATCGGCGTTCATCAGCAAAATATCTTCATCCTTGGCGAAAGTGTTGCAAAGCCGAACTGAATAGGCTGTATTCGTTTCAAAAAAATGATGATTGGTAACAATTTGTAATTTGAAATCATTATGATTTTGAGCAAAATGTTCTATGAACAAATTAGAATAATAGCCCAAAACTAAGATTATTTCTTTAACACCCACCGAACGCAAAGCATCTAACTGGTAATCAAGAATCGGTTTACCATTAAGTTTTAAGAGACTTTTTGGAGTATCAAAGGTTAACGGATACAATCTACGGGAAACACCGGCAGCTAGTATAATTGCTTTCATACTATAAATTTACGATGTAATTATTAATCATAAGAGTAGATTATCAATATAGGCCTTAATCCGTTCGGATGCCTTGCCGTCATTCTTGAAAAAATATTTATTCTTATAATCTTTAATTTTTTCGATTTGTTGTTTATCAGGGTTTAATGCGCTATCAATCGCACTTTGAAGCTGCTGTGGCGAAGAAATATGAATGAATTTATTCTTTAAATAATCTCTGTTATCGGATAGTAGTGGCTCTGAATTTGAGCGGGCAAGATACTTATCCGGCAAGTCATAAACTATACCCATTTTTTCAGTAATTAAAAATTCGATTAACGCTCCCGATGCCTCTGAAATGAGCGTATCAGCCGCCGCATAAAGTGGAATTATATTATAAAAATCTTGCGGCACCAAAATTGCATGATCAAAATATTTTATTTGATTTTTGAAAAGTCTGCTCTGATTGCGATTTGCATATTTCCCCATCCAAGAATAGTGATGTAATTTTATAATTAAATTATGGGACTGCGTAGCATGAAATATCTCACTGCGCAAATCGTAAATACTGGTGGGCTTGTAGGTCGGTGCATATAATATTGTTTTCTTGTTACCATCTAAACCCAACTCTTTCAGAACTGTATTTTGATTATATCTATTATTCAAATACGGATCCAATTTGGGAAATCCGGCTACAACTGTCTCGGAATTACCGATGCTATTGGACTCAATTAATTTATCGGCTGTGAACTGGCTTTCAACAAAAATTATATATTGATTTTCGGTGTGCCTCTGTAATTCGCGATAAGTCACCGTTTTGTTGAAAGTCGGCCCATGATAGACCATACATAACAGAGCATTTCTAAATTTCGAGGCATCAATCACATCGGTCCCGAAGATTATGTCGAACTCATCCTCGTGTTCAACGCTGCGCACATTCGAGGGGAAATATGTGTTGAAATTGGACTGCGGTATTCTTTTCCGAAAAATACCCAACTTGTATTCAAAATCTAAGCTGATCTGAAAAGCAACATCATAATTACTATCTTCAGCAAACAATTCGATTATCGGCGCCACCGCCGGTATATGATATAAATAATTTAATTGAAAGAGTATCTTCTTTTTTGACATCAAACTATTTTGCACTGATCAAATTTCTTGTTTTCCATCTACTCAGCCAATGAACCGGATTATATTTACTTAGTGGTTTATATCCGTCCTCAAGTACTCTATTAACCGCTTTTAAAACTCTCTGCGCAGATTGACCATCCCGATATGGATGCAATTCACTGATGTAAAACTCACGGTTCTCTTTAAATTCAACCGGATTGGATAAAGCTCTAATTATTGCTCCTTCAAGGTCATCCGCTTCTAAAATATTGATTCCTTTATCATGCCTCGTCTTGGTATTAAATGTAACAATTGGTTTATCAAAAAATAAATATTCGTAAGCAACCGATGAGGTATCAGTCAGCATCAGATCAGATTCAGACATCAGTGGTAAAATATCCGTATTATTACTCACTACAAATCTATCATTTTGCAATCCTTTGTATTTCGCCACAATTTCCATATCCATCAGTTCGTGGAATTTTACAATCCAATTATAGTCACGTTTTTTTAATGCCGCAATTTGGCTAAGTAAACTATTAGCCGAAGTCAATTTTTTGCTAAAAGTGGGGGCGTATAAAATAATTGGGTATTCATTCTTAAACGTGGTCTTACTGTTTTGTTGCACTCTTAAAATATTATCAATTTTAGACCATCCCGTTTCTTCAACAATATACCTGCCATTATTCCTATTCAAAAATTTATTTGTAACAAACGGACCGGGAGTACAATACATTTGGAATAGACCGTTCTTGCGATAATGTCCCTGCTTCTCTTCTCCCAAACCATGAAACAACTGTACTTTTAGTCCGGGCCAAGCGCTCGGCACTACATTCCCCGGAGCAAAAATTGCATCAGGATTATATTTAATAACCGCTTCATTACTTTCTAACCAGTTTTCCCTGTTGATATCAAATCGTTCAGGTTTAGTAGAAAACCAAAATGCTTGATCATTTTTCTGTTGGAGGATAGCATCATACAGTGGTCGCAGAATCGAATAGGAATAATTCTTCGTGAGAAATAATAAGTATTTGCGTGTTTGCTTGTACATTTAATTGTGTGGTAAAAACATTTTGTTACCTGGTAAATTTAGCTCACTTGTTTTAATATAAAAATCCACATAATGCAGGAAAAAAATAAAAATAGACCAATCTTTATTGTTGGTTGTGAGCGCTCCGGCACAACCATGTTGCGGTTAATCCTCTGTTCGCACAAAAACATTGCGATACCTCCGCAAACGAAATACGCAAAAAAATTGTATAAGCGGAGATTGCTATTTGGCGATTTGTCAAAAGCTGATAACCGCAAAAAACTGCGCAATTGGTTTTTAAATAATCATAATAAAAAAACTAAAATTATTGATCTTGATATTGACAAAAATGATGTCCGGGAAGAACTGAAAATAACCGGTAATACACTTGGAGCTTTTCTTTCGGTAATCCCGAAATTGTATTCGAAGAAGTTCGGTAAGTCCCGATGGGGTGATAAACGTCCGTACTATATTAAATATTTACCGCAATTGTTCAAATTATTTCCCGATGCCCAAGTGATTCACATTATACGCGACGGCCGCGATGCTGTAGCATCGCTGAAACGGATGCCTTGGTGGAATAAAAATAGTCTATTTGCTATGTTAAATTGGCAGGAAGCTATCCAACATGGAATTATAGCTAAAAGTAAATATTCATCAGAACAATATATTGAGATCAAATATGAAGACATCATCAACGAGCCCGAAAATTCTATTAAATCGGTTTGTAAATTTTTAGGTGAAGAATACTCCGAATCCTTACTTGAATTTCACAAGATTGCCAAGGAATCAGTTCCTTCATATAAAATGGATTGGCATTCGGCCACAAAAAGTAAAATAAATGCTGCAAGTATCGGTAGATGGCAAAAAGATTTGGAGCAGTGGGAAGTCATTTTGTTTAATCGCAAGTTTAAAAATGAGCTCGAATCACATAAATATGAAATACAAGACAAGCCTAAAAAATTGCCGATCGGGATCCATTTAAAATTCTATTTTACGAAGTTGAAATATAGATTCAATCAATATGGTGTTAGTTTCGTTGATAAAGTTATATCAATTCTATATTGGTGGGAATTGGATTACCGCAAATAATTATATATCTGTTTTTTCAAAAATTTTTCGAGCTTTAATTAGGTCTTCTTCTGTATCAATTTCGTACCAAGGCGTTCCATGAAAATTCACCGCCGTTGTGATGTAACCGGCTGTCATCACGGCATCGGCAATAGCTTGTTCATAATAAACTTGTTTTTGGCCTGAGTCTATCAGTTTTCGCAATTTGGGTGCAATCAATCCACTGAAATTCTGATAGTCAAAGCTGTAAAGATTTACCGTTTTGTAAAGAACCACCTTTTCTTCCTCAGATAACTCATCGTTCACAATAAAACGGGTAACAATATTATTGCTATCAATATCAACTAATGTACCACTCATGTGGTTTTGATAATCTGAGACTGCTATCCTGTCAGGGGAAAATAGGGGTTTGAATGCTTCTCGGGTGAAAATAAGGTCGCCTTCAAGTAAGATAAAATCTTCATTTATATTTGGTAAAGCTAAGTTCAGCGATACAACATTATTAGTTGTAGCCCAATCGGTATTTTCAACATATTCAATCTTGACGTTTTTCCATCGGTTACCGACAGTCTCAATTATCTTTTCACCCTTGTATCCGATCACTAAAATTGCCCTTTCGATACCGCCTTCTTCCAAATAATCCAACATACGAATCAATAATGGTTTTCCATTTATTTCTACTAAGCATTTGGGAACTTCATTAGTATAGGGTTTTAATCTGATGCCACCACCGGCTAATAAAAAAACGGCTAACTTCATTTTCGCTTGGGTTTGTGATCGGTCGCGATTATAGCTAAATCATCTTTGGTAAACCGCCATTTTTGCTGCGGTGTTTGCCAATCGCCGTATCTATATTCTAAATATTTTTCACGCTCAACCGGAGCAGTATAGTTTTTACCTTCAAAACTCAGCTCTTCAAGATCATCGTAAAAATGAGCCGGGACTGCTTTTTTGGTATATTTCCTATCACCACCACAGGACCATACATACATACCATTATCTTTGGTGGCAATAAAACAATCCATCATCACGTCGCCTTTCAAAAAAAGCTTTCTTCGACTATAAATTTTCAAAATACGTAAATCACCTTTTTTTAGCGGCGGATCTTCCTTCTCCTGATATCTTAATCTTACAATATATCCGGCTTTTCTGATTTTTTTAATAGATCTAATTAATTTCTCGCTGTCCGGATAAAAAACTCTCAAGTCTAAGTCTCTATCCCACGGTAAAAGCCGATTCTCTCTAACGATACCAAGTAAAGTTCCCGCTGTGATCGAATATCTTATATCGGCTTCTTCAAAGATCAAAGTAACTTTTTCAAGCATATTTAAGGCAGCCGCAAGATTTTGACCGTCTAATGTGTGTTTCCCCGACATACTATTTATAATATTTCATATAATAAATTATATACATCTTCCCTTGAGAGATCAATTACATTATTGGATATTCTGCTTTTAGTAAAGGATCTGTCCACAATCTCATCAAAATCACTTGCTTGTACTCCCCAAGCACTTAACTTAAAATCTACAATTCCTTTCGGAATATTAAGTATTTGGTTCTTTAATTCCACAAAATCTATCCCTAAGGTATCCAATAATTGTTCAAGATTATCGGACATAAATTCCCTATTAATGTCTAACAAAGGAACAATTGGCATTGAGCAGGCAATCCCATGGGGAATTTCAAATGAAAATGTAAGTGGATAACTTATGGAATGTGCAGCGGCAGTTTTGGTATTACTGAATGCGAGACCTGCTAAATTTGATGCTTTCAATAGTTTTTTCCTGATATTTATATCATCCGATTTAGACTTCAAATCAGGAACCTCTTCAAAAATAATTTTGATTGCATCAATTGCAAAATTAACTGATTTTGAATTGGAATTAATATTCCATAAAGTTTCAAAACTATGACTGAGCGCATCCAACGTAGTTGCGATAGAAAGCTTTAAATCCATGCTAAGACTGAGTGTCGGGTCAAGAATTGCCACATCCGGATATAATGCCGGATTTGCCAATGAGTATTTTTGCTTCTCCTGATAATTCCATATTGTTCCCCACATAGTTACTTCACTGGCAGTACCATGTGTTGTGGGTATGAAAATTTTTGATAGATCATTAGAATAATTTCCTTTGTAGGATAACAAATCATCAAGATTCTCTAATTTTGTATTGATTGCAGCAATAACAACTTTTGCAGTGTCCATCACGGAGCCGCCGCCAAGTGCGATCACGCTATCACAGTTCACATTTTTTGATAAATCAATTGCCCTCTGGCAACTCTCAAAAGTAGGATAGTTCTCAATATCAGTAAAAAATTGATAACCGTTCAGTTGTTTATCTAATTGATGGCGTTTGATACTGCCTTCACTCGTAATTATCAACGGTGTGGTTGAACCGCGTTTAGCAAGTTGTTGCTGCAAAATAACATTCCAATTATCAGTTTCTAAAATTTTTACCGGATTATGATACATTTCTAATCCTCTCTATCTGTTAAACTGATAATCATATAATTTTTTATAATGGCCACTTGCTTTTAAAAGTGAATCGTGTGTGCCCGTTTCAATTATTCTGCCTTTATCAAGTACAATAATTTTATTCGCTTTGTGGATGGTCGAAAGACGATGCGCAATCACTAATACTGTCCGATCAGTCATTAAGTTTTCCAAAGCTTCCTGCACCAATTTTTCTGATTTGGTATCAAGCGAAGATGTTGCTTCATCTAAAATCAGGATTGGCGGATTATTCAAAATTGCCCGCGCAATGGCGATGCGCTGCCTTTGTCCGCCGGAAAGTTTAACACCTTTGTCACCAATTACGGTGTTAAACCCATCCGGTTGTTCATTAATAAAAACATACGCATTGGCAATTTTCGCTGCGGAAATAATATCGTCTTCCTGAACGTTTGGCAGCCCATAAGATATATTGGCACGGATTGTATCATTAAACAAGATGGTTTCCTGTGTTACGATACCCATTAATTTTCGTAATGATTTTAATTCAAGCTTCCGTACATCTTTGCCATCAATTTGAACTGTTCCGGCATCAACATCATAGAAACGCGGCACTAAATCAGCGATTGTGGATTTACCGGCACCGCTTTCGCCCGCTAACGCAACTACTTCGCCTTTGTTGATTGCAAATGATATATTATCGAGAACTTTATCTTCATTATCAGCATACTTAAACGTTACATTCTCAAATTTAATTTTATCATTGAATTGCTTAATTAATAGCGGATTATCAGCAATTTTAATCGCCGATTGTGAATCCAAAGTATCAAATACACGCTCCGCCGATGCTAAGCCGGTCTGAACTTCCATATTTACACTGCTTAGCATCCTGATCGGCGCTAATGCACTAAATAATACTAAAATGAACCGGAGAAAATCCTCGGAAGTCATCACATTGTCAATTAGCACATTTCTACCGCCAATTAAAATAAGCACAATCGCTACGCATACGCCGATTACTTCGGTCAGCGGTGCCGCAGTTTGACGTAATCTGGCACGTTTCAATATTAAATTGAAGAATTTTTTTGTCTGACTTTGGAATTTACGGTTCTCATAATCTTCGTTTGTAAATGCTTTAACAACACGGATGGACGAAAGTATTTCACTGATTATGTTTGTGATCGTCGCAATTTTAATGGCAATCCGCCGTGATTTTCTTTTCACACTTCTACCGATTGCGATAATCGCTAATGCGCTGACTGGTACTATAATCAATGCCATTAATGCCAGTTTGAAATTGATGATAAATAATAACACTAAAAACGTTATAATATTCAACGGTTCGACAAAAGCCCGTTGGAATCCTACGGTAAAAGCCCTACGCATATTAGTTACATCGTTAATTATTATTGAAGTCAATTCACCCGCTTTCTGTTCATTGAAAAAGGACAATGACATATTTAAATATTTGTGGAATAATTTATTACGTAAATCGGTGATAAAATCATATTGTACATGGACAATCATTATATTTTTTAAGTACAGGAACAAATTCTTTAGTATGAACACAAACACAATAAGAATTGCCAATACTTTGAGCGTTTCAAAGGCTGTCTCCCGGATTATAAATTCGTTAGTTATGAATTTTATCTGATTATTAAGATTCAGATTGTCAGCAGTGCGAAGCGCTTCATGTTCAATTATAAAATCGTTAAAATTCCCAAGGATACTGTTGAGCAATGAAGCTGTGAACCAAATAGATGCACTATTAAATGCAACATATAATAAAGCTGCAATAGTTGACCCTAAAATTTGCGGCCAATAGCCTCTGATCAACTTAAATATTCTAATATAAAGTGATTGTTCCATCAAATCGAATTGTTGTAAAGCCGCGGAAATTACATTGAACTGCTAAAGTTTAAAAATGAAGAGTTACAATTTAAAAACCATCTTTTTGTGGGGAATATCCGCTTCATAAAAGCGATTGCCAACAACTTCAAATCCAAATTTTTCATAGAATTTTAGAACTGTTTCCTGAGCATTAAGATATATTTTTGGGCAATCCTTTAATTCATTCAATACATATTTTACTAAAGCTTCACCTACTCCTTTTCCTCGATATTCTTTTAATACCGCAAAACGTTCCAATTTGGCACCATCGCCCGTGAATCGCCATCTCGCAGTTGCGATGGGTTTATCATCAACAATTGCCAAAATATGTTCGGCTGATTCATCATATTCATCCATCTCAATTTCTTCCGATACATTTTGTTCAACACAAAATACCTCCCTGCGGATTGCAAAAGCTTGATTTAACTCATTTTGGTCTTTTATTTGTTCTATTTCAATCTTCATTTTTAATAGGATAGAAATATTTTACTCAATAATTTACATTTTAATTATTATAAATAATTCATATATAAAATGAATGATGCACCACAGATGACCAAGGCACAAAAGTATGTTAAGTTGTCTATGCAGGTATTACTTATAGCCGGATTGATATCCTCAATTATTACACAGAATTGGATGAATGCACTATTCATTATTTTCATTATGATCCTCACTGCTCTCCCAACTATTTTTGCTCATCATTATAAAATCATCCTGCCAACCGAATTTGAACTCGCTGCAATTATTTTCATTTTTGGTTCGTTATTTCTCGGCAGTGCAGTTGGATTTTACTATAGATTTTGGTGGTGGGATGTTCTCCTGCATGGTTTTTCGGCTATCCTTTTAGGTATAATTGGTCTGCTGATGGTTTGGATTCTAAATCACAATGAAAAAATTGATATGAGTTTAAATCCCCTATTCATTTGCATATTTTCATTTTCCTTTGCAGTAGCGATTGGCGCTCTGTGGGAAATCTACGAATTTGCTATCGACCAATTATTTGGCGCAAATATGCAAAAATCCGGTTTAGTAGATACAATGTGGGATCTGATAATTGATGCAACCGGTGCTTTTTTAGTATCGGTGTCAGCGTATGTTTATTACAAAACAGGGCACAAATCACGGATAATTAATGAAATACAGGAATTCCTTTCTTTAAATAAATCATTTTTTCAGGGTAATAAATAGAACAGCTGATTATCTGATAATTAACTTAGGACTGAAAAGGAAAACAGTCCTTAAACGGGAAGTTTTGGAAATGTAGCAAACAGTAAAGTGATTAGCGGAAATTTCAATTCATTTGGATTAGCAGGTAACACCGCTCCCGACCACATTGAACATTTCCATGCCTTGTTTTAATTTTCTAAATATTTAAATAATTTATAGTATAATAAATCGTTATAAATATTAGTTAGCGAATAGGATAATGAAAATAAATAAGGCAACAGAATCCGACATTGAAGCGATCATATCCGTTGATCATTTGACCGCACACGATGAGAATCGTAGGCGGCATATTTGCGAGTGGGTGTCAGGAGATAGTACTTTTGTAGCCGTAGTTGATAATGTTGTGGTTGGGTATGCCGTACTTGAGTACACCTTTTTCTCGCAGGGATTTATCTCCATGTTGATAGTTGCAGAAGCAAGACGACGCAAAGGAGTGGGCACCGCTCTAGTTTCTCATCTAGAAGAAATATGTAAGACAGGCAAGTTGTTCACATCAACCAATAAATCAAATGAACCAATGCAAGCACTCATGCAAAGTATGTCATATGAACCGAGTGGTATTGTGCATAATTTGGATGACGGGGATCCCGAACTATTCTACTTCAAAAAGCTCAATTAGAACCGCTAAACATGCGTTTCTTTGAACTCCATTTGATTGAGGAGATTGATTCACCTAAAATACGAACTTTTGCTTCGTAGGATAATTTTATGATATTAATATTTATTAATCTAATGGACTGTGAATCCTAAAACCACCTTTGTTTAAGATATGTGTATAGATCATTGTTGTCCATACATCTTTATGTCCTAATAATTTCGGCTTTGAAAGATATTTAGAATGATCTGATTTCTTCATATTTTGAATATATTAATGCTTATGTTGGATTTTCAATAATTAACTATAGGAGGACAATCTTTATACATTTATTGTAATATATTAAATCAATTATATTGTATATTTCATATATATTTATTTAAGATTATCTATGATAAATCGTTATAAATATTAGTTAGACTCGAGAATAAATCTCAACATATATATAAGGAGAGAATTATGAATGATCCATTCCAAATGCAACGTGAACTTCGATATGGTGCACCAGTCTGCGATGAAATTTTAACCGGGAGATATTTTACCATTGGTTACTCCTGGTATTTTCGACAGGCTAAGTGGGTTTTGGAGATAATAAACCCGAATGCTAAATTTGAGTGGGAAATAGATGACAGGCTCGACAACTTCAGAGCAGATGTTCGAATTCCTAGAAGGTTCAGAGCCGGTCTTAAAGCCTATAAAGGTAGTGGATATGATCGAGGGCATTTAGTGGGAAGTGCTAACCAAGATGCGCTGGAAATCCAAAATAGTGAAACATTTTTGTTATCAAATATGTCCCCACAAAAACCAAATTTCAATCGAGGAATATGGCGGGCTCTCGAAAGTGCCGTACGAAGCCTAAACAATAAAAACGATATTCTAGAGACCTTTGTTCTGACGGCCCCAGTTTTCTACTTTAATAAACAGATTAAAACGATAGGAGATGAAACAGACGATTATGGTATTGATGTCCCAATACCGCATGCTTTTATAAAGAGTGTTTTAGCAGAAGATAAGCGTGGTCGCCTCAAACTTTGGACTTTTGAAATGGAAAATAAGAAACTTCCAGGCAATTTGGAAGACTACCTTGTGGTTACATACGATGCTGAACAAAAAATTGGCGGTCGCTTTTGGGATCGTGTGTCCGGGAGTGATTTCCACAATCAAAAGAGTAAACCGGGTACAATGTGGGACATAGATGGCTAGCTAACTAAAATGAGGCTAACAAGGACATTCAGCCCGATCCCCAAAAGGCTACACCTTTTGTCGGTGGCTTATGCGGGACATTAGAGAGCAAAATGATTTTGTAAAAAGGAAAATCTGATGAATACAATCCTTATAATATTATTACTTTCCATTCGAAATAGTTTTAGGTCCTATACACCCGCCATCCTTGTTATACTAATTTCTATTTCTGGTTGTAGTAACAATAGTCCGGTTAACAATTCTAATAGTGAGGAAAATGGTTATCAAGATATGTTAACACCAGCATATTACATTTCTGATAACAATGACTCTTTTAGAATTGAAGTGAATAACTTTCTTGAACAGGTTCGTAAAATTGAATTTTATAATCCATTGGCAAATGCATCTGGACTAATGCCCTCATTTACGGTTCCTTCCATAGGTGAATTTGGCGCACTAAAAGGAGCATCTCAACATCACGAGGCAGTTGATTTACATATAGAAAACAATGAAACAGAAGTTATTCTTTATGCTTCCCATGATGGTATTGTTAGAACAGTAAAAGATGCAGAAAAATATCGCCACTACTTATCAATAACAAAAGAAATTCAGGATTCCTCAAATCAGATTGTTGGTAAATTAGTTACACTTTACGGTCACATTGACTTAGATTTGGATGAAGCTAAATTTTCCTCATTAGATGGTCAGTTTGTAAGTGTTGGGGACACTGTTTCAAAACATTTATATTCTGGTACAGTTGGTGGTCCTCATCTTCATTTTGAGATTAGATATTACAGACCCTCAGACGATGGTAACGAAGAATTTTATGGCTCAAAAGCAGCTGACCTTACAGAACCGTCAACTGGTGATTGGTCTTACGGATACTGGAATTCAAATGTTGGTTATGGTTTTGGAAATCCGATGAACCACGGATTGCATTTCTATGGAAATTAGTAAATGCAGGTTATCGTAGGAATTGTTCTAACATTCACTTCTTTGGACTCCACGTAATCGGATAAATCGACTCACCGAAAATACCGACATTTGCTCGATAAAACATTTCGAGGTCAATCGCATCAAAAGGTGCTTTGGCAGTATTGCCTTTATTAGTATTGCCAAAATAATTGCTGCCATATTCCTTGATCGACTCGGAACTTCTAACAACCCTTACCGGATGAACATCGGCCTTAAGGGCGGCGATTATATCCGTATCAGAATCACCATAATATAGGTCAAGGTTGAGTTCCCGCATTTTTATATGTTTAGTAGTATAGCGGAAATCGCCATTCGTTTCTTTTGGAGAAAAGAATAAATTACTATCCGCCTGCACTGCAAAATTGAGCGTACGCGTTAAGAAAGCCGCGACACTGTCGCCATTTACACCGGGACGAGCTGTAATAAAATATACTTCATGCCCATGCGCACGGAAATAATCAATCAAGGTAATTACCGGTGTAATTGGCAAAGAGTATTCTTTGTCGTGCATATTTATCCAGGCATAATCGAGATTACCCTCCGCATTTCGGGGAGCGGCGACAAAAGCCTGTTCGGAGTATAGTGTTGTGTCGTCAATGTCAAAACCGACACGTAATTGCCCGATTTGGCCAAATAAATTTGATAGTATGATTAAAATAAATATTAAAATACTATTGAGTCTTTTCAGCATCGTTTCCTCTTTAATTCTTATTTGAATTTAATAAACCCCGCCTAAATCCTCCCCATAGTTGGGGAGGACTAGGGCTTTAATTTATTGATTGTATAATTAATATTTTCCAAAACACCGTTGATGTTTTCAAAAATATCCAAGTTCGTATATCTAATGATTTTGATTCCATATTTCTCTAAAAATTCACTTCTGATTTTATCTTTTTGTGCTCCTTTTTCAGTCAGATGTTGACTGCCATCTACTTCGATCACTAATCCAATTTTCAATGCAAAAAAATCTACAATATAATTTCCAATTGGTACCTGTCTTTTAAATTTTACACCTAATTGTTTTCGTCTAATATGTCCCCACAATTTCCATTCGGGTTCGGTCATATTATTTCTTAGTACCCGTGCTATCTGTGTTGAATTCTTTGGTGGTTTTGGTAATGTCGAATATTTCATAATCAAATATCTTCCCCAAAACTGGGGAAGATAAAGATGGGGTTCAACAACTTTTTTGAGTATATAAATTTTTGGTAACTTTTGTCATGCAAACAGCGGGAATATACATACATATTCCATTTTGTATTACAAAATGTATTTACTGCGATTTTTATTCAGTTGCCGAACAGGATGACCGGATTGATAATTTTGTCAATGCCCTGATCGCGGAAATAAAAAATTCCGATACTGACGTCAGTAAATGGAAATTTGATACGGTATTCATTGGTGGCGGCACACCGAGTATTTTATCTCAGACTCAATTGGAAAAAATCATTTCTGCGTTAGACAAAAGTTTTGACTTAAGCAATAATATTGAATTTACATTGGAAGCCAATCCCGGTGAAGCGCCGCTCGACAAATTACAAGATTTTCGGACACTTGGCATAAATCGCTTATCAATTGGTATTCAATCTTTCAATCCCGAATTATTGAAGTTCCTTTCTCGGATTCATACGTCCGATGATGCAGTCAACACATTTAACTCAGCGCGGAAAGCCGGTTTTGATAATATCAATTGTGATCTGATCTATAATATTACCGACCAATCGGCAAATGATTGGAAAAATGATCTAAATGAATTAGTCGAATTGGATCCCGAGCATATTTCGGCCTATTCATTGACCGTAGAAAATGGAACGGTACTAAATGATTTGGTGAATAAAAAAACGATCCAAATTCCTGATGATGAAATGCAGATTGATTTATATAATACTGCGACCGAAATATTGAGCAAGAATAAATATCGGCAATATGAAATATCAAATTTTTCAAAAGCCGGCAAAGAGTGCTTACATAATTTGCATTATTGGAATCATGACAAATACATCGGTTTCGGGGCATCGGCGCATAGTTTTGACGGTTTAAAGCGATGGAATAATTACAGTAATTTGGAACAGTATATTTTGATGATCGAGAACGATAAGTCACCAATTGAATCATACGATTATATCAGCGAAAATGATAGAATTAACGAAATAGTCGGCTTTGGATTGCGAATGATTGATGGTGTAGCACTGAATAAGATTCCTGATAATAGGATTATAGAACTAAAAGATAGTGTGCAAAAGATTCGGAATAAATATCCTGATATGATAATCATAGATAACAGTAACCTTAGATTGAATCAGCGAGGACTGCAATTTGCTGATGCCATAGCAGTAGAACTGATGCTATAAAATTATGCGTCATTTGATCGCCATATTTCTTTTATGTTTGTATTCGGTTTACGGCCAAAATACTACCGAACCTAATAATCAATTTGAAGTCATGATCGTCAATGATGCACTGTTCCAAACCGATCAAGATTATACCGGTTCAATCGGTTTAGCTTATAGATTCGGGTCAATTCCTTTGACAGTGAAATATCAAATTGATACTTATACGCCAAGTAAAAATGATTGTGATCTATCAGAACCGCAACCCGATACGCATCCCTATGCCGGATACGGCTACCTTGGATTGCAATATGAATATTTTATTGATGATTGGCGGTTCATGCTGAGCACAAAATTAGGCTCAACCGGTAAATATTCCTTTGCTCAGGACGTGCAGGATGCCATTCACAAAATGATCGGTGATGTTCTCTTTCAAGGATGGGACAGTCAAGTCCAAACAAGGCTTGGCTATATCTTTAATCCAAGGATTGAATACCTAGTGGATTTTGCACCATTGAACTTTGCACCATTTCTTGATGTTGAATTAGGAAATATCAAAATACAACAGGCGGTTGGAATAGAAATGTTAAGCAACATTAACGGATTATTAATACAAGGCGGTGGTGCAAATATCTTTTTGTCCTATGCTATTTCAAATGTGTCAAGAAATGTATTTCTAACCGGTTTTGACAATTATGAATATGGTGTCAAGATAGTTAGCCCGGTGCATCAATTCCAAGCGGGATTGGAATTTCGCTATGATAGAATTGGGTTTAAGCTTATTACACACTTTAAGAGCAAAGAATATATCGGGCAGAGAAGCATCAGTAGATATTCAACTATAATATTTTCTTTGTCAATATAAACGATAGATCATTGCGAGTTGTAATATTCATCACAGCCCGACAGAAGAGAAAAACTAACAATAATTCCATTTAGCTTTAATAACCGAAATGTTTGATCTTGTCGCCTTTTTTCTCGATCGTGGTCAGCGTTTGAATTCCAACATCAAGATGCAACTGAGCAAATTTCTTAGTGACTTGCTTGTCTGATTCGGCTGTTTTGACGCCTTCCGGCACCATCGGTCTATCCGATACTAACAATAATGCGCCACGGACAATTTCGTTGGCTAGTCCGGTAATGAAAACGGTTGCCGTTTCCATATCAATTCCTAACGCCCGTACTTTGCGTAAATAACGTTTAAACCGCTCATCCCATTCCCATATTCTTCGGTTTGTGGTATAAACAACACCTGTGCGGTATTCTAAGTTATGATCCACTAATATTTCAGAAACATATTTATGCAATTTAAAAGAAGGCATCGCCGGCACGACTTCCGGAAAATAATCGTCACTGGTACCATCGCCCCTGATGGCGGCGCTCGGTAAAATAAAATGTCCGATGTCCGTACTCTTTTTCAGTCCCCCGCATTTGCCAAGCATTAACACTCCTTTCGGCTTCTTGCTCGATAACAGATCCATGATAGTAGCCGCATTGGCACTACCCATACCAAAATTGATTATACTTAATCCATCCTGATTGGTGGTTGATGTCATTGGTCCGCCGATGCCTTTAACATCTGAATTAAATCTTTCCGCAAAGCGATCAACATAATCTTGGAAATTTGTCAATAATATCCATTCACCTAATTCATTTACACCGGAACCGGTGTAACGCTTTAGCCAATTTTCAGCTATTTCTAATTTTGATTTCATAATACCTCCTATGATTTCCTTACGACCGCCCGAACAACAACTGCTTTACCGTCATGCAAATCACCTTCATGTAAATAAACAACATCCTTTTTCAATAATTGTATTTCACCCGCCGGAAAGGATTTTTCAATATTGTCAATAGAATACAATAAATCAATATTTTTCGGCCCACCGGAGTCCAACGGTAATTGTTCTTTGGCAAAAGCCTCCATCAAAAACACACCATCCGTTTGCAGAGCTGCATAATATTTGGCATGTAAATGAATAATATTTTGGGAACTAAAGTGTGCATATATTGAAATGATCCCTGAAAATTTATTTACACCAAAATCATGATCTAACAGATCGGCACAGACGGTATTAACAGTAACTCCATGCTCATTAGCTAACTGCTTTGTCTTCTCAATCGCCTGTTGAGAAAAATCTATTGCTGTAACAGTGTAGCCTTGTTTGGCAAGAAAAACGCTGTTGCGACCTTCACCGTCGGCAACACAGAGCACAGTGCCCTTTGGAATTTTTGCATAATTTTGAATCAAAAATTGATTGGGCTCTTTTCCATAAACATATTCCTTAGAAGAATAACGTTCGTTCCATTTGTCGGGACCGAATTGCATTATCTATTTTACCTCAAGTGAAACCGGGCAATGATCGGAACCCATAACATCGTCGTGAATATCGGCGTCAATTACATTTTCAACAAATGATTCGTTGATCCAAAAATAATCAATCCGCCAACCGACATTCCGCTCCCGTGCTCCCATCCGGTAAGTCCACCATGAGTATCTGTCCGGCTCCCGATGGAACAATCTGAAAGTATCCACATAGCCATTCTCTACGTATTTATCGAGCATAGCGCGCTCTTCCGGTAAAAAACCGGAGTTCTTCACGTTATCTTTAGGCCTTGCCAGATCAATCTCTTTATGGGCTGTGTTCCAATCGCCGGCAACTACCACATTATTACCTGATTCCACCTGCTCATTTAATATCTCTAATAATTCCTCATAAAATTCCATTTTGTAATCAAGTCTTTCCTGATCCCGTTGTCCGTTTGGAAAATATATATTATATAGAAGAAAATTTTCATGCTCGGTAATGATAACACGACCTTCTCTATCAAATCTATCTATTCCTAAACCGATTTGTTCATATAAAGGTTTTTCTTTACAAAATGTTGCTACACTGCTGTAACCGCGCTTTTCGGCCGAATGCCAAATCGTGTGATAGCCATGATCTTCCAATATGTCTTTTGATAATTGGTCAGCGTGTGCTTTTGTTTCCTGCAGGCAAATAACATCTCCATTTATCGAGTCTAACCACTCTAAAAAGCCTTTTTTGGCTGCTGCCCGAATACCGTTCACATTCCATGAATATAATTTCATAATAGTTCCTTTTCTATAAAATAATTGGTGAAGAATATACAAGATAAATAAATGAAAATAAAAAGCCACTCTAAGAATCATAAATATTCTTTGCCAAATCATCAACAAGCGATAAATTCGCCGCGCTATTTTTACTTGGATATTTGATGTTGGATTTTGGATATTATAATTTGTATTTGGAATTTGATATTTGTTTTTCGATTTTTGAAATATTGGCCCGTTCGTCTAGTGGTTAGGACTCCAGGTTTTCATCCTGGCAACAGGGGTTCGATTCCCCTACGGGCTACCAATCTACACCACATAAATTTGATTACGATTGGCAAGCCACAACTATCTTAACTTTATAAAATATACATTTATCTATAGTATCTCGACTTGTCGGGAGTAGATAGACGGACTACGCTAAAACCGCTTAAAAGCCATCAATATTGATGGCTTTTTCTTTAATTTCACTACTGAAAATGAGCAATAGTATAATTAAATCGGATGTTATCATCTTAGGAGCAGGGATCAATGGATCGGGAATTGCGCGCGAATTGGCTCTATCGGGTAGAAAAGTAACCGTCATTGATAAAGCCACTATCGGCAGCGGTACTTCATCAAAGTCATCGCGATTAATTCACGGCGGGCTGCGTTATCTCGAAACAATGCAATTCAAGCTTGTACATGAGGCATTACACGATCGGCAAGAATTATTGCAGATATATCCCGACTTAGTGAAAATGAAATCCTTCTACATACCGATCTATAAGCCAAGCCCAAGGCCGGCGTGGATGATCCGGATAGGATTAAAATTCTACGATTTGTTGTCCGGCAGAAATCGGCAACACCATTCAAGGATCATTCCACGCAAGAATTTTTCCATTCACGCCGCCAGTTTTAAAACCGATGGTCTGAAAGCTGTCTTTCATTATTACGATGCCAAGACCAACGATCTAAAATTAACTCAGAAGGTTGCCCGGGATGCAATTGATAGCGGGGCAAGTTTTTATGAGAATTGCAGTGTTCATTCAATTATTAACAATGAACTGAATTTCGTCATCCAAGCAAAAAATGCTATTTTTGAAGCCCCAATTTTGATTAATGCCACCGGCCCGTGGATTGACGAAGTAAATGAAAAATATTCCTTACCGGCGAATTACAAGATAAGAAAAATCAGTGGTATCCATATTACTTTAGATGGTTTGTTAACGCAGGACTTAATGTTCATGCAAACCAAGAAAAAGCGAATCTTCTTTGTTATCCCTGAGCAGGAGAATAACCAAACTATTATCGGTACAACCGAAAGAGAAGAAACCGATAAGATCGATGAAATATCTATAAATGAAAGTGATATAAATTATCTAATCGAAAATATTAATCAATATTTGAAACCCGGTTTTAAAATTTTAAGACAAAATGTGAAGGATTCCTGGATCGGTGTGCGACCATTAATCGCCGAGGCTGAAAATCCGACTAATTTATCACGTGAATATGAACTTGATTTATTAAAATTCGGAGAAGCGACCCTACTACATATTTTTGGCGGAAAACTAACAACTTATCTATCGCTGGCGCGCAAAGTTAAGCAAGCACTTTATAAAAAAAATGGGAAAGCTACTTAAGATTTCACTTTCCCATTCCCACTAGGAGGTTATCCCTCAAATATTAGGAATCTTTAAAAAGTCCTGATATCATAAATGCCGCTCCACCTAAGGCAAAATCTTTCAACAGACCGGACATTGACATTTGGTTGCCTCCCATTACTCCCGGAAGATGAATTGTCAATACAAAAACAAACATCAAAATACCTAACAACAATGCAGCAAGCGAAATATGTTTTTTGGCTATTATCGCAATTGTTGCGGCAATTAAAGCTAAGCCTGTTAAATAAACCCAAAAAACACCGCCCGGTACCCAACCCGGTACTAATCCGGCCATATCACCGGCGGCCATAAAATGCATCAATCCAAAGACGGCAAAGGGCAAGGCGAACAATATGCGGCCTGTGTTTGTCAAACTATTCATGATAATCTCCTTTTTTTTGTAGTAAGTCCTTTAATTTATCATCAAATCTTGCAATTTCAAAACCACCGGCAAACCACATTCTGTTATTCACCCATAAAGCCGGCGTGATCGAACTGTGGCGTTTCTCAAACTCAATTGTGTGGTCGTCAAGATCAATTATCTGATAATTAATACTATTATTTCCTCTCATATATTCCGATATACGATTCTTTACATCGTGGCACATTTGGCACGATTTTCGCATCAAAAACGTTACATCAATCTTGCCATTTTCTTCCCTTATCATAAGAGATAAGGTAAATTAGGAAAGGTCTCGGTTGCTGTCGCTGTAGCGACAAATTGCAATTAATTAATCCATTCAGTATTGAGCACCTGAAAGAAGCGCCTGGTATATTTTATTTCTTTATTTTCTACTAATTCCTGCAAAATTGAATTGACCGTTTGGCGTGAAGTCGCTGTTAGATCAGCGATTTCCTGGTGCGTTAAAAATGGTCTGACCATCCAACTGTCCACCATTTGCTTGCCAAAAGATTTGGTATAACGTTTTAAAAATGCTATCACCCTTTCCTTGGCATCTTTAAACACAATATCCTCAACGTGAGCCTGAATCTTCCGTATTCTAAGCCCGATTAATTTATTGACACTTAAATTGAGCTTAGGATTCATTGCCAACATTTCCTGAAACATTTTGCGGTTAATGGAACAAATCACGGCATCTTCCACAACCTCGGCAATATTTTCGCGTTTTTCCTGTCCGAGAATAGCACTCTCACCGAATATTTCGCCGGGCCCGATAAGATTCAAGGTAGTTTTTTTACCATCTTCAGATACTCTTGAAATTTTAACTTTGCCTTCTTTTAGAAGATAAATATTGTCACTTCTTTCTTCCGGAAAATAGATTACCGCTTTCTTAGACGATATTTTCATTCGACTGTGTTCACTCATCATTTCCATTGAAGATTCGCTCATTCCTTTAAGCAGGTTAAAATTTTGCAGATACCATATCTTTGTTTTCTCGGACATATTTATTCTCCTAGTAATATGTGAATGTAAAAAAATACTCCATAAAATAATAAATATTATTAAAATTGAATGGTGAAATGGGATAATGTTATCTTTTTATGTTGTATAATTAAAACATATACTTTACATTGTCCGTAGCATACGCTTTAGATTTAGGGAAACACGCGAAATACTGCAATTGGATATACGCATAAAAAATATCTTTAAAAATGTATTTAACCAACGGTATCCGAATATCTTTACCGCATCAAAATTCACCGCTCAAATTCAATCAATAAAAAAGATATTTTAGAGGATTAATTAAGAATGAAACGACTCATTGCGACCATATCAATTTTATCAATCACACTGTATGCCGGTGAAAATTGTCAAAACGAATTCAAGGTTCAACCGTACGGATTTTTCAAGCTCGATATGAGCTATAATAGTGATTTAATATCAACCGGTAATTTTGCCCGTTGGGTGATTCCAAATTCAGAAGAAGCGATACCGACAACTCACATAACCGCCAACGAGTCGCGTTTTGGTTTTCTTTTAAGTAAGGGAGAAATATCCGGGAAATTAGAAGTGGATCTTTACGGAGTCGGCGGCGGAGAAAATAAGCCCGGCTTTATGGTTCGTAAGGCTTATGTCGAAGCCAAACTACCACGCCTAACAATTCGTGCCGGTCAGGACTCGGACATAATTTCACCGCTTGTACCTGCCACCATAAATTATACTGTCGCTTGGTGGGCAGGTGACATCGGTTACCGGCGACCGATGCTTAAACTTTTTAACACAGTTAACAATTTTGGATGGACGGTGGGAATCGCCCGCAACATCGGCGACGACATTAACGGCGATGGTTTTGATGACGGAGCCGCCGCTGTCATTCCTGAATTTCAAGGAAGATTAACTCACAAAATATTTAAAAATCATACCATTGGAATTTCAGGGCATTACGCTGTGCGCGATACCTTAGGAAATGATGGCAAATATACTGCCTGGTCATCAGTTATTGATATTAGTTCAAATTTTGGTGATAACCTCACAATAAACGGCAGTTTTTATGTGGGATCAAATACCGCTTCGATGTTAGGGGGAATCGGAAATGCAAGTACGATGGATGGAGTTGACTCTCAAGGTGGGTGGATTAACCTTAAATATATCTCAAACTCACACTATAGTATTTCAACCGGAGCAGTTTTTGATGATCCGTGTGATGAAGATCTTTTAAACGGAGCAAGGAGTAAAAACCTAACGGTTTTTGCTAATATTTATTATGATTTAATACAAAATTTTTTAATAGGATTTGAATTTTCAAGTTGGACAACAGAATATAAAAATATGGATACAGCAAGTGCTCTGCGCGGACAATTAGCGTTCTTATACAAATTTTAAGAATTCATGCGTTTCAAACTAATAATATCCCCTAATTAGCTAAGGAGGAACACAATGTCAAGACAGCAGATTAAGCAGTCGTTAGCTGAAAATATATCGAATAACTTCGATGCCTTCGGCTTTTCACGACGCGATTTTCTGAAATTCTGTACAGCAATTGCCGCAACAATGGGCTTACCGTTCAGTATGTCAAAATTGGTTGCTAAAACCATTGAAGACCCGACCCGTCCGCCGGTAATTTGGCTACATTTTCAAGAGTGTACCGGTTGTACCGAAACATTACTTAGAGCCACACATCCCAAAGTGGAAACCTTGGTACTGGATTTGATCTCACTGGATTATTCCGAAACTCTGAGTGTAGCTGCCGGCCATCAGGTGGAACAGGCTTTACACGATTCGATGGAAAAGAACAAAGGCAAATACATTATGGTTGTTGAAGGTTCCATACCAATCAAAGACGACGGTATATATTGCAAAATTGCCGGTAAAACCGCCATCGAATCAGTTCAAGAAGTTGGTGCAAATTGCGCTGCTGCAATAGCGATCGGTTCATGTTCATCTTGGGGTGGTGTGCAGTCCACATTCTCAAATCCAACCGGAGCCACTCCTCTGCACAAAATATTAACAGATAAACCGATTGTTAATATCCCCGGATGTCCACCGAGCCCCTATAATTTTCTTTCAACCGTTCTGTATTACCTTACTTTAGGTAAACTGCCTGAATTGGATGATAAAGGAAGACCTAAATTCGGTTATGGCAGACTGATTCATGAGCATTGCGAAAGACGTCCACATTTTGATGCAGGAAGGTTTGCCGAACAATTTGGTGATGAGGGACACCGCGAAGGTTATTGTCTTTATAAATTAGGCTGCAAAGGACCGGAAACTTATGCTAATTGTCCATCAATTTTGTTCGGTGATGTCGGTTCAAACTCATGGCCGGTAGGGACAGGTCATCCCTGCTTTGGCTGCGTGGAAGAAGGTGTAGGATTTACCAAACATGTGCATGAACAATCTGAAGTAAAAACCTTTACGCCCGGTTCAATCTATCCTGATATTCATTTCGAAAAAGAAGGTGGAATTACAGCTGCCGGAGCAACTGTTACTGCTGCTGCAGTGGCAGCCGGTGCCAAATTGGTTTCTGATACGGCAAAGAAAATAGGCGAAAAATCACAAGACTCATCAACTAAAGCTTAGGAGGTTTAGTTATGAGTATTGATAGAAGAGATTTCTTCAAGGTGATTTCTGCCGGTGCCGTTACAGCGGCAACTGCCGGATCAGTTTTTGCCCGCGAGAAGAAAAAATTATCTCCCGATGCTGTCGGCATCCTATTTGACGCTACGGCGTGTATTGGATGCAAGCTATGCGAGGTTGGTTGCAAAGAATACAATGACATGCCGGTTGAGCAGTCTTATAAAGTCGGTGATTTAGACGTTCCAACAATTTGGGATAACGCTGATGATCTTTCAGCGAAAACACTTAATAAGATAAAATTGTATCGTAATGGAGATGCATCGGTTAAGGATAGAGCAGAAAATGGGTATGCCTTTGTAAAAAAAGCTTGCATGCACTGTGTGGATCCTGATTGTGTATCGGCTTGTCCGGTAACAGCGCTTGTAAAAGACCCTGTTACTGGCGTTGTGACTTATGATGCAAAAGCCTGTATTGGTTGCCGATATTGTCAGGTTGCCTGTCCATTTAACATTCCCAAATTTGAATGGGATGATCCATTTCCTGAAATCGTCAAATGTCAAATGTGTGATCATGTAACAGAAACAGGCGGAATACCTGGATGCTGCTATTATTGTCCCACAGGAGCTTCGCTATATGGAAAAGTTGAGGATTTGATGGAAGAAGCCCACAAAAGAATAGCATTGACTGAAGGGGAAAAATATCAGTATCCTGTCAAGAGTCTGACCGATGGTGAAACAGCTCAGCATACGGTACCTAAATATGTAAATTATATTTATGGTGAAAAGGAAACAGGTGGAACACAGTACATGATAATATCGGCTGTACCCTTCCATGAGTTAGGTTTACCGCGCTTGCCTGAAAAATCGGCTGCCGGAAAATCAGAGACCTTGCAACATACAATTTATAAAGGTCTGATAGCCCCCGGTGCTCTGTTAGCCGGATTATTAGTTGCAGCATACCGTGGAAATAAATCACATAATGAAACCGAGAAAGGAGGTTAAGATGAGTGATAATAAAGCCCTTGGTGGTAAAATCATAACTAAACCTTTCATCATATTAGCTATACTTGCTGGAATCGCAGGAATTTTACTGATAAAACGTTTCATTTTTGGTATTGGAGCTGTGACAAACCTATCTGACGGTTATCCATGGGGTATGTGGATTGTGTATGATGTTCTTATAGGAACTGCACTTGGATGCGGTGGCTATGTCATGGCAATCTTGGTCTATGTAATGAATAAAGGTCAATATCATCCATTAGTGAGACCTGCAGTTTTAACCAGTGTGTTTGGTTACACTCTCGCAGGTTTTTCAATATTTATTGATGTTGGACGATATTGGCAACTCTACAATGTATTCCTACCATGGCATGCAAACCTGAATTCGATCATGTTCGAAGTAGCATTCTGTGTTGCAACCTATGTCCTTGTATTATGGATTGAATTTACACCGGCCTTCTTGGAGAAATTCAATAAGACAAAATTACTCGGATTCATGAATAAGATACTTTTCGTATTCATTGCCATAGGAGTATTGCTACCGACAATGCATCAATCATCCTTAGGTACTTTAATGATAATTGCCGGAAATAAATTATCGGTTCTGTGGCAAACTGCATGGCTCCCGTTATTATTTTTGATATCATCAATTTTAATGGGTTATGCAGTAGTTGTATTTGAATCCTTGTACTCCTCTATTGGATTTAAAAGACCTTTGGAAACTCCAATCTTAAGTAAAATTGGAAAATTAATGGCTTGGTTAGTTGCCATCTACTTAGTGTTCAGATTTGGCGATCTAATTTGGCGCGGTGAACTTGGTACAATCTTCAATGATGGATGGGTGAATGGAACTATGTTTACAGTCGAGAACCTACTGTTCATTATCCCAATGCTCCTTTTATTTTCAAAGGATAAAAGGTCAAACGCTAAAGTTCAGTTTATTGCAGCTGTGCTATTACTATTAGCCGGAGCAGTATACCGATTCGACGCGTTCCTTGTTGGTTTTGATCCCGGACAAGGTTGGCACTATTGGCCATCAGCAAGTGAATTGTTAATTACGCTCGGTATCATATCAATGGAATTAATGGCATATTTAGCATTTGTTAAATGGCTACCTGTTTTACCTAATATAAAACATTCAACATCTTAATAGGGAGTTTTACTCATGGCAAAAAGAATTACAGTAGATCCAATTACAAGAATTGAAGGCCATTTACGAATAGACTGCGATATTGAAAATGGCAAAGTAAAGAATGCTTGGTCCTCAGGACAAATGTTCAGAGGCATTGAGGAAATATTAGTAGGTAGAGATCCACGCGACGCATGGATATTTACGCAGCGGTTCTGTGGTGTGTGTACTACAGTACATGCTATAGCGTCCGTTAGAACTGTGGAGAATGCTCTAAACTTAGAAGTCCCAGTAAATGCACAATTCATTAGGAACTTGATCGTTGCCGCTCATGGTATTCATGATCACATTGTGCATTTCTATCATCTTTCTGCTCTTGATTGGGTTGATGTTGTATCAGCTCTCTCAGCTGATCCAAATGCTGCTTCTAAACTGGCGCAGAGCCTATCTCCGTGGCCAAATAATGGCGTTCAAGAGTTCAAAGCTGTTCAGGATAAGCTGAAGAAGTTTGTTTCATCAGGACAACTTGGAATATTTGCTAATGGTTATTGGGGTCACCCTGCAATGAAATTACCACCTGAGGTAAATCTAATCGCAGCAGCTCACTACCTTGAAGCCTTTGAGTTTCAAAGGAAAGCAAATAAGATTGTATCGATACTAGGTAGCAAAACACCTCATATTCAAAACTTGGCAGTTGGCGGAGTATCTAATCCTATCAATCCTGATAATCAGGCAGCTCTTAACATGGAACGCCTGTACTATGTTAAAACATTGATTGATGAATTAGAAGATTTTGTACGCAATGTATATCTAGTTGATCTTGCAGCGGTCGGTGCACTATATGCTCATTGGCTACCTTACGGAAGTGGTGTAACAAATTACTTGAGCGTGCCTGAGTTTCCGACAGATTCAAAGGGAACTAAATTCATGACTCCAGGTGGTTATATTAAAAATGGTGACGTAGGCACTTTCAAAGCGATCAACTCGTTCCAAGATAAATACTTCATGAACGGAGTAAAGGAGAGTTCAAAGCATGCTTGGTATGAAGGTGAAAAAGCATTGCATCCATATGAAGGAGAAACAAAACCATACTATACAGATTTTAAGGAAGACGATAAATACTCATGGGTAAAAGCTCCAACATTTTATGATGAACCGGCACAGGTTGGCCCATTATCAAATGTGTTGGCAATGTTTGCTGCCGGCCATAAACCGACTCAGAAATATGCCACGCTTGCCCTTGAAAAGATAAGTGCAATTGCCGGTACTAAAGTCGGTATTGATGCCCTGCATTCAACATTAGGCAGACATGCTGCACGCTGCGTAAGAACCAATGTATTAGTTGACGTACTTCGTGAGAATTACGATATGCTCATCAGCAATATAGCTTCAGGTGATGTGGCAACATTTAATGCACCCACATTCCCGAAAGGTGAGCAAACCGGATTTGGTTTCCATGAAGCACCTCGAGGTGTTCTTTCACATTGGATTGTGATCAAAGATGGAAAGATCAAGAATTATCAGGGTGTAGTTCCTTCAACTTGGAATGCCGGACCGCGCAATCAAAACGATAAACTAGGTCCTTATGAAGCATCATTGGTCGGTAACCCAATAGCTGATCCGGAGAAACCATTAGAAGTACTGAGAACGATACACTCATTTGATCCTTGCTTGGCCTGTGCAATACACGTTCACGATAATAAGAGGCAAGATACAATACGTGTCAAAACACTATCAAGATTCAATTGATGTAACGATTCTCGGAATCGGAAATTTATTGATGGGGGATGAAGGTGTAGGGATTCATACACTAAATAGGCTGCAAGAATCCTACACTTTTTCCCCTGATATAAATTTTGTGGACGGTGGCACCATCGGGATTGACCTTGTTCCCTATTTTGAAGATTGTAAAAAGATGATCATCATTGATGCGGTAGATTTCCAGGAAGCACCAGGGTATGTTGGCGTACTTCAGAATGAAGAGATCAAATATCGCTTTAATACAAAACTATCATTACATCATGCCGGTCTTTCCGATGTACTGAGCATCATTGAATTGCAAGAGATCGAAGCTCCTGACATGGTGCTCATCGGCGTTCAGCCGGAAAAAGTTGAAAGGGGAATTGAATTGAGCGCTACAATAGAAAATAAACTTGCGGAAATTTTTACTTTAATCGTCAACAAATTAGACAAATGGGATATTGACTGTAAATCTATTTCAAATTGAATTTATATAATAACTATTAATCATGTCGTTTAAAAAACTTTTAACAATTATTTTATGGTTAACGACACTGCATTCATTTGGTGTAGGACTAGGCATGATAGTCTTTCCAACCGATTGGATAGCTTATTTTAAGATTGTACCGTCAGAACATCGTTTTTTTATAACCCAAGGCGGCATATTTCATATTGTAATGGCATTCGCCTATGGAATAGCTGCCTCAAATATCGAATCCAATTCAATTCTGATAAGATACTCGATATTGGTAAAATTTTGTGCTACAATATTCTTATTCAGCTATTTCCTGTTTGTAAATCCTTTCTTCTTAGTTTTATTCTCAGGAATTGTTGATTTTGGAATGGGTATAGCACTTATGTTCACTTATAATAAGTATAATTCCCAATTGAATAAATGAAGCCCGTTCTTCCCAAAATCATTCTTACGGGGGCTTCCGGTTTTGTTGGCAGACATTTTATTGAATACTTTAAAAATGACTACATCATTTATGCCTTAGCAAGAAAAAATCAGCAACGAGCACGTGTGCCAATTCATAAAAATGTAAAATGGATTCTTATTGATATTGCCGATGAAAACTCATTGTCAAAAGAGATCCAAAATATTAGTAGCAATGGTCCGATTGATTTTGTGGTTCATCTGGCGGGATTTTATAATTTTGACAATAAACCTGATCCTGAATACGAGCGCACAAACGTATTAGGAACAGAATTAATCCTTAAGTATTCAAAAAAATTAAATCCAAAGCGATTTCTGTTTTCTAGCTCAGTAGCAGCATGTAACTTTCCAAAACAAGGAGGAGCAATTGATGAGAAGACATCAGTAGATGCCGATTTCCCTTATGCTGTTACCAAACGCAAAGCCGAACAATTAGTAAAGGATTATTCAAAATATTTTCCTTGTTCGATCATTCGTTTTGCTGCTGTATTCAGCGACTGGTGCGAATACGGTCCTCTATACATGTTCCTGCAAACTTGGTTTTCAAGAAGTTGGAACAGTAGAATACTTGGTGGTAAAGGTGAATCGGCTGTGCCGTACATTCATCAAAAATGCTTAAACCAATTGTTAGAAATAATTTTAAACAAGACCGACAGCCTTCCTCAAATTGATACCTATATTGCCAGTCCCAATGGATCAACATCACACTTAGAGCTATATAATACTGGTACAAAACTATTTTATGGGAAACAAAAACCGTCATTTAATATGCCGAAGCTGATTTCTCGGATCGGCGTTAGGATTCTTTATTATCTTGGCAAAATGATCGGCAAACCGCCATTTGAAAGACCATGGATGACCGATTATATTGACTTAAAACTTGATATTGATGCGAACTATACAATGGACACCTTGGGATGGTCTCCGAAGCCTAGAAGACTCATTGAGCGCCGATTGCTATATTTGATTGAACACATGCGCACCTTGCCGATCGAATGGCACACTAAAAACCAAGTTGCACTCAAAGCTAAAACAAGCGATAGACCAAACCTGCTGATTTCAAATTGCCTTACCGAACATCAAAATGACATTGTTGATGAAATATTTGCCAAAATATTCTATAATAAGGATAAAGAACTTTTTATCCATTATCAGCATATGAATGCCGATTATTTAATTTGGTATCTTAATTTAATTTTCAATCTTATAATCACTTCAGTAAGAACGGGCAATCGTTTATCCTTAGTTAATTATGCCCACTCGCTCGCTGTGATGCGAAAAAGGGAGGGATTTATGGTATCTGAAGTAACGAATGCTTTGCAGATCATCAGCGAGACAATAATCAACAAGCTTATTAATCAACCTGATCTTAAGAAATTTGAGGGATTGCTCCGTGATACGATTGGTCTATCAACACAGATCATGGTTGACGAAGTCCAAGATATATTCGAATCTAACACAATAATTTAATTCCGAATCCACTTGTAGTTCGTTATATATTTTAACTGTAGTAATTTTGGAGTTAAAATAATATTCAATAATGCATGAAATGTCCATAGCTGTTAGTATCGTTGATATTGTATGTAAAAAGGCAAAAGAAGAGAATGCTAAAAAGATCAATAACATTGTTTTAGATGTTGGTGAACTCTCAGGTATAATGATTGATGCGCTTGAGTTTGGATTTGAAGCAGCCACAAAAAGCACATTAGCCGATGGTGCCCAACTGAAGATCAATAGAATACAAGGCAAGGCATTTTGTAAGAATTGTGATAAACATTTTCATATTGAAAACGAATTTACCCCCTGCCCTACCTGTGACGATTATAACATTGAGTTACTTAAGGGAAAGGAGCTAAACATTAAATCTTTTAATATTGATTAAGGAGCTATTATGTGCGATACATGCGGATGCGGACAACCCGACGAAGCGGTAACACTTAGAAAACCCGGTCAGAATTCCCACTCACATTTACACGATCATGATCATCATCACGATCAAGACCATAGCCATTCACATGATCATTCCCATGACCACAGTCACGACCATGGAAGAACTGTAGAAGTTGAAACGAATGTGCTTGAGAAAAATAATTTATTAGCTGAAAGAAATAGAGGCTATTTTGAGGCTAAAAATATTTTTGCATTGAATCTTGTTAGCTCACCCGGTGCCGGCAAAACTACTCTATTGGAAAAAACCATTTCACAAATAAAAGATAAAACCGAATGCGCCGTTATTGAAGGCGATCAACAAACTATGAACGATGCAGAACGTATCGCTGCGACAGGAGCAGCGGTAATACAAGTCAATACGGGAACCGGTTGCCATCTTGACTCGGAAATGGTAAATCAGGGCTCCAAAGAATTAGAGCTTAAAGATAACTCAATCCTATTCATTGAGAATGTGGGGAATCTCGTCTGCCCCGCCCTTTTTGACCTTGGCGAAGCCCACAAAGTTGTTATCATCAGTGTAACCGAGGGCGATGATAAACCGCATAAATATCCGACAATGTTTAGTGTATCTGATCTATGTATCATCAATAAAACTGACTTACTGCCCTATGTTGATTTTAATGTAGATAAATGCAAAGAATATGCCAGGCAAGTCAATCCCAATATTAAATTTATTGAAGCCTCAGCGACAAAAGGTGATGGAATGCAAAAATGGATTGATTGGTTGTTAGCTCATTCTAAGTAATAAATATGCTGTAGGTTCGTTGAAGATCATCCGCAAAAAATTATCCGTTCAAGGAGTTGTACAAGGTGTTGGTTTTCGGCCATTCATTTATAATTTAGCAAAAGATCATAATCTCACCGGATTTGTACTAAATACATCTGTCGGTGTAGTAATTGAAGTTGAAGGCATAGCAAATAGTATAAATGATTTTATTAAAGATATTTCAGAAAAAAAACCACCCCTTGCAGTAATTACAAAAATCGCCCATGATCAGATGGAAAATAAAGGTTCAAAAGAATTTGTAATCACTAAATCCGATGAATCTGCTGAGATATCCACATTGATTTCATCTGATATTGCTCTTTGCGAAGATTGCAGAAATGAACTATTTGATCCAAATGACCGAAGATATCTTTATCCATTTATAAACTGTACTAATTGCGGTCCACGTTATACAATCATCGATAATATTCCTTATGATCGTCCATTCACATCAATGAAAGAATTTGAGATGTGTCCTGAATGCCAAGCCGAGTATGATGATCCATCAAACCGCAGATTTCATGCTCAACCAAATGCCTGTCCGGTTTGCGGACCACAGATACATTTATACGATTCCAATAAAAATATTGTTGATACAAATAATATTATTGACACTACTCAAAAGTTACTTAAAGATGGAAATATTTTAGCAATAAAGGGCTTGGGCGGCTTCCATTTAGCAGTTGATGCAACGAACGAGAAAGCCGTAAAAAGATTACGAAAATTAAAAGGGCGTGATGAGAAACCGTTTGCATTGATGGTTGGCAATATCCAAAACGCTGAACAGTATTGCACAATTACAAATGATGAAAAAATAATTCTCACATCGGCAATTGCTCCTATTCTACTTTTGAAAAAATTGGATGATATTAATATAGCTAAGTCAGTTGCTCCGGGAAATGATTATCTCGGCATTATGCTGCCTTACACACCCTTGCATCACATAATTCTTGAAGGATTAGATATACCGCTAGTTATGACAAGCGCCAATCTTAGCGAAGAGCCAATCTGCATTGACAACACTGAAGCATTTGAGCGTTTAAATGGTATTGCTGATCATTACTTAGTCCATAACCGCGATATCTATTTAAGAAGTGATGATTCGGTCGGAATATTTTTATCTGGTAAATTCAGATATATCCGTCGTAGTCGCGGAATTGCTCCGCGCCCTGTTTTTGTTAAGTCAAAAGGACCAACTGTTTTAGCTGTTGGCGGTGAACTAAAGAACACCGTGTGTCTGCTTAAAGATGACAAAGCGATTCTAAGTCAGCATATTGGTGATCTTGAGAACTTGGAGGCTTATAATTTTTTTAAGATGACAATTGATCATCTACAAACAATTTTTGATGCCAAACCTGATATTATTATTCATGACATGCATCCTCAGTATTTTTCAACTCAATGGGCATCTGAACAAAGTATTGAAACAATTCCTGTGCAGCATCACCACGCTCATTTAGCAGCTTGCATGGCTGAGAATAATTTGACTGAACCGACGATTGGAATAATAATGGACGGTACCGGTTATGGTACCGACGCCACCATTTGGGGCGGTGAAATTTTAATCGGTGATTATAATAATTTTGACCGATTTGCTCATTTAGAGAGAATGCAATTACCCGGCGGTGATGCAGCCATTAAATCGCCATGGCGGACGGCTATCAGTTATTTGCATAAAACCTTCCAAAAGGATATTCCTGAACTGCCTTTCATGGAGAACAAGGACATTGGTCCAATTATTGAAATGTTGATAAAGGACATAAACAGTCCGCTTACATCCAGTTGTGGGAGACTATTCGATGCAATTGCAGCTATGAGTGGTGGACGACAGACTATACACTATGAGGCTCAGGCGGCCATCGAATTTATGCAGGTTTTTAACAACATTGTTGCCAGACCATTTTCATACGTGATTGATCAATTGGGTGATAATCGTGAGGTGCTATTACAACCAATTATACGTTCCGTAGTTCGCTCCATTCAAAATGGCGAATCATTATCAAAGATTAGTAATAGATTTCATGCTACATTAGTAAATATTTTTATTGAATTAGCTCAAGATGCACGCAAAGAAACGGGAATCAAAAACATCGCTTTAAGCGGTGGTGTATTTCAAAATATGGTACTGTTCGAGCATACAGTTTTAGGTCTTGAAAAAGCTAATTTTAAAGTTTATACTCATAGTCAAGTTCCGACTAATGATGGAGGAATATCATTGGGGCAAGCAATGATTGGCAGAAATAGATTTAATTAGGAGAATTTATGTGTTTAGGAATACCCGGGAAAGTTGAAGAAATTTTTGACGAGAACGGTTTGAAAATGGGAAATATCAATTATGGTGGAACCATTAATAAAGCATGTTTAGAATATGTACCTGAAATTGAAGTAGGACAATATACGGTTGTTCATGCCGGATTTGGCATCTCGATTATAGATGAAGATGAGGCAATGAAATCATATGAAGCATGGGAAGAGCTGGCTGACCATGCTGCTCAGGAAGGTGCTGATCTATATGGCAATCCATTAGAAGAAGTAAAAGATAAATGAAATATTTGGACGAATTCCGTGATCCCAAGATAGCTAAGCAAATCTTAGCAGAAATTGAATTCACCGTCACCAAGCCTTGGGTGATAATGGAAGTCTGCGGCGGTCAAACCCATTCAATTATTAAAAATGGTATTGATCAGATCCTGCCAAAAGAGATCGAGTTGGTGCATGGACCGGGCTGTCCGGTTTGTGTTACACCATTAGAAATAATTGATAAGGCAATCGAAATCGCATCAACGCCGAATGTTATATTCACCAGTTTTGGCGATATGCTGCGTGTGCCCGGAAGTAAAAAAGATCTGTTCCAGGTCAAATCGGAAGGCGGTGATGTAAGAATTATTTATTCGCCGCTTGAAGCACTAAAGATTGCCCGCAATAATCCTGAAAAAGAAGTCGTATTTTTTGCAGTCGGATTTGAAACCACCGCTCCCGGCAATGCGATGGCGATTTATCAGGCTGACCGAGAAGGAATAACAAATTTTTCTGAATTAGTAAGCCATGTTTTAGTTCCCCCCGCCATGGAAGCGCTTTTATCTTCTCCCAAGAACCGCGTACAAGCCTATTTAGCAGCCGGTCATGTTTGCGCAATTATGGGTTGGTGGGAATATGATCCAATCGCCGAAAAGTATAAAGTACCGATCATTCCAACCGGTTTTGAGTCCATAGATGTTTTAGAAGGAATTTTATTAGCGGTAAAACAATTGGAAAAAGGTGAGTATAGAGTAGAAAACCAATATCTACGCGCCGTTAAAAGAGGGGGCAATCAACCGGCACAAAATATAGTAAATACAATATTTGAGATCGGAGATCGCAAATGGCGCGGCATTGGAGAGATACCACAAAGTGGCTTGAAGATCAAAGAAGAATTTTCCAAATATGATGCCGAGTTAAAATTTGCCGTAGACAATATAGTTACTCAGGAATCGGAATTATGTATCAGCGGGATTGTCTTACAAGGATTGAAAAAACCACACGAATGCCCGGCTTTCGGTAAAGAATGCACGCCATCCAATCCGCTTGGAGCAACAATGGTCTCCGGTGAAGGCGCCTGTGCTGCTTATTATAAATATCAAAGGATAAGAAATGGCTGATTTTGATATTGATCTAATGTCCTGTCCCCTGCCAAAAATGGATTATGATACGATCCAATTAGCACATGGTGCCGGCGGTAAATTATCCGCCGATCTGATAGATAAAATATTTATTCCACGCTTTGGAAATGAGACACTTGATAAACTTGAGGATCAGGCAGTACTTAATATTCCAAAAAATAAAATTGCATTTACCACTGATACATTTGTGGTTGATCCGATCTTTTTCCCCGGAGGAAATATTGGCGAACTGGCAATTAATGGCACGGTAAATGATGTAGCAATGAGCGGAGCAAAACCGCTTTACCTTAGCGTTGGATTCATCTTAGAAGAAGGACTGCCACTCGAAACACTTCATATAATTGCATTATCTATGGAAAAAGCAGCCAAACAAGCCGGAGTAAAAATAGTCGCGGGGGATACAAAAGTTGTTAATCGCGGCAGTTGCGATAAATTATTTATCAATACTTCCGGCATTGGTATTGTCCCCAATAATGTAAATATTTCAGCTAATCGATTAACGCCAGGTGACAAAATAATTATTTCAGGATCAGTTGCCGATCATGGGATGGCGGTTATGACCACGCGCGAAGACCTATCGTTCAAATCTAAAATTAAAAGTGATACCGCTGCATTGAATGGATTAGTTGAAGTTATGTTGAATATTTCCGAAGATATTCACGCTATGCGCGATCCGACCCGTGGCGGCGTTGCCACAACTCTTAATGAATTTGCCAAACAGTCTGATGTTGGCATACAATTATATTCCGATAAAATACCGGTTAAACATGATGTTAAGGGTGCTTGTGAGGTATTGGGAATTGATCCACTTTATGTCGCTAATGAAGGAAAACTAATAGCAGTGGTTGGCTCCGAAATAGCGGAAAATATGGTGGAAGCAATGCTGAAGCATGAATTAGGAAAAAATGCAAGTATTATAGGTGAAGTTGTTAATGATAATAAAGGAATTGTTGTTCAGCAAACCGGCTTAGGAGTAAACAGAATAATTGATTTACCGGTAGGAGAACAACTTCCACGAATTTGTTAGGAGATTAAATGGAACTCAATATACTAATCTGGACGGCTGTTTCAATCGGATTTGTCCATACTGCTATTGGACCTGACCATTACCTGCCGTTCATTATGATCGGAAAGGCACGCAAATGGTCATTATCTAAAATTCTGTTCATAACAGTTTTATGCGGGATTGGTCATGTGCTTGGTTCAGTACTACTTGGAGTAGTTGGTGTTGTTCTTGGAATTTCAGTCGGTTTATTAGAAAATGTTGAGAGCGTACGCGGTGATATTGCAAGTTGGTTATTGATCGGATTCGGTATTGCTTATGCTGCTTGGGGATTGAGAATCGGATTGCGGGCAACCGAGCATACCCATGATCACCATCATGAAGACCAAGAGCACTCACATTCACATCATCATTTAGGTCGCCACGCCCACATACATGGAAATCAAAAATCAATTACACCCTGGGCATTATTCATTATCTTTGTATTAGGTCCCTGCGAGCCGTTGATACCAATTTTAATGTATCCTGCCGCTCAAGGAAGCTGGCTGGATTTGCTATGGGTGACATTGGCTTTTGGCATAACAACCATTTTTACAATGACAGTTATTGTGTATGTTGTATCTAAAGGACTAATTAAGATAAAATTGGGATTTCTTGAGAGATATACACATGCAATCGCCGGACTGATCATCGCCTTGGCGGGACTGTCGATAAAGTTCTTAGGGTTATAGTTCTAAATTTTATGGAAGTTCAAAGACTTTGAGGAGAGAATCATAAGCGTTCTCAAAATCTTTATCTTCTATGAGACAACATACTGAAGATATTGAGGTTGAAATTCCAAGTATATTAATATTTGCGTGACCTAATGCCGAGCACATTTCACCACTGATAGCGGGCTTTTCCCGGAAATGCGGCCCGTAAACTGTCAAACTCGAAATATGGGGGATTTCTTCAACTTTTTGCTGTTGATCACCATTTCTCTGAGAGGAAACGATAGTGATAGCTTTTTTAGAATCGTCAGGTGAAACACAAATTGTCATATTGGCAAGACCCTGAGCGTCTTCACCCTCGGCTATAAAGTGTAAATTGATGTTGGCACGACCTAATTCGGTTAATATTTTACCGGCAAATCCCGGCTTATTGGGTAAACCGACTATTTTCAACATTGTATAGTCGTGATTATGAAGAATTCCGCCTATCAGTATTTTTTTCAATTTAAAGGAAACCTTACTGTAAAAGTTGACCCTTTTCCGACTTCACTTTCAAGATTTATTTTGCCGTTTTCCTGTTCGACAAGTCTTTTAATAATGCTCATACCTAATCCGGTACCAACCTGTTCAAAATTTTTAGCATTACTTGCCCGATAAAATTCTTCAAATATGTGCTTCTGTTCTTCTTTGGGAATGCCAATTCCGGTATCGCTAATTATCAAATACCAATAATCGTCATCCAAATCGGTTTTGATCGTAACAGTTCCGCCGGCAGGGGTATAGCGAACTGCATTCGATATCAAATTGGTCATAATTTTCTCAAATAGGAATTTGTCCAATTTGAATCCCCTGCGCTGCTTACAAATATTTTCAACAATTTTAATATTCTTCTCAACGGCTATCGGGCGATAAAAATCAACGACTTCCGGCACATGCTCGCATGGGACAACCATTTCCGGTACATGATCTTCGTCTTTTTCGTCATACGAGATAGTAACCAAGTCTTTTAAGATCTCGATCATTTGCTCTGTTCTTTTACGTCCCCGTTCAAGCATATCTTTCGCTTGCTTTTTCAAATCTTTCCCCATGACATCGAGAACGACATTTATGGAACTCTGCACAGCAATTATCGGACTTTTAAGTTCGTGCGAAACAAATCTGAAGAATTGCATCTTTTCTTTCTCGGACTTTTCTAATTCTTCCTTTTGAGTGAATATAAGGTTTTTAACTTTCTTGTGGCGCATCATCAATGTTACACCGATATAGGTACTGGCAAAGATCGTTACATAAAATACAGATAGGGCAAAAGTTATATCAATTATGTTGAATGCTCTTGAACCGTTTCCATAGTGCTCAACTATTTTCCAATATTCAAATAAAGTTAATCCTGAATATAATAATACCGATACAATTGCTATTATAAAAGCCGGATACTTTTTTTCGAATATGACTGAGGCTATTATGATATGAAATACATAGAAGAAACTAAAAGGTGAATCTATTCCACCGGTATAATGCACAAGCGCGGTCAATAGAACATAATCTCCGGCAATTTGAGCTAATACAATGCTCTCTTCACGTTGTAAATAAGTTGGCGGACTTTTTCTTAAATATATTAAAAATACGGTGTTTGCTACTGTTAATACTAATATTATACTGAGAATCGAAGCATACGGATAAATATCAATTTTAAAAGCATAGATCAGAATTAGAAATACAGTTAAGGAAAACGTTGATGCCCATCTTAGTCGTTCAAGCCAAATATTCTTTCTTCGTAAAGAATTGGGCGTGTAAAAGGAATGTTTTATATCTGACTGGTAGGTCTTTTCAGGCAACCGGCAAGTTCCTTTTAACTGAGTCTAATAATACCTGAGGATTAACCGGCTTCTCAATAAATTCATTAACCGGCAAGAAATCCTCGTCACGCTGCATATCAAATTCAAATCCGGTTTGGGCGCCAACAGCAGTTATCATAAGAATCGGTATATCTTTGATTGCTTCGTCATTTCTGATTTGATAAGCGAGATGAAAACCCTCGTCTAAAGTTCCCATCATTACATCCAATATCAATAAATCAGGTTTTTCTTTCTTTAATATTTCCAACCCCTTTTGACCTTCCTGAGCATCAATAACTTGATAGCCATCCGACTCCAACGTAATTCGCATTGCTTCAACCAAATCAATATCATCATCAATGATCATTATTTTTCTTGACATTTTATCCTCCGCTTAGGGTGTTTACATGTGTTAAATTAATAATTTGTGATATAACATCCGGTATAGATTCTGCAACAACATCACTTAATTTTTCGGAAATCCCGATGTTCTTCGGTTCAATTCCGATAATTGTTATTTTTCCCGGTAGCTTATCAATCGCTTTAGCGATGTCAAAAGTTTCTGCCAGACTTATGCCATGGACTGTTAAATGGTCCATTTTTATTTTTAATTTGACCTCATCTTTAGAAAATACTTTTACTGTGCCCGGTTGTTCACCCATCTGAGCCGCATCAACTAAAATAACGTGCTCGGTATCCTCAAAATGGTCAATCAATCCTAAGGCATCGGTTGCACCGTTGACCAACTCAATGCCTTTCATCTCCGGTATTTGGCCAAGCATTTCTATTACGGCAGTACCGACGCCATCATCGCCGTACAAATCATTCCCAACAGCAATAACTTTTACTCTATATTTTGCAGTCAAAGGGAATATCTATTAGTTTAGTCTTCGTTGATAAATTCAACATTTAGCATATGGACTGAACACGATATACACGGATCGTATGCTCTGACCAACATCTCTAAATGTTTTACAATATCTTTTTTAGGCTTATTGATGATTTCCGGCACTAACTTTTTCATATCATCATCAATGTTTGCCAAATTCTGACCGGTTGGTATTATACAGTTAGCTTTAATAATATTTCCCTGTCTATCATATTCATACTCATGATACAGGATACCGCGTGGCACTTCAGTGGCGCCGACACCTTGCCCGTATTTAGTAGGTGTTTGGTTGGGTTTTTCATCTTTTAAGCCATCGGCTAATAACTCATCAATAATCTTGATCGAATCTTCAATACAATGAGCGCATTCTACCACCTGAGCAACATTATTCATGTACGGATTATAGCACTTAGGTGTTAAGCCCAACTCCTCGGCGGCATTACGCGAGATTTCTGTCAAAAGATCATAATTATTGTTCCAACGGGCAAGTGCACCGACCATGTAACTTGTGCGATTATGTTTAGCATGTTTACTGGTGGAGTGCGGCACAACAAACTCGTTGGTCATTTCAAGATAGTTATGATCATCGGTCACACCGGTATCAGAGGAGTAAATATCACCATCATAGAGAGCATATTCATTTTCATTTCTGAGTGAAATATATTCTGTCTCGCGAACGAAATTAGGAATGCCATCGGCGATTGCTTTAACAGTTTTAACGGTTTCGATTACATCCGGCAAGCCTTCCTCAATTAATCGCCTTTTAATCTCTTTCAGCTCTCCGACCGTCGGTATTCTCGTAAATCCGCCCGGTACCGGTGTAATAGGATGTACTGCGCGCCCTGAAATAATATCCCCGATATCATTAGCTAAGCGTTTCATGCGCAGGGCGCGTAGTATTACGTCCTTATGAGTAGGTACCAAAGGAAACACACTCGGTGCACCGAGCAAGTCAGGTGCCACTAAAAAATATACATGCAGTATATTCGACTGAATTGTTGCACCATGAACTAACAATTTTCTCAATAATAACGTTTGTTTGGAAATTTCTATCCCAAGGGCATCTTCGGTCGCTTTTAGCGATGACATTTGATGACCAAGTGAACAAATTCCACATATTCTAGATGTTATAATTGCCGCCTCATGGAAACTGCGTCCCTTCATCATTGCTTCAAAGTAACGCATCGCCTCTACAATATGCAATTCTGCGCGTTCTAATTTTCCATCACGCATGTTGACTACAATATTACCATGACCCTCAACGCGGGTTAAATGATGGACGTTAATATCTAAATTTTTACTCATAATAAACCTTCTATTTTGGCATACTTTGGCTGTGATCGTAACTATTAAATAGCAAAAGACGTTTTTTTGCTTCGTCTAAGGTAATTCCATGTGATGTAAGGATGTCAATCATGGCATTCTTGTCCGCATTTGATACCAATCCGCGGCAACCGGTGCAGAATTGCCCAAAGCTCGGACAGATTGCACCACACCCACTTTTGGAAATGGGACCTAAACACACCATGCCTCGATCGTACAGGCATTCATTCTCTCGCAATTTACACTCGACGCATACCGCGGAATCCGGTTTGATGGGCTCTTGTCCCGCTAACAAGGATTTTAACACTTTTAAGAACTCCGGAGTACTCATCGGACAACCGTTAACTTCGTAATCTACTTTTACAATTGCAGACACCGGCATTGCCGGTAAAGTCGGGAAGAGATACTTATCATCTCCGTACACAGTCTCGCGTACCTCCTCAATCGGATGCAAATTCTTCATAGCATTTATACCACCCTGAGTTGCACATGCTCCTAAAGCAATTAGGATTTTGGAACGTCTGCGAATATCATGGATACGTGCAATGCAGGATGGAGTTGAAATCGAACCTTCAATAAATGAGATATCATATTCATCGGCTTTATCATCCATTGCTTCACGGAATTCTACAATATCAATATGTTCCAATATATCAAGAAGATGATCTTCTAAATTTAGTTTGTTAAGCTGGCAGCCCTCGCAACTTGTAAAGTCAAAAAATGCTACTTTTGGTTTACTCATTAGATCGCCTCTTGTAAGTTTTTGATTTCAGGATAATGATAAACCGGACCTTCTTGGCATACATAGGAATGGTTAATCTGACAATGACCGCATTTACCGACACCGCATTTCATTCTACGTTCCAATGACATATAAATATTTTCGTCTGGAACGCGCTTCGTTTTAAGAGACATTAATACAAATTTATACATTATGGGTGGTCCCACTACAGCCGCAATCGTATTTTCTAGATCTAAATCCAAAGGTGGTATCAATGTTGTAATTACACCCGTATTTCCTTTCCATTCCGGTGTCCCTTGATCAACCGTAACGTGGTATTCAATTTCCTTACTGTTTTCCCATTGTACTAATTCTTCAGGATATAATAATTCATCCGGCGATTTTGCACCGTACGCAATAATTAATCGTCCAAAATCCTTGCGATTATCAATTACATAATTAATAAGTGACCGCAACGGAACGATGCCAATACCGCCACCAATTATTAAAATATCTTTACCTTTAAATGATTCAACGTCAAACCCTCTACCGAATGGTCCTCTAATACCAATTTTTGATCCGGTCTCCAAACTATGCAGAACATTTGTTAACATACCAACTTCACGAACACATAGTTCAAAAGCGCCTTTTTTGGTCGGTGACGAAGTAACTGAAATCGGTGCTTCGCCGGCACCAAATAAGGATACTTGCACAAACTGTCCCGGTTGATGCCCTAATGAACGTCCTCCCGGCAGGGTAATTTCAAACCATTTTTCTTTAGCGGTGAATCGCTTAACGGCTGAAATTTCAGCTATTTCCGGATAATATAATTCCTGTGCTTCAAAATTCTGAATTGCAATCGACATTATAACCTCGCAGCATTGAGTCCGCTTTGTTCAACCGGACGGTTAAGATATTTTGCCTCATACTCATCGCATAAATCATTCACTATTTCAACGATGCTTATCCCCGCAGTACAATAAGCCGTACAGCGGCCACAACCAATACACCACGGTTCTCCTGTTATATCTGTGATATATTTAAATTTCCGGTAAACCCGATGTCTTTGACGTTCGGCAAGTGTTTCTCTAAAATTCTCACCACCGGCTACAGCAGCAAATGAATTTAACATACAACCATCCCAATTCCTTTCCCGTGTACCTTGCAGTAATGATAAGTCCATATTATCTTCTACGTCAAAACAATAACAAGTCGGACAAACTAAATTGCATGTTCCACAGCCGACACAACGTTTTGACACTTCCTCCCAAACGGAAGCATTCCATGAATGTTCAAAGACTTCCGGTAATCTGTTATAATTATATTTGAGTCTGTTCTTGAATTGTACATGATTGGAAGGAGCAGCCTGTTCTTCTGAAAATCCGTCGAAACCATCAACAATACTTTGCCCGTTTTCAGTAATTGCTGAGATGGTATATCCCGAATCATTCTTTTCAAGGTAAATATCGAATCCTTCGGTGTCATGCAATGGAATTCCTACCGATTGACTAAAATGGTACTCATCGGGCTCGTAAGAAACACCAATGAATATACTGTCCGCACGTCGCTTCAAATAATTATCCTCGGGGTTGCCTTGAGAAAAATTATAATCCAATCTCAAAACACCCTTAACATCATAATTATGCACACCAAGGAATATTTTCTTCTCAACTTCTATAGTACTTTTTTCAAAAGAATATTCTTTTTTTGAAAATGACAATAGTACTTCACGGGGCGGAAGAAAATACTTTTTTATTGAATTAAGAGTACGATTATAATCGAGTACTACAGAATCCGGGTTCTCAACTTCATTAAACTTAAATGAGTTTTTCCCTGATTTATGTGGAGCAAAAACCTTACCTTTATTCTTCAGATGAGTAATAAAGGATTCTATTTTATTTGTGTTAAGTTGATATTTTTCCATAACTTAATATGTTTTAATTATTCAGGTTGCCATTTTTTATTTTCTAAAAGCAGCTTACTTGTATTTGAATACAAGACTCTGCTATCCTAATTTACCGTTACCAAGAAATCTCAAGCAATAAATATAAGTACTAAATAGCTGAATTAACGAAAATACTTGACAATAATCTTACGTTTTTATAATTTATGAACGTTAATCGTATAATTATTTTATTAATGTAATACTAAATTATTATGAATTTATCTGTTACCACCGCAAAAAAATCAGCTAAATATGACGCTATTTTAAGTACTGCTACCGACCTCTTTATGCGCTATGGCGTCAAAAGAGTCACTGTTGAAGAGATTTGTAAATCTGCTGAAGTCAGTAAAATGACCTTCTATAAATTTTTTAAAAATAAAGTACATTTAGCCGAAAATATCATTTTTTCAATTCTTGACAATGCACAAGTTGAGTTTGACTCAATTTGGAAACAACTCTCAACTTTTGAGCACAAGATAGATCAATTTATAAAGCTGAAAATGGTTTATTCCAAAAAGTTCAGCAAAGAATTCTTCTTAGACTTTATGAACCTGTCACCCAAGATCAATGATCAGATACTGGACTACACACAAAAGAATCAGATCATTTTTTTAAGTATGGTTGAGCAAGCTCAGAAGAGAGGAAGTGTTAGAAATGACATAAGCATAAACTTTATGTCTTATATGGTAAACCACTTTCTTGAAATGGCGGAAGATGAAAAATTCTTATCCTTGTACGAAAATACAGAGGATCTAACAATGGACATTATCAATTTCTATTTTTACGGTATAATGGGTAAAAAGAAGTGACGAAAAAAAGAATCATATTAGCAGTCTTTTTGATATACTCTATCGCACTTGCCAAATCGCACGGACAGCTATCAACAATCGGGGGCATCTCCAAAGATAGTAAAGGTTATACTTCACAATTAGGCTTGCAATATATTCCAACATGGTCATTAACCGTTCCCTGGCCCTCCGCCATATTTGATACTGAAATAGCCTTTGATATACAGGCAACCTATCGTAAGCAGCCCGAGCAAGATCAAGAGATTGATTTTGAGATCAAACCGTTTCGAATGTGGTTTCGTCGAACCACTGACAAAATTGAATTACGCATGGGCTTGCAAAAAATCACGTTCGGGAATGCCCGGATTTTCCGATCTTTGATGTGGTTCGATCGGATTGATCCGACCGACCCTCTGCAATTGACTGAAGGAGTGTGGGGCATCAGAGCACGGCGGGATTTTACCAATAATACTAATATATGGTTTTGGGCATTGCTCTGGAACGAGGATACCAAAGGTTGGGAATCCATACCAACTAAAAAGAACAATGTAGAATTTGGTGGTAGATATCAAATGACCTTGGCGAGTGGTGAACTTGGTTTCTCGGCACATAACAGAATTATCAGTCGCAATGATCTGCCATCACATTATAATATCACTACAATGCCAAAATCCACACCTGAAATACGCGGCGCCATTGACGGATATTTTGACATAGGAATCGGCTTGTGGTTTGAATCAACATTAGTATATGCGGATTATGGCGCGGATCATCCGAATTGGCAGTCATTTTTGACATTAGGCGGAGACTACACATTGGGAATTGGCAATGGTCTAACTATCACCGGCGAACATTTTGTGTATAATGTAGATGATAATCCTTTTACCACAGATACTGCAATCAATATGTCCGGATTAATATTTACTTATCCGGTTAGTATCTTTGATAATCTATCGGCCTACCTATTCTATAGTTGGGATAGAAACCTCTCGTATTATTATTTGAGCTGGCAGCGTAGCTATGATAATTGGATGCTTTTAATAAATACATATTTTAGTTCTGACACTGAATCATCTTTTAGTTTTAATCAAGCGTCTTCAGATTTCGGCAATCGCGGAATACAATTGATGCTTATTTACAATCATTAAAAAAGGAAAATAGAATGGCTTCAACATTAATACAAATCGAAGATCTGATCAAAACTTTTCCGATCGGCAAAGGGAAGTTCACCGCACTCAATGAAATAAATTTATCTTTTGAAAAAGGTGAGTTTGCCGGGCTTATAGGGCCCAGTGGTTCGGGTAAAACGACATTGTTGAACATTATTGGTTCCTTGGATGTGCCTACCAAAGGGACAGTCTCCGTACTTGGGAAATCGGTCAGCGATCTATCCAAAAAAGAAGCGGCAAATTTACGCAACATACATATCGGTTTTATTTTTCAGACCTATAATCTTCTACCAGTGTACACCGTTTACGAAAATGTGGAGTTGCCTCTATTACTTCAAAAATATTCCACCACAGAACGGAAAACAAAAATAATGAAATCCCTGGAATGGGCCGGATTAACAGATAAAGTCAGATCACGACCGACACAACTCTCCGGTGGCGAATGCCAACGGGTTTCCATCGCCCGCGCGATGGTAAAAGAACCGGAGATCGTGCTTGCCGATGAACCAACGGCTAACCTGGATGCCAAAAATTCTCATCATATTTTGCGGACAATGGAAAAGCTGAATACCGAACTTAAAACAACTTTTATTTTCGCGACACATGACGAAAAGGTTATCCAATATTTGAGACGAAAAATTAATTTGGAAGACGGCAAAGTTGTCGGCGATGAACAAATTACCAATAAGTGAGGTCAATTATGTTAGCATTAAAATTAGCTTACCGTAACTTAGTTGGAGGCAAACTGCGAACGGTGCTTAATGTACTTGTTCTGTCTTTTGCATATGTGGTAATTATTTGGCAAAAAGGTTTAGTCAATGGATGGGCTGTTCAGGCGGAACGGGATACCAGGAATTGGGAAATCGGCGGAGGTCAGTATTGGCACGAAGCCTACGATCCGTATGATCCATTCACTATTGAAGACAGCCATGCCCGTATTCCCGAAACCGCTCAAATAGAGATTAACAAAGGTAATCTTACCCCGATATTAATTTCACAAGGATCAATATATCCCGAAGGACGGGTACAAAGTGTATTTTTAAAAGGTATTGATCCTGACCAAACGGTTCTAAAACTGCCTACCGCTACCCTAAAAACCGATATTGAAGAAATTCCGGCAATTATCGGTGCCAATATGGCTAAGAATAATAAATTGAAAATCGGTGACTATGTAACTGTCAGATGGCGGGATGCCAACGGCACGTTTGATGCAGCCGAAGCTAAAATCGTGAATGTTTTCAAAGTGGACGTTCCGACGGTTGACGGTGGAATTTTATGGATACCTTTAGACCGGCATCAAGCGATGCTTCAATTACCTGAGGAAGCATCTATTCTTGTTGCTAAGAAAGAAACCGGTTACATCGGAAGTCTTCCGGGATTTGTTTTCAAAAACAATGATTTTCTGCTACAGGATTTCAGAGATATGATAAAAATGAAAAATGTAGGTGGTTATGTCATGTTCTTCTTCCTATTGTCGTTAGCATTGGTAGCAATATTTGATACGCAGGTTCTTTCAATTTTCCGCCGACAGAAAGAAATCGGCACTCATGTAGCCATTGGTATGACCCGGGGACAGGTAGTTAAGTTATTTACTATCGAAGGAGCTATGCACGCCGTGTTGGCAGCTATTTTTGGTGCTATCTATGGAATACCGCTCTTAGCCTGGCAAGCGAAAGTCGGCTATGCCATGCCGGTTGACAGCACCGAAGAATTTGGTATGGCATTAGCAGAGAAAATATATCCTGTATATAGTATCGGTCTAATAACGGCAACAGTACTAATTGTTTTTATTGTTACTACAATTGTTAGTTATCTGCCGACGAGACGAATATCAAAACTAAAACCAACCGATGCAATCAGAGGAAAAATGCAATGATAAGATTTATTTCAAAGGGTTTGCTCAGAGATAAGAATCGTAGTCTTTATCCGACTATTGTAGTCGCCTTAGGAGTATGGTTGGTTGTTTTCTTTCAAGCATATATTACCGGATTTATGAGTGAATGGATAGACAGTTCCGCCCGTTTTGATACTGGTCATGTAAAAATTACAACACAATCATTTGCCGAAAACTCCGATCAGAATCCGATTGATCTGGCAATTATCGGCGTTGAAGAAATCAAAAATAACTTACAACAAGAATACCCTGATCTGGTATGGGTGGAACGAACAAATTTTGGCGGATTGTTCGATGTTCCTGATGAAAACGGAGAAACGCGTTCACAAAGTCCGATAATCGGTTATGGGATTGACCTGCTATCACCCGCCTCTACTGAAATTGAGACAATGAATATAGAAAATGCCATTGTTCGTGGCAGATTGCCACAAAATCCGGGAGAAATACTGATTGGTGATAATCTTGCTGAAAAACTTGGCATAAACATTGGAGAAGAAGCATCCTTGCTAAGCTCAACCATGTGGGGCGCTATGACGATATATAATTTTACCGTTGCCGGTACTTTAGAATTCGGCATCCAAGCAATGGATCGTGGAGCCATAATTGCAGATATTAAGGATATTCAGGCAGCATTGGATATGGAAGACGCTGCAAGTCAGATACTTGGTTATCTTCCCAATCGAAATTATGATGTAGAGAAAGCTGATTTAATTAAAGCAAGATTCAATAATATCTATAATGACTCCGAAGATGACTTCTCACCAATAATGACCCAACTCAAAGACCATGGTTTGCTCGGAGATTACTTGGTTATGGTAGCAAATATTTCCACAATACTGTCTTCCGTATTTATTGTTTTGATGTCCATCGTACTATGGAACGTTGGATTGCTTGGTGGAATTCGCCGTTATGGCGAAGTTGGCTTGCGCTTAGCTATCGGGGAGCGAAAAGGACATATATACCGCTCAATGATATATGAATCAATACTAATAGGAATCGTTGGATCAATCGTAGGGACTTTGCTTGGTTTGGGTTGCGCCTACTGGTTACAGGTTACGGGACTCAATATTGGCGATATGATGAAAAACTCAACAATGTTATTCCCCGGGGTGATACATACCAAGATCACAACTGAAACATATTACATTGGTTTTATACCGGGAGTTTTTTCAATGGTACTGGGCACCATGCTCTCCGGAATTGGTATTTATAAACGCCGCACAGCACAATTATTTAAGGAATTGGAAGTATGAAAAAGATAACTCTAATCGCTGTATTGTTCACAATTGGCTTTGGTCAGTATCCTGATGCAAAAATGGTTTTACAGAGAATTGATGAAAACATGTCTGCTAAAAGTCAAATTGTTGAAAGTACAATGACCATTCACGGCAAGCGGAGCAGCCGTTCAGTAACCTCAATATCATGGATTGAAGGCACCGAAAAATCATTTACCGAATATTTAGCACCCGCACGCGAAAAAGGTACAAAAATGTTAAAACTTGGTGATCAATTGTGGATGTATAGTCCGCAATCCGATCGCACTATCAGAATATCCGGACACATGTTAAGGCAATCAGTTATGGGATCTGATCTATCCTATGAAGATATGATGGAGGATCGCAAGCTTGAAGAATTATATAGCGCTAAAATTGTTGGTGAAGAAGATATAGACGGGCATGTGTGTTGGGTGATGGAATTAACGGCAGCTGTAGATGATTTAGCCTATCATTCACAGAAATTGTGGGTTGATAAGGAAAATTTTGTATATCGAAAACAGCAATTATTTGCAAAAAGCGGTAAACTGCTAAAAGTAGTAGAAATAGCGGATCTAATCCAGATTGACGGGCGATGGTATCCAAAAAAGATGCTTTTCCAAGACGTGCTAAAAAGTGGTAAAGGGACTGAGTTCATAGTTGAATCAGTTAAATTTGATGAGGTAATTTCCGACCATATCTTTTCTAAAGCAGCTTTAAGGAAATAGCTTAAATGACAGATAATGACGGTTACATTGCACCTAAACAATCATTGGGTGAAGAAATTGCTAACAGCATAACTCACGGCATCGGGGCTGCGTTAGCCACTGCCGCACTCGTTATTTTGGTGGTGTTCGCATCCATCAGAGGCGATGCTTGGCAGGTGGTGAGTTTCTCCATCTATGGCGCCTCGTTAATCATAATGTACACATCTTCAACCTTGTACCACGCCTTTACTAATAAAAAACTGAAACATTATTTCCGTATCATGGATCACTCCTCAATATTCCTGCTAATTGCCGGAACTTATACACCGGTTACCTTAATATCCTTGCGTGGCACCGGCTGGGGCTGGACTATTTTCGGCATTATTTGGGGATTAGCAATTCTTGGTATTTTCTTCAAACTATTCTTTATCGGCAAATTGGAGAAACTGTCGGTCGTATTCTATATTTTGATGGGCTGGTTAGTGGTTATTGCAATAAAGCCGATGTTGGAAAACCTACCCACCGGTTTATTGATTTGGATTGCGATTGGCGGACTTAGTTATACCTTAGGTGTAATCTTCTACGCTTGGCAAAAATTGCCCTACGGACATACTATATGGCATCTATTTGTACTTGGCGGATCAATCTCACACTTCTTTGGGATTTTGTTTTATTTAGTATAATTAATAGCGTGTAATTCTTGTCCTTGCGCCTAGAATAGAGTAATTATATTACTCTTAACCTGATTGCATCTATTTCATTTTTAGAACTAATTTAAAGTCTCAGAGGAGTCTTTTTTATGAACATTTTACGCAATAACATTAGTTTTTTATCTATTGTAATAATCATTATACTTATTTCGCTTACAAATTCCTGCAAGTTGTTCCACCCCGATGACGATGAAGACAAACAAACCACCCAAAGAATAGCCTTTCTAAGAGATCGTGATCCTGATAACGAGTTATACAATGATAACGATTTGTGGATCATGGATATGGATGGCACTAACCAACACCAGCTTAGTCTTGATTTGAATATAGAAGAATATGTTTTATCACCTGATGGAGAACAGATCTGTTTAAAAGCAATTCCCACTAACTTTGACTATTTTGACAATTATTATACTGATCTATACATTATTAATATTGATGGTAATAGTTTACAAAAACTTACTGCTAGTGATGTTTATTATTTTCTACCAATTTTTACTCCAGATGGTCAATATTTAATATTTAATGAAGAGAAATATTTTAATGAGTTCGCAGATATTTTTATTATGGATATTAATGGAAATAATAAAACAAATCTTACTAGTACGGACTCAATACAAGAATTTATTTATGATATAAATACCGACGGAACACAATTATTGATTAAATCTTACAAATTGAGAGAACAAACCAGACAGGAACTATATTTTATCGACCTTAATGGTGTAGACAAAAAGTGCATTACTTGTGACTTGGATATAGTATTATATTGGCATATCAAAATCACTCCCAACGGAAAGAGGATAATCTTTACAAATGGTTATAACAGCATGGAGACTATTAATATAGATGGCAACAATCACGAAATAGTCATTCAACAGCCACTCACATTTTATATAGCTAAAATCCTTATTTCACCAGATGGTAAATATATATTATATCAGGAGCCGTATAATTCTAATATTTACAAAATAGATCCTGACGGTTCTAATAATGTTCTTCTAACTACAAATACTAATGGTTGGCTATCAGATATTTCTGATGATAGCCAATACATAGTATATGTTTCATCACCGTATGAAAATGAAAATTTACCTGGGCAGATATATATAATGAATCAATATGGTGAAAATAAAATAAGACTCACGTACAACGGCGGTAAGTCTCCAAAATTTCAACCAATTAAAAAAAGCTAAATACATTATGAGACATTCATACAAAATATTTTTCATCTTAATTATCCTACTCTCATCCTGCAAGCTATTCCACCCTGATGACGATGAAGACAAACAAACCACCCAAAGAATAGCCTTTCTAAGAGACCGCGATCCTGATAACGCATTATACAATGATAATGACCTGTGGATCATTGATATAGATGGTACTAACGAAACTCAACTTACATCTGATATTAATATAGCAAATTTTATCTTTTCACCAAATGGACAGAAAATTTGTTTTGAAGTATCACTTAACGAAGAACTCAACGAACCACTGAATTTTTCAGATCTATACTTGATTAATAGTGATGGTTCAGAATTGCATAAGATACCCAATAGTGAAGGATATATGCTTTCTCATCTTCATTTTACTCCAAGCGGTGATAAATTAGTTTTTGAAATTTATTTACAACCCAATTACTATCCTGATATATTTACCATGAATATAGATGGAACGCAATTAACTAACATTACAAATACCGATACCCTTGGAGAGGACATTAATGATATAACACCTGATGGTACTCAGATTTTATTTACGCGATGGAAACGTAATGCTCCGCTAAGTGATCTCTATTTAATTGATTTATATGGTAATGTTATAGATTGTATCAATTGTGATGATCCAAATTTCTATTCATTTAATCCTATATTTTCTAGGGATGGAGCTGCAATATATTTTTGGGGCGGTGAAAAATATGTTGGAGAAGACCGATGGAATAATGGATCAATGTTTGTTACTCCGTTTTTTTCAATGAATATAGACGGATCGGATATAAAAACAATTTGGGAAGGGCCAGCACTTACATCTTACTCAGACTTTCAACTGGCGCCAAATGATGAATTCTTAGCATATAGTATCGATAGTGGTACCTTTCCTAATGGTGTAGTTGAACAAAATATATACAGACTAAATATAGATGGGACTGATAACAAAAATCTTACTGAATCTATTGGTTCTGCATTCCATCAAGATATATCGAATGATGGTAGTTATATAACATTTTCGTCATTTAGATATAAAACCAGAGATATATATATAATGAATTCAAATGGGGATAACATAAATTATTTAACAAACGGAATACACCCAAAATTTCAACCAAATAATTAACCACTACAGAACAGGAGTTAAGAATGACACACAATTGCATTAAATATCTTACTTTGGCATTGCTGATTTTAAATTTATTAATAGCGCAAGGTATAAGCTTAACAAATGTATTTAATCACCAGGAAAAAAATCTACTCAGCAATAAACAAATTGATGTTTATAATACTTACACAAAACAAAAAGAAGTTTTAGAGCCTAGAATAGTAGAATTGAAAAGTGAAGAATTTCTTCTTAACAATATTGTAAGTAGTACATCGAATGCAATTGGAGTTGATTTAAATATTACTAATGATATATCAATTAGAGCTTTGGGTTATAAGGTAGAATATCAAAATGAACGACACTGGACCTGGCATGGAAATTTGCAAGGTAATGTACAAAATGTCGGATACACATTTATCACAGTTAATAGAGGAAATTTATCAGGTGTAATTCAGACAAAAGAAAATCGATTTATATTAGCTCCTCTTGGAGACTATAAAGGAATTTTACATGAGGTAGATTTTTCAATAATTGATTATGAAAATTATTGTAGTGTGACTAATAGTGGATCAAGTTTATATGATATCCAAAATTCAAATTTTTCTTCAACTAGATATCTAGATAAACTTATATCTACTGTTACATACCACGCATTAGTCTGTTATACTCCAGCAGCTAGAGCAGCTTTAGGTTCAACTGCAAATATGGAAACATTTATTGATGATCGTATGACTGAAACCAATTTGATTTATAGTAATAGCTATTGTTCTCCGAGAATTGAGGTTGTTTGTACTTATGAAGTTAGTGGAAATGCAACTGGCAATTCATTAACGAACGTACAAAGATTGAGGAATCCAAGTGATGGTCATTGGGATAATATTCATTCAATAAGAACAAATTATGGAGCAGATGTAGTGATGCTTATAACTCAAAATGGAAATGATTGCGGAAGAGTCGAAACTATACCTGCCTATTCATCAACCGCATTTGCAACAATGCTTGTAAATACCGGCTGCAAGTATTCATTTGCGCATGAAATTGGACATTTGTTTGGAGCCCGTCATGATAGAGAAAGTGATAATACGTCTACGCCATACGTATATGGACATGGGTATTATAAAAAAAATAGTGGTGTCGAGTGGCAAACTGTGATGTCTATTTTCCTTTTAGATAATAACAAAAGGATAAAATATTTATCTAGTCCTGACATCCTTTATGGAGGCGATCCGATAGGAACGGCACAATATGAAGATGTTGCGCGGGTACATGATGTGCGAGCAGGTACTGTAGCTGGATTTAAACCATTTAATTTCCAAGTTACAATTGATGGTCCTTTTTCTCTTGGATATAAAGATTACGGAACATTTGTAGCATATCCCAACGGTGGGTCTTCATATTTATGGTATAAAAAAGTTGGAGGCGGTTCATACTCATATGTGGGAAGCGGTCAATATCATAGTGAAATGATGTTATCTTCAGACTTCACAGTCAAATGTGATGTAACCAAAAATGGAGTAACCAAAAGTGGTACTAGAACTGTTGAATATGATCCTAATGCAAAAATAGCTGAAATTCCTGGTGATGGAATTGAAATTTCAGTAAACTATCCAAATCCTTTCAACCCTAGTACAAATATTGCATACTCCATTGACGAACCAAGTGATGTTACGGTAACAGTCTATGATATAATGGGGAATGAAGTAATTAATTGGGATTATCAAAATGTAAGTCCCGGCAATAATCAAGTGCAGTGGACAGGCATTGATTTTAATGGAAACAAGGTTTCCGCGGGAACATATTTATATACTGTTTCAATTACTTCCAAAACTACAGGGAAAACAAGTATCAATACCAAAAAAATGCTACTATTGAAATAATTATTACAAAATAATAAATAGTCAATAATCAATTATTTTACATCCGTCGGATCCCAAGTGGAGTGATAATCCTCATTCAAATCATCAAGTCGTAATATATCCTCATCTGATATTTCAAAATCGAATATCTCGGCATTCTCTTTGATATGTTTTTTTTGAGATGACTTGGGAATACAGATCACACCTTTTTGTAAGCACCATCTGATCAGTATTTGTGAAGTTGATTTGGAATACTTGTTGGCAATTTCAATAAGATTTGAATCCTGTAAGCGATAACCTTTAGTTAGCGGGCTATAAGATTCAACAGCAACGCCTTTAGATTCGCAAAATTGCTGCAAATCTTTCAAATATAAAAATGGACTATATTCAATTTGGTTTACGGTCGGTACAACATCAAAATTCTCCAATATCTCATTTAGATGTCGTTCCATATAATTACTTACCCCTACAGCTTTACATAGTCCGTCGGCATACAGTCTTTCCAATGCGCGCCAGCTTTCTAAGCGGATATCCTCAACCGGCCAATGGATCAAATAAAGATCAACAAAATCCAATTGCAACTTTTCCAAACTACGGTTAAAAGCATCTATGGTATTTTGATAACCATGATCGGAATTCCACAATTTGGTAGTAACAAAAACATCTTGGCGGGGAATCTCCGATTCCCTAATTGCCTGACCAACCTCTCTTTCATTATTGTACATTGCTGCTGTATCAATATGCCGGTAACCAATTTCTAAGGCATACAGCATTGAATCCACGGCAGCCCGTCCGTTGTCATTCAAATAGGTGCCAAGACCAAATTGCGGAATTTCGATACCGTTATTTAATCTAATTTTTGTATCAATATTTAATTTACTCATCGTCAGTATGCCTTCTTTTGTAGATTACATTTCGGTCAGCTAAATAGTTAAGTATATAATTAAACGCCGTCTCGTCCTGTCCCAAAATTTCCGGCGGAATAATTCCCTTTTTAGCATATTTACCTTCGAGTATGAGATCGGCTGCTGCTGTACAGGTATAACCGGTGGTCCTCGCCATCGAAGTTGCATCGGTAGCTTTGTCATAATAATCAATCAGATCATAAATATATTTTTCGTTCTCACCTTCAATAATTATCCTCATCAAAGTCATATCTTCCTCACCCAGCTGTAATTTCCACTGCGAAAACATTAATTTGGTGGTTAGATCAATTGGTTTGATTTTCTTTCCGTTAACATCAATTTCATCATAAGAAAAATATCCACTATCCCGCAAAGCGATGATTGGCGCAATCGTGCCGGTATGCCGAATTGTTAATTCGATCATATTCGGAATGTCAGTGGTCTTCAACAAAGTTCTCAGTCCGTCGGTATTCCAAGCTTCAAATTCTCCGACACCTTTAAACTCGACCATCTCCTTTTTTGACAGTGGTTCTTCAATTAACTGCTTTCCATTTTTTTTAATACGTACCGGTCGTGTGTATTCTTCAATAACGTCAATTGGTGAAAATACTGCTTTGTAACCCCAAGGTTTTTCAGGTTTAATCGGCAAACCGCCAACCAAACATTTATAGGATTGAACATCAATTTTATTGAGATAATTACCTAATATAATATTCCCCATCCCAGGGGATACTCCACAATCTACAAGGGCTGTAACTCCTTGCTGTTTAGCTAACTTGTCCAATTTCAAGGGATCCTCGGGCGAAAATGAAATGTCAACAATATCTTTGCCGGACTTGATTACATCCTCTAACATTTGATAACCCATAAAACCGGGTACTGCTCCAATCACTAGATCTGCAATGGACACTACTTCCTTTAAGTTTCTTGAAACTGAAATATCCTTTTTCAGAACACTAACATTTTTTATTCCGATCAATGCAGTTAAGTTTTCTTGATTAATGTCAACCGCCAAAACTTTATATTTTTTTGCTAAATCTATAACGATGGCTTGACCGACCAAACCGGTTCCCAATACAACTATATTCTTCATTTTTATTCCATTAAATAATACAATTACAATACGATAACTGCCGGTAATTTAATATTACTTGGTAGCATTTTATTACATCCAAAATATATAAATAGGAGGACTTCCTTATAGTCGAGGGTTAGATTGTACCTGCCAATCTTGGAGTAAATCCAAGCCTTACAATTACTGCCTTAGCGGAATATATAATGGATTGTATACCAAATAAAACTAGCTATACTATTTGAAATCTTCCACTTGAACTAAGTATCCGTTAATAGTTCCTGCGTATATTTTATCGTTATTATCAACCTCAAGTGCTGTAAAGAAAGAATCCGGCATTACTTGAGTCCAACTTTCACATTTATCTTCTGACAGCATTATGCCTTCCCCGGTAGAAGCAATTATTTTACCTTTATAAAAATCCAACTCAGATACATACAAACCAAAATTCATTGTATGGGGAATTGGTAAAAATTCAACTGTATCAACACTGGCTAATACGCGTGAGACACTACCACTAGCCTCATCATGTGCTTGGTGAGAAATAAAAACATCATTATCTTCAGAAATCAATATATCACTCGCATGGCTGATATCGCCATAATACTTGTATCCTGAAGTTTGTAAATTGTATTTTAACAAATATGAACGCATCCCACCTCTCATTTCGATCCACAAATTGCTGTTCCCATCAATATTAATTTCACGGGCAGATACATTCTCATTACCAATTAAAGGCAGTGTTTTTTTTGTCCAATTATTATTCTCACTAATGTATATAGCCTCTCTTGCTCCAGCAATTAAAACATTATTGGGTATTTCAATTATTGAGTTAAAATTTGTAACGGGGATATCAACAAAATGCCAAGTATTACCATTGTCAAAACTTTTAACTATAGAACTATCCTGGTAATAATACCAATCAGATCGCATGGCGTATATGACATTGCTACTTGTTATCATCAAATCCCCTATTTTAAAATTCTCCAAATTAGCCTTATTTATATTTCCATCATTACTCAATTTATATACAGCACCAGGAAATTCGACTCCTATATAGATGTTATTATCAGCATCACACTTTATAGCATTAATATAATTACCGAGCGATTCTGGTTGTGGTTCTTCGATTGGCGGGTCATTTGTATTATTTTCTTCACAAATTGAACAGGAATAAATGATATAAAGTGCGGTTATAAAAAGAAGTGATTTACTATAATTCATGTTAGATTAATAATCACAGTTAATGTTCAGATATGATATTTTAGCATAATATTCTATCGAAATGCAACTTATATATAAACTAGCCAATAATAGGTAGGATCTTTAAGGTTCAGGATAGCGATATTCCGCATTTTAATTCGTCATTTGGATCAAAATAAAACTCATGTTTTCCGGTAATGTGTGCTGTACCGGTTACTTCGGGAACGATCGCAGTATAATTACCGAACTTAGTCTCTTTCAACACGCGCCCACTAAATTTTGAACCAATAATACTTTCAACTGTAATTGATTCATTTGTGGCAATTTCACCTTTTGTATGATGTATTGCTAATCTGCCGGAAACTCCCGTTCCGGTCGGACTGCGATCAACCTCACCATCCGCAAATATACATACATTCCTACTATGCGAACTCTTTTCCTGCGGCTGATCAATAAAGATAGTGCCATATAAAAAACCTAACTCATTCTCCGTTGGATGTTTGATCTCTACCGAATCGGATACCGCCTTTTTAATTGTACGTCCGGTTTTGATCAATTGGTTAATATCTTTTGGCAAACAGGTTAATCCGAGATCATGTATTCGTACGTAAACATAATATGCTCCGCCAAACGCCAAGTCGTATTTTACCGGTCCGATTCCATCAAGTTCAATTTCTGCATCTAGTTCGACGACAAAAGATGGTACATTAATGAACGATACTTTGTTTACATTTTTATTTTCTAAATAAGCCGTAGCTTTAATTAATCCGGCGGGAGAATCAATAGCCACTTGTGTCTGCAGTTCCTTCCTTTCAATTAAACCGGTCTCAATCGCTACTTTTGTGACAGCAATAATCCCGTGACCGCACATTGTACTGTAGCCCTCATTGTGCATAAAGATCACACCGAAATCAGCTTCTTTAGTGACAGGAGGAGTAATGATGCAGCCATACATATCGGCATGACCGCGCGGTTCCCACATTATGGTCTTACGAATGTCATCATGATTTCGCTGAAAATATTTACGCATTTCAAGAATGGTTGAACCTTTAATTTCCGGAAGTCCCGATGTAATTATGCGCAACGGCTCTCCTCCCGTGTGGGCATCAATCGTGGTAACTCTACTCCAATTGGATGGAGGTTTCCAATTGTTCAATTTTTCAGCAAAAACATTCATCAATCAGCTTGGTATTTTATTTCGCCGCCAATTATTGTATATAAAACATTCGTATCAAGTATCTCCGATGGTTCAATGCTGAGTATATTCTTATTTAATATTGTAAAATCGGCATATTTCCCGACTTCAATTGAGCCTAAAATATCTTCTTGAAATGCTGCTTGAACAGCCCAAATTGTATAACCTTTGATTGCTTCTTCGATTGTCATTTTCTGTTCAGGTATCCAACCGCCCTTTGGCAATCCGGCTTCATTTTGGCGGGTAACCGCATTATATATTCCAAGTAATGGATCGGGCACTTCTACCGGTACATCCGAACCGCAGGGAATTATCAATCCGGCATCAATAAAACTGCGCCAGGCATACGCCCCTTTTGACCGTTCGGCACCGATGCGTGCTTCCACCCACGGCATATCCGATATGGCATGCTGCGGCTGCATGGCAGGAATCACGCCCAATTCTGCATATCTTGAGACATCAGCAAGGTTGACGATCTGCGAATGTTCGATTCTGAACCGATGGTCATCCTCTTCAAATTCAGCTAAGGCAGCTTCATATATATTTAATACGGTTCTTATGCCACCATCCCCAATGGCATGTGTACAGACTTGGAAGCTAGTCCTGAGGGCAGCCTTGGCGACTTCAAGCATGTGCAAACTGTCGGTAACAATCAGTCCCACATTCCCCGGATCGTCGGCATAGGGCTCAAGCAAGGAGGCACCACGCGAACCTAATGCGCCATCAGCATATAATTTGATACTCTTCACTCGTAAAAAATCATTGCCATAAGACTCAACACCATGACTTTTTAAAAACTCATCATTTTCAACGGCACTAGTATCAGAAAGCATCGCATTGATGCGAATCGGCATTTCGCAATTATCAATCAAATATTTATAATCTGATATTCGTGATATTGGTATGCCGGCGTCATGAATTCCGGTTATCCCGTACGTAACCAAATGCTCGGCACCATTCGTTATAATTTTTCTGATCTCTGCCTGAGAATACCTTGGGATATGTTGCGTGATCAATTTTTCGGCGTTGTCAACAAATACACCGGTTGGATTACCGGATACATCTCGGTGTATCTTTCCTCCGGTAATTTCGGGGGTAGCTGAAGTTATTCCTGCTAAATCCATTGCCAATTGGTTTATTAGGATGGCATGCCCGTCAATCCTAGTTAAAACAACCGGATTATCAGGCGTAATAGCACTCAACAATTGATGCTCAGGAAACTCTTTGTTGGTCCAATCGTTCTGATCCCATCCCCTGCCCCTGATCCACTCACCCGGTTCAACAGTTTCCACTTTTTCCTCAATCAAATTGATTATTTCCTGATAACTCGTTGTTCCGACAAGATCAACGTATTCCAACGATTTTCCGTAGCCGGTTAAATGTCCGTGTGCATCAATCAATCCCGGCAGCACAATCGCATCCTGCAATTCGATGAATTTGGTATTCCTGCCAATATATGATTGTATCTCATCATCAGAGCCAACGTAAATGACCTTTCCGCTTTTTACCGCCACCGCTCCCTGTATGGAAAAATCCTGATCAACCGTAATAATTTGTCCCCCTCTAATTACAAGATCGGCATCTTCTTTGCCCGAACAGGAATAACCAAAAAATATGATTATAATAAAAACTAATAATGTATAATGTCTGTTCATGATCGGCACTTACTTGTTCATCAAGGATTCTATTTCCTTGATTGTCTTTGGAATTGGTTTGCCCAAGACCCGATTACCGGTTTCAGTTACTAAAATATTATCCTCAATTCGGACACCACCAAAACCGATATATTCCTTTACTCTCTCATAATCAATAAATTCGGTAAACTTCCCTTCCTTTTCCCACTGCTTAATCAGGGATGGAATGAAATAGATACCGGGTTCAACCGTCATAACATAACCCGGCTGCAACTCTTTGCCGAAGCGTAAATATGCCGTTCCAAACTGTTTGCTGCGCTTGGTTTTTTCATCATAACCGACAAAATCTTCGCCAAGATCCTCCATATCATGTACATCAAGTCCTAACATGTGCCCAAGACCATGCGGAAAGAACAGAGCATGGGCGCCGGCTTCAACAGCTTCATCTACATCGCCTTTCATCAAACCGATTTTTGTTAATCCTTTGGCAATAACTTTTGCAGCGATCAAGTGTATATCCCAAAATTTTACGCCCGGTTTCATTGCGGCGATGGCTTTAAGCTGTGATTGCAACACAATCTCGTAAATTTGTTTCTGCCTCTTATTGAATTTGCCGCTTATCGGAAAAGTACGGGTTATGTCACTGGAATAAAAACTATCGGCAGTTTCAGCGCCGGAATCATTAATGACAAGTTGGCCTTCCGCCATTTTATTGCCATAATGGTGGTTATGCAACCGCTCTCCATCAACCGTAAAGATCGGCAAATAAGCCCATCGGCTGTTTTTGGCGAGCAATATTTTTTCCATATTTTTAACGATATCATATTCATATTTACCGGGCCTGCTTTTTTTCATTGCGGCGGTTTGTGTGCTATGGGAAATCTTTAAAGCTTTCTCGATTTCAGCCACCTCTTTAGTGGTCTTAATGGATCGCTGAGCGATAACTGCCTTGGTAAATTCCACCGAATAATCGGTTTTTACCGGCCCGATATTTTTATTTAACAGCTCCGATAGTTTAATAATATTATTTGCATGGTGCTGCGGCAGATAATGAATCGCTTTCCGACCTTTACGATAATTTAATAATACATTTTTAAGATTCGCTATTTCAGCGGTTTGTCTAACTCCGATCAGTTCAGCTTTTTCATGTAATCTTTGTTGTTCACCTTCCCACACAATTTCTTCCGTCGTTAGGTCATGTCCGAATAATATTTCTTTGTCGTTATCAATGTCAATGACAGCCGCCAAACCCGGTTCGTTTAATCCCCAATAATATAAAAAGTTGGCATTCTGCCGGAATTTATGCACCGTGTCACGTACCAATATTTGCGACTCCTCATTACCAATAAATAATAAAATTCCATCTTGAAATTGTTCTTTTAACGCCGCTCGTCTTTTAACATATACCTTTTGTTTAAACATAATATCCTTCCAATTAATTGCCTAATAAATTAAAGATATTTATCCAAAATGTTACAGCCAAACCAAATATAATTAAAGGTAAAATGACCATATTATCCGGATTTATCTTGCGTGTTTTGATTTTTTTATATAATTTATTATAATCTTAATAAAAAGGTATTGCATGTATATTATTAGAACTATTTTTAATAACTTTTCAATTATTCTATACAAAACGTTCCATTCTGTTCTTGTAATCGCAGTTTTTAGTGGATGGTTATATGCTGAAGCAGAACAAGCAATCATACTTAATCCCGGTCTAAATCACGTTTCTATTAAAGTTTTAAATAACAGTAATGTTGATTTCAAGTCTATTAAAATAATTATAGAAGAAGAAAAACTACCTGAGGGATTTTCAATTTTAGAAGAGACACAAAACTTAGACGTTGCTGCCAAAAGCAAAACTGAACAGGGGCTAATGTTAAAAATAAACGTTGATGCCAATACTGAGCAAGGTACCTATAAACTACCCTTTATACTTAAAGATACAGCAAATCATTCTTGGAGCTATGCTATAACTGTAAAACTAGAGGATCAAAATGTTCAGGAATATGACATTTTACCTAACTATCCAAATCCTTTTAATGCTGACACGAATATTAAATATATTCTTGTTAACGACCAATTACAACGAACACAATTAACGGTATTTGATTTATCAGGAAATCATATCCGAACATTGATTGACAAAAAACAGTTAGCAGGTGTGCATAGCGTAACTTGGGATGGTAAAGATGATGCCGGAGTACCGGTCGCCAGTGGTTTCTACTTTTACAAGATAACCTCAGGTTCGTTTAATACGACAAGAAAAATGCTATTATTAAAATAAGGAGTCTCTTGATGTTTTTTAAAAAATTAGATAAATATTGGTATTCAAGAATAGTATTTCAATTAATAATTATTGGACTGTTCGCAACAAACCTATCTGCACAAACCATACAAGAAATAACCGTTACAATAGATTCAGTTATTACAATAGATACAGAAACTAAATTAGTACATTTCAATAATGCTGAACAGTTAAGAGAACAACGGAAGTTTGCGGAAGCAATTGAAGAATATAAACTGGTGTTAAGTTCCGGTGATCTGTGCGGAAAAGAATCAGAAGCGCAATATTGTATCGGTATCTGTCATCTTTGGATGGGGCAATTCGGAGCAGCCGAAACTGTATTTAAGAAAGTGCTGACCACTTATCCAAATGATAATGAAGCAATCGCTTTTGCAAGATATAGCTTGTCCTGACTGGATGTTCAAAATGGTAAATTGCACGAAGCAATTGAAAGACTTAGAAAAACACTAGACGAGAATTTTTATACTGATGAAGAATTCTGTTCACGCACGCAATTTCAGATCGGTCGCATTTATTTAGCATATCTCAACGATTATAAAAGCGCCGAAAAAGAGTTCAGAATACTACTTGAAAAATATCCGAATTCTGAATATACCAATCACCCCTTTGTTGCCCATTTAAAAGGAGATTAAAATGAAACGATCATTAATTTTATTTAGTATAATCGGCTTAATTATTTTTACAGAAAAAACATACTGTATGCCTTGTCCCCCTGAAATGGATATATGTTACGTAAAATTTAATTACCAATCCGGCCATGCGTATGATGCTCTTACCCTGAAAAAAAATAGTTATATAAATATTGTGGCACCTGAATGGGCAAATGGCCAGTCAACAACAACAGGTGTAGCCCAAAAAGTTACAGAGGGTGTTTATAATTTGGGAGATACAGATGGAGATATAGATTATGATACACCGAATGGAATACCTCAATACAGTTCAGGATCTATGCAAAGGACTTTTAACCTTACTGGTTTTTTATACGATATTAAACGTTTAAATAACGTCAAGGTCAATTGCTCTGACACTGGTAATCTTTTTAATATTTTTAGTTCCTCTCTTGGATTAGCGTCGAAGACCAAAAGGATTTATGGTAGCTTCACTACAAAAAATATTGATCCTATAGGAAGTCCCAATTGGTTTGCATATAATTGGGGTTATCATTTATTTGGTTGGTTTAACAATAAAGTTAATGATTCTTGTATTCGAGTAAATCAAGGCAATCCAATCCTGCCTTCAAATATGAGCCAAAGCACTTATGATAATTACTTATTAGCATCCGGTTCTGCTTATTCCGGTTCTAATATTGGTGTAGGCTCAGTTTATTAATCACAAAATATTTTAAAATTTTATGAATAGATATAAACTATAATTTCAAACACTTAGTAAAATGGAAAAATTATTATGAAAAAATATTACACACGACCAAGTATATTAGTTACCTCAGTTTTAGTTATTTTTGTTACAACCGTAAATCCTTTTTCATATATATTAGGAGAAACAAATGGTATCCATTATCGTATGGGTTTTTCAGATATAGGCGATGGATCAACCCGTACTTATAAATTTCAAGATGTCGATAAATATATTGGTTTTATAAATGCATTCCCAATAGAAATAATCAGAGAAAAACTAGAAAATAATAATATTGAAAGTTGGGATATAGATTTTCAAATTTTTGAATCGGTTGAGGATGCAGAACTTGCAATGGTTGAACTTCTTGATATGTCAAATCTATATATTGATAATATCATTGATATTCCTCTTTCGGACGGGAGTATTGGAGATAACTGTTGGTATTCATTATCGATGGGTGTAGTTAGATTTATTAGAAATAATGTTTTAATTAATATAGGACCAAGAAATCAATCTATCGAAGTAACCAACGCTGAATGGTTGGCACGGGAAATAGACGAAATGTTGGTAAAAAGTAACAAAGTTGAAGATAAAAACCTAATTCATACTCCAATCATACATTCTGTAGAGGTTTTGTCAAAATCGCCTGTTAAATGGGATGATATAGTAGAAATTAAAGTAATTGCTACGGATAAAAATAATCAAAAATTGTATTATCGTAAATATGCAACAGGTTTTTCTTGTGTTTCAGAAAATGGAATTTTAACATTACCATTATATGACAAAACAGACAAGATTGAAGGTTATAGTAATGCAAAAGTCAAAATATGGGTTTGGAATGAAGATTTTATAACATCGTCTATTCAGGCTGATATACCTTTTTAGCTTCCTCTAAATGAATATAATGAAGCATATATACAAAAATATTTTTAGGTTATTTATACATTTTGTGTTTTTTTTAATTTCTTGTGATAATTGTACAGAACCATTTTCTTATGAATTAAGTGATCAATTTAGCGTTAATCCATCTGATGCTGTCATGACCGTTGATTATGAAAAAGGTTACATATATACAGCAAATCCATGGTACCCTAAAATAAGTCAATACGATCAACAAGGAAAACAATTACGATTATTAGATTTATCAACAGGTGAACAAGGTGACTATGAATACTACATACCTGTGGATTTGATTGTAGATGAAGCTAATGATATATTTGCTTTAACTAATCCTTGTATAAAAAATGCAGATAACGAATGGATTCCTCTGAATGGATTTAGCATCATAAAATATGATAATGAGTTCAGATATAAATATGAATTTTACTTTACGGAATTGAACGTAAGTTGGTTATCAATTGCTATGACATATAAAAATGGTATTCTATACGTTACCAATGGAAAACATTTAATGAAAATCAATGCAGACGATGGCTCATACACAATTTTTAACTTACCTAAACAAAATGATGAAAATTCTTATTATCATACAAGTGGAGTGGCAATTGACAGCGATAATAATATTTGGGTAGTGGGAGCCTACAATTGGTTCCCTGAAAATCCGGACAATTGGGATGATTGGGAAGTTGGCGTTCAAATCACACAGTTCGATTCAAACTACCAAAATCAAAAAACTTATATCGCTCAAGGTAGATCAAAAGAATTTGGTTCATTTTCAAATCAACCCGGTATTACTTTTGATTTTGATAATAATATGTACTTAACAACCGGTTATTGTCAGAGCGTCGAAATATATGATTTTAATATGAATATTCAGAAAGAAATAATGATAGATGAGAAAAGATCATTTCCAACTGATATAGCAATTGATTATAATGAAATATTATATGTATTAGACAGCAGTAACGATAGAGTACTTATATATGAATAAACAGACTAATTTAATATTAGCGAAAACATTCATAAAAATATTTATCTATACGATATGGTTGGGTAATAATGTCATGGCCTTTTCATCAATATGGGTGGATAAATGACACAGTAAATGATGCGTGTATAAGATTAGATAGATATGGAAATCCACGGGTTCCTACCAATATGAGTCAAAGCAATTATAATAGCCTACTAATTGATGGTACTCCACCAACCGGTTCACAAGTGTATACAACTATAATAGTAAATTAAATACAGGAATGATAAAATGAACACCAAAAAATATCTTACATTTGTAAATAAATTGCTGAAATTTTTCATATTTTTATTTTCTATTGGATTACTGTACTCTCAGTCTCAAAATGGAATTCATATTCGAACCGGTGTTTGGAATCCTGAAAATCAATACAAATTTAATGATGTAGATCAAAATATAGGATATATAACTGCATTTCCTATAGACAAAATTGAAGAAGAATTTTCTGAAGATATATTGCAAAATTGGCGAATTAACTATGGAATTTTTACCTCGATTGATGAAGCGGAATTAGCAATGGTCGAAAGACTTGATATGTCTCATCTATGGGTCCTTAACATGATTGATTCGCCGCTACCTAATGGAAATATCGGTGATAACTGCTGGTATAGATTGCCATCTGGCGTGATTCAATTTATTAGAAATAATGTGTTAGTTCTCATAACAGCTATAAATGTTAATGACTCTACTGATACTGAATATGTTGAACACTTAGCAAGAAAAATTGATACATTATTAGTAGAATCCGATAAAGTTAAATATACTAGCTTTATACATGCCCCATTGATACAATCCGTCGAGATAACATCAGACTTGCCTGAAAATTGGGATAGTACCGTTAAGGTTAAGGTTAATGCCATGGACCAAAAAGCCCAAAAATTATTTTATCGTAAGTATGCTTCCGGTTTTGCGCTTGTGTCGGAGGATGGGAATCTTTCGTGCTCATTAAATAAGAATACCGATCTAACTGATAATCCCCACATTGCCAAAATTAAAATTTGGGTTTGGAACGAAGATTATGTAACATCTTCAATTTACGCTGACATACCTTTTTAGGGACCTCTACGGTCCAAGGCAAAACCGTAGAGGTAAAACAAAACTGGCCTAATCCTTTCAATTATTCAACAACTATAGGCTACACTCTACCTAAACTAACAAATGTTAATATCAAAATATTTAATATCCGTGGTAAAGAGATTATCACATTAGTAGATGGGTACCAAGCAAAAGGTTATCATCAAGTTTATTGGGATGGCAATGATAAAAACGGCAGGCAAATAGGATCAGGAACTTACATTTACAAATTGCAGGCAGGTAAGTTTAGTACCAGTAAAACTATGATTATGTTGAAATAAATTCATCACAATAATATGTCAAAAATACATTTTTCTATTTGTTTAATATTTGTGTTCATTGGTTGCGAAGGATCAATCACAAGCAGTATCGAATATTACTCAAACGTAGAAATTAGAGAAAACCTTTTAGCATTTGAATTCAAAGAAGCCATAATAGGAAGGTGGGAAAATCAATTAATAATACAAGACAAAGCGAATATAGAAAAACTCGATTTAAGTAGATCCGGAAAAGCAAGAATAATTATTGTAGAAAATAATGCTCGAAAAGTACTAATTGGAGAATACTTTGTAACATTTAGGCAACCTCCGGATATTGGATCAGTGACACTCGCAGAAATAACGATTAAGAATTCTGCAGAATCTATAGTTTTATCACATGTGAATTTTGGTTTACATAATATGGTTGGTGGTAGCGATGAGAATTTTTTACGAATCGATAGTGAGCCATATGGAGTTATGAAAAAATGATTTATATTTTTTAGGCGCCTGGACTCCTCTAACCGCCACGAAATACACAAGTGTATATTAAAAATACAATTATAAGGAATTAAAAATGTTAAATAACAATAAAAATTTAAAAAAACTTGTAACAAGTATTTCAACACTAATTTGTATATTGTTTACATCTTCTTTATCCGCCCAAGAAAACTATTTACTAACCAACGATGAAATTGATGGGTATACTATTGAAAGTCAGTCGAAATCGCATTGGGCAATTAATGAGCAAAATCAGATTATCTACGGAATTAGTCAAGAATGGGTAACAGCAAACGCTGATCATAAAATAATAATTGACTATTATGAATTTGAAAATAGTTATAGAGCCCTGACAGGTACCAGTTATTCTGCATTAGGCCACTCAGCTCCTTATTTTTGGGGTTCCATAAACGGTAATATTATTGCAGATGGATCATGGAATTCAATCAGTGGTGGAGCTTTATATTTTGTGAGGGGTAATATTGGAATAGCAATAGTAAAAATAATAGGTTATAGTATAAATGATAAAATAATAATAGATTCCATTTCTTCAAAATTACTCACCAAAATAGAATCAAATTTGAGCCATAATGTTATTTCGTATGAATTAGGAACTAAACAAAAACAGATTACAAATTTAGAATTCCAAATAATTGTTAATCCTGTATTTACTTTATCTGAAATGGAAGATTTTTCACCTCATAGTATTTATGATTCTAAATGGGCTACTGACACAACTAATCTTGTAATCGGTATTAGAAAGGAATGGAAGGATGATAGCGGTTCAGTCATTGGAATTGATATTTGCCAATTTGATTCGGGATCACTAGCATTAGATGCCAGTGAAATACATGGTAAATTTGCTGGCAGTAAAGTATTCCATCTTGATGACATCGATTCTCTTAGATCCATAATTACTGAATGGCAACAATTGAGTGAACCTAGTTTTCATCGTAAAAACCAGTTTTCAGTAGTTGGCTATAAGGATAATATTGGTGTTCATTTTTATCAATATGAACCATCCGGAATTGACACAAACTTAATATATTCTGTAATAGAAAAATTATCAGAACAAGTTTCAAATTTTTAACATCCTCTGCAGTCACAGACAATGGCCAACCTGTAGAGGTAAAACAAAACTGGCCGAACCCTTTTAATGCTTTTACAACTATAAGCTATATTTTACAAGAACCATCCAATGTCAAACTTAAAGTGTATGATATTTACGGTAGCGAGATAATTACGCTTGTAGAGAGCCATCAGCCAAGCGGCTATTATCAAGTTTATTGGGATGGCAACGATAAATACGACATTAAAGTAGGATCAGGAATTTATATTTACAAGTTACAGGCAGGTGGGTTTAGCACTAGTAAAACTATGATTATATTAAAATAGTCTATGCTCGAAAAAATGAAAACTGCGATCAAAATCATTATCTTATCTCTCTTACTTTTTAGTTGTATTGATAATAATTCAACTGGAGAACCAAAATTTGCAATCCACTTCCCCAAAAACGAAGATATGGAAATTGAGCAACTTAGAGAATTAGAATTAACCGATATAGCACTCAATCCAACACCTTGGATATCATCAGAAGATATTATTTCTTATGATTTTTCAAGTCACAATATTTATTTAAAAGGCACTTATAAAGAGTTTTTTCCAGATTCATTATCAAATGGACTACCAGAAAATTGGATGACAAAACCTTTTGTTGTTACAGCTTTTAACAAGCCATGTTATTTAGGTTATATTTATTCTAGTACAATAGTTAAAGCTCCCGAAGGAATATATATTTCAGATTTAAAATTCTTTGAAGATTTTCCTGAAGATATTATACAAATATCCATTGCTGAAAATCATTATCCAAATATATTAAATAATCCTGATGATCGTTATAATGACCTGATTAAAGAAGCACTAATTTATGATAATGTCTTTCAATCCGGTATAGAATTGATTATAGAAAATATAGAGATAGTGGAAAACTCCGATTCATCAGACATCCAATGTACTTATACTTTAATAAATAATGACAAAGATGATCTTTACGTATTAGATACTGATCTTTTAGAAAAGAATTTATTCCATTATATTAGTCAAGGTGTAGCTTTATGGAGTGAAACCACGGGTCCTTTTACTTCAATTAAACCAACTGATTATGGCATAAACACCCCTTTTGAAAATTGGAAACCTGAATGGTTCTCAAAAATTGAAAGTAATAAATCTATAACGCGAACAATATTGATCGAAAATTATCCAAAAATTCCAGACGGAGTCTATTATTGTTTCTTGGACTTAAATTTTAACTTTAATATTGCCAAAGACGAAAGATATTTAACGGATGAACGATATTGGATTGGGGAAATCAATGCTAATCCTATTCAGTATAATGTTAATTAATAGTAAAAACTTTGAACACAATGATTATTGCAATAAAATCTTAGAATCCTAAAATAAATTTAATATGAAAAACTTGTTATTATTGATATTGATACTATTTTTAAGTAGTTGTGAGGACAACGGCCAAAATTCGATAAGTACCAATGCAAATGAAGCTATTGACATTACAGACAGTTTTTCATGTATGGATTTTGAACTTGTGAATTATTTCATTTTAAAAAATGGGGATAATCAAAGCATATCAAGCTTATACGGTTGTACTCTCTATTATGCATTTCCCCAATTTGAAGTATACTTATATCCTGAAAGTCCACAAAATAGCAATTGTGAACCTATAATTTCAGATTTTAACCAGTTGGTAATTCGGGATCAAGATAATGATCCACAATATTTTCATATTCAGATTATCAGGAAGGGAGATTTAAAAAATAAGGAAGTATTTTATACAGTACCGGATTGGGCAGTAGAAGAAAGAGTATTTTTAATAAATCCTTACGATGAAGACATAGAAGATTTGAAAAATGGTGTGATGAACTATCTAACAACAATTAAAAAAATACCAATTTAATATAGATTGGTGATTACCATTGACATATAAAGCTATGAAAAAATAGCTTATGATTAGGAACACGAATAATCTTTTATACATAATTTTACTTCTATTTTTAACATCTTGTATAGATTGCCCCAAATCATTCTCTTATGAATTAAGCGATCAATTTAAAGTTGGGTTTTACGTAAGTTGGTTGGTTATTAAATGTATGGGATGCTTGCCTGAGACTTAACCAAAGTAATCCTCGGATTCCAGTTAATGAATATATTAAATGATTTGTATGACTTTAGTCACTGGGGCTACGGGGATCCGGAATCACCAAAACGTTAGACAGCTGTTGACTAATTCTACTTCAACTTTTAAAAGGAGTATAAAATGACTAAAAAATTTGGGGCTTTTTTATATCTCTTGTTCTGACCTTAGAATAATCTCATTTTGCAGATCAGTTCCAAGATCAACAAAATAATCACTGTAACCGGCTACGCGTACAATTAAATCTCTATATTTTTTAGGTTTCTTTTAGGCTTCACTATCCTCTTGGTGAAGGAGACGGATATTTCCTGAGGGTTGATAGTTAACTATTTGGTGTTATGAAAAACTAGTTCATTAATTATAATATTTAATCCCATAGAAAATTCATACATATATCGTGATATGTAGGTATATTAATACATACTATTATTATATAATTGCATTATATAGTTAAGTAATTATAGTATTATTTATATTTACTAAGAATAAGGAGAAATCATAATGAGTAGAAAAGTTCAAATTGTTATTACATTATTGATACTTATATCTTTTGTACAATCACATGAATACGAAATACAGCTTCGTATAGAAAATAGTTCGGGCGCTCCACTTCAAGCTCTTGTTCAGGTTCGTACACTAGATTTTGACCCGGTCGCTGAAATGACTTCCTGTGGTTCGTGGACCATACGAAACACTTTTAATGCTGATATAGAAGTCTATGGAGATGGAACTGTTATGACTGGGTCTTGTATCACTGCCGTAAATCGGGGGAATTATTATATAAGAATTGGCAATAAATATTTTCAATTAAATATGCCATCTTCTTCCTCCCCCGATACAGAAATTACATTTAGAAATGGTACTATTACCTCTCATACCGGCAATAGTACGGTGGGCTCTGTAATGAACTGGCCGACGACGCCATCCGCTAGTATTTCGGGATCTTCGACTGTTACATTACCATATTCGGCGGGAGATAATACTCAATACACATGGAATGCGAATGTCAGCGGTGGTCTTACACCTTATGCATATGAATGGTATTATAAAACAGGGGCTTCTTCATTTCAATATGTTGGATCAGGTAGTTCATATACAAAAACATATACTTATATTGGTGATGTTACGAGAACTGATAGATTAAAACTGATTGTAGATGATAGTTCCAACCAATCAACAACCGTTTATAAAGATATTAGTATTCAATATCCACCTCATCCAAGTATAAATGATCATGAAAATCAACTCTCCATGGAAGTTGTCCCAGAATTTTTAACGATTAATAATTTCCCAAATCCATTTAATCCAACAACAAACATCAATTATAACCTTCCAGAAAACAGTATTGTCAATATTGGTGTGTACGATCTCAACGGACAAAACGTAATTAGTTGGGATTTGGGCGATCAATCGATTGGCAGTCATAGTATCATGTGGAATGGAACAAACCAAAATGGCGAAGAGGTTCCCGCCGGAGTGTATTTATATCATTTTAAAGCTATTGCTACAAATTCTGATAAAGTATATTCAGAAAAACGAAAAATGATATTCATGAAATAAATGGTTTAAAAAAAGCCC
>JANQGY010000011.1 GCA_028282845.1 bacterium | reverse complement strand
AACTGTCTTACAGTCTATCAGCTAATACATTAATCAAGTTAAACCTCGGTTATCTGTCGGTAAATAGCGATCTTAAGGACGAATGGTTTGGAAATGATTGGCTATCATGGACTGATAGTGCTGCCGTGCATCAGGAGCTTGGTTTTGCAGATACCGTTTGGACGCCCTTTAAAGATGCTTATACTGAAAAGACTGATTATCGTATAAATGGTATTCCGTTTAACCGCCCCGGAACCCGCCCGCAGAATTTCTATACTCATGTTGAAACCCGCCAATTCTCTGTTAGCGGATCATTTACAACTATTAAAAACAGGCATACACTGACCGGTGGATTCAATTATATAAAATATAATTCAAGAAGGAAAGATATCCGAGTGTCTGGTGTAATCTTTGCGGCAGATCCGGTTTACGGAAAAGCAGCGTATGGTATTGATACTTACGGTTCTTGGGATGATGTACCCTATGATCAAAAAAGAGTATATGTAGATGGTTATGGTTATGATTTGGATGAAAAAGAAATTGATGACCGTAAAATCTATGGCGAAGACGAAAATACCTACTATATGGATGGGGCGAAACAGCCAAGCGAATTGGGTTTCTATATCCAGGACAAATTTGAATTTAATGACATAATCGTGAATGCCGGTTTGAGAATTGATCGGCTTGATCTTGATGAAGAAACCTTGTTATTTGCTGATTCGATTGAAATCTATGATGAAAGTAATTATATTCAACTTAACCAATGGGAAAAAGTGGACCCGTCAATTCATATTCAACCAAGAATTGGTGTATCCTTCCCGGTTTCTGATGTCGCCAAGGTATATGGATACTACGGTAGATTTGCTCAGATGCCCGATTTGGGGTCTAACTGGTACACTGCTTATGATTATCGTACTCAAATTGCCGTTGGTGGTAACTTTTATACCAATCCGGTTGGATTTGGAATTGGCGCGATTGAAACAACTCAGTATGAAATTGGTTTCTCGCGTTTGTTCGGACAAAATCTTGCTTTGGACTTGACCGGTTTTTATAAGAATCAAAAAGGCCTTGTGGCAACTGAGCGCATTACCAGCCCGGCTGGTGATTTGGCTTCTGCCTATAATAGAAGAATCAATGGTGACTTCTCTACGACCAAAGGTGTTGAATCCAAATTGACCATGCGTCGCCTCAATCGCCTTGCGGGAGAAATCAATTATACCTTCTCGCAAGCTGAAGGGACCGGAAGTAATGCAACTTCGTATATCTCAGCTGTAGATCGTGGTGCTGTAACACCTAAGATGATCATGCCGGTTGATTTTAACCAGCCGCATGTTGGTTCGATTAAGCTTGATTATCGGTTTGGCAATAATGATGGCGGACCAATTCTTGAGAATCTTGGTGTAAATACAGTGATGAATTTCTCAAGCGGACATGCCTTTACTTACGTGTACAGACCACCCGGTGGACAGGTTGATGCCTATGACGCCGGCGTAGATTATATGAATGATACGCGTAGCAGACAAGCCCTTGAGGCGATTGGTTCTTCCATGACGCCATGGACGTTTGAAATTGATTTACGAATTGACAAGCGGATTAACCTTGGTTCGGTTGGTTTAACATTATTTGCCCGCGTTACGAATCTGCTCAATACTCGTAACGTATTGAATGTCTATCAGGCCACCGGTAGTGGCGACGATGATGGTTTTATTTCAGACATAACATATTACGGAGATTTTGTTGAACTGTATGGTGGTGATATTGACGGTAACGGTGTTGATGATTATATTGAGCTCTACAACGCGATCAATATCGCAAACGATGAAGCATACAGGACCGAGGTTGGCGGTGCTAATGATAGACTAATGCTAATTAGTGCTCCACGGCAAGTCTTTATTGGCTTTACGGTGGACTTTTAATTGAAGCGCTTATTAGAATAAGGAAACGAAAATGAAGAAAATAATATTTATGCTATCTGTTCTGCTTATTATAAGTAGTGGATATGCCAAAGAGTACAATACCGGACTGACCACTGTGAGAAGCCCACAGCTCGGTAAAGTACTGGCAGATAATCCCGAGCGCACATTGGTCAATATTGGCAATTGGGGTTATTTTGTGAGGGATAATGGAGAATCTGCCCATACGCCATCCGGTTCTTCGGGAGGCTTTTACCCGCGCGGCACTGAAGCAATTATATATCAAGATGGTGTTTTAGTCGGTGGGTACCAAGAGGGCAATTTAAAGGTCTCCGGTCAGATATACCGTACCGGTACCGAGCGTGGCTATATTGATGCTAATGGTAATCACGTAACCCAATCTCAGGATCCTCGTGTTCGGCTTTACAGAATTAGGAGAGATTGGGAAACATTGACTGCCGATCAGGTTCGGCAGGATGCGGCTGAGCAGGCTGAGATCGAACTTAGCGCGGTGTCAGATGCTCAAATTGAGTCGATTATAGACCAATACAAGACAGACTGGCAGGAATGGCCAACTGAATTGGGTGCTCCATTTTATGATCTAAATAATAACGGAATTTATGAACCGGGCCAAGGAGAAACGCCCGGTATAGCTGATGCGGATCAGGTCGTCTGGATGGTTATCACAGATGCCGATACGGTGACAACCCGTGACCTTTATGGGACTGACCCAATTGGTATCGAACAGCAGATGACATTATGGGCTTATAATCAGCCCGGTGGTGGATTAGGACAGATCATCTTTAAACTAATTCGCCTGATCAATAAAGGTCAAGGCGATTTGGAAGAAGCCTATATATCATTATGGTCTGACCCCGATGTTGGTAACTATACTGATGACTTGGTGGGTGTTGATGTTGAGAAAAGTTTAATGTATGTATATAATGGCGGTCCGGTTGATGACAACTACGCTAAGCTTGGTCTGCCTCCGCCATCAGCCGGTTATGACTTCTTTGCCGGCCCGATTGTTAAGGCTGACGGTGAAACAGCGATATTTAATCTTAAGGAACGTGAAGGTTTTCGGAACTTACCGGCGTCCAGTTTTGGATATTTCGTTGCCGGTGGTGATTATAGCGATCCAAGTCCTTATGGTAGCGTAGAGGCTGCGCGTGAGTATTACAATTTAATGCGAGGTTTTGCGCCTTTGGATGATTTGGAGAATCCGACACCATGGATCGATGCAACAACAGGATTACCGACATTATTCCCGTTTAATGGTGATCCGGTTGCCGGAACCGGTTTTAATGACAGCAATCCTGCTGATAGAAGAATGTTGATCAACTCCGGTCCATTTGTTTTAGCAGAAGGTGATACGCAGGATATTGTTGTTGCTCTAGTTGGTGGTCTTGGAAGTGACAATTTAACATCTATTACGGCAATGAAGAACACTGATGAAATTGCTCAGAAACTGTTTGACGACCTGTTTACATCAGTACCTTCGGCTCCTGCTGCTCCACAGCCTATCTCAGCAGTAACCGAGGAAACGGTTTCTTTAGAGTGGGGTGGCAATATGGATGCTGTGCTTGCTACGGAAAACAATCCGCGAGTGGGTTATTCATTCCAGGGCTACAATGTTTATCAACTACCGACCCCGACTGCTTCAAAAGATCAAGCGGTACGTATTGCAACTTATGATCTTATTGATGGAGTGCAGACGGTATATGGTAAACGGTTCTTAGCTGAATATGGTGAAGTGGTTACTGTACCGGTGCAATTTGGTTTAGATAAGGGTGTTCAAAGATCAATTGAGATTGATTATGATTGGATCAATGGCGGACCTTTATATGCCGGTTCAGATTATTATTTTGCTGTAACGGCATATAACTATAATCCGGCACCGGCGCTAATTGAAGATCAGTCGCTTGAGTCTCCATTAACGCCGGTCACCGTAACGCTTGCCCCTGCTCCTGTCGGTACAGCGTTTGGGGCGGAGTATGGTGATGCCATTAGTGCTGATCACCCAGCGGGTGCTTCAGATGGTGGTGTTACTGTTGAAGTTGTTGATCCGATGGCGCTTACCGGAGATGATTATCAAGTTACATTTGGTATGGATCATTATTATTTAGATGTTGATGGTGTCTGGAAAGCAACTGCCGAACCAGGTGTTGTGGCTAAGCTTTTGGACGTGTCGCCGTCAACCGTTACAGGATCAGCTGTAACAGGAACAGGTGGTACTTTAGACCTTAATTTTGAAGTGCACGTTGTGTCGCCGGACTTTAATTATGCTTCGGGTGTATTGATTAGTATTCCTGGCGCAGAGATAAACAGTGTAATGGCTCCAAGCGGAATTGTATCATCAATTCAAGCTGATGGACAGTCTGTGTTATTCGGAGATTTGGATATGGATGGTGCAGGCGATTTTGCCGGCGGAGAAGTAGTTACCATTAACGTTAGCTCAAGTTCCGTTTCAGCGCCAATCGCATTTGATTATACGGTTTATGACGACGGCTGGGCCTCGTTATATTGCACAGAAGACCTCGATGGTGACGGAATACCTGATAATCAGGCTACATGTGATGCCTTTAGCATTGGACCGGGATACACTGTAAATGCCAATGCAGAAGGTTCCGGCACAATTGATGAAATTGGTTATCAATTTAAATCATTCTTCGTTTGGAAGGTTCGTAATATAACCACTGGAGAAGTAAGCCCCGGCTACACAATACAAAGTGGTTATCAAGAAGAAAATGTGGTTGATGGAAAATTGATCCCAGCTGCTGACGTTGGTGAAGGCGCTAATCCGATTATTGATGGACTGCGAATAAATGTAACTGGTGCTCCGGAAGACATGAAATGGGTTGGTGTAGTAAGTAATGCTGCCGGTCCACTAGATCCGGTGGTTGATGGCCTTGCAGCGTGGCGATATCCGGATTGGTTGATAGTTGGTGATCAATCTGATGCGCGTGCCAGGATGCAGACCAATGGATCAGTGTTTTTCTTTAATACACATCCGGGCTACGGCCCAGGAGGACCCGAAACTTTCTTCAATTCACTCGTGGTTTTCTCGGGCGGTGGAGTGGGAATATCGGCTTTAATTCCTGACGATTTTGAATTCAGATTCACTGGAAATGGAAGGTTCTTTGATAACTGGGGTGATGGATGGTTCAGCCAACCGGCCCCATTTGAGGTTTGGAATATTGGTTCAGGAACACCTGATGACCCAAGTGATGACTATCAATTAATTATTTGGCTATTGGATGACAATGGTGATGGAGTCTGGGGTCTCATTGCTGATGACCATGAAACCTCTGGTGCGGCAAATGATCCGTATACAGACCGTGTTTATGTCCATGCACCAACGGACGATACTCCAGGAACAGTAGGACACGATAATTGGTGGGCTGCTATGGAGGCTGGCGGTACTCAGGCCGGCTGGACGGCAGGTCCCGGATCGCATGATCCCGGTGGTCCTTTGGATTCTTGGAATGTGATGTCAAGAACAGTGTTTATGAACTGGAATGGTGGTGATGTTGCTGATCCGACTTTCCCGGCTAATGTTGATGCACTTGAACCTGAAGCCGGTACGGTTTATAGATTTGTTACAACAAAACCAAATACCGTTAATGACAAATTTACATGGACAGCCCCAGCAAATACGGTTTCAGATGCTTTAGCAAAAGAAGCTGTTAAGATGGTAAATGTATTCCCGAATCCTTATTATGCGAATAATAGTCAGGAAACAAACCGTTTTGACAACTTCATGACCTTTACGCATCTACCACAGAAAGCGACAATTAAGATATTCTCGCTTGATGGTAAGATCGTTAGAACTCTCGAAAAAGATAGTGATTCACAATATCTCGATTGGGATATAAGGAACTATACGAACTTACCAGTGGCATCCGGTGTGTATATTGCACACATTGATATGGATGTGGATGGTCAGAACCTTGGCTCAAAAATTCTGAAACTATTTGTTGTTCAAGCTAACCAGATACTTGAATACTATTAAGGAGTTGAGATAATGAAAATTACTAGAATATTCATACTCACGATTTTGCTGCTAGGTTTAGTATTTGCTGGTGATGAGTCAAGATTAGGTACAACCGCCGGAACGCAAGTTATCGTTCCGGTTGGTGCCCGTGACTTGGCCATGGCGGGTGCTGATCTGGTGTACACTCGTGGAGTTGACGCTGTCTTTTGGAATCCTGCTTCAGTTTCTTCCTTGAATACTGCAAGCGGAACGTTTTCGACAATGTCTTACATTGCTGACATCAATGTAAACTATTTTGCAGTTGGTGGCGCATTGGGAGGATTTGGAAACATTGGCTTTACGGCTAAAACATTCGATTTTGGTGATATTCCAATAACCACTGTTCAGGATATAGATGGTGCCGCGGGTGCAACATTCTCACCGACCTATATGACAATGGCGCTTACTTATGGTAGAGCCTTTACTGATAGGATTAATTTCGGTGTGACTGGTAAACTAGTTTATGAGAGCATCCCGCGTGCCGAAGCCTCAGCAGTAGCATTCGATATTGGTGTACAATACACCAACTTTGCCAATATTGAAGGACTAGGTTTAGCATTAGTCCTTAAAAATATTGGTAATGACATGCACTATGAAGGCTCTGGTCTGATCGCTGAAGCTACCGTTGACGGATTAACGGATTTCTACTATAAAGAAGCTTCTTATGACCAGTTACCATCGTCATATTCTATGGGACTTAGCTACAAAATTGGTGAGCCGATTTTCTTGGGTGCATCATTTGTAAGCAATAACACCAGTTATGATGAGTTGAACCTTGGTGGTGAGTATGCCTTTAACGATATGATCTTCCTAAGAGCAGGTTATACTTATGCTATGGTCGATGAAATTGATGCTGAAGATGTTCTATTTGGTGCAACATTCGGCTTTGGTTTAAAATATAATCTCATGGGAGTTGGTTTAAAATTGGATTATGTATATAGAGCTACAGAAATATTCGATGCAAACCAATTGATCAGCTTGGGATTTGAACTCTAAGCAAAAAGTTAAATAAAAATAAAAAGGGCTCCATCTGGAGCCCTTTTTTATATATAAAACGTAAACTATTTGAATAAACTTTTAACCGCCTCAACAAACATTTCATCCGGAGTTAACACAATTGTTTCCTTGCAAACCGGCGATAATATGGAGTTTTTTACATAATCCTTATTGTCATGTTTGCTATGCACCTCAATAGTAGGAACTTCGATCAATTGTAGTGTATCAACTAATATCGCCTCGTAAGTGCTCCACGCACCCGGCGCAATGATGATACCATCAGCCCAATTACGGTTACGTTGCAGTAATGTTACCGCCTTCTCGACACTGTGAGTTTGATATATCTTCACTTCGATGTCTTTCTCACGAATAAAACGTCTGATTCCGCGATTTATCTTATCTAAAGTTACACGCTCACCGCGCTTGGCTGATTTCAATCCCATCAGATTAAAATTTGGTCCCTGTATAATTAATATATTCATTTTATTGGAATTATATGACCGATAATATAACCTAATACTAATCCAATCAACACCGCAAAAGTTAAGGCACGGCTGCCGATCAATTCACGGGAATACCCCTTTTTTATAGCGACAATTGAAACAAAATAACCAAGTCCGTTCAAGAGCCAGAAGAAAGGAATAGCCAGTACTTTAACGATCAATGGGCCCACGAATGGTATCATCGCTATTAGCGCGGTTAAACCGGTAAAAAACTGTGTAAAAACACCAAGCGCCAGTGTGACTAAAACAACCACTTTTTTTTCCACGCCAAAGTACAGTGCAACAACTATTGCCACCAAGAAAAGTGTCCAAACTAAGAGATACGTCCAGTAATACTGAAAGAAGGTCTTTAGTCGGCTATTACCATTTCCAGGTTTATCAAGCTGTTTTTTAGCGTTAATTTTATTAGTCTTTTCTGTTTCTGCCAATTTTCGACCCATATCTGACGAATTGAATTTATATCGAAAAATAAATCATTGAAATAATCGGTTTCATCAAACATTTTTGAAGAATCATCGGTTATTTCTAGATCAAAACGGTAATGATCACAGATGTATTTATTATTGTTGATTACAAATGTGGTAGTATCGTTCCATAAAAGGCGCGCTTTGTATAAGATTCCTTCATTCTCGAGATTGAACCATTTGGTATCTATTGAATCAACCGGTGATTCAACTATTCTAAATAATAAGGATAGAAACGAATGCGTATTAGAATTGGTTTGCAACGTGTCCTCATCATTGTATACTGCATAACCATTATTTAGATATTTTACATTATATTTTTCTCTGTAATCACCCTGTTGAACGTTTTTGCTCATTTCTACGACGGTGTAATCAGAAGTATCGTATTTGGTATAAAATTCTAATTCAACCGGATAAAAATTATTTATGAAGTCTAAAGCTTGAATGTTGAGTGTTATATCACTTCCCGATTCCTCAGCGATTATTGCAGTTCCTACCTTTATACCCCACAATTTAACATCATATTTTTGTCCGAGAAGACAACCAATCAGAAAAGACAAAGCCAGTAAACGCCTAATACTTGCCCTTATATTCATTATTCTTTCCAGTGAAATTTACCGAACATGCTTTTGACTGCTAAAAGGGGCGTATAAAGGGGTTGGAAAAACGCCCATAATAAATAAATACCGATGTTGAATTTTGTATCAAAGATAATCGAACCATAAGCGACCACCATCGAATCAAAGAGCAGTTTTATTCCGAAGAGCGATGGTAAATATGTCCAGGCTGAACTAAAAAATAATCCGCTGAATAGTAGTGTATTTACAAATAGATTTAGGAATAGAAATAACAGGAAAAAGAAATCCGAATCAAATAACTTACGCGAATTAGATGCCCAACGTGTTCGCTGCTGCAAAAAAGCGTTAACTGATTCCATCGGCTGTGTTTTTACGAATCCCTCAGGATTGGAATTATAACGTGCTTTAGCTAATTTGGAAATCGCTTGTACCAGATAAAAATCATCGCCCGATACCTGATCGGCGACCGATTCAAAACCATTTATCTTGTCAAATAAACTCCTTTTGTAGGCAATGTTCTGTCCCGAACCTGTCCAAGGGACGTTCCAGCCAAAGGAGCCGGCATTGGCAGACATTAAAGCCAGAAAATCAATTTTTTGATAATTATGGAAAAAGGAATCCGGTTTGGCATCAACCTTGGAGTAGCCAACGACAACCCCAGTTTCAGCGTCAAATTGCTTCACAAAACTACTTACCCAATTAACCGGTACGCGACAATCGGCATCGGTGGAAATAATTAGTTCTCCTTTAGCCTGCTCAATCGCCTTGGTTAGCGCATATTTCTTAGGCGTCATGTGTTCAGCTTTTTCTTCAATTTTAACTACTTGAATGTGCTTGTATTTGACTTGGTAATCGCTGATAATTTGTCCGGTTTTATCGCTTGAGCGATCATTAGCGATAATAATTTCCAATTTACTTTTATTATATGATTGTGCGATTAGATCTGTGAGCAAAGCACCAATATTTTCTTCTTCATTGCGAGCGGCGATAATTACGGAAACAAAAGGTTCAAGCGTGCTGAACACCGCGGGCTGTTTTCCAACTCGGTATAAACCGGTTAAAAAGTATAGCATATAAAGGGCATATAGCGTAAAAATGCCAATCGTAATGATCAACAATGCAAACATTAAAGCGGTAAAAGAGCCGAGGCGATTAAAAAGTAAATTCCTACACCAAGAATATCTATGGTGGTGGTAACGAAGGGTCCCGTTGCAATCGCCGGATCAATCTCCAATTTTCTTAATAATAGCGGAACGACAGTTCCGATAGAAGTTGCCAAGACCATTGATGCACAAATGCTCAACCCAACAACAATTCCGAACATAGCCGGAGCCTCTTCCTTAAAAAAGAAGAAAGCTAAAATTCCAAGCAGCAATCCATAGAGACTGCCTAATATTAAGCCTACGCTGAGTTCTTTAAGTATCAATTTTAGGTCACTACCTAAATCTATTCGACCGGTTGCCAAGCCCCGCACGATTATCGTAGAAGACTGCGTTCCAATATTACCGCCCATACCGATGATAACCGGAATAAAAGCCGCAAGTACCACAATACTTTGTAACATAGTTTCAAAATAACCGATAATCGAGATTGCGACCACGCCGCCAATCCAACTGGCAAACAGCCAGGGAAGCCTTGATTTAGCATTGCCCCAGGAAGATTTCATCAATATTTCACGGTCCTTACCAGCACCGGCCATCTGTAAAAAATCTTCAGTGGCTTCTTCGCGGATAACATCCACAACGTCATCAACGGTAACTATACCCAGTATTTCGTCGTTGGAATCAACTACCGGAACGGCTAATAAATTGTAGCGAGAAACAATTTTGGCAACTTCTTCCTGATCGGTCTCAGCCCGGACGTATTGAACATTCTTGATCATCATAGCATTTAATTTTGTGGAAGATTTTGTTGTAGCTAAATCCCGTAATGAAATGACCCCAACCAACTGATTTTGATTATTAGTTACATACAGGTAGAAAACCATTTCGGCTCCTTCCTGGTTTTGAAGGTCTTTAATTGCCTCACCCGCAGTTAGTTCTTCACTAAGCGTAAATACATCCCTTGACATCATGCTGCCGGCACTATCTTCGGGATAGGCAAGCATTTCTTCAATTTCTTCCTGTTCATCCACATGTAAAGAATCAATAATAGCTTGAGCCTTTTCATCGGGCAGGGCATCTAAAATGGTTTTTTGGTCATCGGAACTTGCCTCCCTGATGATCGGAACCAACCGTTCCGGCGATACCTCTTCAAGCAAATCCTCTAAGATGGATTCATCTAATTCACTTAGGAACTCCGCGCCATAAGCAGTATCATCCATTAATTTGAACAGATAATCCTGTTCAAAATCGGTAAAGAAACGATATATTACGGCTAGATCGGCCGGATGTGTTTTTTCTACTAATTTTAACAAATTGATATTTGCTTTGCGATTTAATAGACGACGAAAAGTATCGCGTAGCAGGGAAATTTCATGTTCAAACATTTCTTTTTTCATGATTTATTCTCCAAATCATGGTTTAGGGATCGAAATCCGAAAACTATTAAAATAATGGCACATATAATCCAAAGCGGATTGACATGCTCATGCCAATTATAATACTTATCAAATATATCTTGGGCGTTATTTAAAGCTACAGCAAAACCGTTATTAAGTCCATGCAGAATTAGTCCGGGCCAAATGGAGTTTGTCCGCCATGCCAAAAATCCTAACACCAGTCCAAGTAAATATATTTGAACTACCCAATAAAGATTCAGATGAATGAAAGCAAAAAATAAACTGGTTATCAGAACGGCTTTGGTAACGTCCTGCCATGAGTTTTCCAACACTTTTTGTAAATAACCTCTGAACAACATTTCTTCAATAAATGGTGCAATCAGAACCGTCGTCATAATTATGACAAAACCGCTATAAATTGATGAAATTTTAAGTTGTTCGGCTAATTCCGCAAGATATTCCGGTTGTCCGAATAATATGTAAATTATGCGATCCAATTCATCAATAAGAATGATAATCCCGATTGATAACAAAATAACCGAGAATGTAGATTTTGGTGAAATACTATTCAAACGCAAGGCAACTGCCATTGGAATGTTTCGATACTTCAAATAGACTATCACCGGAATTCCGATTATTAATGTGCTGATCCCCATTATTGTCAATGATGTAGTAGGATCACCCACATCAGAATCCGAACCTGAAATGCCGATAAACGCTGCACCGGCAACTAAGCCTAACAATAACGAAAGCAATACAATGCCAAAGGCAATTCTAATATTATTTTTGTTTTCCAAAGTGATTAATTATGCTTGGTTTAGTGGTTAAAAATTAACGGTTATTGGTCAGATAATAAAGATGCAGTTAATTGGTATAGCAGAATGCTACCCGCTATGGCAGCATTTAAAGATTCACCACCGCCGAGTTTTGGAATGGTAATTTTTTTATCAATTAAATTTTGGTTTTTATCACTAATACCATGTGCTTCATTTCCGATAACCAATACCCAAGGACCAAGCGTTTTTCCGTTAATGTTATTTATACTATCGCCCTGCATAAAAGCGCCAAGCTTGGTGTGGTTGCTAAATATTTTTAGATCTATATCATTGTAGATATTCAACTGAAAATGAGCGCCCATTGCAGAGCGCACGACTTTAGGGTTATAAACATCTATACAATTTTTGGATAAAATTATATCAATAATACCAAACCAATTGGCGCTCCTCAGCAAAGTTCCCAAGTTGCCGGGTTCTTGAATAGTATCTAAATAAAGATAATTTTTCCGGCTATCCGGTTTAAATTCAATAGCACGCGGTATTTCACAAATGGCAAAAAGTCCTGCAGGTGTTACTGTCTCAGAGATCGACTTGAATTGCTTGTCTGTTAATATTTCAGATGTAATATTCCTTTTAGCGATCAAGTCTATAATTGCTTTATTGTCAGGATTATTGCTGAAAGATTCAGTCAGAAATATTTGTTTAAGCGGAGCATTTTGTCTTAAAGCGTCATGCACTAACCGTCCTCCTTCGACAATGAACAGATTGTGAGCCTGTCTGTACTTCTTTTTCTCAAGTGAATTGATCAGCTTAATATCAGCCTTGCTTAACATATTAATGTCTCTTCTTAGTTTTTGTCTTCAGTATGTCTTTAACCATTTTACCGAATTCTTTATCTTTCTTCCGTTTTTCGGCTACGGACGCGCTAAAGTGAAATTGCTCCCGTTTCATTTTTTGGTAGTTATCAAATTGGGCCTGTTCAAGTACCCCCTGCTCGATTGCGGCCAAGATAGCACAACCTTTTTCATGCGAATGGGCACAATTGGAAAATTTGCACCTTAGGCTTAAATCATGGATTTGTTCAAATGTAGTGTCTAAACTTCCGGCGGTGTCCGCTAAGCCAATCTCACGCACACCGGGATTATCAATAATTATTCCACCATTCTCGAGAACAAAAAGTTCACGATGGGTTGTGGTATGAACGCCTTTGTTAGTGCTTGAGCTGATTGCTTTTGTCATCAGGACATCATTACCGATCAAATTGTTGATTAAAGAAGACTTACCGACACCGGATAGCCCAAGCAAGCAATATGTTTTACCTTTTTGCAGGATTGAACTCAAACTGTCAATACCTGCTTTACTCAAATTGCTTATTGTAAACATTGGAATATTATTAAGTCTATTTGTTACTTGTTTGATCAAATCATCTGATTCTTCATCAGTGATCAGATCGGTCTTGGTTATGATAATTATGGGTTTAATATTGGATGTGTTACATATTGCTAAAAAACGTTCTATGCGATTCAAGTTGAAATGCTCACCCACCGCCTCAACAATTAATCCGTAGTCAATATTAGCAGCAATTATTTGTACTTCAGATTCTTTGCCTGCGGCACGGCGTTCAAGCCGATTCACACGCGGCAATAAATCTGTGATTAAGGCTTGCCCGTCATCGTATAGTGATAAATGCACCCAGTCGCCGACTGCCGGCAGTTCCGCTGAACTGTTGACTGAATACTGATAATTTCCGGTTATTGTAGATCTAAGTTCTGAATCGGGAGTTATGACAGTATAGCTATCTTTGTGCACTGCTGATACGCGCCCGACATTGTTTTTATCGAGTCCTTGATCCTGTAAAAATTGATCTAACTTGGTGTTATATCCAATATCTTCAAGTTTCATGGTCATTTATTATAATAACAAATTCTTTGTTTAGCCTTAATAACCCCGTTAATTTTAAGACAATTTTTTTTAAGGATACATAAGAATGTCAAAAGGTGTAACACCGCAGAGTGAAAATTTTTCAGCGTGGTATAATGATGTGGTCAAGAAAGCTGATTTAGCTGAACATGGTCCGGTTAAGGGCACAATGGTGATCAAACCATATGGATTTGCACTATGGGATAACGTCAAGACAGCACTTGACGATATGATTAAGGAATCCGGGCATACCAACGCTTATTTCCCCTTATTTATACCAAAATCATTTTTGGCGCAAGAAGCAGAACATGTAGAAGGATTTGCTAAAGAATGTGCCGTTGTAACACACACCCGCCTTAAAGCACAGGACGGCGATCTTGTTGCTGATCCGGAATCGAAACTAGAGGAAGAAGTGATCGTTAGACCAACTTCCGAAACGGTAATTTGGTCATTATATAAAAAGTGGATACAATCTTACCGTGACCTACCTCTATTGATTAACCAATGGGCAAATGTTGTTCGGTGGGAAATGCGTACACGATTGTTTTTACGTACAACAGAATTTTTATGGCAGGAAGGGCATACTGCTCATGCAACGGCTAAAGAAGCTGAAGATGAAACTGTATTAGCTTTAGAATTATATAGAAGGTTAGCGGAAGACATTTTAGCAATTCCTGTGATTACGGGACAAAAAAGTGAAATTGAAAAA
>JANQGY010000015.1 GCA_028282845.1 bacterium | reverse complement strand
AGCTTGTTTGAAATCATTGGAAAGGTTCATCAAGGTCGTATAAGTGACAATATTAGGTTGAATCCCTTTTTCAATCATTTCATTTTTTAAATCGAAAGCTTGTTTATAATCTTTTGAATTATTTATTAAATTTGTATAATAAACAACGTTTTGTGGTAATATATCTTTCCAAATAAAGTTTTTGTGAAATTTTAAGATGTCAATATCAGGTTCAACAATATTATTAAACCAAACGGATTCAAAAGAAAATGTACTATTATTATTATTTAATTTGATAAATCCTTTTTGCTCAATAACATGTAATGCTTTATAAAAATTGGTAAAATTTTCTGTTGAATAGTATTTACTGTATGCATCCCTAATTAATTCTATTTTCATTCTATAGGGTTGTTGAAAAGCACCTAGTAAATAAGCCTGTTTGATAAACATAAGTACATTTTTTGTAATATAGTCTTTCTTCAAATCATCGTATTTCTTAAGCATTGCCACTGGATCATTAAATATTTCTCCAATTAATCCATTAAATGTTGGTTTAATTGTTACGTTAAAAACTTTGGCAATTCTTTCTGCTTCTTTGCGATTAATTTTTCCATCTAAATATATTTCCTTAAAAAAACCAGTTGGACCTTCTTTAAAATCTAATGCACTTCTGACTAATTGATATTCATCAAATGAAATACAGTTTGCCCATATTGTATATCCATTATTTATTGCCTTATGTAGTAATGTTTTTGTTATTAAGGAACCTTTTTTAATTAATTCATGGAGATTATCTATGATAATTATTTTATACTGGGCATCGTTCAGTTTATATGGAATATCTGGCAGTTCATATATACTCTGTGCTGCAGATATAAAATCATGTTCATTTGGAATTAGAATAATACTATTTTGCAATCTATTTAATGTAGAAACAGTTATATGTGTTTTTCCACTTAATGAATCTCCTATTAACATGATATGATTATCTATTTCAATTTTCTCCCTTTTATCAAGGATATTGGTAATAATTTGAATTGCATTTTTTTGATAAGAAGGATTTTGTTCTTCTTTAAACTCTCTACTATTTTCTAACATGGAATACTTTAATTCTTTTCCTTCAATCCATCCTTCGTTAAGAAACAAGGAATTCATCCTTTGTTTTTCTTCCGCTTTTTTTATGCGATATAATTTTAAATTAGGTATGCCGTATCTTATTCCAAATATTAGTACCAATATTGCTATTAATACAGATATAACTGTAGTTATTTGTATGAGCTCATCTGTTATAGTCGTAGATAATATTGCAGAGATGTACATTGGTAGCATTTAATATTTAAATTCAAATATAATCAATCAGAATGAATTTTAATCTCCCTAAACTCTTTATTATTGATTTTATATCCTAGAAAAACGAAAATGAATATATAAATTATTTTTAAAATTACTATATAGCAATATCATAATTACCACTAATCGGGTAAACGTGGCAGCAGTCTGCACCAACTAAATAGAATTCATTTATTACTTCTTGACTGTCAATATATCCTATGAATTGAAGTTCAATTTCCTGATTTTGATAGTCTTGTTGGAAATCATCATCGAAAATAGGATAAATACCTTCATCTAAATACGATTGATAATAATCCTTTAGTTCGTTTGTTAAATCGATATTGTTATCAACATCTTTTACCATATAATAATCCAAGATGATCGAATTTTGATCATTATCAACAATATTGACAGTAATCATAACAAATTCTTCCGTACATGCCACATCGACACAATCTGAATTGCTACTGCAATCACAACTGATAAATATTGAAATCATCAATAATACCAAAATATTTATTTTTGTCATAATTAGGTAATCCTATATAATAAATTGCAATATGAATTTAAATATTTTTTCTATTGATAGCTTTTAATCCTTCCCGCTTGCTCAAGCCTGACAACTTATCGTCATAGTCAGCGATGAATTGTTTTACCCAATCGGCATCAGTATAACTATATTGCCGTAATACCCAACCAATTGCTTTGCGAATAAAGAATTCTTTTTCATGGGCAAGTTTTAAAATTGTTTGCGATAGCAATTTAGTATTGGTTTTTTCTTTGTGTTTTAAGTGAACGAGTATAGCAGCGCGCCTTACCCAAAAATTCTTATCATCCGTCCATTCCCAAATATTAGTCTCAAAATGCCGGTATTTATCAACCAAGACACCGATCAAATTTGAAGATAGCCAATCAACTGTGTCCCAGTTTGTAGCAGTGCGCAACATTTTCTCATATAATTGCCAAGCATCCTCATTGTGATATTTTTTATAGCGCTTAGCTACTTCCAAAGCTTGGTACATCGCTTCCCGATGCGTGCCATTCCACAATTCAAGTATGGCTTTTTCCCATTTATCTCGGGTTGTGATCGGGCATTTTTTTATTGCATCTCGAAATATCTGTTTCCTTAACTTTGATTGGACGCCGTAAAAAGGTTGACTGGTTTTCATGTAGGCTTGCATTTGCGGTGCCTTAGTAACATCACCATTTTTATTAAGCTCATCAAGAACATATTTGGTTAATTGATGCACAATATAATTTCCAATATCAAACTATGGTTAAACTTACAACAATATTTTATATTTCTTCCAATTTGAATTGACTTGCGAAACTCCGTATCTTTGCAGACTAATTTCGGTATATCTAATTGTAGTACATTTATATAGTGAATGGATCAAAACATCATTAACAATATTCGCGGAAACGATCACCGGATCCTATCCAGAATAATCACCAAAATAATTGATAATAAAATCAACGATAGTGCTTTTTATACTGCGCTACATCCGCATACTCAGGATTCCGTGAGAATTGGAATTACCGGTCCGCCGGGCGCAGGTAAAAGCACATTAATTGACCATCTTATTCAGACTGCTCTTGATGATAAAAAATCCATAGGTGTGATCGCCATAGACCCGACAAGTCCTTTTACCGGTGGCGCCTTACTCGGCGATCGCGTAAGGATGAACAAATTCTCGTGGAATGATGCTGTTTATATCCGGAGCATGGGGTCGCGCGGTGATTTAGGCGGCTTGGCAAAACGTGCGCAAGAAGTTGGCGATGTCTTGGCAGCAAGCGGCAAAGATATTGTTATCTTTGAAACGGTCGGCGTGGGGCAGGGGGAATATGATGTTATCAAGGCGGTGGATATTGCAATCGTTGTGTTGGTTCCCGAATCCGGTGATGAAGTTCAATTAATGAAAGCCGGTTTAATTGAAATAGCAGACTTTTTTGTAATAAATAAATCGGACCGCTCCGGCGCAAATCGCTTGGCGAGTACACTTAAATCAATTTTGCACAATGACCAACCATCCGAAAAATTAGAACCGCCGGTATTAAATACGATCGCCAGTAAAGACGACGGTGTCAGTGCGCTATATACCAAAATATTCACGCATTTGAACAAAATGGAGCAAGCCGGTATAATATCGCAAAAGCAATTAGATAGACACCGCGATCGGGTGTTTGACTTGGTGCAAAATAATCTGCTTAATGAATTTTGGACCTCAAAGCGCTTGAAAGAGTTAGAACAACGAACGAGGGATTTGGAATCCATCAAATCTTCCGCTTATGAAATTGCCGAAGATATTATGAGAAGCACAAAAGTATGAGTAATGGCAGCTTAGAAATGGGTTTTTTGGACCACTTGGAAGAATTCAGGTGGCGTATCTTGAAATCCTTAGCGGCGGTAGTAGTTGGTGCAATCATCTCATTTATATTTATAGATAGGATCATGGAAATCCTGATTGCCCCTACCGATAAGATAAGCGATCAGTTCAATCTGCAAGTACTGAAGGTGCAGGGAATGTTCATGGTGAAATGGGGACTGTCTTTTGTTGGTGGCATAATTTTGGGATTACCGGTCATCACTTATCAATTATGGAAATTTGTTGCTCCCGGGTTGTATAATTCCGAGATCAAATTTATACTTCCAATTATCATATTTACCTACTTATCATTTTTATGCGGTATCCTGTTTGCCTATTTTGTTATAATTCCATTCTCACTCAATTTTTTCACCTCAATGGGCTACGGAGATGTGGAAAACAATATATCAATTAATTATTATTTTAGTTTTATAACTTGGCTGATGATGGGAGCGGGAATAATATTTGAGATGCCGATAGTTTCATTTATCCTTTCAGCCGTCGGAATTTTAACACCAAGATTCTTACGGAAATATCGCCGGCACTCAATTGTAGCTATCATGGTACTCTCAGCATTTATTACTCCACCTGATCCGGTCAGCATGTTAATAATGACATTTCCATTAATAGTATTGTATGAGATAAGTATATTTGTTTCGGTTGTAGTTGTTCGTGCCAAGAAACGTAAAGAAAGTAAAGAGAACTAATGTCGCAATCAATTTTGAGGAATATCACCGAGCCGATTAAGGATGATCTGCAAAAGTATCAATCCGAGTTTGAATCGGCGTTAAAATCCGATGTAAAGCTGATCAATACCGTAAGTAAATATATTATCCAAAGACGCGGCAAACGCTTCAGACCGATTTTGACAATCTTATCAGCGCATCTGTGCGGCACACCCAACGAGAATACCTATCGCTCTGCGGCGGTCATGGAATTATTACACATTGCTACGCTGATCCATGATGATATTGTAGATGACGCCGAATATCGCCGTGGTTGGCCTTCATTAAACAGGGTATGGAAAAATAAAATTTCATTATTGATGGGGGATTACGTACTGAGTAAATCCTTGATTTACATGGTGAAAACCAAGGATTTTAGAGTATTGGACTCCATCGGTGAAACTGCTGAAAATCTGAGTTCGGGAGAATTGTTACAAATCGAAAAATCAATCAAGAAGAAAATGTCGGAAGCAGTTTATTTCAAAATGATTGAAAAAAAGACCGCATCCCTGATCGGCACTGCTTGCGAACTCGGAGCTATATCGGTTTCCGATAAAACAGAAGACCGGGAAATCCTGAAATCCTTTGGAATAAATTTGGGAATTGCCTTTCAAATAAAGGACGATCTTTTTGATCTTCTGGGAAATGAAATTGAGATTGGCAAAGATGTGGCAAGTGATGTTATTAGCAATATGATAACCCTGCCGATCGTATATAGTCTGAATAATTCTGATAGCAAGACGCAACAAAAAATTGGACGGTTAATCCGCAAAATTAAAAAAAGTAAAGTTGATATTTCCGAATTGAAGCAAATTATAGAAAGTACCGGCGGATTTGACTACGCAATTTCAAAAATTGATGAATATTCTAATAATGCTTTAGCTGATGTAAAAAACTATCCTGATTCGGTTTATAAGCAAAAACTCATTGATTTGGTAAATTATAATGGCAGTCGGAAAAAATAAGGTTGCTGCTCCAAACCGTATTTTAGCCATCAAATTCAGTTCTATTGGGGATATAGTATTGACCACTTCTCCAATTAAAACGTTAAAAAATATTTTCCCAAATGCCAAGATAGATATAATAACACGTTCCGATTTTGTACCGCTGCTCGAAGGTCTAAAATATATTGATAATATCATTTCTTTTGAAAGATCAGCCGGTTTTGGCAAGTTGATCAAAACCGGGAAATGGATCAATAATTCCAACTATGATCTGATAATTGATTTCCATAATTCATTGCGGTCAAACATCATTAAAATGATGATCAGAAATAAAGTTTTTAGATCATTACAAAAACCGCGCTGGCAGCGGTTTTTATTGTTTAGATTCAGAAAAAATTTATTTTCGGCGGATTTCAGTCAATTACAGCTTTTGCACAAACCTATTGCAAGCTTGCTATCTGATTCAGATTTTCCGTCGCCGGAATTATTTGTATCCGATCAAGAACGGTTTAATGCCGATGAGTTATTGAAGATTAAGGGGATCAATAGTGAATATATAGCATTAATTCCGGGTGCTGCTTGGCATCAAAAAACCTGGTCAACACAAAATTATCATGATCTTATTCTCAAAATTAAAGAAATAGAAGATATTGATTTTGTCATTTTAGGCGGCAGGAATGATAAAATTTGTTCGGATTTAGCAAGCTATGATAAATCTTACTTAAATTTGCAGGGTGAAACAAATTTAAGAGAGTCAATGGCAATTATAGCAAATGCAAAATTTTGCATCGGGTCTGACACCGGATTTATACATGCTGCAGAAGCGTTGGGCAAAGACGTGGTCTTAATACTTGGACCAACCTCACGTGAAACCGGAGCCGGAATAAATCGTGATTCCTCAGTGCTTATTCAAAATGATGAAGTATGGTGCCGTCCCTGTTCGCAGAATGGAAAGCGCAAATGCTACCGTGATCAGCAATACTGCCTGACCACAATTACTCTGGAAATCGTGCTGCAGCAAATGAGGAGTTTGTTAAATTGAAGTTATTTTGGGTATTACTTTATAATATTCTTATATATCCATTTATATTTGTAGTTGCATTAATTGGTTCGGCCTTTAATTTAAAATTACGGCAAGGCTTGATCGGACGCTTTCATTCAATCTCAATACTTAAAGATACGGTTAAGAACTGGGACAAAAAGCGTCCAATTTATTGGTTCCACTCGGCATCGCACGGTGAATTTGAACAGGTAAAACCGGTGCTGAAAGGTCTAAAAGAAGTAGATAATGATTGTTATGTAATTGCAAGTTTCTTTTCTCCATCAGGATACAATAATGTACTGGATGATAACATTGATTGTAAAATATATATCCCGTTTGATTTTATTTGGTCGCTGCGCCGCGCGATGAAAGTGGTTAGGCCGAGAAAGATCATATTTGCATCTTATGATATTTGGCCTAACTTGATCTGGTTAGCAGAACATAGAAACATTCATGTTTCGGTATTTGCGGTGCGATTTGATAGTGCAACATCGAAGGTGATACCGATCATAAAGAATTTTTATAGAACCGTATATAAATCTTTTGCTACCATCTATACAATTGCCGACGTTGATAAAACACAATTAAAACGGATTCTTAGGCCCAGTGATGTACCAATCATTCGTGTTCTTGGAAATCCGCGTTATGATCAGGTAAAAGCCAAGGCTGATAAGTTTACCAAGAATCAAACTATCAGTGTTATGATGCGCGATAAAAGGCTGATAATTGGTAGTGTATGGCCGGATGACGAGAAAAATATTATTAATCCATTGCTAAAATTGATGGAAGAAGATCAGGAATTATCGGTATTGTGGGTGCCCCATGAACCTTCTGAAAAATATATTCAATCTTCAATAGAGTTATTTAAAACTAACGGATACGATCCGTCAATAATTTCTTCTAAAAAGAAAAGAAAGATTCAAAACAATCGAGTTGTGATATTGGGGGTTGTCGGGGTGTTGTCAAGATTTTACTGGCAGGGCCAAATTGCTTATATCGGTGGTGGCTTCTCAAGCGGTATTCACAATATTATGGAACCGGCAATAGCTCGATTGCCTGTTATATTCGGACCCAAATATAATAAGTCGCATGAAGCGATGGAATTGCTTAAACAAGGCGGCGGTTTCTCTATAAAAAATGGCACCGAGTTTTATGATATTATGAAAATTCTGCTGAACGATAAAAATCGTTTTTTGGAAGCAAGTTTAGCAGCAACGCAAGTTATCCATGATAATGTTGGTTCAGCAACGCGGGTTGTACGGAGTATAATCCGTGATTGATAATAACTCTTTTGTCTTAAAATATATTAACAAAACCAAAGCTGCTGAACAATTGATTCACTTCTCAACCGGTTTAAATATAATATATGGTGAAAGCGGCGTAGGCAAATCAGAGTTGATAAAATGTATAGCCAATAATAACATTTTCGATTCCGATTATTACGCCATACATGTTGATAAAAATAATGGTGATGTGCAAATCGTTTTGCAAAATCCTGATTTACAAATAGTAAGCAATTCCATCAAAAATGAATTGGCGTTCAATTTTGAATGCAACTATAATGATTCAAAATATATCCAAAAGGAATTACACAATATTATTGATAGTTTATTTTTTGATATTGATTTGGATCGCCATCCGGTTACTTTAAGTGGCGGCGAAAAAGAATTATTGAATATATGTACCGCTTTATCACTTAGACCTAAAGTGATCCTTATTGACGACGCTTTATCGTTCCTGAGCGATAGAATGAAAAGCCAAGTAATATCTTCATTCGCTAAATATGATGAAACAGTAATAATGTGGTTCACATCAGATAATAAAGATTTACAGTACAGCACTGACCGATTTGAAATTACCGAAAAAGGATTTACAGATATTGAATCTATACCGCAATCTGATTTTCCGGCCAATAAAATAAAAACCGGTTTATTTAATCTAAATATTAGAAATTTAGATTTTTTCTATAATTCTTATGAACCGATCTTTAATAAACTCAATAAACATATTGAAAAATTTAGGTGTTTAGGAATAACCGGTGAGAACGGTTCAGGTAAGACCACATTAGCAGCATTGCTGCTGAATATTGAAAAACCAAAATCAGGTTCAATTGATTTGGCCTTAGATAATACTGATCTTGAAATTGGGTTTTTGGATCAATTTCCCGAGAGATTATTGGGTGTTATGACTATTTTGGAATTTGTGGAGCAGCTCGTTGCATCTGAAAAGTTCAATATTAATGATCTACCTTTTATAAAAAATGACCTAAAATCACAAGGTATCAGTTGGGATGAAGTGTGTAACAAGTCCAGTTTGGAGCTATCCTGGACAACACTGCGCTTCATCTTGGTTTGCATTCTCGCAAATTGCAAATATGATTTATTGATCTTGGATGAACCAACATTTGGAATGGGTCAGCAACAAAGAATAAATTTCAGGTCCTATTTTATTAGGTATTTGGCAAAAAAACATTTAATATTAATTTCACACGACAAATTGTTTTTAAACAGCCTGTGCGACTCAATGATTAATTTATAATTGATGAATAATAATAATAAATCAAAAATAACCGATCCGGATCGGATTTTGACTTTATCAAACTTTATAAGTTTGCTGAGAGCCATTTTAGTTATTCCTATAATTTATTATTTGCTTGTGCCTGATTCTACTGTAATTCTGGCTACCCTAATAATTGTTGTCGTTTTGTCGGATATGTTAGATGGATATATCGCACGCAAGGCGCATGAAGTTACCCACGTTGGCATGTGGCTTGATCCGCTCGCAGATGCGATTGTTATCGTGTCAGTTGCTTTTTATCTGGCAATATCGGGCAAATTCCCGATGTGGTTCTTTATATTCTTTTTAATAAGATACGCTACCATCACTCTTATAGGGTTATACTTGATCAATCATACTCACAGAATAAATGGTGCCAATATTCCGGGCAAGATAGCTACAGGTCTTGTTGCAATAACAATTATACTGCACATTTTTCCTATTCCTTCTTTCGAGTTTCTCAATGATGTATTTATCTGGCTTTCCTTTGTAATGCTCTTGTTGAGTTGGATAATGTACATGAAACGTTATTTAGTTGAATTTAAAAAGCTCTGATCCAATGAAAATAAGGACAAAACTATTTAACGCTTTGAATAAAACTCGAAGCTCCTTGAAAGAACCGTTGAAAGGATTAAAAAGGAAGAAATTGGATGAAACGCTGTTGCTCAGTTTGGAAGAAAGCTTGATTAGTTCTGATGTCGGAATTGTTACCACAGACATGATCATTGATAAGCTAAGTAAAACGCGCACCGACAATCCCGAAAATATTGTTAAAAATATTTTATTAGAACATTTGCCCACACAAGATGATATGCCCGCTATTCAGTCCAAATCAATTGTATTATTGATCGGAGTAAACGGCACCGGCAAAACAACTACGACTGCCAAACTTGCCAATTACTTGAATAAAGATCATAAAATATTTATGGTTGGCGCTGATACTTATCGGGCAGCGGCAGCGGCACAATTAGAGAAATGGTCGGAAAGATTGAGCATCAAATTAGTTTGTAACGCACAATCAAATGATCCAAGTGCAGTCCTTTTTGACGGACTTAAGTCTGCCCAAAAAAATAATAGTGATATTATTATCGTTGATACTGCCGGTAGATTACATACCTATAAGAATTTGATGGCGGAATTAGAGAAAATGGTGCGTTTGGTTAACCGGCATTTCCCGCAATTTAATCTTTTTTCTATATTAACAATTGATGCCGGTCTCGGGCAAAACTCACTGATCCAAGCCCGTGAGTTCACGAAAATGTTCAAAGTTGACGGGATAATATTGACTAAGATGGATGGAACAGCCCGGGGGGGAATAGCTCTGCCTATTTATGAAGAGCTTGGAATACCGGTTTTATTTCTTGGTGTTGGTGAGAAGTTGGAAGATCTAATTCCGTTTAATGCTGAGGATTATGTCAAATCAATATTAGGTGAAGATGAGTAATTCGGACAATACTATTTACTTGTTAAGTCTCGGCTGCTCGAAGAATTTAGTTGACTCTGAAATATTAGTTGGCGGGATTAAAAAATCAAAATTGAATATTGTTGACAATCCTGAAGAAGCGGAAACGATTATTATCAACACTTGTGGTTTTCTCGATCAGGCACGGGAGGAATCAATTGATAGTATTCTTGAGGCAGCGGAACTAAAAAAGACCGGCAACCTCAATCGATTAATTGTGATGGGGTGTTTAGTTGAAAGGTATCGTGGTCAGTTGACAAAAGAAATTCCGGAAGTTGACAAATTTTTCGGTGTAAACGATCATCGTCAAATCGTGTCATATTTGACAGGGAAACCTTTCCTAAAAGATGACCCGTTATATTTCAGATCATTATTAACTCCAAAACATTATGCCTATTTGAAGATAGCCGAGGGTTGTGATAATGGCTGTTCATTTTGCAGCATACCTATCATGCGCGGTAAACAGATTTCAAGACCAATAGATTCGATTGTATCAGAAGCGGATACATTGGCGAATAATGGTGTTAAGGAATTATTAATTATTGCCCAAGACTCAACTACTTACGGATGGGATTTGCAGGAGAAAACTAATTTAGGTGCGTTATTGTTGGAATTAGACAAAATCGGTGATCCGTTAAAATGGATCCGGTTACATTATGCTCATCCTGCGCATTTATCGCAGAGAATTATTGAATCAATTGGAAAGTTGGAAAAATTCTGTCGGTATCTTGATATACCGATACAACATGCTTCGGATAAAATTCTTACCTCGATGCGTCGCGGATTAGGGCAGGAAGGTATTCGAAACAGAATCAACCGAGTGAAGGAAGTAATTCCGGATATCCGATTGCGCTCAACGGTTATTGTCGGTTATCCCAATGAGACTGAAGGTGATTTTAGGCAATTATATGACTTTATTGAAGATATTCAATTTGATAGGCTTGGTATATTTACATACTCAGAAGAAGAAGGCACCATTGCCGAGAATTTAGATGATAATGTACCCATGCAAATAAAAAATGACCGAAAATTCAGACTATTGGAATTGCAAAATCAAATCATGTTAGATAAAAATGAAGCGTTAATTGGTTCTACTATGGATGTTATAGTTGATAGTATTGCTGAAGATGGATTTATTGGCAGAACGGAGTTCGATTCACCGGAGGTTGATAATATTGTCAAAATCAAAGGGGCAACAGAAGTAGGACAATTTGAGAAAGTGAATATCATAGATGCCTCAATGTTTGAATTAAACGGAATAGTTTGTAATTAATTATTAACTATATAAATTTAGCCCCTCAAAAAAAGTATTAATAAAAAGGAAGTAAACATGAAAAAAACGATACTATTTGGTTTAGCATTGATTATTATGTTGAGCGGTGCTTGGGGACAATCAAATTATGTACCACCTAAAGCGGGTGATCAGGCTATACTATTTGATTTTGATAATTTTGATCTTGATGCCTTTAGGGGTGGATTGGGTTATAAAAGATACCTAAATAAGAATACCGCAATTAGAGGTGTTTTGAGTTTCTATAGCAATAAAGAGAAAAAAACCTGGAATCAATATTATGGTCTTACTGATGATGGATATAAAGGAGAGGATGGTTATGACAAAACATCCACCTTTGGACTTGAAGTTGCGGTTGAACGACACCTGAACAAAGGAAAAGTTGATCCATTTTTTGGCGCCGGTGGTGGATTTGCAATGAAAAGGTACAAATTGGAAACTCCGGTTTACGCATTGGAAGGAGGCACATTACCGGATGCAACAATCTATAAGAATAAGTATCCCTATGCTTCTACAAGAATTTCCTTATTTGGATTGTTTGGACTTGAGTATGCAATAAATTCTATGTTGAGTTTTGCTGCTGAATATCAACTATTATTTGCTTTTACTTCATATCCGGATGAAGAAATTGAGTATGGTAGTGGTGAAGATGAAACGATAGAAAACGGCAGTCATCGGTTCTTCGGTATTACCAGTGGCGGAGGTTTAACTCTGCTTATCTATTTTAATCGGTAAGCAATAATCGTTACTTTTGAAAAACCCCATGGATAATTTTCATGGGGTTTTTTGTATCACCTGTTGTACATAATAAGTGAAATCAAATAAATTTATCTATGTTAACCATACCGATTGAGCAAAAGAAATATTCAATAGAAGATTTCGCAAAAATACTTTCGGAGCGTGTTAAGACAAAACTAACTCCGCAGGTTATATCTGCCATTAATAAATCAAATAAATTATTTAATGATTTATTAAATGAAGGTGTCAAGATTTACGGCGTGAACACGGGCTTTGGAAAATTAAGCCAAATATCAATCAATTCTAAGGATCAGAAGCAGCTTCAGCTTAATTTAATAAAGAGTCACGCCGCCGGCATCGGTAAACCGATAGATGTTGGCTTGGTTCGGACTATTATGTTATTAAAACTTCTGACTTATGCCAAGGGAGCAAGCGGTGTTAGGAGAGCAGTTGCCGATAAAATCATACAATTTATTAATCACGATATTATTCCAATAATTCCCCGCCAAGGTTCAGTCGGCGCAAGCGGTGATTTGGCGCCGATGGCTCACATGGCATTAGCTTTGATTGGCGAGGGCGATGTGCATTTTCAAGATCGAATTGTACCAAGTATGTTAGCTTTAAAAGAAGTTGGTATTGAACCGTTAAGTCTATATCCGAAAGAAGGATTGAGCCTGATAAATGGAACACAAGTATCCACCGCTTTTGCAATTAAAGCGTTGAATATTGCACAAGGACTTTTGCGGACTGCTGACGTAATAGGAGCGCTTTCAGTTGAGGCAAGTTTATCATCAAGGAAGGTGTTCAAGAAATCAATTCATCAACTTAAGGAGCATAAAGGTCAGCGGGAAGTAGCGCAGAATATTTGGAAATTGCTCAATAAAAGTGAAATAGTACAATCACATAATAATTGCGAACGGGTACAGGATCCGTATTCAATGCGCTGTATTCCGCATATTCATGGCGCAAGTCGCGATGCTGTTTCTTATGCCAAATTAATCGTAGAACGGGAGATTAACAGCGTTAGCGATAATCCTCTGATTATGTCTGACGGCTCGGTTTATAGCTCCGGTCATTTTCACGCCGAATCGGTTGCCCAAGCGATGGATATACTCGCAATTGCAATGAGTGAAATAGGTGCGATTTCCGAACGCCGGATCAATTATTTTATGAAAGGCATTGAATCAGCAATTCCACCTTTTGTTGTAAGTGAACCGGGACTCGAATCAGGCTGCATGATAGTACATGTAACTGCCGCTGCGTTGGCATCGGAGAATAAAACTTTGGCGCATCCGGCAAGTGTGGATTCAATTTCTACTTCAGCCGGACAGGAAGATATTGTAAGTATGGCACCTTGGTCGGGGAGGAAAGTGCTCAGAATACTTGAAAATGTTGCCAACATACTTGCCGCAGAGTTATTGGTTGCATCAAGGGCAACCATTTTGTTTCATAAACAACTATCGCCGGGAATCGGAACAAAACCGGTGCTTGACCTTGTAAAAAAGAATATTAAAATCAACCTTGGAGACCATCCTTATGGGAAGGATGTTGAAATTCTGTCCAATCTGATAAGAAATAATAGAATAATTAATGCAGTCAATAAATATATGAAATTAACCTAATGTCAAAAAAATATAACAGACCACCCTTTGAATATTCGCTTACATTTGATGATGTATTGCTTGTTCCGCAAGAATCGGCTGTACTTCCGCGCGATGTTAACTTATCAGCGCGGCTTACCAAAGAAATATCGCTTTCTATTCCAATATTGAGCGCTGCGATGGATACTGTAACAGAATCGGCTATGGCAATCGCTTTAGCGAGAGAAGGCGGGATCGGTGTCATACATAAGAATCTGAGTATTGAAGAACAAGTTGGCATGGTTGACGTGGTAAAACGGTCGGAAAGCGGAATGATCAAAAATCCGGTTACTTTGGATATTGGTAAAACAATCCGTGAAGCAAAGATGCTGATGACAAAGTATAAGATCAGCGGTTTGCCGGTCGTTAGCGGTAATAAATTGAAAGGAATATTAACCAATCGCGATATACGTTTTGAGAAAAATCTTGATTTGTCGGTGACCGAGCGAATGACATCGAAAAACCTAATTACAGTTCCAATTGGCACTACTTTGGATACGGCTAAGGAAATTTTGCAGGAACATCGAATTGAGAAATTGTTGGTTGTTGATGATAATGGAGAATTAGCCGGATTAATTACGGTCAAGGATATACAAAAAAAGGAAGAATTCCCCAATTCATGCAAAGATGCTGCCGGACGGCTGAGAGTGGCTGCGGCAGTTGGAGTCGGTAAGGATGCGATTGAAAGAGCGGAAGCATTGAATCAGGCCGAAATTGATGCGATAATAATTGATACAGCGCACGGGCATTCGCAAGGTGTATTAAAAACCGTTAATCAAATCAAAAAATTAAGTGGTAGTACGGCGGTTATCGCCGGAAATATTGCTACAGCTGAAGGAGCGAAAGCTCTAATTGACAATGGTGTAGATGCGGTGAAAGTAGGCATAGGTGCGGGTGCAAGCTGTACAACAAGAATTGTTGCAGGTGTCGGAGTACCGCAATTATCGGCGATAATGGAAGCGGTAGATATTGCTACGGTAAGTAATATTCCGGTAATTGCCGATGGCGGCATCAGGTATAGCGGAGATATAGCCAAAGCACTTGCGGCCGGTGCTGATACGGTAATGTTGGGTAATCTATTAGCCGGAATGGAGGAAAGTCCCGGAGAAACAATTTTATATGAAGGGCGTCAGTACAAAACTTACCGCGGAATGGGTTCACTTGGAGCGATGAGTGAAGGCAGCGGAGATCGCTATTTTCAGGAAGGAACCGAAGCCACAAAATTAGTCCCGGAAGGAATCGAAGGGATGGTACCATACCGCGGTAATGTAAGTAATGCAATTCATCAATTACTTGGTGGTGTACGTTCATCAATGGGATATTGTGGAATTAAATCAATTAACGAATTTGGCAAAAAAGCTAAATTTATTCAAATATCTTCAGCCGGTGTAAAAGAAAGCCATCCGCACGAGGTTAGGATCGTTAAGGAATCGCCAAATTATCAGAGTCCTGATAAATAGTTATAAATTTAGCTCATATTATTAAAATACTCTGCCATTGACCGCTATTAATTTATCGAAGTAACTTTAGCCATTATGGCAGAGTTTAAAGTCAGTTCGAACTATCAACCAAGCGGTGATCAACCAAATGCTATTAAAGAGTTGGTTGAAGGATTAAACAGCGATGTTGACTATCAAACATTGTTGGGCGTAACCGGTTCGGGTAAGACATATACAATTGCCAAAGTAATTGAAGAAGTCCAACGACCGACTTTGATAATATCACATAATAAGACTCTCGCTGCACAATTATACGGCGAATTCAAGTCGTTATTTCCCGATAATGCGGTTGAATATTTTATAAGCTACTACGATTATTATCAACCGGAAGCCTATTTACCGGTCACGGATACATTTATCGAAAAAGATTTTTCGATGAATGAGGAAATTGACAAACTCCGCTTGAAAGCAACGAGTTCGTTAATTGATCGAAATGATGTAATCGTGGTTAGCTCCGTATCTTGTATTTATGGAATTGGTTCACCGAGTGATTACGAAAAAAACGTTATCAAGCTAAGAAAAGGTGAATCCCTGCAAAGACGAGATTTCCTGACACAATTGATCAATATCTTTTATGTAAGAAATGATATGGTATTGGAAAGGGGAAATTTCCGCGTCAGAGGCGATGTGATAGAACTTTTTCCGGCATACACTGATTATTGCATCAGAATTGAATTGTTCGGTTCTGTAATTGATAGCATCACAGCCTTTGATAGTATAACGGGAGAAATTATCAGAGAGATGGATTCTACCGCCATTTTTCCGGCAAAACATTTCGTAACCGAAAGAGATACAGTTTTAAAAGCCATCGAAGAAATTAAATTAGAGTTGAAAGAACGTGTGCAGGAGTTACAATCGGCGGGCAAATTGCTTGAAGCGCAAAGAATTGAACAACGCACCAATTTTGATCTTGAAATGATGAAAGAAGTTGGCTACTGTTCCGGAATAGAAAATTATTCGCGTTATTTTTCAAATCGCAAAGCGGGAGAGAGGCCATGGACGCTGATAGATTTTTTCCCTGATAATTTTGTAACGGTATTAGACGAATCGCATGTTACTTTGCCTCAGATAAGAGGAATGTATAATGGTGATCGCAAACGCAAGGAAGTCCTGGTTGATTACGGCTTTAGGCTGCCGAGCGCGCTTGATAACCGTCCACTCAAAATAGATGAATTCCTTTCAATGCAAAAACAAGTAGTCTTTGCCTCGGCAACACCTGCTGAGAAAGAACTTGAATTGAGTAAAGGGGTGGTGGTTGAACAGATTATACGTCCTACGGGATTGATTGATCCGGAAGTTGAGATAAGGAAAACAGAGGGACAAATTGATGACCTGATCGGAGAAATCCGTCAGCGGGTTGCAAAGCAGGAACGTACGTTAATTACTACTTTAACCAAACGCATGGCAGAGGATCTAACCGAGTATCTGCTTGGTATGAATCTGCGGGTAAAATATTTGCATTCCGAGGTAAAGTCGGTTGAGCGGGTAAAAATACTCAGAGACCTCAGGTTGGGAGAATTTGATGTCTTGGTTGGTATCAACTTGTTGCGTGAGGGACTTGATCTTCCTGAGGTTTCGCTTGTTGCAGTTTTAGACGCTGACAAACAGGGATTTTTGCGTTCGAAAAGTTCATTAATGCAGGTGGCAGGACGCGCTGCCCGGAATGTTGGTGGACAAGTTATACTGTATGGTGACACTGTTTCTGAGGCAATGGAGTATCTTATGGATGAAACGGCGCGTCGTCGAACGATCCAACAGGAGTACAATAAATTGCATAAGATAACGCCCAAGACAATCTATAAATCTACCGAAGATGTTATGCACACCACCGCCGTGGCCGATGCCTATCAAACTGAAGAATTTGAATATAAATCGAAACGGCGCGGCAGTGATTTTGACTTAATGGATAAACAAGCTGCGTTAGAAATGATGCGCATGGAAATGCTTGAAGCTGCTGAGAAATTGGAATTTGAACAGGCAGCGGCACTGCGGGATGAAATCGCTAAATTGGAAAAGGAAGTTGGCACTAAATTCAAGTAATTGAAATGGAGTAAATAAGTATTTTATGAAAATATTGGTTACAGGTGGAGCAGGATATATCGGATCGCACGTTGTATATGAATTGTGCGACAATAATTATGAAGTAACTATTTATGATGATCTTTCATTGGGTCAAAAAGAAAATGTAGATGCCCGAGCAAAATTTATTTTAGGCTCGACTTTAGATCCTAAACATTTGCACAAAATATTAACGAAGAATCATTTTGATGCAGTTATACATTTGGCAGCATGGAAAGCAGCCGGTGAATCAATGCTAAAACCGGAGAAATATGCTGAAAATAATATTGTAGGTTCTATGAATTTGTTAAATGCTGTTGTTGCTGCCGGAATAAAATACTTTGTCTTTTCTTCAACTGCCGCTGTTTACGGTTTTCCCGATTATCTTCCGATTGATGAGAAACACCCGATTCAACCGGCGAATTACTATGGTTATACTAAGATAGAAATTGAAAACAATCTTAACTGGTTCAGCAGAATTAAGGAACTGCAATTTGCTGCGTTACGTTATTTCAATGCCGCCGGTTATGATGTTCAAGGTCGGATAAGAGGGAAGGAGCGAAATCCCAATAATCTTTTGCCGATTGTAATGGAAGTGGCAGCCGGTATTCGCAATAAAATGCAAGTTTATGGCAATGATTATAATACAATTGATGGAACCGGAGTACGAGATTATATTCATGTGAATGATCTGGCAAGTGCCCATGTGCTGGCGCTTGAGTATCTTGTAAATAAGGGAAAAAATTTGACTGTCAATTTATCTACTGAAAAAGGTTACTCGGTTCTCGAAACAATAAAGAAAGCTGAAGAAATAACGAATAAAAAGATCAAATATGAAATAGTCGAGCGCCGTGAAGGCGATCCCGATAACGTTGTAGCGAGTTATAAAAAAGCACAGGAGTTGCTTGGTTGGGAAGCAAAATATTCAGATTTAGAAACATTATTGTCAACTATGTGGGATATTTATAAATAGTTATGATTGATATAGATAAACTGCAAAAACAGTCGGGAATAATCGGTAATTCCGATGTAATCAAGCAAGCGATGGAAATGATTGCGCAGGTTGGGCCGATTGATATTACGGTACTAATAACCGGTGAGAGCGGTGTTGGTAAAGAAATGGTTGCCAAAGCTGTGCACGCTATCAGCCGCAGATCAAATTCCGAATTGGTTACCGTCAATTGCGGAGCTATTCCAGAAGGTATTATTGAAAGTGAACTGTTTGGCCATAAAAAAGGCGCCTATACCGGAGCGGAAGTAGATCGAAAAGGATATTTTGAAACTGCCAACAAAGGCACGATATTTTTAGATGAAATCGGGGAAACTCCTTTGGAAACGCAGGTAAAGCTCCTTAGGGTATTAGAATCCGGTGAATTTATGCGGGTGGGTGATTCAAAAGCGCTTTATTCCGATGTACGCGTTATTGCAGCTACGAATAAGGACTTAGGTGAATTAGTTAAAAAAGGTGAGTTTCGGCAGGATTTATATTACCGGTTAAAGACGGTAACGATTAAAGTCCCGTCGTTGCGCGAGCGGATTGAGGATTTATCTTTTTTAGTAGAAAGATTTGCGCTTGAATTTACTCGAAATAATGATATTGTGTATCGCGGCTTTATGCCCGATGCAATACGCGCTATGAAGCAATACGATTGGCCCGGCAATGTGCGCGAACTTAAGAACTTCATTGAACGGATCATCGTATTGGAAAAAGGAGCAAGGATTACCAAGGAAATGATTGACCATCATTTGGAGCCGGTCATGCCGGCAGTCGAATATAATGAGAATTTGCCGATTATACTCGATCGCTCACCGGAAAAAGCTGAGCGCGAGCTTATTTTGCGTCAACTTTTGTTACTTCGACAAGATGTTGAAGATATTAAGAAATTCATCGCTTCCGGTTCCAACTTTGAGAACAATGAGATCAAATATTTGCCATATACAAGTGACAGTAAAAATATCAAGGTAGTTGAGAGTTCCGACCGATTGATTAAATCAGATGCTATCGGTGAATTTAAATTAGAAGATGTAACCAAAGAGGCGATTGAGAGAACCTTGAAATATTTCAATAATAATCGTCGGGCGGCAGCTCAAGCTCTTGATATGAGTGAACGCACACTTTATCGTAAAATTAAAGAATACGGATTAGATCCGAAAATAAAGAGAAAATAATTTGAAGAGATACATAAAGATAAGTTTGCCGGTTCTACTAATAGTTTTAAGCGGATGCGGATTTTATTCGATGGCAGGTTCTATTCCGCCGCACATCAAGAGTATATCAATTCCATTGGTTAGTAATCAAACGGCAGAATTTGGAATTGCTGAGGATATTACCGATAATATTATTGAGGTTTTTACCGAAGAAAATATATTGAGAATTGTTGATCCGGACAATGCCGACTCGGTCTTAAATGGCATTATTATTAAAATGGATGATGCACCATATACTTTTAACAGCGCCGAGGCTGTATCGGAATACCGCATTACAATTACAATGGACATAAACTGGCATGATGTTAAGAATGATGTAGATCTATTAACAAAACGTTATACCGGATGGGGCGCCTACGGACTTACCGGTGATATAAACACCGATGGAATTGATAATGATGGCGATGGTAAAATTGATGCGGATGATGATGATGAATTTGGGGAACCGCGTGAATTCGCAACAAAAATAGCAATTACGAAAATTGCAGAAGATGTGGTAAATAATATTTTAACGGCATGGTAGAAAATATGGACAAAATATTCATAAGAGATTTAAAAAAATATAGTGATAAAGAAGTGACATTACATGGTTGGGTATATAGTTTAAGATCAATCGGTAAAATTTGGTTTATGATCCTGCGTGATGGAACCGGAATGCTGCAATGTGTAGTTGTCAAAAATGATGTTGATCAGGAAACATTCCAAAAGGAAGAACTATTAACTCAGGAATCAAGTGTATCGGTTACCGGAATAGTCCGATTGGAGCAGCGCGCTATCGGCGGGGTGGAATTAGGTGTCAAAGCAATTGAGATTCATCAAATAGCGGACGAATATCCGATTTCTCCCAAAGAACATGGCACTGCTTTTTTAATGGACAACCGTCATCTATGGATACGATCAAAGAAACAACATGCGATTTTAAAAGTTCGGCATCAAGTTATTCGTGCCGCCCGTAATTTTTTTGATGACAATGATTTTGTTCTATTTGACTCACCAATGTTGACTGCCAATGCTGCCGAAGGAACTACAAGCCTCTTTAATGTTGATTATTATGATCGGACGGCATATCTATCTCAAACCGGGCAATTGTATGGCGAAGCCGGTGCAATGAGTTTTAATCGAGTATATGTATTTGGTCCAACATTTCGAGCCGAGAAATCAAAGACTCGCCGACATCTTACTGAATTTTGGATGCTCGAACCGGAAATCGCTTATTGCGACATCAATGAGAACATGGAATGGGCTGAAAAATTGATCATGCATATCGTCAATCATTGCTTGGAAAATTGTCAGGCAGAATTTGAAATTCTTGAAAGAGATGTCTCAAAATTAGAACAAATCAAAATGCCATTTCCACGCTTGACTTATGATGAAGCTGCAAAATTATTGAATGACAAAGATATAGATTTTGAATATGGTACTGATTTCGGTGGTGCCGATGAAACCGTAATTGCTGAGCAATTTGACAGTCCCGTGATTATTCATCGGTGGCCCGCGGAGATCAAAGCATTTTATATGAAACGTGCGAATGATAATCCTGATTTAGCACTTGGAATGGATATCTTAGCACCGGAAGGGTATGGCGAGATAATCGGTGGTGGGCAAAGAGAGGATGATCACGATATATTAGTCGAGCGCATCAAAGAGCACAAATTGCCCATGGAACCGTTTAAGTGGTATCTTGATTTAAGAAAATACGGTAGTGTTCCGCATTCCGGATTCGGGCTTGGCTTGGAGAGAACCGTAACCTGGATCTGTGGAATCAAACATATTCGTGAAACTATTCCATTCCCACGAACCATGGCAAGACTTGAACCGTAATGAATTATAAAGCAAGAATAGCAGTTTTTGGTGGAAGAGAAATATCTGATGATATTTATCAAGATACGGTAAAAATCGGTGAAAAATTAGCTCAGGAAGGATATTTAATTTATTGCGGTGGTGGAGAAGGGGTTATGGAAGCAATTTGCAAAGGTGTTAAGCAAGAAAGCGGCGTGAGTATTGGCATCTTGAAAGGCTCTGATCTCTCGGAAGCAAACCAATATCTTTCAATTCCAATACTTACAAATATGGGCATTACAAGAAATTCCTTATTAGCAATGAATGCGGATTTGGCAATTGCAATTTCCGGAAAGTATGGTACTTTAAGTGAAATTGGGTATGCTCTCCAACTAAAAATACCACTGATAGGTTATAAAACATGGGATATTGCGGGAGTAAAACAAGCCGATTCTTTGGATGAAGTTTATAGTTTAGTTGATGAATTATTATGATTTCAGCTAAGATCAATGTCAATGGAAAAGTCCAAGGAGTATGGTTTAGGGATTATGTTAAACGATCGGCAAAAGAATTAGATTTAACAGGAAGGGTGAAAAATAATTCCGATGGTTCAGTCAGTGTCGAAGTGGAAGGGAAAAAGGAAATAGTCAAGCAATTGATTGACAAAATAAGGATTGGCTCACCTTTATCAAGAGTTGACAACGTAACTGTTGATTGGCAGAAATTTGAAAACAAATATAATTTTTTTGAAATAATCAGGTAATTATGAAAATAGCAATTTGTCAAATAAATACCATTGTTGGTGCGTTTGAGGAGAACAAAAAATTAGTATTAGATTATTACTATAAAGCATGCGAGATAAATGCTGATATTGTGGTATTTCCCGAATTGGCTATCACGGGGTACCCGCCTCAGGATTTATTGTTAGAAAATGGATTTGTTGATGAAAATTTAAAATGTTTAACAGATATAGCAGCAATTAGCACCATTCCACTGATTATTGGTTATGTAAGAAAAGAAAACGGAAGGTTATTCAATAGTGCGGCATTGTGTCAGGATGGAAAAGTGACTAATACTTATGACAAAATGCTGTTACCTACTTATGATGTTTTTGATGAAGATCGTTATTTTGAAAATGGAAACAAACCGGGGATTTGGAAGCTGTCTATTAATCATAAAACAATAAATCTCGGAATTCAAGTCTGCGAGGATTTGTGGGATGATGATTATGACACAAAAGTATCAGTATTGCAAAAAGACAGCGGAGCGGATTTGATAATGAATATTTCCGCTTCTCCGTACCATGAAGGTCGCATAACCGAGCGACAAGATTTAATTAAAAGTCAAATTGCTAAAATTGGCATACCGTTCATATACTGTAACCTTGTAGGTGGTCAGGATGAATTGATATTTGACGGTGAATCTTTGGCTTATGATGCAAACGGACAACAATTAGCACAAGGTAAAATGTTTGAGCAGGATTTGTTCCTTGTTGAACTTTATGAAAAACCGAACAATCATTTTCCAATTATGGAAAAAGAGGAAAGATTGTATAGAGCACTTTGTCTTGGAGTGAAGGATTATTTCAGGAAGACCGGGCACAAGGAGGCATTGATTGGTTTAAGCGGCGGAATTGATTCAGCTTTAGTTGCCTGCATTGCTACGGATGCATTAAGAAGTGAAAATGTTCACGGATTTTCCATGCCGTCAAGTTTTTCAAGTGAACATAGCAAATCCGATGCCGCTAAATTAGCAGAAAACTTAAATATAGAATTCGATATGATCGGTATTGAGGGCATTGTTGGCTTGTTTGAAAAATCCTTGGAACCAAAATTCAGCGGAACTAAGCGAGGAGTAGCCGAAGAAAATATTCAAGCCCGCACACGCGGGAACATTCTAATGGCAATCGCGAATAAATTCGGTTGGATGGTATTGTCAACGGGCAATAAAACTGAAATGGCACTTGGATATTGTACCTTATATGGCGATATGAGCGGCGGACTGTCGGTGATATCCGATCTGTCAAAGATTGATGTTTATCGAATCGCAAATTGGGTAAACGAGAAAGCCGGATATGATCGGATCCCGCAATCAACCTTGGATAAGGAACCATCGGCTGAATTAGCCGCAGATCAAGTCGATCCCTTTGATTATAACATAGTAAGTCCTTTGGTTGATGCTATAATTGAAGAGCATAAAAGTCCTGAAGAATTGATTAAAGCCGGTGCAGATAAAGAATTGGTATTGCATTTATATCGGTTAATTCGCATTAACGAATTTAAACGGCGTCAGGCGGCTCCGGGATTACGAGTAAGTCACAAAGCGTTCGGTGTTGGTCGTAGAATTCCAATAGTTAATCATTACAAAGGAAACATAGATTAACAAGAATATCAAATATTCTATTCATTCCATCACCGTAAAAGAAACTCCCTATTTAAAAGAATATTTGTACAAAGCTCTGTTTGTACCACCCGGCAGAAAGCCATTTCCCAAGTCGATTGTTGAGGATAAAATATTTATGCCCATATATAAGGATTGGGGTAAACATGGAGATATTGGATTTTGGGCGAGAGATGATCTATCCGAACAATTAATTGGAATGGCATGGGTAAGACTATATAATAAAGTGAATTTGCCGTTTGGAATAATAGATACAAATATCCCGGCGCTCTCAATTGCGGTTGATAATACATTTCAAAACAGAGGTATTGGATTGGTATTATTGAATAGTTTGATTGATGAAGTAAAAGAGCAAGGATACGAAGGTATTTCTCTAAGCGTAGATCATCGCAATTATGCGGTAAAGTTATATAAGAAAGTTGGATTTAAATTGTACCGCGAAAGCAAAAAATATAATCCACTTTATTTGTTAAAATTCTAAATGGGTAACTAATTGTTACTGTTTACATCAAAGTTAAAAATGAATAAAGGAGCTTAATGTGACGCAACATTTAACAAAAGATGAATTTTTAACAAAGGTTTTTAATTTTGAAAAAAATAAAGATTGGAAATTTGAGGGTGATTTACCCTGTGTAATTGATTTCTATGCTGATTGGTGTGCGCCCTGTAAAATGGTTGCGCCAGTTTTAGAAGAACTTTCCGAAGAATACGAAGGTAAATTAAATATTTATAAAGTAAATACAGAACAAGAGCAGGAGCTCGCCGGCGCATTTGGAATAAGAAGTATTCCATCAATATTATTTGTACCAACCGATGGTCAACCCCAAATGGCAGCCGGTGCATTGCCCAAAGATGCTTTTGAAAAAGCTTTTGAAGATGTATTAGGTGTAAGCAAATAATATCAATGAAAATCAGTTCATCAATTATTGCTATACTAATATTATTTTGCGCTTGTAAAGCAATTGATGAACTAACTCATTTCGACATTGATTATGACTATACTTTTGTACTGCCTTCATATGGCGGTATTAATCTCGATAATGTTGATATTACGTCCAATGATATTGAGAACAGTACAGAGTCAACATTTAAAAATAATGATACGCGAAAGGATCTCATTGAGGAAGCAACTTTGAAAAAATTTAATGTAACTATTTTAGAGCCGGCAAATGCCGATTTCTCATTTTTGAATAAAGTAGAGATATTTGTAAGTACGGAAAATCTTGTTGAGAAACTGATTGCATGGAAAGATAATATATCGGATAATGCCGGTAATCATTTGGAATTGGAAACTACGTCCTCCAATCTTAGAAAATATCTAATCAGTGATGAAATACGTGTCCGCCTAAAAACCACCTCATCAGAGCCTTTGACCGAAGATTTGCTATTAGATTTGAAGTCCACAGTGGAAGTGGATGCGAAGATATTAGGTATTTGACAAAGAATTAGTATAAGATTCCTTGTCCAAAACGCCAAACAAGGAAGATGATGCTAAATCCACTCAAAAATATTATTCCAATCCAACTAAGGATCCTTAGCCATTTTTGCGGTTGACAATCTATTGGCATTGTGTTGCCGGTTACCACCCTATAATTGATGTAAGCTAAAATAGGTGCAGTCAAAAAAGATAGAGTCGTAGCCAAATCTACCAAGATTGTCATTTCGCTTAATAAATAACCGATAATAATGAGACAACCGCTAAGTACAACCAACATGGCAAGCCAATAAAGATAATTGGTGTTGTAATTCTTCAATTTACTTTCAAAGATAATTTCTGTAGATCGGCGTAGAACACGGGGAAAGGCATCGGTTACTGTCAACGTAGTACTAAACATGGTCGTGAAGGCGGCGATGCCGATAAGTGGTCTGCTCCATTCTCCTAAGGCGTTAACGTACATATCAATTAATTGCCTTGCAAAACCTGCTCCCGTGGGCGAAAATGTGGAACCGCTTCCATACATAATCAACGCTCCAAGTGTTAAGAACCCTAAGGCAAGTAGGGCTGTTCCAAAATAACCGAGATTAAAATCAAATAATGCTTCTTTAAGCGATGGTCTGTGTTTCGTTTCATTCTTCCGTTCTATAGTCCATAGTGAATGCCAAACCGAAATATCTATTGCCGATGGCATCCATCCCATGAGGGCTACTAAAAATGCTATCCCTGATATTGACCAAATCTGTGGTTTTACAAATTGCGGATCAATTGATTGACCATGTCCAAGTGCGGCAAATACAGCCACAATTGTTGATACTGATAAGAGAATAATTATGAATTTGATCATCTTATCAAGTAACGGATATTTCCCAATAATCAAAATAAAAACACAAATTGCAAGAATAACAGTACTCCAGATGAATGGCGACCAAGAAATCCCAAATAAATATGCAGCCAATCCGGCTGTTACAATTGTGACTGCGGCTTGGATTGTGAACATTGTTCCAAATGTCATGAACAGAAATATTATCATAGCCCATTTGCCTAAAGCAGCATAGCCATTTATCAGACTTTTACCGGTCGCCGCGGCATAGCGAGGACCAAACTCAAAAGCGGGGTATTTGAATAAATTGGCAAGCAATAGAGCCCCTACCAAAGCAAATCCATAATTTGCTCCGGCACGTGTTGACTGCACTAAATGTGAAACACCAATCGCAGCCCCTGCCCACAGCAATCCCGGACCAAGAGCTTTTAATTGATTTAGAAATCGAGAAGATTTGGATTTTTTCATAATAGTTGTAAGAAATTACTCGAATCAGATAAATTCAAAAATATTTAAATGATCCTTTTATGATTCTTCTTTAGACAGGTTTGAAAAGAATTCATTACTCTTATTATTAATATGGATTCCCGCTTTCGCAGGAATAACATTTTTGATAAATTCTTAAAAACAATTTTTGATAATTAATGACACAATCGATTCCACGAGCAATTATTCATCTTGATTTGGATGCTTTCTTCTGTTCGGTTGAAGTCCTAAAAAATCCTGAATTAAATGGTAAACCAATTGCCGTTGGTGGTCAGCCGGATAAGCGCGGTGTAGTTGCTGCAGCGTCGTACCCGGCGCGAAAGTTCGGAATTCATTCCGCTATGCCGATGAGTCGCGCAGTTAAGTTATGTAAAGATATAATTATCATTCCTCCTAATTTTAAATCATACAAAACCTATTCGGTAATCGTAATGAAATTAGTAGAAAAAGAAGCTGATCTGCTCGAACAAATTAGCGTGGATGAGGCATTCATTGATGTTTCCTCAAGAATCGGCAATTGGGAAGATGCAGTTGAAATTGCAAAATCCTTGCAAAATAATATTGCAGTGAATATTGGGTTACCAAATTCACTGGGAGTTGCCACCAACAAAATGATCGCCAAGATTGCGTCTGATTTAAATAAACCTAATGGCTTGACAGTGGTCAAGCCCGGTGAGGAGCGATCATTTTTAGCTCCGTTAAGTCCGCAGAAAATTTCCGGTATCGGCCCTAAAATGGCGGAAAAATTGGCAACTATGAATGTTACAACAATTCGGGAATTATCCAAACTTCCATTAAACATTCTTGAGGCGCGATTTGGAAAATTTGGATTAGCTATGGCAAATTGGGCACAGGGAAAAGATGATCGTCCGGTGCGAACATATCGAGAGATAAAATCAATCAGCAATGAGCGCACTTTTCCAAAAGACATTAGTTCAAAAGAAGAATTATTGATGATACTGAAACAGCTTAGCGAAAAAGTTGTTAAACGTTTACGAGACAAAGAATTAAAGGCTAAGCGCGTATTCATCAAACTTAGATATTATGACTTTGACACTCATACAACACAAAAATCCTTTGCCGAAGCGATAGATTCAGAGGAAATGATAGCGAATATTGCAGAAGAATTGTTTATGTTCGCTTGGTCAAATAATAAACCAATCCGTCTTTTAGGGGTCGGAGTAAGTAATTTTAATGTTGATACTAAATCGGGCCAAACCGAATTATTTTAATTATGAAGGACAAAATTATATTTTCAACCGATCCGGACTTCACTCCGGAAGATCAAAATGATGTTGATGAAGAATCGATTACCCCAGAAAATCAAAATTTGCGAATTTGGTTAGAAAAGCGGCCGGGTAATAAAGTTGTCAGTATTGTCAAAAATTTTATGGGAACAACCGAAGAACTTAAAATGTTAGAAAAAACGCTGAAGAAACGATGTGGTGTTGGAGGATCCATCAAAGATAATGAAATAATTATACAAACTAAAGATCGTCAAAAATTATTGCAGATTTTGAAGGAAATGGGGTATTTTGCAAAACTCAGTGGAGGATAAGATTGAAGATTAAAACAATTAAAATCGGACTCTATTTCTTATTTATAATTTCCACTTTCATTTTTGCTGAAAAGGGAAAGAGCGTTGATTTAATCGTTACCGGAAATGTACGGGCTGAATTTAATCTTTGCGGATGACAATCCAACAAATTGGGCGGTCTGTCCAGAAAATCAGCTTATATAAATTCTTTGAGGAATAATGGGATTGATCCCATTATTATTGATGCCGGAGACGCGCTTTTCGAGCAGATCAAATATCCGGTTGTCAAAGTACCTACTGAACAATTTAAAGCAAAATCTTTTTTGCATGGGATGGAAAAAATCGGTTGTGCAGCGTTGAACATTGGCGAATATGATCTTGCCGGTGGGTATGATTTTCTAAAGAAACTTGAGCAAAATACTTCCGTCCCGTTTGTATCGGCAAATCTATACTTGGTTGAAACCGGCCAACCGGCCTTTGATCCATATATTGTCATAGAAAAAAATGATTTGAAGATGGGTATTATCGGCGTTACCGATAATTTATCCGGAGACATTAAGGAACTCTATAAATTAGATTATCTTGCGGAAGGACAAAAGTATATTGAAGAAATCAGAACGGATGTTGACATATTAATTATATTAGTGAATGGTATGATCAATAATCGTGACGTTATACTTAATTCGTTTCAAAAAGCCGATTATGTATTTTTGAGTAGAACAGTGATGAACACCCGAACAGGTAATATCCAAAAAGATGATTTACCAATTTTTTATACGATTGGTCTGAATGGGAAATATCTAATTGAAATTAAAGCGAACATAATTGATGAATCAAAACTGATAACAGATGTATCTGCTTATAATAACCGGATAGCAAGTTATACAAGACAGTTAATAAGATTGAAGGAAACCGAAGAAGGTCAAACTCTTGAAGAAAAATACGCCAATAATCCGACGGTACTAAAACAAATTGAAAATTATGAGAAACAGGTGATAGAGCTTGAAGGCAAAATTGCAACCGCAATAAATCGCAGTGAATGTCGGATCGTGCCATTACCGCAAGCAATGGATTATGATAGAGAAATGCAGGATTATATTGATAGCGTTTTACTTGAGGCGGGAAAGCAGTTTTAATCAGTTAAATTGAGCCGATTTTATTTGAAAAAATATAAAAATCATTTTAGATTTCTGCGCTATTTTTCAGAAGAAAATAATAGAAATATGCGGGAGTAGCTCAGTGGTAGAGCTCCACGTTGCCAACGTGGTTGTCGCGAGTTCGACCCTCGTCTCCCGCTCGGAGAAAAGCCACCTATTGGTAGCTTTTTTTATATAATCATGTATTTTACATATATCATATACTCACAAAAAATTGATAAATATTATATCGGTTATACTAAAGATATTGTCAGAAGATTAGAACGACATAACAATGGTTGGTCTAAATCAACAAAATCAGGAATTCCATGGATTGTGAAATATGTAAAAGAATTTCAATCAAAATCAGCAGCTATTAGATTTGAAAGAAAACTTAAAAAGCAAAAGAGCCGAGATTATTTAGAACGATTAATTAATACTTCAAGGAAGCAATAGTGGTTGTCGTCCCGATGAATCGGGAACCCTCGTCTCCCGCTCGGGAAAAAGCTCCAATTGGTAGCTTTTTTTTGACAACTATTATCATTATTAACTGTCATAAAGACAATAACTACTAATGAGGATCATATGAAGTCTAAACTAACCACGATTTTAATATTGAGTTTATCGCTATTAATTGCGATACCACTATATGCTCAATCTGATATTCCGCAAAGGAGCGATATCGCAGATGAGTATAAGTGGAATACAGCAGATATTTATCCAACCATAAATGAATGGGAAAAGGATTTTCAATTTGTTGAGAACACTCTACCAAAATTTGCAGATTTTAAAGGGAGACTTGGGAATTCCGGAGCAGAAATTTTAAAATGTTTTAAGCTTGATGAAAAAGTTTCCATAGCAATAGATAACTTGTATGTATATGCGGATTTAAATAAGGATTCCGATACGAGAGTTTCTGAAGCTCAGGGATATGCAGATCGTATTGCAGCACTATATACTAAATATACTGAGGCGATAGCTTATATTGAACCGGAATTGCAAAAGATACCTGAGAAAAAACTCGATAAGTTTATTTCTAAGACAGATGGATTAGAAATATATAAACATTATTTTGATAATATGATTCGACAACGCGAGCATACCTTATCTGAAAATGAAGAGCAATTACTTGCAATGGCAGGTGAACTCTATCGGGCACCGTCAAAGATTTTTGAAGCTTTGACCGAAGCTGATTTAGTCTTTCCAATGGTAATTAATGAAGAAGGCGACTCAGTTCGATTGACTCGTGGTAGATACTATCTAATGCTATTATCGGAAGATCCAGAAGTAAGAAGAAGAGCCTTTTTAGCAAGGACTGAGGCGTTCGACAAAATCAAGAATACAAATGCCGCCACTCTTGGTTCATCTCTAAAAAAGGATTTATTTATTACTAGAGCAAGGAAATATAATAGCACATTGGAAAGATCATTAAGCTATGACAATATACCGGTTGATGTGTACCACAATTTACTTGAGACTGTGTACAAATATTCGGGAAGCCTCAACCGTTACATGGAAATGCGGAAAAAAGTTCTCGACTTGGATGAGATTCATCTTTACGATACAGCCGTTCCAATCATTGAAGATGTTGATACTAAAGTAACCTACGAAGAGGCTAAAATTATTTTACCGGAAGCCTTTAAACCATTAGGTGATGAATATGTAAAGACAATCAAAAAGGCTTTGAATTCAAGATGGATTGACGTTTATGAGACCGAAGGAAAAGCTACCGGAGCTTATTCTTGGGGAACTTATACATCACATCCCTATATGTTAATGAATTATAATGGAACAATGGATCACATGTTCACTCTTGCCCATGAGCTTGGGCATGCTATGCACAGTCATTACTCAGACAAAAATCAACCGTATGCTACTGCTCAATATCCATTATTTTTGGCAGAGGTTGCCTCAACGTTCAACGAGAATCTATTATTAGACTACTTAATGAAAAATACAGAAGATGAAAAAGAAAAACTCGTATTGCTTGACCAATGGATAAACAATTTCCTAGGTACTGTATTTACTCAGGTGATATTTGGTGAATTTGAAAAAACTGCTCACCAAATGGTTCAAGATGGGGAACCAATTACCGTGGAGTCTTTAAATAAAATTGTACATGATATTGATGAAAAATGGTATGGAGTTTCAACTGTAATAGACGACGGTTATGCACTGAATTGGGGCAGGATCTCTCATTATTACCGCACATTCTATGTATATAAATATGCCACAAGTTTTTGTGCTTCAACTGCCTTAGCAAAAAATGTGCTTGAAGGTAAAGAAGGTGCAATTGAGAAATATATGGAATTTTTAATGGCCGGTGGAAGTGACTACCCAATTGAGACATTGAAAAAGGCCGGAGTTGATCTTTCGTCACCGGAGCCAATCGAACAAGCGATGCAATTGTTTGATAGTTTAGTTACACAAATGGAAGAGTTGCTGCTGAATTAATTTCGGACGAAATATAGAAAAAAGGGCTGATCATTCAGCCCTTTTTATTCATCTTCAATCTGAATATTAATTTCTTTAAAAAAAATATCGGCGATTTCTTGGGCGGTTTCATCATCGGTAAATCCATCGGATTTTAATGCGTCCCAGGCATTAATAAGTTGTGCAAGATCATCTTTATCTTCAAACACCATATCCAATACCGAAGAGGGAACTTGAAAATCACGCAGGCGCTGATAGATATTTAATTTCTTAATTTCCACATCAAAAAGTACAATTTTTTCGATGATTTTTGAAAATAATTAATTATTTATGTTTAATTGAAACGAACAAAAATACTTTATAACTTCTGTGCCGTAAAAATTGTTGTTTATAAAAATTGGCGTCGTACCCAAGCGGTCTAAGGGAGCAGTTTGCAAAACTGTCATTCGCCGGTTCGAATCCGGCCGACGCCTCGCGATTTTGCCCGGGTGGTGGAATTGGTAGACACAAGGGACTTAAAATCCCTTGGGTGATGAACCCGTGTCGGTTCGAGTCCGACCCCGGGTACAAGGGAAGTATTGATACTTCCCTTTTTTATAACTTTAAATCAGAAAATGTCTTAAATGAAAGTTGATAGTAAATCCCTTCCAAAAATAAGAATTACTACTCTAAATCAAATTAAATAAATTTAACTTTTATGAGACAGCTCATTAGGTAACTTAAACTTTCTATATTTCTTTTTAGATAGAATAATAATACAACTTGTTAGGGTATTAATTATAGAAAAGGATTTAAAAGCAATCCTCAGTTGTTGTTTTGGCTTGCCGAATTATTAAATTTAAATACGTTTTTATTAATTAATGATGAGCACTGAGAATTATTTTGGTTAATAAGTACTGATGATACCTACAAAGAAATTGTACTTTATGCGACACACCCAAAGTGAAGCCAATGTACAGGATATTCTTGCCTCTCAGATAGATTATCCCTTAACCGATGAAGGTAAATCCGATGCACAAAAAATTGCTTCAAGATTTAGTTTATTTGCAGATATTGATAGGATTATTTCCTCTCCATTAAAACGTTCATTACAGACTGCGGCTCCATTTTCTATTATATACAACCTCACTGTTGAACAAAATCCTGATCTTATCGAGCAGGATCTAAGCCAATTTTCTGGTATGTCATATAAAGAGATTGAGAATGAAGTAGATTATGAACATAATCGTAGAAATCGGTGGAATTGGATTCCAAAGGGAGATGGTGAATCCTATAGAATGATTTCCGAAAGATTAATAAATTTCTTTGATACGTTACATACATTAGACATTAATGAAAGTGTTTTAATTGTTACACATGCAGTAACCTTACGTATAATTAAAGCTATTCTTGAAAATACTTTACCAAAATATCCAATTGAAATAGCAGCGAATGGAGAGATATGGGAAGTAGATTTTACTGGGTTAGGCAATGTTCATACGATTAAATCAACTATGCTATTAGCAGAATCCTTGGAAAAACACCGAGCCTAATTACTATTAACCACTACATTTAGTAATTACCACATTATTCTATTCATTAATTATCAATAGAATATATTTCCCAAATACAAGATAGATGTAAAATATAATAGATTGTGCAAATGAAAATTCTGTGAATTTTAATTTCATTGAACTAAAACAAAAGATAAAAAAAGATAAAAATATCTTTTGATAATTAAACGAAAGTAATTAATATTCATATCGCAAGGAAATAAAAGTAATTACCATTTAATTAAGGTTAATCATGGCCAATCATAAAGATACAGTTGATAGAAGAAATGAGATTGTGCATATAATTACGAAGGATAGAAAAGTACGGGTAGATAAACTTAGCCGACTTTTCCAAGTATCAGAAGTAACCATTCGAAATGATTTATCCTACCTAGAAAAGAAGGGAATTTTGCACAGATCCTATGGGGGGGCGTTATTGAAAGATAGTGTTTCTCTTGATGAATCAATAATTGAAAAAGCGAAATTAAAGGCTGAAGAAAAAGATAGAATTGGTAAAGCTGCTGCAAGCATGATTTTTGATGGAGATTCGATTATCCTAGATTCTGGAACGACAACATCCGCGATAGTAAAGTATATCAAAAACAGAAAGAATTTAACTGTCATGACAAATGCAGTTAACATTGCCTCGGAACTGGCAGGTTTGAATGATATTGAGGTTTTATTAACAGGTGGTAAGCTGCGTGATAAATCTTTTTCGCTTGTCGGTCCTCAAGCCGAACTAATGTTGAAAAACTATTATTTCGATAAAGTATTTTTAGGAGTTGATGGATTTGATCTTTCATTCGGATTGACAACGCCAAATTACTTAGAAGCTCAATTAAATAAGCTAATGGTCGAAATGTCTAAGCAAGTAATTGCGGTGACCGATTCAAGCAAATTTAATAGACAGAGTTTATGTCTTATCACAATGCCCGAATCCATAGATGTGGTTATCACTGATAAGAGCATTCCAAATAATCAGCTTAAAGGATTGCAAGAACTAGGGATTGAAACAGTATTAGTATAAAAATAGAAGTATTTATGAGGATTATATGAGCACCACAATAGATGAAATATTATCACAACCATCTACTTGGCAATCTGTATTAGATAAGGATAATATCGGTAACGATCTAAAAAACGACCTCATAGGCAAATCAAATATTTTTATTGGCTCAGGCACGTCTTACTATTTAAGCCTGTCAGCTGCAAGTATATTTTCCAATTATGCCAATCAAGATGCGATTGCTGTACCATCGGCAGAGGTATTTTTATATCCCCAAATAATATTTCCCAAGAATGCAGATGATTACGCGGCATTCTTAATATCTCGTTCCGGTACTACCACAGAGGTATTATTAGCAGGAGAAACGGTTCAAAATAAATTAGGTATTTGTACTTGTGCTGTCACTTGTCGGAACGGAAGTGGTTTAACCAAGTTTGGGAAACATAAGTTTATAATTGAAGAGGCGGACGAAAAAAGCATTGTAATGACAAGATCGTTTACAAGCATGCTTTTACAATTACAGATATTAGCAGATGCCCTAGGCGGCGGATCAAATTTTAAGAATTTGCGTGCGATTCCTGAATTTGGGGAATTAAATATCGAGCAAATGAAATTCCAAACAAAAGATATTGTCAATTCTAACAATATAGAATCATTTGTTTTCCTCGGACACGGACCCCTATTTGGAATCGCTAATGAGGCAATGCTTAAAGTAACCGAGATGTCAATTTCGATTTCGAATGAGTATCATAGTTTAGAATTCAGGCATGGTCCAATGTCAAGAGTAAATGATAGAACTTTGATAACGTTCTTTATTGCTAATAATACAATGAAGAGGGAAGGAAAATTAGTAAAAGAAATGCACGAATTAGGGGCCAAAACCTTTGTGGTATGTGATAAAGCTAACAAAGAATTGTATAAATCAGCCGATTATTTAATAGAATTAAATACCGGGATGAATAATTTTGAAAATCTGATTCTATATACTCCTGTTGCGCAATTCTTAGGATACTATCAAGCGTTAAAAAAGGGGCTAGATCCTGATAAACCCCAAAATTTAACCCAGGTAGTTACGTTATAGATTGGAGATAATCCAAGTGACTGAAAAAAAATACGATGTCGTTGTTGTTGGTGAGTTAAATGTCGATCTTATTCTACAAGACATAGCATCATTTCCTGAAATCGGGAAAGAAAAAATCGCCAAAGATATGTTATTAACAATGGGAAGTGCTTCCGCAATATTTGCTTCCAATATAGCAAAATTAGGTAATAAGACTGGTTTTATAGGGAAATTAGGTGCAGATGATTACGGCAGATTAGTCACTGATAAACTAAAAGAGAGTGGGGTTGATACTTCGGGTGTTTTTGTCGATAAAAATTCCAAGACAGGTATAACGGTATCAATGACCTTCCCACATAATTACGCCATGGTTACCTATATGGGTGCTATGGAAGATTTTTCGATAAAAGACATTGATTTCGATTTATTGAGACAATCTAAACATGTGCATTTTGCCTCTTATTATCTGCAACCGGGTATACGCCCTGATTGTGCCAAATTATTTGAAAAATGCCGCGAACTAAATATCACCACATCATTCGATCCCAGTTGGGATCCTGATGAAGAATGGAATGACGATATTTATAATGTGTTAAAAAGTACGGATATATTTTTACCAAATACGCAGGAAGCGTTAAATATTTCTGGATGCAGTACGATTGAAGATGCTCTATCAAAGTTAAGTAAGTACTCAAGAATAATTGTCATCAAATTAGGTAAGGATGGTGCTGTAACTAAACACAATGATGAAATTATTCGTACAAAAACATTTGATCTTGAACCATTGGATACAACCGGGGCAGGAGACAGTTTCAATGCAGGTTTTATTTCTAGCTGGTTGATTGATAGAGATATTAAAAAAGCGTTGACTAATGGTAATGCTTGTGGTGCAATTGCTACTACTAAATTAGGTGGTTCTACTGCTTCTCCGGATGCAAAGGAATTAGATGATTTCTTAAATCAGCACAAAGAGAATATTTTTATTTAATAATAATGAAAAAATTGAGTAAGAGCGAGATACTATTAAGTATCATTAAAAACCATAAATCTAACGGTACATCAGGTATCTACTCGGTTTGTTCAGCAAACAAGTTTGTACTTAAAGCAGCAATTGATTTTGCTAAGAAGAATGATTCAGTTTTACTTATTGAAGCAACATCAAATCAGGTAGACCAATTTGGCGGATATATGGGTATGAATCCCAAGCAATATAAAGAGTATATTGACAAACTGCTCACAGCATCTGATTTTAGTAAAGATAATGTTATTCTTGGTGGAGATCATCTAGGTCCTAATACATGGCAGAGTTTTCCAGCCAAAGAAGCTATGGAAAATGCAAAAGTGCTTATTAGTGAATATGTTAAGGCCGGTTTCAAAAAAATCCATCTTGATACTTGTTTTGTCTGTGCTGATGATGCGGTAGATGGCGATGGGATGCTGCCTGTTGAAGTGATTTCAGAGCGGGCGGCAGAACTTTGTGAGGTTGCTGAAAAAACAATTGCGCTATCGGAAAAAGAGGGGGATGTGGTGTACATAATAGGTACTGAAGTCCCTAAGCCGGGCGGTATGGATACGTCAGAAAATCAAGCACCCGAAGTATCGACGGTAGAATCCACTGAGGAGACAATCAATATTACGAGAGCGGAATTTAAAAAACGAAATTTACAGGATGCCTGGAGTCGAGTAATCGCAGTGGTTACGCAGCCCGGTGTAGAATTTGGTGATAAAGAAGTATTTAAATATGATCCATCAAAATCACGAGAATTAGTAAAATTTATTGAGAAGTATGAAAATTTAGTTTATGAAGCCCACTCAACTGATTATCAATCAGCTGATTCACTCAAGCAATTAGTTAAGGACCACTTTGCCATTTTAAAAGTCGGACCGGCTCTAACATTCGCTCTTAGAGAAATTTTATTTAAACTGGAAAAAATTGAGATTGAATTATATAGATCGGGCGAGATTGCAAATAAGTCTAATCTATCGCTAATCGTAAATCATGAAATGCTTGAAAAACCGGAATATTGGATAAATCATTATACCGGAACTAAGGAGGAATTGGACTACTCTCGTATTTACAGTCTTAGTGATAGAATTAGATATTATTGGCCAAATCCAAAAGTAAGTAAGGCAATTTCAAATATGATGGATAATCTTTCGAAGCATTCGAAACCAACAGAAGCAATGATAGAAAAATATTTACCTGATCAATTTATTGCTTTACAAAAGGGCTTTATACCAAACGAACCCGAGGAATTAATCGGCAACTACATACAACAAGTAATAACACCATATTCTTTGGCTTGTGGTATGTCAACTTTAGAAGGAATACAAAAGTGAAACTTAAAAATTGGCATATATTTACTATAGTAACAGTTAGTTTTTGGGGCGTTTGGGGCGCCCTTATTGAGATTCCGGAAAAAGCAGGATTTCCTGCCACTCTTGGGTATACGGTTTGGGCATTTACAATGATTCCTCCGGCTTTAGTAGCACTTAAGATTATAAAGTGGAAGTTGGAATTTGATCTGAAATCTATCTTTCTAGGATTAGTTATCGGTTTCACAGGTGCAGGCGGTCAATTAATTCTATTTCAAGCCTTGAGAAACGGTCCGGCATACTTAGTGTTTCCTATCATATCGCTCTCTCCCGTTATTACAATTTTATTGTCCTATTGGTTTTTGAAAGAGCGGACAGGTAAAAAAGGGTGGTTGGGAATAGTTATTGCATTAATTGCAATACTATTTTTGTCTTATCAACCGCCTCAAGAAGGAGGATCATCCGGTTCATTTTGGCTAGGGTTGTCACTTTTAGTGTTTTTCGCGTGGGGATTCCAAGCATATATTATGAAATTCGCGAATGAGACTATGAAAGCTGAAAGTATTTTCTTTTATATGATGGTTACCGGACTTCTTCTCATACCATTCGCACTTATGATGACTGATTTTTCCTTAGATATAAATTGGAGTTTTAAAGGTCCGTATTTAGCTGCGATGATTCAGATACTTAATGCTGTCGGTGCGCTCTGTTTAGTTTATGCTCTTAGGTATGGAAAGGCAATTATTGTTAGTCCGCTTATAAACGCCGGTGCACCTGTGTTAACAATAATGATTTCATTGGCAATTTACCAGGTTATTCCACATCCCATAATAATTATTGGCATGGTTCTAGCAATTTTAGCAGCCTATTTGATGGCAGATTAACAAATGTCAAGATACATATTAATCATATCACTTCTGTTAGTTCATATTTTAAACGGTATGACATTTGAGTCTAAAGATGATTTAAAAATATATCTTTACGCACCACAATTTAAAGGTGTAAATGACAGTACTATTATCGAGTTGACCTACTCTTTGGACTTGTCCTATAGTAAGTATATCAGCGTTGGTGAACCAGATAAAAGTCAGGAGTTAGAGATTATTGTTAAGGCTAATAACGGTAAGATGATACTGGATAAAAAAATCGATATCGCCGACTATATTTACAATAACAATACCTTCTATTTAGCGATGGATAGAATCAACACAGTACAGGATACTCTATTAATTTATATGTCATTTACTGATAAAGTTATTGAAAAGAATAGCATCATTGATGTTGCTTTACCGGTGAAGAAATTTGACGACAAGCTATCAATAAGTGATTTAGTCTTTATCAAAAAGATTGTAAAGGGGGAGAATAAAACAAAGTTCTATAAAGGTGGTCTCAATTTAATTCCATATACCGTTAAAAATATTAATACGAAAACTGCTCAAAAAAAGCTCTATGTTTATTATCAAGTTAATAACCTGTCTTATTCAGATGGTAATCCGACTTGGTATACTCATCACTACGAAATAACCGACCATAACGACAACATTATAGAATCATCTAAGCAGGATTCTGTACGATCTACTGCATTTGATGCTACAAGAATTGAAATCGTAGGTATTGAAGATATTGAAATTGGAGAATACAATTTAACAATTTTAATTAATGATCTTTCAACCGGTGAAAACATATCCCAAAGCCGGCATTTTACATTATCGGATGTTGAGTTAGGTATTAATGAATTGATTCCTATGGAAAAAAGCGATATTAAAAAATATTTAAAACAGATCAAGTATATCGCCACAAATGAAGAAAAAAAGATTTTTAAAAAGTTATCGAAGGAAGGTAAACAGCAGTTTATAATAAATTTTTGGAATCGTAGAGATCCAGACCCGTCAACAGATAAAAATGAATTCTTTATAGAACACTTCAATAGGTTGGAATATTGTGAATCACACTTTAGAGGAGGAGTTGATTCTGATATGGCTAGAATTTTTATACTATATGGCACTCCGGTAGAGGTTGATAGAGATTTTTCTAATACCTATGCAAATAAACCTATCGAGAAGTGGTATTATGCTATAACCGGGGTAAAGGAATTTATATTTGTCGACAGGTTAGAGGATGGAGAATATAAATTAGTCCATTCTACTCACGAAGATGAGATTCAAAATCCAAATTGGCAATATGATTACAAATAATTTTAAAAATGAATTCTCTAACATTTAAATCAAAGGAGGATCACATAATGGACGCCTATCAACATAGATGCAAGAACTTATTTGTATTTTTGATAGTTTTACTTATAAGTGTCAGTGGTTTATTTGGCGCAACAGGTAAAATATCCGGACGCGTTATTGATTCAGAATCAAATGATCCGTTAGTTGGTGTTAATATCATACTAGAAGGCACAGATATTGGTACATCAACAGATCAGAATGGTTATTTTATCCTAATTAATATATCGCCCGATACGTATCGATTATCTGCACAGATGATTGGTTATGCCGAAACGATTTTGGAGAATGTTAAGGTAAGTATTAATCAAACCACAAATGCTGATTTTGCATTAATTACGGAAGCAATTCAAGGTGAGACTGTTATTGTTGAAACTCAAAGGCCGCCAGTTCAAATGGATGTTTCTTCAAGTCAGATAATTGTTACTGCAGAAGATGTTCGCAACAGACCTCTCGATAATTTTGAAGAAATATTGGCATCTGAAGCTGGAATAAGTATGCAAGCATCTTCAGAAGGAACGGGACTGGTTGTTCGCGGTGGTGATATAAATGAAACCGATATAGTGGTTGACGGAATCTCGACAAGAAACGAAAGGAACCAACAACCAATGACAGGTTTGAATTTAACTGCTATAAAAGAAGTTGAGATTCTGACTGGTGGATTTAGCGCTGAATTTGGAAATGTTAGATCCGGAATGGTAAATGTCATTACTAAAGATGGTAGTTTAGATAAATATAGTTTGGATTTCGATTTAAGATACGGACCTCCACAGAAAAAACATTTTGGGCCTAGCCCATATAGTATTGACGGTCCTTTCTGGAAAGTCTATGCTGGTGATGATGCATTCACAGGCGTAACACAAGAAATGGTAGATAATGGACAGTATCCATTTACATTTGTCGGCTGGAATGAAGTGACTCGTCAGTTTCTAGCGGATCCCGATCCAAATAATAATCTTACTCCACAAGAAGCTTTAGAGGTATGGAAATGGCAGCACAGAATTAGGAAATATGCAAACAAACCTGATGCTGTAGTTGATTTCTCAATAAGTGGAAAAGTTCCATTCTTACCTGTGACGTTTTTATTTTCACAGAGATATGAAGACATGCAGCTAGCATATCCATTCAGTCGGAATAACTCCATAAATAGTTCTTCAATACTCAAATTTACCATGTTCCCGAAACCGGGGATGAAATTATCTCTCGTTAATACTTATATGGTTTCAACAGGTATTAGCGGTTCAATATATGATGATAGTATTGGTATGATCACAGGTACAAGGCAGGGAACCCAGTTTGCAAGAGATGCATTGTATTGGAGATATATGTGGCACGACGCTAATTATAATCCAATAGAAAGTTATCAGTATAGAGGAGGATTATCGCTAAATCACGTACTGAGTCATAAGACTTTTTATGATATAAATATCGAATATACAAATTATAGAACAATTCAAGAGCCTATCGCTCTTAGAGATACTTCAGGAGTTAAAAAGATAGGAAACAATTATTATGACGAAGCTCCATTTGGATATGTTGGTAGTGAAATTGGTTCTATAATTGAACAGTACGATATTCTCGGTGATTTCTTAATGTCTGGAGGTGGAAGAGGGCAGGATCATTCTAAGTACAATGGAATTCGCATTGGTTTTGATTTAACCTCACAAATTAACCGAAATAATGAGATTAAAACAGGATTAGAACTCTCCTACACTAATTTTCAAGAAAGACGAGAGATAAATCATGGTGCAACTACAGAACCATATGAAGAGGCACCCGGTAATTGGTGGTATTACGATGAGTCTCCTATCAATATTTCTGGATATATTCAGGATAAAATAGAATATGAAGGTATGATCGCAAATGTAGGATTGCGATTTGATTATCTTGATCCAGGTACTACTCCATTTAACTTAGACCCAAACTACATCTTTACTGAGTTACCTTACACGCTTTCATATTTCAGAGAAAATGATAACTCATTTGACGATTTAACTACCGATGAAAAAGCCTATAAACTGTATGTAAGCCCAAGATTGGGAGTATCTCATCCGGTAACAGAAAATAGTAAAGTATTCTTTAACTATAATCATCTATATCAACCGCCGGTAACCGATAGATTGTTTACAATTAGACCATATTCTAGAGGCGCAACAATTCCAAATATACAGGCTAACTGGCCCAAAACTATTTCCTATGAGATTGGTTTACAAAAGGGTATTGGTGACAATATACTACTTCATCTGATGGGATACTATAAAGATGTATCCGATCAGTTAAGTCTTCAGAATATAGTTTCGATTGATAGTGACAATGATATTGAAACTTGGTCGAACAATAGCTATGAAGATATCAGAGGATTAGAAATGAAATTCGAGAAGAGATTCGGAGATTGGTGGTATGGTTGGGTAACATTGGATTATATGGTACGAAGCGTAGGTTATACTGGATTACGATACGTTTATGAGGACAGACAGAAAGCAGATGAACAACGGGAACAAACGAATCAAGAAAGATACAATCCGGTGCCGTCAGTAACGGCAAATCTGACCTTTAAGACGCCTGATAAATTTGGACCTAAACTCTTTGGACAGAGTATTTTAGGAGACTGGAGACTGAATATCATTCAGGAGTGGTCCGATGGTGGTAAAGAACTGATTAATCCTGAAGCCCGATTGAGCGATCAGCATTATGTTGAGGTAATAGATTGGTGGAATACTGATTTAATGGTTGAGAAGAGGCTCAAAATGGCTAACGCTAAATTAAGTGTATATATGCAGGTGAAGAACTTATTCAATTTTAAAGGATTCCCTTCGCCACTTTATTGGAATAAATATATTGATTCACTACGATTCCCGCATGAAACTGGTGAACAAAAAGGGAACGATAAATTGGGTGACCACGAACAAGATTATATTGAACTAGGTTGGAATGATTGGGCGCATTTTATCAATCCAAGATACTTCTGGTTCGGTATAAAAATTCAATTATAGGCGGAAAAAATGAAAAGAAAAAAAACAATGAAGCAATATAGATCTCAATTATTAATGAGTTGGTCGTTGGTCAAGATAGTAGTTATTTCCTTGTTTAGTCTCCAGATTGTTTTATTTGCACAAACACGTACACACGATTTAGGAGATTATAAATTGCGGATTGATTCAGAAGATGCCCTAAATACAAATGATTCAGACCCAACTGGTGAATGGCCGCAAGATCAATATCGATCATCGACTGTAGTGTTTTATAATAGTGGATTTGCAATAGGAAATTGGGTGGACTCAGCAGGAGTGAATCATTCTAAGGAGGTGTTCCTTTATCCGGTCTCTTTTAATGAAGAACCATACGGTATATTTGAATATAGGAAATATGCACCGCCAGAAGTGTGGGTCTATTCTGAAGGGAAATTGTTACAGTCCTCAAGATCATTTAAGGGGATGGTAGATCCAGATTTGCCTTCTGACCAAATGATTGAGGTTAAATATAAAGCATATCCTGGTTTTGACGTATCAAGTAAATCATATTCCTTTGCTAATCATTATCACAATGATTATGTAATTGTTGAAAATACATATACTTGTACGTTTGATTGGGACAGGGATAATGAGCCGGATACAGATGATTCACAAACTATGGAAAATGTATATTTTTTAGTAGGGTATAGTCCGCAAACTGCTGAAGGAACATGGATTACGTATTCGAGATGGTATGAAGAAGCTAAAGATGATTGGGCAACTTTTGAAGAATTCGAATCAGATTTAGTTGGCGGAGGAAGAAATCTGTTTGTATCATATGGTTGGGACGGTGATCATCCTGAAATTGTAGAATTTGAACCGGGTGGTAAACCATTTGATGATACGGGAGATCCAAGGTTCGCAATTGGATCTGGTGGAGCAACACCATTACCATCTGGTGAATTTGTATCAACAGCCTATGCAGGATTTTCTGCCCTCCAAGCAGATGCATCAACTAGTAATAGCTCGGATGATCCAAATCAGCCTGTATCAATCATTGGTAATATGAGCATATATAATGTATGGGACCAAGATTTTCCTGGTTTTGCAACGGTATGGGATTGGGCAGCTTCAGGAACTCGCCAAACTGTTGAAGAACAAGCTGGTTGGCCGGATGATGCTTCCAGTCAAGAAGACGAGTACCCATTTCAAGCCTTTGGTCCATATAATTTTAATAAGGGGGAGTCGGTTACTATTGTATATGCTGTCGGTGCAAACGGCATTTCGCGTGAACTGGCTATAGAAAAAGGTCTTGAGTGGAGGGACTGGTACAGGGATGTTCCCGGCGCTAATTTTGACGATGAAGCAAAGAATGCATTACTAGCAACAGGTAAAGACTCATTATTCCAATCAATGGATAGGGCTCTATGGGCTTGGACTAATACACTCGATGTAGGTCAGGCACCTCCTGCACCTAATCTAAATGTGACATCAGGACCAGAAAAAATTACATTGGATTGGAATTATGTTGAAGACCCGGGTAATGTTGATCATTTTAAAATATATCGAAAAAAAGGTGAGTTTTTAGTTGATACCTATAGCGAATTAAATGCAGATGGTACTCACCTTGTGTGGGAAGTTATTGAAGATAATATTTCAGCAAGTCAAATGACATATGAAGACAATAGTGTTGTCAGGGGAGAAGCATATCATTATGCTGTTTCAGCCGTTAGTAATGGAACCGGTAATAATGGTATATATCCTGGTAAACAACTTGAAAGCTCTATTTACGCCAATAGAAGCGAAATAGCAGCATATGCTTTTGAACCGGGTGCTATTAATGCTAAAAAAGTTAGAATTGTACCTAATCCATATATTGTGCAGGCTGGAGATTTTAACTTCACTGGTGATGACAACAGACTGTTATTTGTCAACTTACCTCCTTATTGTACTTTGAGAATCTACACTGCAACAGGTGATTTGATTAAAACAATTGAGCATACAAGTGGTAGTGGTGATGCCAGTTGGGATCAGGTTACAGAATCGAATCAGCTAATCGCTAGTGGTGTTTATATACTGCAAGTAGATAACGCAAAGGATATTAATGGGAAATCTATCGCAGGAGCGATAGAGAAATTTGTGATTATAAGATAGTCATGAATACTAATCACAAACAAAGTAATAATTATTGGAGGTATATAATGAGAATTACATACAAAAATATTTTGCTTTTGGTAACCCTATCGCTTTGCTTTTCCAACATAGCTTATGGAGATGGAATAAAGAAAGTAGCTCAATCAGGAATGAAATGGCTTTCTATTCCAAATGGAGCAAGAGCCTCTGCGATGGGAGGAGCATTTACTGCAATTGGCGGTGGAGCTGAATCAATTTTCTGGAATCCTGCGGGAATTGCTCATACTGAAGGTCATACGGTTTTAGTAAATCAAACACAATGGATCGCTGATATATCTGTTTTTTCAAGTGCGGTAACATTTGATGCAGGAAAAATTGGTATTATCGGCGCTAGTGTAAGTAATGTAGACTGGGGAACTATTCATGGTACTAAGAGATCGGCAACAGGAGTTGGTTTTGAAGAAACAGGAACATTTTCGCCAACTAATTATGCTATCGGACTTAGCTACGGAAGAAGAGTTTCGAATCAGTTTTCTTTCGGAGGACAAATTAAATATATCCATGAGAACCTAGGATCAAATAGTGAAGGCTCATTTGATGATCCAAAAGAGTATACAGCCAAAATGGAAGTAGTGGCAATGGACGTAGGTACCTTGTACTATACAGGATTTAAAGACCTAAGATTTGGTATGTCATTGCAGAATTTTTCATCTGAAGTAAAATACTTAGCTGAATATTTTCCTCTACCATTGACCTTTAGGTTCGGTTTAGCAATGGATCTAATGACCCTATGGAAAGATGAATCTGATCATAAGTTAACATTTGCTGTAGATGCTCTACATCCGAGAGATTATTCGGAAAGATTACATTTTGGAGGTGAATACCAATTTAAAAATCTCGCGTTTCTTAGAGCCGGATATAAAACAAATTATGATGAAGAAAGCGTATCATTCGGTGGTGGATTGAATGTAGCAATAAGTAATCTATTACTAAGCATAAATTACAGTTATTTAGCATTCGATCATTTCGATGCAGTAAATATGATTTCATTTGACTTTAGATATTTGAGGAATTAATTATGAAAAATACTAAATTGTTAAAAATTATAGGATTCATAGCTGTATTGGGATTTATGCTTAATTCATGTGATCAGCTAAAACATACTGTATATGGATCAGATAATCCGGATCCTAATCCTACCGGTCAAGGTCCTGCAGTTATTACTGAAATTACTCCCTCTGAAGGCTATCTAAAGGATATAATAACAATAAACGGTAGCGGATTTAGCAATGTTGCTGATGAGAATCTAGTATCATTTGGACAGCTTGTGGGTACAATAATCTCCGCGTCGACAACTAGCCTTCAGGTTGAAACGCCAGACCTAACCGGTCAAACTGTAGAAGTAAAAGTTGCGATCAAAGGATCTGAATTTTGGAGTAACTCCGGTGAATTTACTTTTAAAGACGCAATTCAGTATGTTACTACCGATATAAATTGGCCAATGGGTGTTGATGCCGATGATGATGGAAATGTTTATATTGGTTCGGCAGGCGATGGTGTCATTTATAAAATTGATACAAATGATAATATGACCGTTTTTGCTGAAGTAGGACCTAGTGGGGCAATTCGATTTGGTCCTGAAAAATGGCTATATGTTTGTCAATCTTGGGATGGTACCGTTACAAGGATATCACCTGATGGTTCAACATCAGAAGAATATGCTGCAGTGGAAGGTGTACGCGATATTGATTGGGATGGTTCAGGAAATACTTATATACTTCAAGGTAGTGGTGGAGTAGTTCGAATAGATCCCTCGGGAAATCAATTGCAAGCAGTTGAAGATGGAACATATGGTGGTGAGACAAAATCATGTAGAATTTTTGGGGACTATTTTTATTTCACAGAAATTTGGGGCAGCACATTGTGGAGAATGGATATAACTGCCAACGGATTAGAAAATCCTGTAGCTGTCTATGAAGGCAATTCACCGGTAGGAATTGAAATTGATGAAAACGGAACAGTGTACTTTACCGAAGCTTGGGAAACCACTTTATACACACTTAATCCTGATGATCTATCAGTAAACGCATTATTCGAAGGTGAACTGATGACCCCTATGAGATACCTTAACTATGTAAAGAAGATTATCTACATAGTTTTTCCTGGTTGGGGTGGCATTGGAGAAGTAATGAGTGTATTTATTGGAATTCCGCAGGCTCCCGGACCCGATTATACCTCAGGATAATTATAACGAAGAGTACACGCGCATAATGAAAAATAAGGCTCCTATTCAAATTGATGGGAGCCTTATCTATTGTTTTAAATAATTGGAGAATAGATATGGTGAGATATATTTACATATTGTCATTTATCTTTGTTTCGGTTTTGTATACTCAAAGTAAGGGCGGTTTCTGGTCATTTTCCGCTAATGGCGATGATAACGCAGATTGGGATTCGGTTAATAATGCTGGTACATTGATCAATTCTGCACACTTTAGCTCAGAAAATGGTATTAGTGGTTCTTACTTAGATCTTGAAACACCTGGAGGATATGACTACTTCCTGGTAGAAGATGATCCTGATTTAGATTTTAATAGTGAAAATATTGGAATATCACTTTGGATATATCCAAAAATTATTAATAACGTTCATTTTCTTGTCACAAAAGGCGATCAATTTATATCACCAAAAACAACTAATTATGCTCTAAGAATTCAGACAACAAAAAAAATCGAATTTTTAATTCGCGACGCCAATGATCAGGCTCATTACGTTTCAAGCAATTTTACTATTGAAACGGGGCAATGGCAATTTATTGCTGCATACTATGATTATAATAGTCAAGTAGTTCATTTTTGGAATGAGAATACAACAAATCCAACCGAATCAATAGTTTTTGATAAAGTACCATTAATGAATGATGATCCTTTAGCAATTGGAGCATGGTATAGGAGTGATACGCAAAAACCTTCCATTAAAGATTTTGAGGGTTGGATAGATGAGGTAAGAATTAGTAGCAGACAAGAGGACTTATTTCCAAATAACTTAAGAGTAAAAGATGAAAAAGGATTAAATAAGCACACCAATTTTTCAATTTATCCTAACCCAATTAGTAAAAATACGTATAATGCCAATGTATCATTCAAGGTTGAATTTTTACCTAATGAAAAATATAAAATAAAAATATATTCCATTCTGGGAAAAGAAATATACTCAAGAACATTTAATGCAGACGAGAAGACTGCTCCGTTTCATCTTCCGATTAAGGATTTAAAAACCGGTATGTATTTTGTATCAATAATAAATCAGCATCGAACACAAACAACTAAATTGCTAATACTTGAATAAAGAGGAATTAATAAGCATGCGATTAATATTAATCAATATTATTTTTTTGACAACAATAGGCTATTCTCAAAGTTTGCTTGATACTTTATTAGTTAAAGATTTTAGACCAAGATCAATCTATAATATTCCAAGAACTGACATAAAAAAAGCAAAGTTCCCAGTCATAGATATGCATTCGCATGCTTATCCTGAAACGGAGGCAGATGTTGATCTCTGGGCAAAAAATATGGACGAGTTGGGTATTGAAAAAACTGTAATTCTTTCAACATTGACCGGAGCAAAATTTGATTCTGTATATACTTTGTATTCAAAATATGAAGATCGGTTTGAAATATGGTGCGGTTTTGATTTTACGGGTAGCGATAAAGAAGGATGGCAAAAAAATGCTGTAGCTGAACTTGAAAGATGCCATAAGGTTGGAGCCACTGGTGTTGGAGAGTTAGGTGATAAAGGGTGGGGACTATTCTATAGTTACCCAGTGCCGTCTAATGGTATTCATATTGATGATCCAAGAATGGACCCGTTATTAGAAAAATGCGCTGAGCTAGATATGCCAATTAACATACACGTAGCTGAACCAATATGGATGTATGAAAAAATGGATAATACAAACGATGGGTTACCAAATGCATTTACATGGAGACTCGATAATAAGCCCGATATACTAAACCATGGTGATATGATTACGACCCTTGAAAATGCCATAAAAAGGCACCCAAAGACAACATTCATTGCCTGTCATTTTGCAAATTGCTCACACGATTTATCCATACTGGGTAGGTTGTTAGACATTTATCCAAATCTATATGCTGATATCTCTGCAAGATATGCTGAGACGGCTCCGATTCCAAGATTTGTCGCAGAGTTTTACAAAAAATATCAGAGTCGTTTATTGTATGGAACTGACATGGGTTTCGATAAGGAAATGTACAAAATCACATTTAGAATATTAGAAACCGACGATGAACATTTTTACGAAACAGATCAATTTGGGTACCACTGGGCACTAAATGGATTCGGTTTAGAAGACAATATATTAAAGAAGATTTATAAAAAGAATGCACTTAAGATTTTAAACAAAAAATAAATATTTTAGGAGGAGACATGACAAATTTACAATTAATGATAGTAAAACCATTTTTGGTTGTCCTGTTAGTATTAATATATGGATGTGGCAATAATTCACTGATGGTTGACCAAGATACTAAAGTAATAGAAAATAAAAATATAAAAATTGTATTTGATGAATCAATGCAAAGTAAGCTCATTTCAAATCTTAGTTCTCAAAAAAATGATATTGGTGATTTTACATTATCCGAATATGTTACAATTAATGGGAAGGATATAAGCAAATTCGAATTTAAATCGAATAAATCATCTAATATAAATGACGATATCGGCAAAGGAAAACAATACAAGGTTGTCGGAAAAACTGATAAGCTTGAAAAGACAATTATTGCAAAAGCATATAATGAATTTCCTAATACTATCGTATATCATGTTAATTATCGAAATATTAGTGAAGATGATTTACAAATTGATGGTTGGACAAATAATCAATACAAAATAAATGTATTGCCTGAACAAAAGGGTGAGGCATTTTGGTCTTACCAAAGCGGCTCCTATGACGAAAGACCGGATTGGGTGATGCCCTTAAATGTAGGATTTGCACAACAGAATTATATGGGCATGAACTCATCAGACTATGGTGGCGGAACTCCTGTATCCGATGTATGGAATAGTCGGTTTGGGGTAGGTGTTGGACTTTTAGAATTAGTTCCTAAATTAGTATCTCTACCGGTCAACATGCCGGACGCCTCAGGTGCATATATCGGTATAAAATACGTTAAGAATATAAATCTTAGAGCAAACGAGTCATTCAACACTTTTACAACATTTGTAACAGTACATGAAGGCGATTATTTTGCTGCGTTAGAAACGTTTCGCGAATTGATGATTAAAAGGGGAATTAAATTTAAAGAAACACCCGATACGGCTTTTGAGCCGATATGGTGCGCTTGGGGATTTGAAAGAAATTTTACTTCAGATCAGATATTTAACGCCCTACCGAAAGTAGCTGAGATGGGCTACCAATGGGCAGTGTTGGATGATGGTTACCAAACAGCGGAAGGCGATTGGTATTTATTAAAAGATAAATTTCCCAATGGTGATGCTGATATGCGGAAATTTGTAGATGAAATCCACAAATATGGTATGAAAGCAAAATTATGGTGGGCACCTATGGCAGTAGATCCCGGTACTGACTTAATTAATAATCACGAAGATTATCTATTGTTAAATAGCGACGGATCTACTCAAGATATTACTTGGTGGGATTCATACTATCTTTGTCCGGCATATAAACCTGTACAGGAATACACGGTTAATCTTGTGAAAAAAATTATGACTGATTGGGGTTATGATGGACTAAAAATAGACGGTCAACACCTTAACGGCGCTCCCCCTTGCTATAATAAACTTCATAATCATGCAAGACCGGAAGAAGCAGTTGAAGCTGTACCGGAATTTTTTCGTTTAATCTATGAAACTGCGCTTGAAATTAATCCTGAGGCAGTTGTAGAAATATGCCCCTGCGGGACGGCTTACTCATTCTACATTCTACCTTACATGAATCAGCCGGTATCATCTGATCCCGAGAGTTCATGGCAGATCAGGCATAAAGGAAAAACATTGAGAGCACTAATGGGACATAGAACTGCATATTATGGAGACCATGTTGAATTAAGTGACGGTCGAAATGATTGGGCAACCACTGTTGGCATCGGTGGTGTTATCGGGACAAAATTTACTTGGCCTCCCGAGGAAAAGATAAATGAAGGATTTGGAAAACCGGCAAGTGAATCTAAGATAGCTCTTACTGCTGAGAAGGAAGAAATATGGAAAAAATGGTTAGATATATATAATAATGAAATGATTTCCACCGGAGTTTATCTTGGCAAATTGTATGATATTGGATATGATAATCCCGAAACTCATGTTATCGAAAAAGATAGAATATTTTATTATAGTTTTTATGCAGACAAGTTTAGTGGCAATGTCGAATTACGTGGTTTGTCAGATGAAAAATACAAAATAATTGATTATGTAAATAATATTGATCTTGGTCAAGTTGAAGGTAGAAATGCCACATTAGAAATAAACTTTGATGAATCTCTATTATTAAAAGCTGTACCTAAATAACGAATAAAGATGAAACGTAGAAGTTTTTTGAAAGCGAGTGGGTTAGGGGCAATAGCTGCGGGTTTAGGTACAAGTAGATTAAGCGGATTTGTACCTGCCCATATTTGGGATGGGTATGATTTTGGCCCCGGACCAGCGGTAAAGAAGAGACTTAATCAGGGGCCCTTTCCAATATATGAGCCGGAGGTAGTTGTACCTGGAAGTCATGTCGTGATGGCTACAAGTGCTTCAAAAAAGATTATCCAAAATTTTGGCATGGGACTGGTAGTTTATCTATGCGATGAAGTTGGACCACCAAAAGTACATAGTAAAGACATGGAAAAAGCATTAGAAGATCTAGTAAAAATTCCATTTGCTTCTAAGATTTATATCCGTGTCGATTGGAGAGACGTACAGAAACAGCCGGGCAAATTGAATCTGCCTGAGCATTGGAAAATCGCTTTTGATCTTGCAAAACAATACGGAAAAAGAGTTGGTTTTAGAGTTCAGTTGATGAGTCCGGTTATTGAACCACATTCTGTCCCGGATTTTCTAGCTGACAAAATTTCTTTTGTGAAATTAGGTACCACTGACGAAATTGGTATTAAAGGTAAAGTACATTACGCTCCACGCTATGATCATCCGGAATTTATAAGAGCATATACCGAGTTAAATCAACTTTTAGCCGATAAATATAACGGTCATCCTGACGTGGAATACATTGACACATTTATGTATGGATTTTGGGGTGAAGGTCATACCTGGCCATTTAAAGGTAATCCTTTCCCAGATTATACTATTGCAGAAAACACCTCAGTTAAAATGTTTGAAATACAAAATGAAATTTGGGATAAAACTCCATTAACTACCAACACTCAACCGGATTGGAGTAGGGTAGGTAATTCAGAGGTTTTGGATAGAACTATCAGGAGCCATAATTGGCTAAGAACTGACACGATTTACATCGAGAATCGACAAATTGAGGCGCTAAGCAATAGGCCGGTTTGGTGTGGTGCGACTATTGAAGCAGGAATGTCGGACGGGACACCGGATTCGTTGCGAATAGAAGAAGGGATACCTTATACAGATAGAATGATTTCTCATATTAAGGATGTAAGCCCTCATTACATGTCACTTTGGAATTGGCATAATATATCATCTGAAAATATTTTGAGGTATTACAATCAGTATCCGGAAACAATTGATGAAATGGCAAGAAACATCGGATACCGGGTTAGGCCGTCATGGATTTGGCATTTTGAAAGGAATAATCATCCTGGATTGATATTTGGTATGGTTAATGATGGTCTCGCAGGAGTTCCCGGAGTACTGTGTTTAACCGTATTTGATGAAAAAAGGAATATTGAAGTTTCAGGATGTTTAGATGCAGGTTATCCGAAACCCGGCAAGGTAAGACAAGCTCAAATTATGCTACCGCCCGGTACAGATTGGAAAGGTTTAAAAGTGAAAGCCGAGATCATTGTTAAGGGTATTAAGTATCCGGTTCAATGGGCGTGTCATCAAAAAACGAACGAAGATAATTCATTAACATTAAGACCAACAAGAGGTTAAACAAGGGTTTAAAAATGAAAAAAGTATCATTATTAGCTGTAACAGTAATATTGGGAATGTTCTGCTTGTTTTCTTGCAACGAAAAAAAATCAGATAAACAAAATTGGACGCATTATGTTCGTATTGCCGGGCATGGAATAAATCAAGATAATGTTGATGAAGTGATTGCGAGTGCAACAGAAAGCAATGTGTATGGAATTGAGATTGACAATAGTTTAACCGGTTATTATTCAAGTTTTTTGAATCCTGATGAAAAATTAAAAGCAATCAAAATGGCAACAGACGCAGCTCATGCTGCTGATAACCGTATTTTTGTTTATATCGAAGGACTTGAAATAATAACAACTGAATCTGATTCTAAGGAGCATACATTTTTTAAAGATCACCCCGATTGGGTTCAAAGAAACATTGATGGTGATCCGGCTGTTTTCGGAGAAGAACATGCTTTTTGGATCAGCGAAGGTGATGAAGATAGCTGGATTTCCCCGTTTGCTACGGAATGGAAAGAAATATACATGGAAAGAGTTAGACAGATCGCTGAAACTGGAATTGATGGAATTCATGTTGATATCCCATATTGGATGACTCATTTCGAAGGTTGGTGGGATACCTGGGCGAGTTTTGATGACTACACTGTTGCAGCATTTAAAGAATTAACCGGAATTGACGCCAAAACTGATATTCAACTTGGCAATTATGAAGATCCGAATTTTATAAAATGGATTGATTTTAGAATTGATGTATTAACCCAATTTATGAAGGAAGTAGATAAGAATGTTAAATACGTTAATCCAAATTGTATGACAATTGCCGAAGTATATCCTGGATTAGGTGACGATGCTGTTAGGGTAGGTGCAGATGTATATGAGATGTATCAAGTTGTAGATGCAATTGCACACGAATATAGTGAGGGTGGTTATACGGCGGCTGAAAGATCCCCATTTGACTGGGTATCATATTTAGCAGGAATGTATACTTTCAGGGCTTTTGCCGAAGGAAAGGCATCGTGGATGCTAAGTTATTCTTGGGATGAAAATGAGGGCGTAGAAATCTCCGAAGCAATGGAGAATATGATACTATCCCATGTGATGGCTGGTAACAATACTTGGGATGCCCGCGGACATGTAATGTCAGGATCGAATGATATTGCTACTCGTACAAAAATTTTTGAATGGATTGATAAATATGAAGATGTATTCTATAAACCTAGAAATGCTGAAAATCCAATAGGTATATACTTCTCACCTAAATCACGAAATTACTTCCCCGGCGAATATATTAAATCATTTTTTGGATATATGCATCTATTACTTACGGGACATCGGGAATTTGAAATAGTGACTCCTAGAACGATTGATAAGTACAATGGAAATATATTAATTCTTCCGAACGTTTTTTGCTTAAGTGATGACGAGTTAAGTCAAATCTCGGATCTGCATGAGAACGGAACCAAGTTTATTATTAGCGGTGAATTAGGTGAGTATGATGAAAAAAGAGAACTTCGTGATAATAATTTCTTGGCAAACGAAATATTATTCAGCATAAATGCTATATCAGATGTCGAATATTGCCCGAACAAAACATTTGTTTATTATAAGAATTGTCCCGGATCAGAATATTTTAAGCAAAGTAAATATGAATATAATGTGAACAGTCGCGTAGGCTGGTATAAAGGATCAAATTTCTATTCAAAAATACAAAAATTCTTGAATGATATAGATTATTTAAATATTAGCGCGAATAGGCATGTTCTTGATGCTCCTCCATATATTGCTGCACAAATAACTAATGTTGCTAATAAACCGCACATTTTCTTAACAAATTTGACCGGATTAGAAGCAAATAGGAATAGTAAACAAAAACCTGTCAAAGGAATACGATTATTCCTCCCAAATAATAAAAAGAATGTTAAAGTATCATATTTACCTTTTCTTGGAGAAAAAACTATACTTCAAATAATTAATGATGAAGATAAATATTTCGTTGAAATTCCTCCAGTCAATGAAGGTGGAGTTATTTGGTACGAATAATACAGTATATGAAAAACAAAAATGGTTAGATTGGATGAAATATTAGCATAAGAAATAGATTTAACCGGGCGAGTATATAAACTTAAAGGAAGAGAATGTTGGTTAAAAGACAAAAATTTAGATTTTTTATTTTTATAATATTTGTTTTTAGCGCTAGTTGTACTCTTGAGAAAAGTGAAAAATGGGTGCCCATGGCTGATTGGGGTCATTGGAGATTAGGACATCGGTCTGATAAAGATTTTCTAGAAAAAAATAAAATGACGGTAACTTTTGGCAGTGGAGCACCGAATTTTGAATATGTCTCGAGAGTAGAATTTGATAATTCTATGATAGAGGCGAAAGCCTTCAATGATGAATATCATCAAGATGGATATATTGTTTTAAGATATCTATCAACCTCATTGAACGGAGAAACACAAAATAGTCAAGATATCCCCAAGGAAAGCGAAATTGATTTCTTGGATTTTTATAATGATAATTGGTCGGAATTTGAAGATTATATCGGCCCTAAACCGACGTTAGATCCTAAATCCTGGATAACAAGACGCCCGGATAATACTTTCCCTTTTTATAGATATGCACCCTACGGAAGAACTCCGGATGAAGGATTTGAGACTTGGGGCTGCCCGAATAATCCTGATTATATAAAAATGATGAAAGGTAGAATCAGGGCACAAGCTGAAACCGGAATTGATGGTTCTTATGTTGATTGGACGCAAATCGCGGGTGGAACATGTTATTGCGCACATTGTTCAGAAGAGTTTAAAAATTACTTAAAGATAAATTTGCCTGTTGAAACAGCGAAAAATAAGTATCTAAATCATGACTACTCTACAATTGTTCCACCCACTGCTTTTGGACAAGATTACTGGATGGAATGGCTTAGATTTCGAGGATATACCGTAGCAAAATTTCATAAAACTTTAAGAGCTGAAGCACGTGAAGTCAATCCACATTTTATGATAAGTGGAAATGTATTTGGTGGATTTGGATTTGGTCCTATTGCCTATGATGCAGCAGGAAATATGGAAATGTTGGGAAGAGAAGGATATGATGATTTCATTTATTCAGAGATGCAAGAATATCTTGACAATGCGCCTCGAAAGAATAAGGATGGAATTAGGATAACTAATTCACCCGGAATCAAATTTCTTGCGGCAGTTTCACATGGTAAACCTGTAATCGTATATGCAACCGAAATAACCAAACCGATATTTCCCGATACATCACTTTCAACCTTAAGTTTAATGTCACAGATAAACATTGCTGAAGCCGTTGCAAATCATGCTATTTTTAGGGAGAAGAGAGAAACACCTCCGGGAGCAACGGAATTCTATAATTTTCTATCAACTAACGAATCTCATTTATTGGGCGCTCATTTAACAAGTGATATTGCAATTCTTGCTTCAATTAATCAATATCTTGCCAATGAACTGAGTTTTGCCTTTACGACATCAAGAGTTTTATCTGATTATGGATTAAACCATGTTATGATTGTTGAAGACGATCTGATTCTCGAAGACCTATCGAAATATCGGATCATCATTATACCATATCTGCCATTATTAAATTATGACAAACAGAAGATTCTAACGGATTACATCAACAATGGTGGTAATGTAATAATTATGGGGGAAAGTGGCATAAAAGATGAGTGGAATGATGTAAATCAGGATGTTCGGTTTACTCATCTATTTACGAAAAATGAATATCCTGATAAATTATCTATAAAAAGATATGGGAATGGTCTGGTATGTTATATACCGGTTCCAACTGACGAGCATAAGTATCTTGTAAAAACGATTGATTCCGAAAATGTAACAACTTTTGGTCCATCAATGGCAGATGTATTTCCTGATATCCCTGAAGCATATACTAGGGGTAACATACATCCTGAATTAAAAAGCATATTAAATAAACTGGTTGATCTGCTGATAGAAATAACTAGCGATGGCCTTACGCAAATTGTTAATAGTAAAAGTTTAGTTGAATTAAGTACAATGGATAATAAAAGGAATGAACTGCTTTTTCATTTAGTTAATTATGACGTTACTTTGCTTGGCGAGTTATCTGTCAAGAATAATTTAAAAGTGCAAATTCGAGTACCGAATGATAGGAAGATTTTGAATATTACTTATTCAGGAGAATTGGATGAATTAAAACCAATTGACTTTAAAACTCGGCTGTATAAAGGAGAAAAATTGGTTCAAATTGAACTACCAAAAACAGAAATTTATGGTTTTGGTATTATTGAATATTCAGATGTAACGGAGTGAGAATGCGATTAATAATTTTATTCAGTCTGATACTATTAACTTGTTGTGATAAAAAAATTGTATCGAAAAATGACCAATTAGAACCAATTGATTTTCAAGAGATTCATGAACCTTTAGAAAATCCCATGAAAGGGTTTTGTCCTTGGATAGGAAATTCTAATCCAATGTTTGAAGCAAAATTGCAAGTAGCCACTTTCCCTTGGAGTGATATTGAAACTAGTGAGGGAGTATACAATTGGAATAACCTAGAAAGGAATTGGGGTAATATTCTATTAACAGGAAAACGGGTTGGATTTAGGATTTCCGCTGCTATTCCTGGAAATGAAGATCAAATCAATATACCGCAATATTTAGTTGATGAAGGGGTTGAATTGAGGGGCTATTCGATTGATAACCATGAGGGATTGGCACCTGATTGGGATAATCCTAAATTTCTTGAAGCACATAAGAAATTAATTAGTACAATTGGTGAGAGGTATGATAGTGATCCTAGAGTTGCATGGGTAGATATTGGGTCATATGGTTTTTGGGGTGAATGGCATGTATGGCTAAATGATAGTCTTGAAGCAACTGATGAAACGAAACTAGAGATACTTGATCACTATTTCGAGGCATTCCCTACAAAACCTTTAGTGATTGCGTTTGATGATGATTTAGCAACAGCAGCAGTAGCTGCAGCTGGGCATGGAGTAAGAAATGACTGTTTGGGAACAGAGGATCAAAATGATTGGTACGAAACAAGTATGAATAGAATTGATCCAAATTTATCCAATCGCCTGTGGAAAAACGCAATAGTTACCGGAGAATTTTGCGGCTCTAACTATGGTGCTACACAAGGAACTACGGAAAGATTTGAGCTTAATTACAATTTCATTAAAAAACATCATTGGTCATGGATCGGCTCAGCAGGAGGAGCAATAACACCGGTTGATGATAACCACCGTGAAAATTTAGAAAAACTGCATAAGACCCTCGGATACAGATTTGTAATACGAGGCTTTACTTATAACAATGAAATGAATATCGGTTCGATAATGGACTTTTCTTTAGAAGTCGAAAATAAGGGTGTAGCTCCATTTTATTTAAAATGGCCGATTCATATTTATTTGTTAAGTGAAAATTCAGAAATTAAATACTCTGAAGAGCAGAATATTGATATCACAGGATGGCTACCCGGAGTAAATACAGCATTCGGTAAAGTTGATATACCGAATAATATCAATCCGGGAATTTATGAGATTAGAATCGGTATTATTGATCCTCTTACTAAATCTCCAGGAATTCAGTTTGCAAATACTGAAAACGATGGCGAGAATAGATATTTATTGGGAAGAGTAAAAATTAATTAACTATTGGATTTAATCGCATATTCTCATGGTATAACAGTGGTATAAGTTAAATCACTATTTTCTCCATACTGGGCAATAGATGGAGATAGATTATTAATTCAAAATCCTTAAAATCCCTCGGGTGCTGAACCCGTGTTGGTTCGAGTCCGAGTCCGGGTACAAGGGAAGTATTGATACTCATCTATGCTGCTCATATAAAGTATGGAATTTGTCGGGTATCAGACAAATATAGATTTTTTAATATGCGAACATTCTTTGTCGTCCTTGCAACATTTTCTATTTATTTTGTTATATAATTTGTGACAACAGATAGGAGATGAATATGAATAGAATTTATGCTCTATCAATTTGTTTATTGGTCATGTCATGTACAAATGCTTTAAATATTGAAGATCAAAATTGGACGATCAATGAAAATTTTATTCGCGAAGGATGCTTTAAAGGAAAGGATTGTATCCCAAGCATTGATTCACCACAATTTTCAGCAATAAACGGGGAAAACATTACTTCTTTGGATGATGAAGATCTTGTAGTTGGAATTTGGCATGATGGTGAATATTTAGCTTTTCCGCATTCGATACTTGATTGGCATGAAATTGTAAATGGTTCGGGCTATAGCATTTCTTATTGCCCATTAACGGGCAGTGCTATCAATATTGAAACTGATCATGAATTTGGTGTTTCTGGACTATTATTTAATAGTAACTTGATTATGTATGATCGGAAAACCGATAGTTTATGGCCGCAAATGTTATTAGAATCAGCTAACGGCAATCGAATCGGTGAGAATCTTGCTATTAATCCTATGTTAGAAACAACTTGGGCAAATTGGAAAAAGTTATATCCGAACTCAAAAATACTGAATGCTAATACCGGTTATAACAGGGATTATAACCGATATCCTTATGGTGATTACAAAAACTGTAATTCGCTTGCCTGCCAGGACTATATTTATTTTCCGATTGAATTTCAAGATAATAGACTTGCGGCAAAAGAGCGTGTTCTGACAATAATTAATGGAAATGGCGCTAAAGCAATAAGAATTAAGTCCAACCTGCCTGAAATATTCAATATTGTAGTTAATGGAGAAAAGTATATCGCAATAATTTCTGAATCTGATAATATAGCAATCGCATATAAAACTGACAAAGAATTGGAAATTGAAAAATGGGATATTTCTTCCGGCGAAATTATTATATCTGATAGAAACAGTAATGAACAATGGAATATTCTTGGAGTAAATATTTCAAATCCGGGGACCGATAATTTGCAAACCGGCGAGTCATATATTGCCTATTGGTTTTCAGCCGCAGCCTTTTTCCCTGATATTGAAATAGTAAATTGAAAAAAATATTTATACTGATCCCATTTATTTCAGCCTTGTTTGGACAAGTTTGCTGTTCATTGGTTGGGGCAGTTAATTCAAATGCAGGCTCAGTGATTTTAGCCCATTACCCAAGCAAATTGGATTTTAATCAGAATATGCGATGGAATGTCGGATTATCGAATTTAATTAATTTGGATGATAGTAGGAATATTAGATATCCTTTTGGAAACAATGGTTATTTTGAGGTATCCGGATACTTAACTGACAAGGTAGTTTGGTTCATTAACACATCAGTTTCGTTTACTTCAATTAAAGAAAGCGTATCTTTTCAGCAATCATCCACCTATGTGTTGGGAGCAAAAGTTCAATCAGGATTCAGAAAAGAATTGACTTATAACTTAGGTCTAGCTGAAGGCGCATTGACTTTGCCTGTAAAACCGCATTATTCCAATGAATCATTTCCGTTCAAAACCGGTATTGTACCGACTTATTCTATCACTTGGATAAAAAGAAATTTATTCAATAACAGTTTCAATATATTGTTTGGAATTGATAAAAATATTCAAGAAAAATCTAATGTATTTATTGATAATGAAATAAGTACAATATTTTGGTTAGATGAGCAAATATTAAATTTTTATGTGAGTCCTTATCTTTCAATACAACATCAAAAATTGATTGCGCCGCCAACACCTTTTGAAGATAATCGAGATACCCGTTATTTAGGTTTCATATATTTAGGGATTAATCTGATACCTTCAAATTCTCAAATAGATTTTTTCCAAATTAGCTTAAATATTCCGATTTATAGTTGGGTATCAAAAATCGGTTTCCCCGATGGAACTGTTCCGAGCACATCCATATCAATTTTTGTCTTCTCAAATGGATTATTTAAAAAAGATACCAAACTAAATATCTTCAATTAGACTATTATCAGAATTATTTTTGCTAATTTTAGATAATTATCATGTGAGAAAAAATAAAAGGTTAGCTTTGGATAAGCACTGCCTTTTATTTAATTTTGTCATTAATGATTTATCTTATATTATATTTTTTACTGGCACTTCTTGTGTCTTTTTTATGCTCGCTGATGGAAGCTGTGATGTTGTCGGTAAGCTTCAATCATATTGCCATAATGAAAAAAGATGGTAATAAAGCGGCTGATTTACTTGAGGAGCAAAAAACCAACATAAATAGACCGCTTGCAGCAATTTTAACATTAAACACAATTGCCCATACGGTTGGAGCCGCCGGTGTAGGAGCAGAAGCATTAAAAATTTTTGGCAGTGAGTGGGTTGCCGCTACTTCTGCTATTCTTACTTTATCCATTTTAATATTTTCCGAAATAATACCTAAAACCCTTGGAGCTGTTTATTCTAAATCGCTTGCGGGCTTCACGGCATACGCTGTAAGGATTTTGACATGGACAGTAATTCCATTTGTCTATTTGTCGGAAGCCTTTTCCAAAATTTTCAATAAGAGTTCAGAACATATAGCGGTGACTAGGGAAGAAGTTATTGCGATGGCTGAAAGAGGCGAAGATGAAGGAACAATACAGGAACAGGAATCTGATATTATTGAAAATCTTTTGAAATTGAGGGATGTCCCGGCAGAATCAGTTCTAACTCCGCGATCAGTAGTTTTTGCATTGCCTAAAGAAATGACAGTAAAAGAAGTAACAGATAATAATTCACCGATTGTTTTTTCACGGATTCCAATTTATGCGGAAGATTTGGATCATGTTGTTGGATTTGTTCATCGCTATGACCTAGTTCAGAAACATGCAGAAGATGAGTTTGACACCAAGATGGAAGAAATAATGGAACCAATTACCACTATCTTGGAATCAACTCCGGTTGCAACTGTTTTGGATGAGTTTGTTAAAAGGCACCAACAACTTTTTATGGTTGAAGATAAATTTGGCACCATTGTAGGATTAATAACCTTGGAAGATGCCATCGAAACTTTGCTTGGCGTTGAAATTGTTGATGAACATGATTCGGTCATAGATATGCGCAAACTTGCCGTTGAGCGTCGTGAAAAACGCCTGTCCACCCAAAAACAGTCAACTCAAAAAGAATAAATTTCGTTTTTACTTAACCCATTAAGGACTAATATGGAAAACACACTTATTCACAATTCATTTGGATTATTAGCTGTATTATTAATTATACCGGCTATAATCTTCACGATTGATTCACATAAAAAATATGGCAGAGTATTTAGGTTTGTACCACCGCTTGTTTTTGCATATTTCATTCCAACAATTTTAACTGCCCTTAATATTATCCCATCCGAAGCTGAAATTTACGGACAGATAAAACGCTTTGTTCTTCCGGCGAGTTTATTGTTGCTAACCTTGGCAGTTGATATAAAAGGTATCATTAAATTAGGGAGAAAGGCGGTAATTATGTTTTTGTCGGGTACGATTGGGGTAGTGCTCGGAGGACCGATAGCTTTGTTCATTTTTAAGAATCAATTACCACCTGAAATTTGGAAAGGTATGGCTGCCTTAGCCGGTTCATGGATCGGTGGCGGAGCAAATTTCATTGCAATTGGTAATTCGGTTGGCGCAACCGATGCTATGCTCGGTTTAATGGTTGTGGTTGACGTGCTCGTGGCAAATATTTGGACTGGCGTGTTACTGTTCATGGCAGGCCGCTACAAATCAATTGATCAGAAGTTGAAAGCCGATAATTCGATGATCGAAGAATTAAAGGATAAAGTCGTTAATTTTCAGAAGAAAACCAATCGAGTTTCAACTACGACTGAGTATATGGTGATAATGGCACTTGCCTTTGGCGGGGCTTGGCTTGCGTATTTACTCGGAAATCTATTACCGGAATTTGGCGACATTATTTCACATACAACCTGGAAAATAATTCTTATAACAACCTTTGGTGTGATCTTTTCATTTACTAAAATTCGCAATCTTGAGGGAGCCGGGGCATCCAAATTGGGTACGGTAATGTTATACTTGTTGATTGGTGTGATCGGCGCCGCTGCCGATCTTAAAGAAGTGGTTAAATATCCATATTTGTTTGCCATGGGAATTACCTGGATATTGTTTCATGTTATCATAATGTTAAGTGTGATGAAGCTTATCAAAGCACCGTTATTCTTTATGGCGGTCGGTTCACAGGCAAATATCGGCGGAGCGGCATCGGCTCCGATCGTGGCATCGGCGTTTCATCCGGCGTTAGCAACAGTCGGTGTTATGTTAGGTATTGCCGGATATGTGGTTGGAACTTATGCAGCATTGCTCTGTGCTTCATTGTTACAGATGATATAGATTGAAGATATAATTATTTACGAGTAAATTCGCCGGCAAAATTTTAGGAGTATGATATAGCATGGCTAAAAAACAGATGAGTTTTGCAGAGAAAGCTGCAAGGCACAAGGGACACAAAGAGTGGAAAACAATCAAATATATTAAAAGTGAACGTTCGGAAAAAACAGGTAACTGGCGCTTTAATGAAAGTTTTGTCCGATTAGGACCAAATGAAAATATAGATCAGGCTTTAGCCCGAATGGAAAAAGAGATCGAAGAAATGGCCAAAGAGATGGCCTCAATTCATGAAAGTAAGGAGGAAGTTTCTACAATGGAAGAGACAGTAAAGGAAGAAACTAAAGAAGCCAAGATGCAAGAAGATTCAGTAGAACAAACCGAAGTAAAGCAGGAGAAGCCAAAAGAAACAAAAGAATCTGAGGTTGAGGTAAAGGAATCGGTTGAAACTAAAGAGGATAAAGCAGAGAAAACCAAACCAAAAGACAGCACCAAAGTAAAAGTTGAAGATAAAAAAGCTGAGAAACCTAAATCAGAGGAACCCGAAAAAACCGAAGCACCGGCTGAGGAAAAAGCAGTTGAACCGACTGATAATAAAGAATAATATTTTGGAGGGGTGGCAGAGCGGTTGAATGCGGCGGTCTTGAAAACCGTTGTCCGTTTCGCGGACCGGGGGTTCGAATCCCTCCCCCTCCGCAAGTACCGTTAGTTTGATAACTGGGAGAGGTGGGTGAGCGGCTTAAGCCACACGCTTGGAAAGCGTGCGTATCGCAAGATACCGCGGGTTCGAATCCCGCCCTCTCCGCAACTAACCCAATCTCCATTATGCAGAGTAAAGCTAAAACAGTTAAAGAATATTTAGATGATTTACCGGAAGATCGGAAAGAGCAAATCTCCCAAGTCCGTGATGTGATCCTAAAGAATCTTCCCAAAGGAATCAAAGAAGTAATGAATTGGGGAATGATCTCTTATCAAGTTCCCTTTACAATTTTTCCGAATACTTACAATAATCAGCCATTAATGTTTGCTGCGCTTGCCTCTCAAAAAAATTATATGGCTGTGTATTTATCAGGTATTTACGCAAGTGAGCAATTGAGGGAAGAATTCATATTTGAATATAAATCTACCGGCAAAAGAATGGATATGGGTAAAAGTTGTGTTAGATTTAAAAAGATTGATAACTTACCTCTTGAGCTGATTGGAAAAGCAATCGCAGCTTTAAGCGTTGATGAATTCATTGAGATTTATAATAATGGCAGAAAAAGAAGTTCTGCTAAATAGGGCTCAAATAGATTTTAATTCATACCTAATTCAGAATAAATTACCTGCACCATGAATAGTATAAAACCACGTGTTCGTTTTGCGCCAAGTCCATCAGGACAACTACATCTTGGGGGTGCTCGTACAGCCTTATTCAATTGGTTATTTGCTAAAGGTAATGATGGCAAATTCTTACTTAGGATTGAAGATACCGATAAAGTTCGCTCCAAGCAGGAATATACTAATCAGATTTGTGATTCGCTGAAATGGTTAGGTTTGGAATGGGATGAGGAAATTGTGTTTCAATCGCAGCGATTGGAAATGTATAAATCAGTAATTAATAAATTATTAGAGAGTGGAAAAGCGTATCGTTGTTTTTGTTCAAAAGAGCAAATCGCAGCTGATCGGCAAGCTGCAGAAGCAAAAGGGGGTGCATACCTTTACCCGGGAACTTGTAAAAATCTTACAGAAAAAGAAGTTAAACAAAATTTAGATAACGGTGCTGAGTTCGCGGTTCGTATAAAAATTGCTGAAGGAACTACATCTTTTGAAGATAAAATTTATGGAACGATTAAAATAGATAATAAGGAACTTGACGATTTTATCATCGCCCGCACTGATGGCACGCCGGTTTATAATTTAGTGGTAGTAGTTGATGATAATGATATGGAAATAACGCATGTCATCCGCGGGGAAGACCATGTTTCCAATACTCACAAACAGATTATTATTTGCAACGCCCTTAATTATTCTATACCTGTTTTTGCGCATTTGCCAATGATCCTTGGGGCTGATAAGAGACGCCTGAGCAAACGTCATGGTGCAACCGGCGTTCAGGAATATCGCGAACAGGGCTATTTACCGGAAGCATTAACGAATTACTTAGCTTTGCTTGGTTGGAATCCGGGTACTGAGCAGGAGATATTTACAACTGCTGAATTGATAAGTGCATTTGATATTGACAGGATTCAGAAAAAAAGTGCGGTATTTGATGAACAGAAATTAGTTTGGGTTAATTATCAACACTTAAAGAATAAAACAATTCATAACATATATGATTTTATAAATGAGTTTAAACCTGATTGGACAAAAAATAAGGACAAAGAATATGTCAATGATGTTATTGAATTAAATTTTGATAGAATTAAGACATTAAAAGATATTACACATAAAACTAATTATTTTTTCGATGATCCTACAGAGTATGAAGAAAAAGCCGTAAGAAAAAGATGGAAGGATAAATCTGTGAATGAGTTGATGGAAAAATTTATTCAAAAACTGAATGTCATTAATAATTGGAATCATCAAAATATTGAAAATTCATTGAGATTTCTATCTGAAAGAGAAAATATATCTGCCGGAAAAATTATTCATCCTACAAGATTAGCTTTGAGCGGTATTGCATCAGGGCCGTCACTTTTTGAAATGATGGAACTATTGGGTAAGGAAATTTGTATCAACAGATTAAATAAGGCAATCATTAGGTTACCGCTAAATGTTAAATAAAAAAATTATATTTGCACTAATATTGGGTTCAATCCTATTTGCCCAAAATAAAACCATTCCAAATATTGAATTAAAACTATTATCAGGAGAATTGGTCAGCATTGATTCGTTAGTACAAGATGGTCCGTTGCTCATAAATTTTTGGGCAACTTGGTGTGCTCCTTGTAAAAAGGAGATGCGCTACCTTGATAAATTCGTAAAAAAGTACGATGCTCTTGGTGTGTTAGCAATTAACGAAGATAAAACCCGATCATTCGCTCGTGTGCGATCCTTTATAAAAACTAATAATTACGATTTTAAAGTCGGTTTGGACCCCAATGGTCAAATTTTTAAAAAACTTGGTGCCCAAGTTGTCCCCACTAGTATTTTAATAAATAGCGATCGAACTATTTTATGGCGACATCAAGGCTATATTCCCGGCGATGAAAGAATTATGGAGACAGAAATTAGAAAAGCATTAGGGCTTTCACACGATTGATCTCCGATTAATTCAACTTTGGGATATCATTGCTTGATCGCATGAAATATTTAATCTTTTTAGTTCTATTATTTGTCCAATTTATTCTGCCGCAAGGATTATCGGTTTCCGGAAATATTGATGCCAAAATAGGTGATGGAACCCAATACAACGATACATACGAAAAATTGGATTTTGAATATACGGAACTGCTATTGAATTTAAATGCCGAGTGGAAAAATATTTCAGCTTGGTTGCAGTATGAATACAGTAATCCACCGGAATACGGCAGAAGTTTAAACACCGTCCGAAGATTCTTGATCAATTACGATAGCGATAGTTGGTCAATTGAGGCGGGGGATATTTACCGTAGTTGGGACAGGGGACTTATTCTCAGTCAATTTGAGGATCAACAGATCAATTTTGACAATAGTGTGCGTGGGGTTGGATTACTGTTAAATAAAAATAATTTAGAAATTGATATTTTTGCAGGTTCCCGTAAACAATATCAGTCAACGCCGTTTAATACGGATTTGCGCAAGCATGATGAGTCGGTCAATAATAGATTATTTGCCGGAAGGGTGGGGTATAGTATCGGAATATTGCAAAACGGATTATCATTATTGATGGTGGACTCTGATTTTCATCTAATCTCGCGAGGAACAATTAGTGAGGATCAATCAAATTCTAAAAATATATTAATCGGATATTCAGCGGAAGTTAATTCAGATACCTGGGACTTGGCATTTGATGCAGTTTTTAAAAAAGTCAAAATTGATCCGGAATTATATTTCTTAGAGACCAACACAACGGATTTTTCGATAGATTCAATTACTCGAGAAGAACATCAAGGATATGGAATCTACGGGATAATCAATAAGTATTTAGGAAATTGGTCGTTAACAATTGATTACAAAAAATATAATTTTGCAGTAATGGATCCTACTATGAGAATTTCCTATCCTTATCCTGAAGGTGCCTTAATCTATCAAAATCCACCTCTAACATTTTTGGAACATTCAAGTACTTTACTTAACCGAAATATACATCAAATGGACAGGAATGATGAAGTGGGCTATCAAATTACCCTGAGCGGAGCATTAAACCAAAATGCGAATGTTTTATTAAACTATAACAGCGGTAGTAGCAATACTGAATGGAGTAGAACAATCGGAGAGTATGCTTGGCAAAGAGGAAACTGGACAAAAGACCAAAGTTCGGTTTTAATGCCGATTAGAACTCCTGGAGCCAATCCATATTCGGAAATCTATGGCGAAATTGTATCCTATTTATTTGATGATAAACTGTCAGTTAGACTTGGAATATCAAAAGCATCGCAGAGTTTATTGGTATTAGAAAATATAAAAACTGTTTCATACGATTCATTATCTTATGAATTTGTAGATGCACTTACCTTGCCATTGGATTTAAGCTACTCTTTTTCAAACGGTTATTCGCTTGAAATGAAATATCAGTGGCAACAATTAAAGAAAGGGATTAGATCCGAAGTAAAGAATCAAGGTATTCAAAATGATTTTGAGACTTCTTTTTTCTATGAAAGAATTGATGATATTACAAATTCTAAGAAATATCAAAATATTTCAATATTACAATTAGGAATACAAAAATCACCGGTATGGGGAATAAATTTTGCAGTTGAATGGGACAAGTATTATGAATTTGGTGTTAATTCCGAAAATATTGATCTGAATCCGATCGAGGAACTGTGGAAATCATTTGGATTTGAAACGGATTTAACTTGGCTTTCAATTGACTTACTATTATATATTTCAAGTAAGTACCGTTTTAATTTATTTTACGGATCGGAAAAAGGCGGTTTGCAATGCCGAAATGGTGTTTGTAAAATTATCCAACCATTCAATGATGGTTTACGGGTTGGTTTTACAACATATTTTTAATTGAATCGTTAGGTAACCGAGAGGATATAATGAAAAAAATAATCGTTAGCTTAATATTGTTTTCAACAGTGTTTGCTGTACAACGCAATGTACTGTTAGAATTATTCACGGCAACTTGGTGACCGACTTGTGCATCAGTGGATCCGATAGTAGAACAAGCGAAGCAAGCTAATTCAAACACAAGTATATTACTCCAATTTCATCCAAGTCCAAGTGGTGATATATTTTACCAACTTGAAATGGCAAGCAGGCTCAATTTTTACCCAAGTATTGGTTTACCATTTACAGGCTATCCAACCTGTTATGTTGACGGTTTGAGGGAACCGCCTTGGGTGTATTCCGTATCAAATATTACTAACGAGATAAACAATCGCTTAGCAGTTGACACACCTATTTCAATCTCAACTGAGCTATCTGCCGGCACTGCCAAGCTTAACCAAACTAATTCGGCAATTAACTACAGTACGAATGTAAGCTCAGAGAGTGTAATTGCCTCAAACAATCTTAAACTGATCGCTTTTGTTACTGAAAGTGCTATTAATCATTCAGCTCCAAATGGCTTACAGATTCATAACCATATTGTTCGGGATATCGTACCTGATGAAAATGGAATAGCGGTAGATTTATCTAACGCCAACAATTTATTGCAAGTGTTTGAAGGCTCGATTGACGTAACTCTGACTAACGAATTAGCAAATCATTCTATGGTATTCGTGGTTCAGGATTTTGGAACAGGGGAAGTATATCAGGCTGTCGAAGCAAACTTTGATCAGTATTTGGATACGGAAGATGAGATAACCGGTTCTCCTGCAGATTTTTCATTGGATAATGTTTATCCCAATCCATTTAATCCGGTAACCAATATTTCATTTTCGATCAAAGATAATTCACCGATTTCTTTGGAAGTTTACAGTTTAAGCGGTAAAAAGATAGCAACGATTGTTGATAACGAGATGTTTCAACAAGGTAATCATACGGCACAGTGGAATGCAGCGGGACATCCAAGCGGCACCTACTTTTTTAAACTTAGCTCTGCAAACGGGATAAAAATAAAGAAAGCTATCTTGTTGAAATAGATTGTCGAATAGATTACTCAAATATTAATTTTACCTGTTTTAATTTTTGGAATTGGGGAGTCGTCTAACGGCAAGACTCAGGATTCTGGTTCCTGCTATCGGGGTTCGAATCCCTGCTCCCCAGCTTCTTTCATAAAATAAGGAGTATGTATGTCATTCAAAGTTCAAAAGCTCAATTACTATTACACTATTACCCAGGATAAACCCGGCGAAGCACACAAAATATTATCAGTTTTAGCAGACGTTGGTGTGAATCAATTTGCCTTTAATATTTCGCATATTGGTCCGGAAAGATCACAAATAACACTTTTCCCAGAGGATGATGCCAAACTGATAAGCGTTGCCGAGCGAGCCGGCTTAAGCTTGGACGGACCTTACCATGCAATATTAGTGCAAGGTTCGGATAAATTAGGTGCTTTAGTTGAAGTACATGAAAGATTGAATAATGCCAATGTAAATGTCGCTTCATCAACGGCGATAGCCGATGGACAAGGCAGCTATGGCTATATCATTTACGTCCGACCGGATGAATATGAAGAAGCCTCCGAGGCGCTTTCGTTATAGGAATTAAATCAGATTATATAAAAAAGGGACGTTTTATAACGTCCCTTTTTTATTAGCATACTACTTCTATTATAATGCGTCAACTGCCGCAATAGTGTTTTCTAATAAAGCTTTTACATAATCCGGATTATGGACACCGAAACTACGGTCTTCAAGCAATCCTACCCAATTGAAGAATGCTCTTACCAGTACCATATCATGTGTTCCAATAACAGGATGGTATCCATCAGAAAGAGCGACTTGAACTATATCTCCCGTTTCAGGATCTAATTCAAATACCTCTTCAATTTCTTCATGAATTACACCTTTAGCTTCGAGTTTTCCTTTTAAATCCTCTAACAGTGCTTCAATTTCAGTTTGTAAACCACCGATGTCGAAGTCAGATGCTCCGGCATGACAACTCGCACATGATTCTACACTTGGTTCAAAACTATGATCACCCTCATTCATATGGCAACCTACACAAGCGACTTCAGCATGTGCAGCTGAATAGGCATCAGGATATGCTGTGCTACCTGCAATTTCAGCCATACCTAAACCAACTAGAACATTTGTTTGCGCACCATGATGTGGTCCGTAATGCGGACTTGTGATCTCAAATGTATCGCCTGAGCCTGTTAATGCTGGTTCGGCTCTACGCGATTGGTGACAATTGGCACAAAGATTACTATTTCCTTCAATGTCGAACATGCTTTGACCTTTAAGCAAGAAGGTTCCACCATCCCAAATAGATGCTGCTTCCGTTAAACGTAAAGCATAATCTTCATATTCGAATGTTGTATGTAAACTGTGGCAAGTCGAACATTTCCAAGCTGTCGGATTTGAAATATTGTGTGGCGCGAAACCATTTGAATAAGCTACAAATTGCTCATGAGAATGACAGGGATAGCAATAACTTCTTCCACCGGCATAGCCGACAGCAATATCGCCCGAGCTGTGCTGTGATGCTGCAAACTCATGTTGTTTTTGAGCGAGGTTCTCATCGGAGTGACATACAAGACATGTTACATGACCATCAGCTCCATCTATTCCGTCAATTCCGTCGGTACCATCCGCACCATCTGTACCGTCTTTACCCTCAGGACCTTCCGGTCCTTCAAATAGGGAGCATCCGGCAAATACTAATACAAAACATGCCAAAAGCACTAATAATGTATTTGTTCTGAAACGATTCATTTTCTCTCCTGTTAACTAGTTGCAAAAATCTTATTCGACTAATGGTTCGAAGAATAGAACCATAAGTCTTTATTATTATTAAACTTTTCAATACAACTTATCTATATCAATATTAGTAATAAATGTAAATAGTACAAAAGGATATTTTGGTCTTATTCACTTCAATAGTTAGATAGATACATTTTTTATTAACAAATTGAACCGAGATAATTTTATTCCAAGATATTATTAAAAGTATTAATTTGCGCCCCGAATACGCCCGTATCCAATTGGAATAGAGATTGTCTCGATACGAATCGGGAAGATTGCGGGCGATGTATTAAAAAGTGTAAGAATTATGCGCCCGTAGCTCAATTGGATAGAGTGCTTGGCTACGGACCAAGAGGTTGAGGGTTCGAGTCCTTCCGGGCGTACCACTCTGCGTTTCACATGGTGGAACTACGAGTGGCAAGCTGATTTGACAAGAAATATTGTGGCTTGCCAATCGTAGTCTTAATTTCTAAAGACGAAGATTGGCCCGTTCGTCTAGTGGTTAGGACGCCGCCCTCTCAAGGCGGTAACACGGGTTCGACTCCCGTACGGGCTACGCACCCAAACCGAATTGAAACTTCTTTATTTGTAAGAAGTATCAATCATAATTATATAAAAATCATTGCTTAGAAAACTTTATATACCATTATTATTCTTCATATTTGGATGTTCAACTGATCAAGTTGATGTCGTAGATCATTTTAAAAATATTTACGGTTTATCAACCGATACTCTTAACGTGGAAGAGTTTTCAATCAGAAACGGACAAAATCTATCCGATATGCTCGTTGAGCAAGGAATTGACTATCCGGTTATTGATCAAATAGTATCAAGTTCAAGTAGCATATATGATGTTAGAAAAATGCGGGCAGGCAACACATATTACGTACTTTCCACAAAAGATTCGTTAGAAGAACCAAAATATTTGGTCTACGAAAGAAATCCGATTGATTTTGTTGTGTTCGGTTTAACCGATTCCTTTGAAGTTTATTTACAGTCTAAATCTTTAATTACCGACACCATCCAAACAAGTGGTATAATTGACGGTTCTTTATGGATAACCATGATGGAAAATGCTGATGATCCCAATCTTGCAATTGCGTTATCTGAAATATATGCCTGGTCCATTGATTTCTTTGGGCTTTACCCTAATGATAGTTATAAAATTATTTATGAGAAAACTTATGCCGACACGCAATATATCGGTATCGGAAATATTTTAGCCGCCGAATTTGGTCATCGTGGTTCACCGTATTACGCATTTTATTTTTTACAAGATCAAAAAAGTGATTATTTTGATGAAAAAGGTGAAAGTTTACGCCGGGCTTTCTTGAAAGCACCGTTAAGGTATAGTAGAATTTCTTCCGGTTTTTCTTATAATCGCCGGCATCCCATTCTAAAAATTAGGCGACCGCATTTGGGCGTTGACTATGTTGCGCCACTTGGTACGCCAGTTCATACAGTTGGAGATGGTGTAATAACCAAAGCCGGTCGGTTTGGGCAAGCCGGACGGATGGTAGAAGTAAAACATAATGGGACCTACCGTACACAGTATTTGCATCTATCTAAATATGGAGCAGGAATTAAAGTCGGATCAAGTGTAAAACAGGGACAGGTAATAGGCTACGTAGGCTCATCCGGGCTTTCAACCGGTGCGCATTTGGATTTTAGATTTTATCAGAACGGCAAAGCGGTTGATCCTTTAAGAATTGAATCTCCTTCGGTTGAACCCATTGACCCGGAAAATGTTGAAGAATTCAACAATACCAAGAATTATTGGAAGCAACAATTAGATTCAATCTCATCCACTGGAGCTGAAGCAAATTCAGTCACAGATTCAATTTAGCCCAACAAAAATATTTAATCTGATTCTCCTCATAAAATATTAAGTTTGCATAACACTTATTTGCAAAAAATGGATAATAGAAACACTGAAATCAAACGATCCAATTTTATCAAAGATATCATTGATGATGATTTAAAAACCGGTAAATATGGTGGTCGGGTACATACACGCTTTCCTCCTGAGCCGAACGGATTTCTACATGTCGGTCATGCTATGTCCATTACATTAAATTTTTCGCTTGCTGAAGAATATGGAGGAAAATGTAATTTAAGATTTGATGACACCAATCCCACCAAAGAAGAGGATTTATACGTCCAATCCATAATTGACAATGTAAAATGGTTAGGTTTTGATTGGGAAGACCGCTTGTTCTTTGCATCGGATTATTTTGAGCAGTTCTATGAATATGCCGTTCAATTAATAAAAAAAGGTAAGGCTTATGTTTGTGATTTAACCGCTGATGAAATCCGTGAATATCGTGGAACGCTGACAAAGCCGGGCATTAACAGCCCGTATCGGGAACGCTCGGCTGATGAAAATTTGGATTTGTTTGAAAGGATGAAAAACGGCGAATTTTCCGATGGGGCAAGAACACTGCGGGCAAGGATAGATATGTCGTCCTCCAATTTGAATATGCGCGATCCGATAATGTATCGCATTTTGCATGCGACACATCATAATACCGGCGATAAATGGTGTATTTATCCGCTGTATGATTGGGCGCATGGTTTGGAGGACTCAATCGAAGGAATAACGCACTCGATTTGCACTTTGGAGTTTGAAGATCATCGTCCGCTGTATGATTGGTTCTTGGATGAACTCGATATTTATCATCCTCAGCAAATCGAGTTCGCGCGTTTGAATCTGAATTATACAATTACGAGTAAACGTAAATTACTTGAGTTGGTCAATGGTGGTCACGTTTCCGGTTGGGATGATCCAAGAATGCCAACCTTAAGCGGAATGCGCCGTAGAGGTTATACCCCAAATGCTATACGCAAATTTTCAACGGCAGTGGGTGTTGCCAAACGTAATAAAATTGCAGAAATTGATTTGCTTGAATATTATGTTCGGGAAGATCTTAATAAGAACGCCGAAAGGCGAATGGCAGTGCTTGATCCTTTAAAAGTCATTATTACTAATTATCCTGATGATAAAGTTGAGGATTTGGAGGCGATTAATAACCCCGAAGATGAAACAGCAGGGAAGAGAAAAATTCCATTTACTAAAGAGCTATTTATTGAGCGGTCCGATTTTATAGATGATCCTCCGAAAAAATTCTTTAGATTGGCTCCGGGTAGAGAAGTACGTTTGCGATATGCCTATTTTATTACCTGCAATGATGTTATCAAAAATGATAAAGGCGAAATTATTGAATTACATTGTACTTACGATCCGCTTACAAGAGGCGGCTCCGCACCTGATGGTAGAAAAGTACGTGGTACAATACATTGGGTATCAGCAAAAGAATCAATAAAAGCTGAAGTTCGATTATATGATAGATTATTCAGTCATCCCAATCCGGCAGGAGACAAAGATGGTAGAGATTTTAAGGAATTTCTTAATCCTGAATCACTAATAATAAAGCGAAATTGTTATATTGAACCAAGTTTGAAGGATGTTAATCCTGAGGATAAATTCCAATTTGAACGGATCGGGTATTTTTGTGTTGATATAGATAGTTCAACTTCAGGAAACCTAATCTTTAACCGGACAGCAACATTAAGAGATACTTGGGCTAAAATTAAAAATTCTTCCAAATCATAATTTTATGTCAGAATCAATAACTTTAAATCATGAAAAATGGATGGCGGAAGCCATTAGATTGGCTCAGAAAGCTTATGATAACAATGAGATCCCGGTTGGTGCCATTATAACCAAAGATGACAAAATTATCGGCAAGGGGTTTAATCAGCGTGAAAGGTTGAATGACCCGACGGCGCATGCTGAAATTATCGCAATTAGCGCTGCCGCAAATACGATCGGCGATTGGCGCCTGAATAATTGCATTTTGTATGTGACCAAGGAGCCATGTGCAATGTGTACCGGTGCTGCAATTAATTCACGCCTAAGGCAAGTCATTTTTGGTTGTTATGATAATGAAGGCGGTTATTGCGGTTCAAAATTTGATTTAATTAACGACCAACATTTAACTAATCAGATAATGGTGCGGGGTGGAATAAAAGCAGATATTTGTTTATCATTAATACAGGAATTTTTTAAGAATAAGAGAAAAATTAAAACAATTGGAGAGGTGGCAGAGCTTGGCTGAATGCGCCGCACTCGAAATGCGGTTTACCCTTTGGGTAACGGGGGTTCGAATCCCTCCCTCTCCGCATTATTCCATATCATGAAAATGGAATAGTGTTACGTTATTAAGATTCAATTAATTTATACCTAAGCGTAGTTTATCATATATAATGAATTATAATTTTCGGAAGCTAAGTTAAATATTCAGGCTTAGAATCTATTTTTTTACTTTCCTTAAAGAATGTTAAAAACATTGGAATTACTAAGGGGAATAGAATGCCAAGCGGTCTGGTAATCCTCCAAGAAAATAGTACTGTAGCAATTATAACTAAGGGAATTATGATTGCGTGTCTTTTGAAAAACTGATCCTTATTTATGTTGATTAATCCACTCCATAAAAAGGAAAACGATAAAAACACCATACTAATTATATAGATTAATCCTTTAATGTTAAAGAATCTATTCCATAGTTCCGGAAATTCACCGCGAAGAATATTATGTCCGTATTCAACTTCAAAAGCGGAGCCGCCAAGTGATACTCTAACTACCACAAATATGATTATTGGAACTGCCGCGATAGCTGTATTCTTCAGAAGAGTTATTTTATTTTTTAATTGAAATGTTTCAATAAACCACATCAAAGCTGATATTGCTAATATTTCTTTGGTCATTACACCGGTTATTGCAGTAAACAAAAATAAATATGGATTTTTTCTAATCACGGCTATGAATATCAGGATAGTAACCAAATAACTTATGGGATCTAACATCGGAAATGGTAAGGTACGAGTTACCGATACCATCGTAACAAATAAAATTCCACCTATAAAAGCGATAATTTTTGAGAATTTTAAATCTTTAATTAGAAATAAATTAAATAACAGAGCTGTAAGAAATACAGCAGCTATATTCATTATTACAAATGACATCTCCTTACTAATCTGTAACACAGTAGAAATTATTTTAACAATAACGGGCGGTAAAACTCGATATTTATATGGAGGAATGGCAGTGCCAATCTCTTCGCTTTGAAGCAGATAATAACCACAGTCCCAGCAAAAGGAAGAAAGCTTCCAAATATTTCGCCAATTATAGTCCAACGGTTCTCCGACTAAACTGCCTAAATCCGGATAATGCTTTGCCAATTCTTCTTCTTCCCAAACAAAGTAGGCTAAATCAATTGTGCGTTCTTTACCAAAGGCATAATGAAGGCCGGTTGAGTAAATCAGTGTTAAATAAGTTATTGAAACTAATATCCAGTATTTGTTCCTATGGAAATATGCTTTTATTTTTTTAATCATTCTTGTTATGTAGAAAAGTTGTATTGTTTTTTGTCAAATAATTAATAGTTTTTGTAAGTCAAAAATTAAATGTATTAAATGCTAAATCTGATTATATAATTTTGGTATATTTAAAAACATTTATTCTTATGTCTATTTAGTTGAAGTTAGGTTGTTACAATCTAAAAACGTAACTTTTTATTATTTGAAGGTAATTATTAAGAATATTATTTCAGATATAATAATTGTTAACTACTGAGATAACAAGGATTTGAATCTCTGCCTCTCCGCGAAAGGAATTATTATGAATAGAATATTTATATTGCTCATGCTGATTATTTTGGTATCTTGCAATCATGGTTCAAATAAGATTATAACGGATGAGAAAACCGGCAAGCCGATGTTAATCGGCTCAACTGATTTAAGTGCTTTTAATTATCCCGAATTTTCCGATTGGTATGATGCTGAATATTCTGCTTACGAGCCGGATGACTTCATAATTGAACAACTGAAGTCCAACCTAAAAAATATTGATATTGAAATATTCATGGGGACGTGGTGTGGAGACAGTCGGAGAGAAGTACCGCGATTTATAAAAATTCTTGATTTGATAGAATATGACAAAAATAAATTGCAAATAATCAATGTTGATCGGAACAAACGCAGTCCGCAAAAAGCCGAAAAAAATAAGACTATTGAATATGTTCCGACAATAATCTTTCTAAATAATAATGTTGAAATCGGCAGGATTATTGAATATCCAATCATTACCTTGGAAAGTGATATGCTTGATATTTTAATGGGAGTGAGCCAATAGGATCGAAAATGGCAAAAGATTTACAATTAACAAAAAGTGATATTGCTAAATATCGTCAAGAAATTAAAGAATTGGATCTTAGTGATAAATCTGAAATACTTGAGAAAGCGCTTTCAAAAATAAATACAATGATCAACAATCCAAAATTAGATCAATTTCAGCTAATCCTTATTCAGGAATTGAGCAATCTGCACAATATTTTAATTAAAACACCACATTTGGAAAAATCTGTGCAACAAAAAATGGTATTCGCATTGCAGTATTTTTTAAAAGGTGAAGATGATATTCCGGACGAAATTCCCGGGGTCGGATTCTTTGATGACTTGGTAGTAATTGATTGGGTAATTCAGGAAATTAAAGATCAATACTCACAGTATTTTCAAGCTTAAGATTCTAAAATATTGCTTGGTAATCCAATTTTTATAAAATATTTTTCCCTTCAATAGATTACAATTTTCTAATCGCTTATTTTTATAAAGGAATTGCATGAGTATAATAAAAGTTGCTGTAGACGCAATGGGTGGAGACAAAGGTCATAAAGTTGTCGTCAAAGGTGCAATCAAGGCAGCAAAAGCGAATCCTGTAAAAATTATACTTGTCGGTCATGAAAAAAAGCTGCAAAACGCGCTGCGAAAACATAAATATGATGGTGATATGATCGAGATTGTTGGCGCTTCGGAAGAAATTACTATGCATGAATCGCCGAAACAGGGTATTGAGGCAAAACCTGATGCGTCAATAGTTGTGGCTGCCAAATTGGTCGGTGAAGGCAAGGCGGATGCCTTAGTATCAGCAGGGAGTACCGGATCGGTGGTACTTTCCGCTGCCCGATTTATTCCGCGGATATCCGATGTGCGTCGCACTGCGATCGCAACAGTTTATCCAACTTTAAATGAATTAGAACGTAATGACTATTTATCATTAATGCTTGATGTAGGAGCAAATGTACATTGTAGTGCCGAAGAATTAGCCCAATTTGCGATTATGGGCTCAGCCTACGTGGGAGATGTGCGTGGTATTCCCGATCCTAAAGTAGCTTTATTGAATATTGGTGAAGAATCCTCCAAAGGCGGTGAGAAGATGCAGGAAGCTTATCGGTTATTGCAAAATACCGATTCAATCAATTTTGTCGGCAATATAGAAGGCAAAGATATTTTGCGCGGAATTTCAGATGTTATAATTACCGAGGGATTTGTAGGAAATATTGTCATCAAAACACTTGAGGGAGCAGCCAAGACCATCGGCAAGCTTGGTAAATTGGCATTTAAAGCACGGATAAGCTGGCGTTTCGGACTTGTCATGCTTAGGAAAGGCATTGCAATTTTAAAAGAAGTAACAGATTACTCGGAATATGGCGGTGCTCCATTATTAGGATTTGAAAAAATGGTAATTATTGCGCACGGCAGATCAAATCAAAAGGCAATCAGTAATGCAATCAAGTTAGCCGGCAAATGTGTTCGCGATGATGTGTGCGGACAAATATCTAAGAATATTAAATCTTTTGAAAGAACTCCGGGCAGGGAGTATGAAAGAATGGCATTTGAGCGTTCTGCCAAAGACAAGTAATGATCAAAAACTATTTTTTTAAAATCAGTGTTCTAACCATATTTGCGATTGCAAATAATGGTTGTGCTTATTTCAACACCTACTACAATGCTAATCTATTCTTTCAGGAAGCTGAAGATTTACGTATAACTAACGAAAATAAAACTTTATCGGGTAACGTTAAAAATGCTTATAAAAGGGTAATCGCAAAAACCGATATTCTAATAAACAAATATGATAAAAGTAAATTTGTTGACGATGCCTATTTCTTGAAGGGACAGTCCCATTATCATATAGGTGAATACGATAATGCTGTAGAATCTTTTAGTAATTCAGTTGCATTAAATCCTGAAGAATATCAATTAATAGTAGATTACTGGCTTGCCTTGATTAAGTGGAAAACCGATAAACAGCAACCAGCTCTGAATGATTTGGAACAATTAATTGAACAAACGGATGACGATGTTTTATTAGCAAAGATTTATAAGTCTCAGGCCGAAATATATCTTGATTTGGATCAGGATGAACTTGCGCTTAATTCATTGGAGCAAGCTGCCCAAATTGCAAAAGACCGAGTTGACAGGAGCAAAATACATTTTGAATTAGCCGAATTAGCTGATGAAGTTGGAAATTATGAAAAAGCTATTGATAATTATGAAAATGTGATAAAATATTCAATTTCTAACGACCAAATATTAGAATCGCATTTAAGGATCGTACAGAAATATCGGGAAGCGGGAGATTATAAGGAAGTATCAAATCAGATTCAAAATATGCTGAACAAGCCTGATTTTGCGCAGATCTACGCTGATCTTAACCTTGAGTTAGCCAAATTATATTTTTCAGAAAATGGTAATGAGTCTGCAATAGCAAAACTTGATGACATTGTTGTTCAATTTCCCAAAACCGAAGTATCCGCTGAGGCATTCTACTTTTTGGGAGAAGAATATATCTCAAACTTGAGGGATTTTGAAAAGGCTGAGTACTATTATCAACAAGTATCTAAAGAGTACACTAATTCTGATTTTTCAGATGAAGCGAAAATCAGATTAAAAGAAATAAGTCAATATAATGCTGCAAAGAATTATCTGAACTCGATTTTGATCAATCAAGATGATAATGGGGGTGTGCAAGAAATTGATACAACCAAGATCGTAGAACATATATATATTTTGGGTGAATTGGAGGCATTCCATTTTGATCAGCTTGATACTTCAATGATCCACTTCAATAAGATTATTGCGAACTATCCCGATTCCGACATGGCAGCAAAGGCACTTTATACTTTGAGTATAATTACTAAGGAGTCAGGTGATACAGATTATTCATTAGAATTAGAGAAGCAGATCATTGATAAATATCCGGACTCGGAGTATGCCGAGCATTTAAGAGCAACCAATCAAAATATGGAATATGGTAAAAGCAGTTTGCAAAAATTAAAAGAAGCGGAACAAATGTATTTGATTAATAAGGAGCTTGCTCTTCAAGAATACATGAAAATCGGTTATGCAAATAATTCGGAAGCAGCAATTAGGGCATTATTATTTTTAGCAAATGAATATGAATCCAAACTATTTATTGCTGATAGCGCAAGCAAATATTATTCTCTGATCACTAAAAAATTTCCTGATTCGGAGCAAGCCAAGGTCGCTCAGCAAAAATTGGATATTTTAAGTTTAACTGAAAACGACAATAATTAATGGTAATCTCGCAAGCTGAAATTCGTAATAATTCAGAAGTAGCCCGTAACATTTGGCGGATGGAGTTTTATGCGCCGGAAATAGCAAGGGAATATAGAGGACCGGGGCAATTTATTACTCTATCAGTAATTAATCGCAAAGAGAACTTGATTCGAAGACCTATGAGCATCGCAGGCGCCAAAGATAATATCATTACAATTATTTATAAAATATTCGGCTCTGTAACACAAGCATTTAAAACACTTAATGAAGGTGATTATGTAGAGGTCCTTGGTCCGCTTGGAAATACATTTAATCTTGAAGATATGGACTATACACCGGTTTTGGTAGGCGGCGGAATTGGATTAGCCCCGATATTGAATTTAGCTGAATATTTTGATAACGTTGGCAAACGTCCCGTTACTATTATCGGTGCAAAGACTGCCGAAGAGCATTTTGTCAAGAATTATCCCAAGGATAATTTGTATTTAAGTACGGATGATGGTTCAGCCGGTACACAAGGAACAGTTATTGATGTTTTAAATAGAATTAATAATTCTGTTAAGAATCCTTTTGTTTATGCCTGCGGTCCTGAACCGATGCTCAAGGCGCTTAAAAAATATTTGATCGGTTTAAAAGTGCCGGGACAATTTTCGGTGGAGAGCTATATGGCTTGCGGCTTTGGATTTTGTCAGGGCTGCGCAATTTCAAATGGTGAAAATTATTATTTAGTTTGCAAAGATGGTCCCGTCTTTAATTATAATGAGGTAAGTTTTGACTGATCTGAAATGCAAAATCGGCTCAGTAGAATTTAATAATCCACTCTTTACGGCATCAGGCACATTTGGTTACGGGCATGATTATCCCGATATGGTTGATGTGAGCAAAATCGGGGCAATTGTGACCAAATCCATTACTTTAGAGCAACGCAAAGGAAATCCACCGCCAAGAATCGTGGAAACACCGTGCGGTATGCTAAACTCAATCGGTTTAGCAAATATCGGATTGAATAATTTTATCAATGATGTAATCCCAAAGTATGATTCATTGAGCACCAAAATAATTGTAAATATTGCCGGCTCAACGATTGATGAATATATTAAAGTATTATCTGAATTAGAAAGTTCAAGTACTGATATTACAGGATATGAAATAAATATATCTTGCCCCAATGTGGACAGGGGCGGAATGGAATTCGGAGTTGATGAAAAGCTATCATTTGAGCTGACTACAGAACTAAGAAAACTATCTCAGAAATTATTGATCATAAAATTGTCGCCAAATATTACTGACATTACAAAAATCGCCCTTGCGGTAGAAAGAGCCGGTGCCGATGCAGTTTCAGCTATTAATACTGTTGTCGGAATGCAAATAGATACCAATATAAAGAAACCGGCGATTCACCAAACCTATGCCGGTTTATCCGGGCCGGCAATCAGACCGATTGCTTTGGCAATGGTTCACAAGATAGCGCAAGTTGTGCATATTCCAATCATTGGAATTGGTGGTATTTCAAATGCTCAGGATGTAATCCAATTTTTGTTAGCCGGTGCCACAGCCGTTCAAATTGGAACTGCCAATTTCAATAATCCAAATCTCTATAAAGATGTAGAGCATAATTTAATTAAGTACTGTAAGCAACAATCTGTAACCCATTATTCCAAATTAATAGGTGCGGTAGAATTATATGTATAAGATTAAATATATCGTATGTCATTTATTTGCCCTCTTTTTTATGCTTTTGCTATTTAGCTGTGCCGGCAACAAACCAACCATAACATCAACCACCGAGTATGGAATACAAGAACCGTCAAAAGTAGGTGATATTCAATACGGAATAAGCTCTTATTATGCCGATAAATTTCATGGACGCAGAACAGCTAACGGTGAGATATATAATATGTATGGAATTTCGGCGGCTCATCAAACCCTACCCTTAAATTCAATAGTTAAAGTAACCAATCTTGAGAATAATAAAATTATCGAGCTGCGCATCAATGATCGCGGACCTTTTATCAAGAATCGGATTCTCGACTGCTCGTATGGAGCGGCTGTGAAATTAGGTTTTATCAGCAATGGCACAGCAATGGTCAAAATCGAAGTTCTCAAAATCGGTGATAACATTTATCGTAAAGAGTAAAATATGAGCGTTAGAAGAATTTTATTGGTCGTAAATCCCACCGGTGGGCTGCGCAATGGATTGAAAATATTGGAAAGTATCAAACCGGTATTTGAAGCCGGTGGAATCGAATTGGAAATTATCATAACAAAATATGCCGGACATGCCAAAGATATCGCAAGGGCGATGGAAATTGAGGAATTTGAAAGCATCTGCTTGGTGGGAGGAGATGGTACAATGCACGAGACCATTAACGGCATGTGGTTGCGCTCAGATCACAGGCGTTTACCCATCGGATTAATTCCGGCCGGCACCGGCAATTCTCTGATGAATGATTTTCAATGTTTGGACCCGATTGAGGCTACCAAGTGGATAGTTAAAGGATATACAAAAAAAATTGATTTAGCAGAAATAACGATGGAGCACAAAGTAGTATATGCTTTTAATATTATCGGTTATGGAATGATAACCGATATTAATTTGCGCGCGGAAGGTGTCAGATGGATGGGGGAGAACCGCTATACTTACGCCGCTTTAATGGAGATAATGAGTCATAAACTCAGACCTGCAAAAGTTTCTTTTGGCGGTAAAAAATACGATGAAAAGTTCACTTTTATTTTGGGGAGCATGACACAATACACCGGCAGTTCAATGCGTATGGGACCCAAGGCAAAGCTTGATGATGGTTTGATAGATTTATCAATTGTAAGGGATGCCACGCGCAAAGAAATGCTTAATTTGTTTCCAAAGATTTTTACGGGTGAGCACATCCATTCCGATATTCTTGAATATGTACAAGTAGATAGTTATTCCATTATTCCTACCGAACATGATCCGCTGAACTGTGATGGCGAAACGATTGGCAGTACGCCTATTAACGTTAAAGTATTGCGTGAGGAATTAGAAGTTTTTGTAAGCAAAGATATTGCAAATAATTGAACTTAGTGTTTTTGTCACCCCCGATTTCATTGGGGATCTATATAATATCAGATTAGATTCTTCACTACGATCAGAATGACATGTTTTTTATTCCCCTCTTGAGGGGATGGATTGCGTAGCTGGTCGGGGTGTGTCAAGACTACCCCATACCGCAATCAAGACATTTCTTAATTGGTGAGGGGAAAATAATAATCTGTCATTGCGAGCGAAGCAAAGCAATCTCTTCAATTTATTTTAGTCAGAAGGATTGCTTCGTCGTTCTACTCCTCGCAATGACAATGCACTGTTTTTATCATCCTTGACCTGACCGGGATTCTACGACATCTATAATTTTAAATTCTAAATCAATGGCAATTACCGTATTTTCAGTCCATGTCAACTGAACGAATAAGAAATTTTTGCATAATTGCCCACATTGATCATGGAAAATCAACGCTTGCCGATAGGTTATTGGAAGAGACCAATACAATTAACAAAAAAGAGATGAAAGCTCAAGTCCTTGATGATATGGACTTGGAACGTGAACGGGGGATAACCATCAAAAGCCATCCTATTCAAATGAAGTACAAACATTCGGATGAACAAGATTATATTTTAAATTTGATTGATACACCCGGACATGTTGATTTCTCTTACGAAGTATCCCGTTCTTTGGCAGCTTGCGAGGGGGCTCTTCTATTGGTTGACGCCGCACAGGGTGTTGAGGCGCAGACCGTCAGCAATGCATATTTGGCGATTGAGAATGATCTTGTTATAATACCGGTGATTAACAAAGTTGATCTATCAAGTGCTCGAATAGACGATGTTACACATCAGATCATGGAATTAGTTGGCTGCAATGCGGATGAAATAATTCGTGTAAGCGCCAAAGAGGGAACCGGTGTACAAAATATTTTGGATGCTGTTGTTGACTTGATTCCACCGCCAATTGATAATCAGGAGCAGCCAACGCGAGCCTTGATATTTGATTCGATGTACGATAATTATCGCGGTGCGATACCGTATATCCGGGTATTTGACGGATCAATTAAAGCCGGTATGACCGCTCAATTTTTCGCTCACCCGGAACGCTATGAGATAACCGAGGTCGGACATTTTGTATTAAAGCATCTTCCGACCAAAGAATTAAAAGCAGGTGATGTGGGTTATGTAATTGCCAATATTCGCGAGGTTGAACACATTGAGCCCGGCGACACATTAACAGTAAAACAGAATGAGGCAACTGAGCGTTTGTCCGGCTATAAGAAAATCAAGCCGATGGTATTTTCCGGGCTGTATCCCGCTGATGCCGATGATTTTGAACAATTGCGACAAGCACTTGATAAGTTAAAACTCAATGATGCATCTTTGATTTATGAACCCGAAACAAGCGGTGCTTTGGGCTTCGGTTTTAGAGCCGGTTTCCTTGGCTTACTGCACATGGAGATCATTCAGGAACGCTTGGAACGCGAATTTGATATTTCGCTTGTTACAACTTCACCAAATGTTCGCTACAAAGTTAAATTAACTTCAGGCGATATTATCGAAGTAGATACACCGGCTAAAATGCCCGCTACAAAGGATATTTCAGAAGTAATGGAGCCCTTTGTTAATGCCGAGATAATTACTCCCAAAGTATATATCGGCGGAATAATGACTCTTTGCCAAAAGAAGAGAGGAATTTATAAGAATACAAACTATTTATCGAGTGATAAAGCGCAATTGCATTATGAATTGCCGCTTGGTGAAATAATCTTTGATTTTTATGATAAACTAAAATCCATCTCGCGCGGTTATGCCTCTTTTGATTATGAAGTATTTGAATTTCGAGCGGGGAATCTCAAGAAGTTGGACATTTTAATTCACTCCGAACCGGTTGATGCGCTCTCAATTATTTGCCACGCCGATGACGCTTACCATCGCGGTAACGCGCTTTGCCGGAAATTAAAAGAACTCATACCAAGACAAATGTTTGAAGTTGCTATTCAAGCAGCCTTGGGTACAAAAGTGATTGCCCGGACAACTGTAAAAGCCATAAAGAAAAATGTAACAGCAAAATGCTACGGTGGGGACATAACGCGTAAAAGAAAACTTTGGGAGAAGCAGAAAGAAGGTAAAAAGCGCATGAAAATGATCGGAAAAGTGGAAGTACCACAGGAAGCTTTGCTCGCAGTATTACAAATTGAAACCGATTAAGTATGTTAGTCAACGGTTATTTCAAACAAACCAAATCACCCTTAAACAGTGCAATATATGTTTTACCGTTGTTCATAATTTACGAGCTTGGAATTCTGTTTGTCTCATCAGATGATCTACCTACGGTACGGAACAGCGTTGATGTATTAATTCGCAATATTTTTGAAAATCTTGGAACAGTAGGCATCTATGTAATTAGTATAATTTTAATCATAAGCCTTTTTGCAGTATTTATATTAAATAGAAAAAAGTCCAGAAAGTTAAGTTTGCGGAGCACGCATTTTCTGTTTATATTATTTGAAAGCTTGTTATGGGCAGTGGTACTGCACATTTTTCTATTGCAAAGCCAATTATTTTTATTGAACGAAAACAGTCGGCAATTATTACAACAGATTATCCTTGCAGTCGGATCGGGATTATTTGAAGAATTTTTATTCCGGGTATTACTGATCGGGATCATAGTAGTGATTCTAAATTTATTCTTTAAAGAAAAGTATTGGTATAAAATGACCTTCGCTGTTTTTATCGCAGCAGCGATTTTTGCTTATTTTCATTTTATCGGCGAATTTGCCGATGAAATTAGCATGATCCCATTTATGATCCGTTTTTTAGCAGGCATCTATTTGGGATATATTTATGCCATACGTGGATTTGGTGTCGTTGCTTATACGCATAGTTTCTATAACCTTATAATCATAGCACAACAGTAGCACGGTGTACAGTGCGTAATCTTATTATTTTAGTTGTAGTGCTTGCTAATTTGCTTTTCTCGCAAAATGAGCTGCTCAATCTAAAACTACAATTTAATGATGTTGAAGTAGCTGCAAATAAAATTTGCGTCAACAATGCCGGTATTTATTTATTAGATACAGATAATCGTCAAGTTGCATTTTTTGGAAATGATAATTCCATAAAATATTCCGGTGGTTACGGTACAACCGGTGATGCTTTTATTGATCCGATTGATATATTGTCATCAAAGTTGAATGTTTGGATTGTTGACGGAACAGAGAATAAACTGATTGCCTTTGATCATAAATTGAATTATTTGGAAACAATAGGGTTCAGCGATATTTACCCAAGCGCAACCACCATTGATGACTGGGGTAATATTTTATTATACTCCGAATTAGAAGATAAAATATATAAAATTGATAATACTACCTTCGAGTTAAATCAATTTATTGATTTAAGCATCTACAATTTTTCACGATTATCTCCAAAATATCTATACAGTGCAAAGGACGGCAGTATCGGAGTGGTTTACGAGCAATCAGTTGTAATCTTTAATCGGTTAGGTCAGTTGGAAAAATCTTTCCCCGCTAACAGCGATTATAATTTTATTTTTAAAAAAGGTGTTGAGTGGTTTGCGATAGACCAATTCAATTTTATCATAAATCTAATCAGTGGTAAAAAGGATAAAATAGCCATAGAAAAAACTATTATGGATATCCATCAACCGGATAATTTGTTATACCTTTTAATAGAAGACCAAATTTATACGATCAATGTTGGTCTTGAATAGATTTTTCCCGTTCATAATTGTCACCAATTTTCTTGTAGCTCAGACAATTTCCACCGTTGATACTATTCAAGTATCTAAGGGACAACAAAGTATTATGCTACAACCTTTTATAATAGATTCAAGTTTATTTGTATTCAATAAAGGTAAACTTGTTGATGATCTTGTATTAAATACAATTTCCGGCGAGATAAGATTAGCAAAACCTGCCGTAAATACTGAAGAGTATATAATATCGTATAAATACTTAGCGCAACCTTTGCCGATAAAAATTGGTCCACTGTATATAGAGTTACTGGCTTTAGATTCATTAATGGTTAGAAATAAACCACCAATTGAAAGTATTAGGCGCATTTTACCGAATAACGATGAACAACAAAAAACCATATTAGCAACGACCGGTACCATCTACAGAAATATTTCCGTTTCACCGATCGGCGGTTCGGATTTCAGCGGCGGCTTGCAACTGCAATTGCAGGGTCAATTATCCGATGATATAACTGTAAGCGGAGTTTTATCGGATCAGAGTATTCCAATTCAGCCGGAAGGTACAACTCAAACATTAGATGAAATTGATAAGGTTTATTTGCATGTTAAACATCCGATATTTCAGATAATAGCCGGTGATATTGATTATTCAATAAATACCGGCAAATATTTGAATGTAAATAGAAAATTGGAAGGATTGCGCGGCGAGCTGGAATATAATGATTGGGCAGTTCAGGCAACTTTAGCCAGTTCACAGGGTCGCTATTTCAAATTAGAATTTAAGGGTTCCGATGGTAGTCAGGGACCTTATGCGTTGACATCGGAAACCGGAAATCGAGATATTATTGTATTAGCGGGTACAGAAAAGGTTTATGTAAATGGCGAAATTGTCAAGCGCGGCGAAAATTTTGATTACACAATTGATTACAGTACTGCTGAAATAACTTTTACGCCGCGAATCTTAATTGATTTTGATACCGATATTTATGTTGAATACCAATATTCTGATTATCAATATAGCAGAAATGTTATAAGCAGTGCCATAAAACGAAAGATGGGGAAGTGGGGTTCAATTGGTTTTTCCTGGCTGAAGGAGAAAGATGTATTAGATACTGATGAAATTTCCGATTCGGTAATATTGGATTCATTGGAAATTGTTGGTGATAATATTTTGATTGCTTCCGGAGCTAAGCAGGATGAAGACGGAAAATATATATTGCTTAATGGCAAATATATTTATTCACCGGATAATCAAACGGCAACCAAATATTCTGTTATTTTTCAAAATGATAATGAAAATGGTGAGTATATCCGCCAAATTAGTGATTTGGGCGAGATATATTTTGAATATGTGAATGAAGTTGATCGGGCCGATAATATTGATCTTTACGTTCCTTATACAACTGTAAATAAACCGGTTAATCATGAATTATATCAGTTTTTCGGAAGTATTAATACCACTAACAAATTCAAAACTATTTGGGATATTTCGTTGTCCAATTTGGACAAAAATATTTATTCCAACGTAAATGACGATGATAATTTAGGACTGGCTTATAATGTCGCTATTAGCGGTGCAGAAATTAAGTTATTTCAAGATGCTGAATTTGACTATGGAATTATCAATTGGCAGCGCTACAAAAATTTTAATGAAATAAGCAACGAGCGTGATCCCTTGTTCAATCGTGAATGGAATATTGATAATTCTCCAGAAGGCCAAGAATCATTGTTGGCCGGAAATATTAATGTGAAATTAAATGAATTATTAAAATCGTCAACAACTTTATCGCAGTATATATCCGATCAAGGCAGTCGGGATCGCTTGGTATTTGATATTTCAGGAGGTACAAAGTTCATTCCAAAGTATTATGCAAATATAAATCACGTTAATTCGGACAGTACTGATTTCTATCAGTATGTATTTAATACGCAATTGTTCTCCGGCAATTTTCATCCGACATTTAGTTATAGCGGAGAATATGAAGAGGAAAGTTATAGATTTGATGTAACCCGATTGGGATTTATCTATTCTAAGAATAAAAATATTTTATCAGCATCAATAACACAACGCAAAGATCAGGCACCATCAATTGCTGATTCCTCCAAATTAGAATTAACAAGGGAAGATTTATTCGGAGAATTTGAGATCAGTGGAAAAGTCAACAAATATTGGTCGGGAGAGATCATTTTCAAAAAAAGAATATCTAATAATCAGCAGACCTATGAAGCACTAAATTATGCAATCGGAACAGCGAACCTCAGATATGTTAACAAACTGAGTCCGGTGAGGTGGGAACTCTTAGCAAAATTGGAAGAGACTTACACTGAATCACGGGCGGTGGTCTATGATTCTGTTGGTACAGGATTGGGTTCTTATAGATATGATGAAGAATTCAACGAATACATATCGGATTCGAACGGGGATTATATAAGTTATACCGTTTTGACAGGAGCAAGGGATTTGACCACTCATTTTAATAGTTCACAAAGGTTTTATATTGATTTTGGTAAAACTGAATCGAAATTATTAAAAGATTTTGATATTAGATCGGATTTTAAAGCTGAGTATAGAGGACAAATACTGACGATTGAAAAACTATTTTCACCGTCTGCAAATGATGACCAAATTTCAAATTCCAAGATTAATATCAGAAATGAAATAGATTATAATACTTCAAAGCGAAGGATCAGGAATTGGCACATATTCTCACAAAATCTAACGGGAACCGACCCACGCGGGAATGATTTGAGGAAGCAGTCTGAATATGTTTTGGAATGGCGCGAACCCATCGTCAAAAATATGAATTCTTTATTTAATATCGAATATCATAAAATTGATAATTCATCCAACATATCGGAACTACGCAATAGGATGGTGAATGGATTTTGGGTTGAGGAACAAGTCAAATGGAGTATTGATAAAAACTGGCAATTTGCGCTTTCAACTTCCGGTGGCCAAGATGCCGGATTGCATAATAATCAAAAATTCGATGCTTTTGCTTACGGAATAAAGTTTGAAGGAAAACGATTTATCAAATCTACAACAAGCTTAAAAGTGTTAGCTGAATTCTACAACACCGTTAACAATAATAATAATACTGTAATTCCGCCGGAAGCGTTAAACGGTCTGCCGATCGGCAAATCGTTAGCGCTTAATTTCCAAGGACAAATATTAATTGGCAAAAATCTATCATTGAACAGCAGTCTGAGCTATATAGATAATTCAAGATATGATGATTTCTTGACAATATCAGGAGAATTGCGTGCCTATTTTTAGGTATATATTGACTTTATTATTTCCGATATTTTTGTTCGGACAATCCAAGCTAATTATCTTAGATAACTCGGATAGTCTGCGGGTTGATTCCGCTAAATCAATTTTAGATGAATTGACGACTAAATTATATAACTGGGATGATTTAGGTAATTATTTCTTATTGGATAAGATTAATTCCGATAGTATCATCCATTATAATACGATCCGACAAGAGATTTATCTTGATACTTTAATATATAAGAATAACGCTATCAATGAACGCGTATCCAAGCAGATCAGCAAAACATTATTAGGTATTAAACCGTTTATCAATACCAATAATCAATTTAGACGGATAGTTAATATTAATTCTTTTATAACCGATAGTTCGACAATTGAATATGGACTGATAAATAGTAAAAAAGTCGGTGCCGTATTAAATCTGAAAACAAATTTTAACAATTATTTTTCCGGTTTATTCGGAGCCTCAAATAACAATAATAAATGGATTATCAATGGTCAAATTGATCTTCATTTGGAAAATCAATGGCGCTCGGCTAATCTGATTGACTTACATTGGAAGCGTCTAAATTCAGATTCACAATTATTAAATCTCCTTATTGAAGAACCCCATCCCTTTGGACTGCCGATTGGAGTAAGTGTTACCTATCGCCAAGATCTGCGTGATGGGAATTTTGTTAATAATGAATCAACAGTAGGCATCATCAAAACCGTGCCGGGGATTGCCAAGATCGGTTTCGGAGGAAAATCTGCTAAAATTAGCAGTACTGCCAAAGGCGATTCACTTGGTATTGGCGAACTGGAAAGCCGTTCGATTTATTTATCAGGGCAAATTGATCACCGGAACAATTATTGGTTAGCAAATTCCGGTTACTTGTTACGGCTTTTTGCCGACGTCGGTGAAAGGACTGAAAATGACGCGAGTACGGTGAGTATGGGTATATCATCTGAATTTGGCAAGTATTTTGAATTATCCCAAAAGTCCAATATTTTTATCAAATTGAGTGGACAGGGGAAGCGGGTTGGTAAAGGAGAAACTCATGACGGAGAACTTATTCGCTATGGCGGTGTTAATAATTTGAGAGGTAATGTAGAAGACGCATTTAAATCCGAATGGGTTATTATCTCAAATATTGAATATAATTTTGATTTTAGTCAAAGTCAGAGATTTACGCTGTTTGCAGATTTAGCTTTCCAAACTAAATATAGTCCTTTACCTTATGGTGTTGGTACAGGTTTAATCCAAGTTACAAAAAACTCGGTTTTTAAATTATTCTATGGTATTGGTAGGGGGGATAAATTAAGCAACGGTAAAATCCACATCCAATTTTTAACGAAAATATAAAATATATTCGGTGAACTATTTTATTGATACTGTCATTTAAGTATATTATAAATTAAATTTATTAACTCATTATAGAATAAACTGTTTGAGAATTATATGAAAAAATATATCATTATCCTGTTCTTGATGGGCTTGGTCATTAGTTGTAGCACAAAACGCGAGACCATCGGCGCAGCCGATGAAATTATGATCGTCGTGTCTGAAGAGCATTCAGAATCAATTAATAATGCTTTAGCTGAGATTTTTACTGATACCATTTATACTCCGCAGCCCGAACCTCTTTATAAATTCATTAACGCCGATCCGGCGGGTTTCAACGATTTAAAAAGGCAATCGAATCTCGTAGTTGGTTCCATTGGAAATGATCGGAATATTTCCGGAACAAGCTTAGTGCAATCACTTTTAGGCGAAGAGAATTTCGAAGAAACCATTAATGGAAAAGACCAAGTTATATTTTCAGAAGACCAATTTGGACGCGGACAATTATTCATGGTGATTAGCGGTCCTGATATTAATTCGATTGAACGGGAATTGGATGATAAAGCTGATTTTATCAGAGCATACTTTGATGAGATGTTCGTAAAGAAACAAAGCAAATTTTTGCTTGGTAGCGACCGTTTAAAAAAACTTACGGAAAGGCTTAAGCAAGAATATGGTTGGGAACTTCAAATTCCGTGGGGATGGGAAGTGATCAAAGAGCTTCCTGACAGCAATTTTGTTTGGTTGGGGCGTGAATTGCCTTATCAATGGTTTTCCGTTCATTGGGAAGACGGTTTCCTATTTGAGAAAAAAGAAGAAGCTGCAATTTATGCCAAACAGTTCCCACTGAATTATTATAAGAGTATCCAGTACAATGACTATAAGTTTGAGACCGAGTTGGTTTGGCTTAATGAATGGTCGGCTTGGCGAACTAAAGGTATTTGGGAATCGCTCGATGAAGCTGCCGGCGGACCGTTTTTAAATTATACATGGTATGATGAAAAAACCAATCGGACTTATAATCTGAATATGTTGGTGTTTATCCCCGGCAAGGATAAGGCAACTTTCATCAGACAATTAGATGTAATTGCTCATACATTCTCGACCACATAATCTAATGAGTAAACAGGTATTGATCACCGGCGCTTTGGGGCAGTTGGGGAGTGCACTGCATTCTCAACTTGCTACTAAATTTGATTTGATTCTCACTGACTTAAATGGAAACGCGGATAAAAATATTTTAAAATTGGATATTACGAACCCTTCTGAATTAGACACATTTTTTTCAAGGTATGCACCTGAAATAGTGATCAATCTTGCTGCGTTCACCGATGTTGATCGGTGTGAGCAACAGCCCGATTTAGCTGAAGATGTCAACTATAATTCCATCAAATTTTTAGCCCAATATTGTAGTTGTAGATTTATTCAAATATCAACTGACTATGTTTTTGATGGCGGCAATGGTCCCTATAGTGAAGATGATAAAACCTCGCCAATAAACATTTACGGAAAAACAAAATTGGCTGCTGAAAAATTTATTGCGCAGAATTTTAAGGATTGGTGCATACTTAGAACTAATGTTCTATTTGATTATCAAGAAGGAACTAAAGCGAGTTTTATTAAATGGGTAATAGATTCATTAAAGAATGGACAAAAACTTAATGTTGTTGACGATCAGTTTAATAATCCGACTTGGACAAATGATTTTGCAGAAATAATTGAACTTGTTATTGAACGTGATGTGAAAGGATTGTATCATTATGGCGGTGCTGATTATTTGAACAGGTATGATTTTGCATTAATGATAGCCGACGTATTTGATTTGGATCACAAATTGATAATTCCGATTAAAACTACCGAACTGAATCAATTGGCAAAGAGACCCTTAAAAGGTGGATTGAAAACTGATAAAATTGAACAAACTTTAAATATAAAAAGTAATAAATTAAGCGATAGTTTATTAGAGATTAAATCTAGGAAGAATTGATGAAAACGCTAATCGTCACGCCGACCTATAATGAGAGTAAGAATATTGAAGCTCTTATTTCCTTATTGATGAAAATCAATGAGGATTATCATATATTGGTAGTTGACGATAACTCCCCGGACGGGACAGCGCAAATTGTCAAAAGACTGCAAAAGAATTATAAAAATCTGTTCATTGCCGAGCGCCCAAAAAAACGCGGATTGGGAACAGCCTATTGCTTTGGATTTGAATGGGCATTAAAACGCGATTATCAAGTAATTGTCCAAATGGATGCAGATTTATCGCATAATCCCGAAGACGTACCGCTAATGGTGGAATTGATTAAAGATAATGATTTAGTTATCGGAAGTCGCTATTGCGATGGAATTAGCGTGGTGCGTTGGCCCTTGAGCCGCTTGTTCCTGAGTTATGGCGCCAATTTCTATTCGCGCGTAATTACAGGAGTGAAGATTAAAGATCTGACAGCCGGATTCAAAGTGTGGCGAAGAGAAGTATTAGAAAATATTGATCTTGAGAATATCCGTTCGCAAGGTTATGCCTTTCAGATCGAGATGAATTTTCATGCCAACCGAAAAGGATATAAGATTCATGAGCATCCGATTATATTTATTGATCGCACAATCGGTGAATCAAAAATGAACCGGGCAATTATGATCGAGACGGCGTTCAATGTATGGCGCTTCCGATTATGGAAGATATTCGGTTGGTATAAGTGACTTCAGCTCTCCCCAAAATATCTGTTCTGATCGTAAGTTACAATGTTAAGCAATACATTGTTCATTGTATTGATTCTATCAAACGTTCCGATTATAATGGCAATGTAGAGATCATAGTAGTTGATAATAATTCTTTTGATGGATCGCTTTCCGAGATAAAATTAAAGCATAGTGAAGTTGCTACAATCCAAAATGATGCTAATGTTGGTTTTGGGAAAGCGGTTAATCAGGCTGCTAAAAATGCAACCGGTGATTATTTACTTATCCTTAATCCGGACACTATCATTGAAGAAGGTACAATCTCGACCTTTGTGAAATATCTTCAAGAGAATAAAAATGTGGGCTTGGTCGGACCTAAGATCGTTAATTCTGACGGATCGTTGCAGAAAGGCTGCAAACGATCATTTCCAACAATCGCTGTAGCTTTGCCTAAAATATTGGGATTGGACAAAATATTTCCCAAATCAAAATGGACCGGAAAATATAATCTGAACTATTTAGATCCTGATAAAATTCATACCGTTGAAGCAATCAGTGGTTCGTGCATGTTTATCCGGGGCGAGCTATTTAACAAAATTGGCGGTTTTGATGAGCAGTATTTCATGTTCGGAGAAGATTTGGATTTATGTTACCAAATATATAAACATGATTTTGAGATTCATTATTTACCTACAACTCAAATTATTCATTATCAGGGCGAATCGGTTAAATCTGCACCGTATGATAGTCTAAACGCGTTTTACAATGCGATGATTATATTTTCAGAGAAGCATTTTTCAAGAAGTAAAGGATTTCTAACCAAATTAGTTATCAGAAGCGGGATAGTTATTCGAAAATTTATTTCATTGATAAATAATCGTCGCTCTCAAATAGTTTCGGTGCTGTTTGATAGTTTGGCAGTCCTGATCGCTTTCTTAATTGCTTTCCCGTTGCGGCTGAACAGTTTAGATGCTTTTACGGTTAGTAAGGGACTAATCCCCGGTGTTTACATAATATTTTGGATTATTGTCTGTGCTATGTTTGAACTGTATTCAAAATATATATTATCATATACAAGAGCGATTTTAGCTTCATTGTCCGGTTTCTTCTTAGCAGCTGTTTTCACTTTCTTCTTTAAACAATATGCTTTTTCAAGATTAGTAATTATTGTCGCAACTATGATTATCACTGTTTTAATCCCCGGTTGGAGGATATTAGCGCACTATTTGATGTCGAAAGGATTTATCAAGCAAACTAGAGAAAGGCATCATATCTTATTTACTCGCAAGACTGTTATTATAGGAACCGATAAGGAAGCGCTAAAGATTGCAAATAACATTCAAAATCGGTTCGATACAGGTTTAGATATTGTGGGATTTATTGATCATGATCTCAGTATTGACAGTAATAGTTTGGTAGCGCCATTTTTAGGATCAATTGCTGATTTAAGAGATATTATCAAGAAACACAGTATTAATGAAATGATATTCTCCACTGATTCATATTCTAATCAGGAAATATTGGAAATTATGGATAGTACGAAAGATCTGCATTTGACGTACCGGATGGTTCCTCGTAATCAGGAAGTACTATTAGGGAAAGCTTCCGTAGAAGATGTTGGTGATTATTCTTTTGTAAATATTGAATACAATATGTTTCATAAGTTACATAAGATCACTAAAAGGTTGTTCGATATAGTTTTAGCAATAATATTATTGATACTTTTTTCGCCGATTGTATTTATTAATTTCATTTCAAAAAGAGTCGCAAAAAGAGTGTATTGGGGTATGAATGGCCGTAAGATAGTTATCAATACTAATAAACATGGTAACGGATTCGCACAAAAATTATTATATTTGATTTCTGTTTTAAAGGGTGATATGAGTTTTGTGGGGACAGTCTTAGTCCCTGTTGATGTAACTGATCCAAAATTGATCTGCAAACCCGGTATTACCGGATTGGCGAAACTCCGTAAATCAAAATATAGCCGGTCGGACAGGAATGTTTTGGATCATTATTATGTCCAAAATCAAAGCTTGACTTTGGATATGGAAATAATATTAAAATCTATTTTTGGAAATTAATATGGACCGAGAATATTTGGACTTTGAAAAGCCAATTAAAGATATTGATGATAAGATTGCTGAGCGCAAAGCACTCATAGATAAGGGCAATGGCGGTAATTCAGATTTGGCAGCCTTGGAATCGAAACGTGATAAAATTATTACGGGGATTCACTCAAAATTGAACCGGTGGCAGCGCGTTCAATTAGCCCGCCACCCGCAACGTCCCTATAGTTTGGATTATATAAATGCGCTTGCTCCGGATTTTATTGAATTACATGGTGATCGCCATTTTGGCGATGATGCCGCCGTAATTACTGGAATTGGATCAATAGATGAATATAAAGTTGCTTTTGTCGCACAGCAAAAAGGAAGGAATACAAAAGATAATATATCGCGCAATTTCGGCATGATGCGACCGGAAGGTTATCGCAAGGCGTTGAGAATTATGAAATTAGCAGAAAAGTATAATTTGCCGATCATATCCCTAATTGATACTCCGGGAGCTTATCCGGGGATTGGTGCTGAGGAACGCGGACAGGGCGAAGCCATTGCAAAGAATTTGTTGGAAATGTCAAAATTGAAAACGCCAATTATTGCGGTTGTAATAGGTGAGGGAGCCAGTGGCGGAGCTTTGGGAATTGGTATTTGTGACCGGATGCTGATGTTGGAGAATTCTTGGTATTCAGTTATTACTCCTGAGGGCTGTGCCTCAATTCTATGGCATGATTCGGGGAAAGCCAAACGAGCCGCCGAAGCTTTAAAAGTTACTTCCGCGGACCTTGAAGAAATGGGTATCTGCGATAAAATTATTAAGGAACCAATCGGCGGTGCGCATAGTGATCCGTATAAGATGTTTGCATTGTTGAAGAAAATTTTGAAAGACGAATTGAAAGCATTCAAAAAAATTCCCAAAGAATCATTATTTGACAATCGTATTGAACGATATGACAAGATCGGTGCCTTTACAGTTGAAGCATGATTGAATATAAGCATAAAGTACACGTTTATTACCGCGATGTTGATCAAATGGGAGTGGTATATTATGCCCGTTATTTTGAATATTTTGAAGAAGCAAGAACGGAATTATTACGCTCTGTGGGGATCAGTGTCCCCGACATAGAAAAAGCAGGGTATTATTTACCGGTTATAGCCTGTAATTGCAGTTATAAAAATCCGGTTAAATTTGATGATGATATTATAATAATTACAAAAATTAAAGATCGACCTCGATCAAAACTAAAAATTGAATATGAAGTTATGAAATCGGGTAATATTTTGTGCGCAAATGGCGAGACCATTCATTCCTTCATCAATAAAATCGGAAAGGCGGTTAAACCTCCTAAGGAAATAATCAATATACTAAAGGATAAATGATGAAACGATTGTCAATATTATTGGCCTTACTAATTCTATTTTCATGTCAGAAAAAAGAACCTTCCATAAAATGGGAAAAAAGTAAAACATTTGCTGAAATATTAGAATCAGCCGGTGATAAATATGTAATGATAGACTTTGTAAAAGACGGGTGAAGCTGGTGTGTCCGGCTGGATGCCGATGTATTTACAAATCTTGATGTAATAGATTTTCTAAATGAGAACATGCTTGCTGTTAAAATGCGGCTTGAAGAGGAAGAAGGCAAAGCTTTAGTGGATCATTATCATATCAGAGGATTCCCATCAATTGTTTTTGTTGATCAGGATAGTTCGGAAATAGACCGCATTATCGGTTATAGACCATCCAATGTATTTCTTAAAGAATTGAAGAGGATCCAAAGTGGAGAAGGCACAATTCCTGATCTCATAAGTAAGACCACTAATGATCCGGATAACTTTGAGTTATGGACGGAATTAGCAAGTAAATATGAAGATAAGGGTGATCTTGTCGCCGCACGTGATGTTTGGAAAACGGTTGCCGATGCCGGTGTAGGTGACAAGGATTTTGTATATTATAAATTAGTAGAACTCAATTCATTTATTGCTGAGGATGCAACTGATCTTGAAATATTTATTGCGGAAAATTTAAATAGTGAATATTCACAGTACGCATTTAGAAGCGTAATTTCAATTCTTAGGAAACAAAAGGATAAAGAAGCCGAAGCTGATGCTTGGCGGCGATATATCAATCTATTGGAATTAACCAAATCATATACGGCAAGTATTTACAATAGTTTTGCCTGGCGCATGAGTGAATTGGAAATGAATCTTGAAAAAGCGTTAGAAAAAATTCGAGATGCTATTAAAATGACAAAGGCCTATGACCGAGAAACTGTAGCAGGTTATAAAGATACCGAAGCCGAAATATTATGGAAGATGGGCAGAACGGATGAAGCGATTAAGGTAATTGATGAATGTATTAAATTGCGACCCAATGATCAATATTTCAAGGATCAGAGAGAGAAGTTTCTAAATTCAAAATAAATTTTAAACTATACAAAAAGGCTCAGTTATCTGAGCCTTTTTTATTGAAAAATATACTCTTATTCATCCCCTAAACAGACACCGATCTCTCGTGCGCTCACAATCCATGGATGATCTAAGGGAATCGTTTTTCTAATTCCGACAATATCCTTTAAGGGAATTGGCTCGGCTTTGCCATTATTTAAAGCAACCATGATACCGTATTGTTCCTGTTCAATAAGATCAACGCACGCAGTGCCAAGCTGTGTTGCGAGCGCTCGATCATAAGCCGAGGGTGTGCCGCCTCTTTGGACATGTCCTAAAATAGTTACGCGCGATTCCAATCCGGTTAACTCTTCAAGCTTTGAGGATAATTTCATGGTTTGTCCTGTAACTTTTTTCTCGATTAATTTGTATTCTACTCTAAGATTTTCCTTGTCATCTTTATTGGAGGCTGATTCATATTTCTGTTGAACAGCAGTTAGTTTTTTAGCTGATTTATTAGTAACGGCGCCTTCAGCTATCGCAACGATGCTGAAATTTTTACCTTCTTTCCGTCTGTTTTTTATCGCAGCAGCGATTATGTCGCTGTCGTAGGGAATCTCAGGAGTTAGTATCACATCAGCTCCGCCGGCTAAACCCGCTCCGAGGGTAAGCCAACCGGTATTATGTCCCATTATTTCAACCACGATAATTCGATGATGGCTGTGCGCGGTGCTGTGCAGGCGGTCAATTGCCGCAGTTGCAATGCCCATGGCAGTGTCAAAGCCAAATGTAAAATCCGTACCGAAAACATCATTATCAATAGTTTTAGGAAGAGTAACAATATTCAATCCTTTTCTCAATAATCTATAGGCATTTTTTTGCGTGCCACCACCCCCGATACAAATTAAGGCATCAAGATGATGCTTATGATAAGTTTGTGCCAGTACATCGGTCATATCTAAAATTTTATCGCCAACCGGCATTTTGTGCGGTTTATCACGGTTAGCGCCAAGAATAGTACCGCCATGCGTAAGAATTCCCGATAGTTCCTGACTATGAAGTCTGACAAATCTATTTTCCATTAATCCTCTGAAACCATCGCGAAATCCGATAACATTCATATTATAGGTTTTTTCCGCCGTTTTACCGATCGCTCGAATCGCAGCGTTCAAACCGGGACTATCTCCACCGGCTGTTAGAATACCAATTGATTTAGACATTGTCAACTTTTGTAGATTTTGTTAAAGATAAACGTAAACTTGCAATACCAAATAGCAAAGCAACATTAAATAGAATCCATGAATATTTTACATCAGTGTAGCCAAATTCAGTAATCTGCGATGTATTATTCATAAACGTAAATAACCATATACAAAATGCAATTAGTTGTAAAATAATGACCATTGGAGTGAATTTAAGTTTAGTGCCGTTGCCTTCATGGGTAATGATAAAAATACTGCCTGCAATGAAGTAAACACTTATTAATACGGGCACGATGACCGGACTGTACCAGGCGATTGGTATCAAAAATAGTGTATCCCATTCCATGATGTTGGCAGGCCAATTCAAAAATATTTTTAGTCCGATATAGTAGAGAATATCCCAGGTGCCAAAAGCTAAAAAGAACATTGCGAGTCTGGTTCGCCAATTATAGGCAGATATCATAGCTACTGTAGTCAGCATGATTATTGTCATTAATTCACGGATTATCTCGTAAGAGAAATTAAAATTAGCGCTTGGTGTTGAAGTGATAATGCCATCGGGCGGGAAAATTATTTGTCGAATATAAACAACGCAAATAGCTTCCAATATTCCCATCGCAATTGCGAAGATTATTACGCAAGTCAAGCGCAATATAATGAGTTGGTTATCTCCGTTTTTTGCTAAGCTATGATCCATAAATTTAATAAAAAGCGCCTCAAAATTTTCGAGGCACCTATATTAGAATATATTGGTAAATTATTCAAATAAAAATCCTTCAGGCAGTTAATAGGTATCAGAATATTCAGGAATCGAATCAAGATATCTAATTGTATAGGTTGGATTTTTCGTTTGAAATATTGCTCACACAGCCGCCTTTCGGATACTCGAGTACATTCACCCACAAGGAGCGAATGTACTCAATAGTTCCTTTATTTACGATCTATTTAAAAAGCACGTAGTTAGGTCCGCATTCTTTCGTCGGCTGTAGAGCCACGTTCAAGCCGGTCTTGACGCCCTCAGGATTGTCAGTTTCCAATTTGCCGAAGATTGTGCCGTGCACTCCATCGAAACCCACTTGTACGATCACTTGCGGTTTAGCTAATTCTTCGCCTTGGCGATTTTCCGTCACTATAGTGTAGCCTACAATTTTTCCACTCTTGGGATCAATCTCTTTGGCATTAGCGATCACATCCATGCTGCACATTTTCCTTTCATCGAATTGTGTGGGAGGTATGTGAATCGTTTTGCCATCGTCGCTCAAAGTTCCGGTAAGTTTACCTTGGGCCAAATCCTCATAAAATTTGATTCCCGCTATTCCGGCCGTGTAACGATAGTCCAAGGGAATTCTCCCCGGATGTGATTTCGCTGTCACCGGGTTAAGTTCCACCGGTTTGATACGTGTTGGTGCGACGTCGGTGGCATCTCCATCCTTGAGGGGACGGAAATAATCCAGATCCATGACGTTGCCCGTGCGTTCTTCTTCCGGTTTCCATACGGCTTTCACGCGCATGCCGACTTTCACGTCTTTTGGATCAACATCTTTTATGCGATGGACAAGTCCCATATTTTCTTGCGTACCATCAATCTCTATCACGGCAAAGATGTTCACTTTGCCATCTCCTAGCATTGATGAGTCCCAATCCACATTTGAAAGGGTGAAGGTTTTGACCGTACCAGTATCGGGAAGATCGTAGTAGTCCGTGACTTCTTTTAAGTTACAAACTTCACAGAAAGCGCGAGCCGGAATCATCATGCGTCCACATGATGGGCATTTACTTCCCCTAATCTTTCCAGCTTTGAAACCTTCTAAGTATGTTGTTAGAGCCATGCCGTTATCCCAAGAATAATTGATTTCAGGCTTGTAATCGACATACGGAACTTCTTTTACGTCTTTAATAGGCGTTCCACCGGGAAGATTTTCTTTTGTCATTTCCTTCCATAGCGTTGATTTGGAGACCGTTCCTTTGTCGGCGTTCATAATTACGACCGTACCTACTTGCATGAGATCACCCCAGGCTTGGGCGATACCGCGTTGGAGGTCTCCCTTTAACTGCCGCGCACCGGCTTGGCCGGTCAATTGGAAGTAAAGCTCGGCAATCTTCATGAGACCGGTGGCTGCAATCGGGTTACCTACACCCAAGGCTCCGCCAGATGGGCAGATTGGATGAGAACCATCCTTTTCAAATGCGCCTGAAAGCAGGAGTTCTTTCACTCTCTTTCCGGTGGGATCCTGGAGCAAGCCATTCATATGATGAAGGGCTTTGTAATCAAAGGGATCGTAGGGTTCCCAGAAGTCAATTTCTTTTTCCGGGTTTGATATTCCCGCCATCTTATATGCATCGCCGGCCGCTCTGGCAACGTATTCGGGATAGGCTAAGTCACGTGTGCACCAGTAAGCTGTATCCAGACGGAAACCAACACCGTCAATATATGCAGGAGCTTTGCAATGCTTGCGCGTGACTTCTTCATTTGCTAATACGATTGCAACCGCACCATCTGAGGTCGGGCTGATGTCCAAACGTTTGACAGGCCATGAAAGGACAGGGGAGGCCATAACTTCTTCCACGCTAGTCTCTTTCGCAACCTGCGCGGCAGGATGGCCGAGCGCATTCTTTTTACTGATTACCGAAATGCGTGCAAGTTCTTCTTCCGTGTAGCCATACTTGTGCATGAAGCGGCACATCTCGATGGCAAAAATATGAAGCAATGTAAGCTTTAGTGGTTGTTCCGTCGTATGATCAAAGATTGTCAGGAATGCGCCAGCCGGGTGGGGCACACAGGGAGACATCTTTTCTTCACAAACAACCAAGCAAGTCTTGAATTTGCCGGAAGCAACATGCATCCAACCATGAATGGGGCTGAATACACCTGTTCCACCGCCCACGAAATGTCGCATGTACGGCTTGTTGACGCCACCTGAACCGGCGATCAAATGTTCACCTTTCATGTGCACGCCATCAAACGCGTCAGGAGCCGTTCCATGAATAACGGCATCAATGTCGTTGATGGTTAATCCGGCATCTTTCAAAGCCATTTCTACGGCTTTTGCCGCTAATTCTCCGGGAGCTTCTTTCGCCCGACGGACGAAACGAGTCATTCCCGCACCAATAACACCTACTCGATTAGCTGAACTCATGATTAGCTCCTCCTTTCTTGATCAATTACTACAACAGCACAGGAATCAGTGGGAAGTCCTCTCCATCCTTGTGCAGCGGCACGTTTAACATTGGGTAGTTGGTGGCTACCGGCTTCACCTCGAAGTTGAAGGACAGCATCGTAAAGTCGGGCTCCACCGTTTGCTTCAATAAGATCACCTGTTGATATTGAGCCACCATCAGGATTAATTTTTTCGTTCAAGCCACCTTTAATTCCCATTGCCTCTAAATGAATAAGAGCACGGTGGGCGTATAAGTCTGAAACATAAATAGCATCCAAGTCTTTCTTCGGATCTGAAACGCCTGCTTCCAAAAAAGCCATTTTTGCTGCATCAACTGTACCTGTAGAGGTCGCATGATCACGGCGTTCTAGAACAGAATTGCCTGAACTCCATCCGGTACCTGAAATAAAGACTGGTTTGCGGGCTTTTTTAATATTCGCTTCTTGCGTTCCAAGAACGAAGACGACAGCAGCATCGGCCGGTTTAGCAATCATAGCCTCTGTCACTGGACTGGCTACCGACCGACCGTCAAGAATTTCATTCTTGGGCAGATGCGATCCGTAGGGTGCCAAACTATTGGATAGACCCTTAGCCTTGGCGTCGGTGACAACATTCGCCACATCGTCGGCGGAATACTCGGAACGTTCGAGGAATTGTTGCATTTCAATGCCTGCTAAATAATTGGGCGTAACATCAAAACGATTCCACACAGGATCGTATGCAAAGTTTAATACTTCATCCTTATTGAGGATATTGCTGGCTTTACAATACGACTCGACAGCCAAAAGTTTGAAACGACCGGTCTTGAGTTGCATTGTAGCAGAGGAGAGTCCATGCAAAAAATCACCGCAGATGGTGTAAACGGATTTCATCTGTACACCTAATTGATCGGGAACATATTCGTCGGAGATGGAATAGCCTGAGATGAAGTCTTCTTCGCAAGATACAGCGCCTTCAAGCTCAGCGGCTTCTATGCCGGCATCCGCGTAAGCTTGAGTAGCTGCTCTACGAATTAATTCTCGATAAGATAACCCATCCGATTTTGGAAAGGATCCACAAAATCCAACTCCTAAGATTGCGACATTCATCACGCCTCCTTCTGCTTAAATTTGAACCGGTTTATCGCCGGAGTGTAGGTGCTGCCAAATTTTAACATACCACCTATCACCAAATAAACCGGCTTGCTCATCTTTGGGATTTGTAATTGTCGTTCACTGAATGTGATCATATTTAATTCCTTGTATTTTTAGATTAATCATTAGGTAGGTATAATTATTTCTTAAATTACGACAGCTTTATCCAATAATGGTAATATGATTTTGATGTTTTAGTTTGCTGTTCTCTAAAAATACAGAATTACTAAGTTTGAATATTATGAATTACACACAATATGAAAACTAATCTTAAAGACGTGTTGAAACAAATTCCAATGGCACATATTGTAATTGGAATTATAATCGGTTTATTATCAGAAAAATATTTCACCATATCAGTATCATCTGTATTAATTCCAATTGGAATACTTACAATCCTGATTATGAGGTGGAAATGGAAAAATTCATATATAGTCATTTTCCTACTTAGTATCATAATTGGATACGCAGTCCATTATAGTAAAAACCATGAATTTTCTAATAGCGTAATTGAAGCTAACAAAATTGATGGCCAAAACGTGGTGTATAAAGGAATCATTCAAGATATTACTGTTTTTTCAACCGAACAAAGATATGTATTGGAAAATCTACTGATCACGTTTGAAAATGAAACTTTAGAAAGCAAATTCAGATATATAGTTTATCCTGCAGAGAATTATTCGGTAGCAATAGGTGATACAATTATTGGTAAGGGGAAGTTTGGACTATATGGAAGAATACGCAATCTCGGCGAATTTGATTTCAAAAAATATTATCATAATCAACATGTAGTCGGCAGAATTTATTCCAAAGAGATCATTAACCATTATCCTCGAATAAATTGGTCATTCAATTCCTCACTTAATTCACTCAGAGAGACAATAAGAAAAAAGTTGACAGCCTACTCGGATGTTGAGACTGCTGCACTTTTCTCAGCCTTAATTGTCGGGGACCGAACAAAAATAGATCAGGATTTACGGGAATCATTTGCCAATGTTGGCGTTGTACATGTGCTGGCAGTATCCGGTTTACACGTGGGTTATGTCATGTTGATCTTGATTGTGCTTGTTCGAACCTTGCGGATACGATGGGGCTGGGATAAAATTGCCATCATTCTGGGATTGATTGCATTTTCGTTAATATCAGGAGGTCGTCCAAGTGTTGTTAGAGCATCTATCATGGCCGGACTGTATATCATGGCACCCATATTTAATAGGCGTGCGAACGCTTGGAATATTGTGGCAAGTGCGGCATTTATAATTTTGATATTTGATCCTAACTCAATCTACGATCTTGGATTTCAGCTAAGTTTTACAGCGGTAATTTCAATAGTATATTTCTATTCCATATTTAACAAAATTCTTCCTGAGTTCCTTCGTCCAACTAACATTAAGAGTGATATAGCGCGTTTTTTCTGGACATTATTCTTAATATCTCTATCAGCCCAAATAGGTACTATTCCGATTACGGCGTACTATTTTGATCGGATACCGTTAATTGCCGTGATAGCTAATCTGATTGTAATACCTTTGATTGGAATATTTGTCGCACTTGGCTTCATAAAACTATTATTCTTCTGGATACCACCATTGAGCTATTTTTTTGATCAAATGAGTTGGTTGGTAAAGGAAACAATTTATGATTCAATAGCGCTATTTGATAAATTTCCGTTTGCATCATTAGCTACTCCTCAATTCGATATACTGTCATTATCAGTTTATATATCAATATTGCTGATTGTATTTTCACTTATAAAATGGCAGATTAGCAGAATTTTGATATTTGGCAGCATTTTGCTGAATCTAATAATTTGGCCAAAGGTTTTGGTAAAGGATGGACTCGATATAGTTTTCTTGGATCTTGGAACTAACGAATCAGCAATTATAAAGAATAACAATAGTTCTGTATTAATCAATAATGGTGTACATAGTATGTTCTCAAACAATATTGACAGAACTATTTTACCGGTTTTGAAATATTTAAAAATAAGAGAATTAGATCATTTTATAAGACCCTATGGTAATAGCAATTACAAAGTCGGTACTGTTAAACTCTCTGAAAAAATGCCAATAAATAATTTTTGGGATGTGGGGTTTGACTCTACTTCAAGTTTTGATAGTTATTTGGTAAATCTATTAGATATTAAAGGTATAGAATACAATAGAATAGTGCGTGGTGATGTTTTACAAATTGATGAGCAGACTTATATTCAATTTTTGTTACCGTTGCATGCTACAAATGCTAAAAATAATTATGCCCTAAGATTGACAAATAAGAATAATACGTTTTTAATATTGGACCAACTTACTGCTGAGGAATGTCGGTTACTATTAGAAAATAATGACGTCCTGAAATCAGATATATTAAAGATAAGTTATCCAAAGAAGTTGACCGATGAATTGCAAGATTTGATCAATGCAATTGATCCTGATATAATGGTTGTTACAGGAAGAAGGATTAGTAAACACAATCCAACTATCGAAGAAATATTAAAAATAGGTCCACTCAAAATAATATTAACAGAAGTGGAAGGCGCCGTTTGGCTAAATTCATCAAATAAAAATATTGAGGTTAGGAATTGGCGATAATAGCCGGTGTGGATGAAGCGGGTAGGGGCCCGTTAGCGGGTCCAGTGGTGGCTGCTGCCGTTATTTTAGACGGTGCAGAAATTGAAGGACTACGTGATTCCAAAAAATTGACTCCTAAAAAACGGGAATTACTATTTGAAGAAATTCAGTCAGCGGCAAGTTCAGTTGGGATTGGAATTATCAATGAAACTGAAATCGACCGACTGAATATCCTTGCGGCTACTCATAAAGCGATGCAAATGGCACTTGGCAGGCTCAATCAAAAACCAAGCTTAGCTTTAATTGACGGCTATCAACTGCCCAATCAAATAATTAAGAATGAGGGCATTGTTAAGGGTGATACTAAGGTTAAAGAGATCATGGCAGCATCAATTATTGCTAAGGTTACACGTGATAGAATCATGCAGAATTATGACATAATATTTCCGGAATTTGAATTTGCCAAACATAAAGGATATGGTACCAAAAGTCATATCGAGACGCTTATTAAATTCAAAGCGACGCCAATCCACCGCAAGTCATTCAAACCGGTAAAACAGAACTTACCTTCAATCAAGTGGCTTGCGGAAAATAAACGAATAGGGAAAGTCGGAGAACAACTTGCAGCGTGCAGGTTAATGAATGATGGACATTGGATTATAGGGATGAATGAAAACTGTCATCCTTATGGTGAGATTGACATTATTTCAGAAAAAAATGGAATATTGATTTTTAATGAGGTAAAAACCTTTGCCAAGGAACAAATCGGTTCACCGGAATTAAAAATAGATATGCCCAAACTCAAAAAACTCGAAAAGGCTATTTATCATTATCTTGGTACTAATAATATACAACAGGATATTCGGCTTGACGGCATTGCCGTTACTTTGGGTAAGAAATATAGGCTTAAGAAATTCGAGGGAATCGAACTAAATTTCACCCATTAATTTTTAGCTTGAAACGGAAATGAACAATAAAACAGAAAAAGTAATAAAAGAAGTTAAATCTTGGGGTACCATAATTATTATCGCCTTGTTGCTAAAAGTAACAATAATTGAAGCCTATATTGTACCCACCGGCAGTATGGAGAACACCATTATGACCGGTGACTTTCTCATCGGGAACCGCTTTGTATATGGTATGCGAACACCGGATTGGATTGGAATTCCTTATACTGACAAGGGCTTCAATATTCCTTATACGAGATTCCCAAAGTTTAAGGAACCGCGGCCCGGGGAGGTAATAATATTCAAATATCCCCATGATGTTTACCATAAATATGTCAAGCGCTGCATAGCGGGACCAGGCGACACAATTGAGATTATAAACCGGGAAGTATATGTTAATGATGTGTTAGTGCCGCTATCTGAAAACGGTAAATTTCTTGGTCCTTTATTGACAACCGATTACCAACAGCAGGATCTGTTTTTACCTGATAACGGCAACAAGGATTTCTTCAAAAAGATTCGCATTCCGCAAGCGGGTGATACAGTCCGTATTGACCAAGATACCAATTGGCGTTATTGGTTGCCGATTATTTTATACGATGGACATTCGGCATCACTAAGAAACAGTACTGTAGAATACCAATTTACAAATATTGATCCCAATGATCTTTATCGGCGAAAAGGTAAACCGTTTGTCTATGATGACTACTATCCGCAGGGCAATTTATTAAATCCATGGATGGGATCAATCAACGCCGCCGATTTCAGATTTTTACATATTGACGGTGTAGCAATAACGGATATGGATTATTATATTGTTGAGCAAAATTATTATTGGGCAATGGGTGATAACCGTGATGACAGTTTGGATTCAAGATTTTGGGGTTTTGTACCGGAAGAATATATATTAGGCGAAGCGCTATTCGTATATTTTTCATTGAACCTAAAGACATGGATTCCCCGGTTCAACCGAATTGGAACAGTAATTCAATAACTTTACAGAGACGTAATATCTTATGTCTCTATAACACCCTTTGAGTCATGGAGAAACAATCTTGTTCTTACTACAGGATTACTTCATCGCTACACTCTTCGCAATGGCAGTGCAATAGTTTTGTCATTCTAAGTAAAACGAAGAATCCATATATAGATTCTAAACTGTGTTCAGAATCACAATGGTTTTAGCAGCCATCACTTTAGCGAAATAATAGAGATAAAATAGAAATTGCTCTCTATCATTTTTCCATAACAAATTAACTTTCAATTTTTAGGATAGTTTAGTTAAGTTTGTGCGTAAACTAATTAGAGAATATGGGTCAAAAAGAAAAACTTAATCAATTGCAGGGAAAATTGGATGAAATCTTTACCGGTATAGACGATTATTATAGTCAGTCTATATTGGATGAATTGATCAATCGCATTGATGCGACGATCAACGATTTTAATAAAGATTTTAAAGCAATGATTGGTAATCTTAATCAACCATCCGCAAAAAAAACCGGAATTGTCAGAAAAAAAGCCCCGGTGAAAAGAACTAGTGCTTCTAAAAGACTCGGTACTGCCAAGAAAAGGCCTAGTACTTCTAAAGCAAAAAGTACAAAATCAAGAGCAAAAACTTTAAAGTAAATTAAATCACAACGAGGAACCAATGAGCGTAAAAGACAAAATAATTCTACTTCTTATGATCTTATTATTAGTGGGTGGTGTATATGTTTATTATACCTATACCGTAGTTATGGATCGTATGGATGAAATGGAGAAACAGCAGTTCACACATATTGATGAAGTGAACAAAGAGTTCAGAGATAATTTAAAACGTCTTGATCTGCAATTTATCGGTAGAGGTAAGCATTTGCAAACGGCGCAGCAAGACATAGTTGCTAACACCAATCTTGTGAATGCCGTAAGCGCTGATTTAACGAGTAAAATTGAAGATGTTGCTTACGATCTTGATGAGGCAGTCCGGACCATTAACAATGAGATTTCAGGTTTGGATCGTGATCTCGGCGACTTACGCGCCGATGTTGACAGTGAGCGTCGCAGGACTTCACGGAGATTGACTGATATCGAACAACAGCTGACAACAGTCAAGAACAGTGTTGATGATTTGGAAGGTCTGACGATTATTCAGAAAGCCCGGGAAAAAGAAGAAGATAAATAATCTATTAATTTGATGAATAAAAAAGCCTCCAATTTGGAGGCTTTTTTATTGTGCCGAGGGTCGGAATCGAACCGACACCTCATTGCTGAGACCGGTTTTTGAGACCGGCGCGTCTACCAGTTCCGCCACCCCGGCAATCAAAATCATAGAACTGTCAAAAATATCGGGTCAAAAAATAGATGTTATTAAAAAGGATTGTCAATATATTTAGCTATATTTAAAAATAATAATTGATTAGCTTGAAGACAATATTATCCAATTATCTGTAATCTAATAACTAAGAGGTGAATCTATGTCATATACAACAATCCCCGGTATGTTTATTTATTCCACTGATGCAAACGCAGACCGTTCAGCATATTTTGAAAAAGTAAATGGTGAATGGAAAGGATATAAATTCAGTGAAGTAAGAGATATTGTTGAGAAATTCGCAGCAGGACTTGCAACGCTTGGTATTGGCAAAGATGATAAAGTTGCCATTCAATCCACTAATTGTCCAAGATGGGCTTTCAGTGACTATGCCATTGCATGTATCGGTGCCGTCTCGGTTACGGTTTATCCGACCCTGATAGCTTCTCAAATCAAGTATATTATTGATGATTCCGATTCGTTGTATGTAATCACCCAAGATCAATCGCAAACTGATAAGGTATTGGAATTCATCAATGACAGCCCCAATCTGAAAGGCATTATTGCCATGGACAATACCCATGATCCATCAAAAAATATTATCAGTTTTGACCATCTGCTTGAATTAGGCGAAAAGCATATTAAAGATACTAAATTCAATATTAAAGAATCTTCCAAAGATATTAAACCGGATGATCTGTTAACATTGATCTATACAAGCGGAACAACCGGAAATCCAAAAGGCGTAATGCTCACCCATGATAATTTAGTCTCAAACGTGTTAGCCGGACAAAAACATATCAACTTTGGACCCGATGACACCTTCCTTTCATTCCTGCCGCTTAGTCATGTGTTTGAAAGAATGACCGGTCATTATACCGGTTTCTCGCTTGGCGCACAAACTTATTATGCTGAGAGCGTTGATACCGTCGGTGAAAATATGGCGGAAGTGAAACCAACCTTAGTGATCTCCGTACCGCGCGTATTTGAAAAGATCCATGCTCGTGTCTTAGACAAAGTAGCGGGAGATCCGGCGATTAGACAAAAAATATTTTGGTGGGCTGTTGGCGTCGGTGGTCAGGCAGCCAAATTCCTGACTCGTGGCAGTGAACCAAGTGGGTTCTTAGCCTTCAAATTCCGGTTTGCTGATAAATTAGTATTCTCTAAACTTAAGGATAGGGTAGGCGGCAAGCTGCGTTTCTTCGTTAGCGGTGGCGCTCCGCTTTCCAAGGAAGTCGGCGAATTCTTTGCTTCAGCCAATATTCCAATCTTAGAAGGTTATGGATTAACCGAAACAAGTCCGGTTATTTCCGCTAACCAAGAAAAACTCTATAAGTTTGGAACGGTGGGCTGCTTACTTGAAAAAGTAGAAGTCAAGATTGCCGATGATGGTGAAATACTTTGTAAAGGTCCCAATGTTATGAAAGGATATTACAAAAATCCCGAAGCGACCGCCGAAGCAATTGACAAAGACGGTTGGTTCCATACCGGCGACATTGGAAAATTTGATGAAGACAATTATCTGATGATCACGGACAGAAAGAAAGCTATCTTGGTAACTGCCGGCGGAAAGAATGTTGCCCCGGCGCCGCTAGAAATTGCACTTACATCATCGAAATATATTGAACAAGCTTTGGCAATTGGTGACAAACGCAGGTTCGTTGCGGCATTGTTAGTGCCTTCCTTTGAAGTATTGGAAGAATGGGCAAAAGAAAAAGATATTGATACTTCCGATAGGCAAGCCTTGGTTGACCATCACTTGGTGTATGAATTGCTTGAAAAAGAAGTTGCCGTCACTATGGAAAAATTCAGCAAATATGAACGGATCAAAAAATTTACCGTATTGCCAAATGAGTGGACGATTGAAAGCGGTGAAACCACACCAAAGCTAAGTGTAAAACGCAAGGAAGTTCTCAAGAACTACGTTGATATAATAGATAAGATATACGAAGACCTTGATTGATTCTGATTGACGATTGATTATTGATGATCGGCATTATTCGGAAAAATATAATAGTTTATATTCAAGAGATCAAATACGCATTGTCATTCCCGTGAAAACGGGAACCTATAATGGATTCCTGCACGCCACTGCACATAAGCCACCCAAGGCGAGCAAGCTTTCGCAGGAATGACAAAACTGATTACAAAAAATTAATCAATAAACAATAATAAATAGACAATGAACATTACAGTACTAGGTTTTGGTTCTTGGGGCGGAACAATGGCTCAGCATTTGAGCGATAATGGTCATAAAGTGATTGGGTGGCACAAATTCGAGGACGAAGTGCGCGAGATGCAGAAGACCCGCCAACATAATTTGATACCGCAGTTAAAGATATCCAAAGAGATTGAATTAACGGTTGATCTTGAATTTGCATTAAAAGACGCTGAAATAGTTGTGGTGGCAACACCATCTCACATTGTGCGCGGAATAATTGGTGAAAGTGTACCATTCATTAAAGATAATGCAATAATCGTGAACTTGGCTAAAGGTGTTGAGAATGACAGCTTGGAAACGATGAGCCAAGTCATCGCGGAAGCGGGCGGAATTGAAAAGGAGCGCATCGTTACTTTATACGGACCAAGTCATGCTGAGGAAGTCGCACTTAAAATGCCCACAATCCTAGTTGCCGCTTGTGAACATACCGAAACCGCCAAAATTGTGCAGCACGAGTTTGCATCGCAAGATTTGCGCATATATACTAATACTGATATTTTAGGCGTGGAACTTGCCGGATCGCTGAAGAACGTCATCGCCATTGCGGCGGGAATCTGTGACGGAATGGGCTACGGCGACAATACCAAAGCCGCCCTCATCACCCGCGGACTGACCGAGATGACCCGCCTCGGCGTAATTATGGGCGCTAAGCCGGAAACTTTTTTTGGTTTGAGCGGAATTGGCGACCTGATGGCAACCTGCCTGAGCAAGCACAGCCGTAACCGCTATGTGGGCGAGGAGCTTGGCAAGGGGCGTAAATTGGATGACATCCTTGCTGAAATGAAGATGGTGGCGGAAGGGGTGAAGACTGCCAAATCCATGCTGCAACTGCGTGACAAATACAAAGTTCACATGCCTATAGCTGAAGCTATGGAATCGGTATTATTCCACGGTGAGAATCCGGTTGACAAGGTTAAAGAATTAATGACGCGCGATCTGAAAAAGGAGAAGGTATATTGATTAACCACAAAGGCACAAAGGACACAAAGAATTATATCAAATAAAAGCTTGCCTATCGTAGTTTTAGCGTAGATAGGAAGAAGGAAAAAGTTTACTAATCCAATATTTTTTATTTAATTAATATTCCTTGCATCAAATAGGACATATGTCATAATATATAGGACAATAGTCCTATTAATAATTAGCAGGTTGCATATGAAAACTAAAAATATTGATGATAAATTAGACAATGAAATCAGATTATTTTTTAATTCCATTGAAAAGAAAAGTCAGAAAAACTTATTGAAAGGTAAAAACATTACTTTTGATGAATTCTTAAATAATATACATTTAATTGTAATTGCTATCCAAACCGGTATTCCATTCCCAATCTTTGAACTAATTAGAGAGAAATCTACCTTTACACTTGCTGAATTTGCTAAATATCTTGATACCTCTACCAAAACAATTAATAGATATAAATTGGATAAAAAAAGTTTTAAACCCATCCATTCAGAAAAAATTATTGAAATCGCTGAAGTTGTTGAATTGGGTTATGATATTTTTGACAGTGAAGAACAATTTAAACAATGGTTAAGAACGCCGAATTATGCTCTCCGTAGTTTAAGGCCAATGGATTTATTAAAAGATTCTTATGGTAAGGAAATGGTGATCGGAGAATTAACAAGAATTGATCATGGCATTTTTGCCTGATGATTGTATATCGCTTAACGAGGAAAAAATATTTAAGAACTCTTTCAGGAAAAGGTGCAGCAAAAAAAGGAGCAAGATGGAATTCACCCGGAACAGAATTAATCTATACAGCTCAAAACCGATCGCTGGCAATGGCAGAGATTGCCGTACACTTTTCAATATCAACTTTACCGTCTGATTATTATATGGTTGAAGTTGAAATACCCGATTCGTTAAAAATAAAAAAAGTACATATTTCAAAATTACCTAAAGATTGGAAAGAGTGGAATCCTTATTCAAAAAGAACTCAATCTATCGGTGATAATTTTGTAGTAGAAAACAAATTTTGTTTAATGCAGGTTCCATCAGCTGTAACTAAAGGCGACTTCAATATTCTTATAAATCCTAAGCATACGGATTTCAAAAATGTTAAGATTAAAACAAAAACACCGTTTCCATTTGACGATAGAATTTTTAAATAAAATATCGGAAAAGGTATATTGATAGATTATGAAGCCACAGAGAACACAGAGAATTATAACAATCAAAAACTTGTCAATCATAAAGTGTAGATTGAAGAGAAGGTTTATTAGGTGTATTAAATGTCTAAATCTTGGTTAAATATTATTTTTTATATCGGTCTTGGTATATTATTCACGCATGAATTGGACGCCATGCTGAATCATGAATGGAGGGTATTGCCAATTACAAATTGGCTATCGGATGAAAATGGTAAATTAGTCTTTCTATTCTTACATATCCCCATATTTTCAACTATAGTTGCTCTTGTTGCGAGCAAAAATGAAAAAGTAATGAATGGTACACGAATTGGCATAAGTATTTTTCTAATTTTGCATGCCCTGTTACATATATTATACATGAACGCCGAGGGCTATGAGTTTAATGCTTTATCATCAAATATATTAATTTTTGGCGGAGCCGCTTTCGGGGCTTTATATTTAATTGTTGATTTTATTAAAAAGATTTGAAGAAAGAAAATATATTGATTAACCACGAAGACACAAAGAACGCAAAAAATATACAAACCGAGATATGCAACCATTGTGGAAATAGCGTCGCTTTTGGTTCCGGTAAATTTGTCAATCGCCTATTTGACCTGAACAATATTCAAACTTGCATTGCCAATAACAGGATTAATCCAAAGGGTGATTTTATTTGTGAGGAATGTGATAATAATTCTGAAATTCATACTAATCAATAACGATAAGTTTAAAGAAATAAAAAGTTCATTAAATTCTAATTATGAAAAGTAAAGAATCATTATTTAATTATATAAACCCAAATATAGAGTATTCAATAGTTTGTGATGATGCGCTCAACGCATTAAAAAGTTTAGAAGAAAATCATTTTGATTTAATAATTACCTCACCACCATACAATATTGGCAAATCGTATGAAAATAAAACCACGATAAGTGAATATTTAAATTTCCAAGAGAATATAATTTCTGAACTTGTGAGGGTTTTGTCAAATGAAGGAAGTATTTGTTGGCAGGTTGGAAATTATGTAAATAAAGGAGAAATATTTCCCTTAGATATTTTTTATTATGATATATTTAAAAAATTCGGTCTAAAATTAAGAAATAGAATTATATGGCATTTCGGACACGGGCTACATGCGTCAAATAGATTTTCAGGAAGATATGAAACAATTTTGTGGTTCACAAAATCTGATAACTATATATTTAATTTGGACGATGTTAGAATTCCATCAAAATATCCGGGGAAAAAACACTTCAAAGGACCGAATAAAGGTAAACTATCCGGAAATCCGAAAGGCAAAAATCCATCAGATATTTGGAATATTGTGTTAAAAGATTGGGAAACCGGACTGTGGAACATACCAAATGTAAAATCGAATCACCCTGAAAAAACCGAGCATCCATGTCAGTTTCCTGTTGAATTAGTAGAAAGATGTTTATTGGCCCTTACAAATAAGAATAGTTGGGTACTGGATCCATTTGTTGGAGTAGGTTCAACAGCAATTGCTGCTTTAAAAAATGAAAGAAACGTTGTTGGTATTGATAAAGAGAAATCTTATTGTGATGTATCTAAAAAAAGAATTAAACAACTGATAAATGGCGAACTAAAATTAAGACCAATTGATAAACCAATATATGTGCCATCAAATTCTGATAAAAACGGTAAATACCCCAAAGAATGGCAAGGACTTGTCAATCGTAACGGAATGTAGATGAAAGAGAAGGTTTATTAAAAAGTGATGACAAAACTGTCTTCTAATAAAAATTTGCATATAGCAAGTAAAGAAAAGAAAGATGAGTTTTATACCCAACTTGATGACATTGAAAAAGAGCTACGTAACTATAAAGATCAATTCAAAGGTAAGGTGGTCTTTTGTAATTGCGACGATCCAAGAGAAAGCAATTTTGTAAAGTATTTCAGTTTAAATTTTGAGCATTTAGGGTTAAAAAAATTAATTGCTACACATTACAAAGAAGCAAATTTGTTTTCCCAAGAACCACCATATAAACTGGAATATACCGGTGATAAAAACAATAATCGTATGCCTGATCCAGAGGAATTTATTACTGAAATGATTGGGACAGGGGATTTCCGCAGTAAAGAATGTATTGAATTACTTGAAGAAGCGGATATTGTTGTAACCAATCCACCATTTTCTATGTTCCGTGAATATGTAGGACAATTAGAAAAATATAAAAAGGATTATTTAATCATCGGCAATACTAACGCAATGACATATAGGGAGATTTTTAAACTGTTCAAAGAAGATAATATTAGAACAGGTTACACGAATTTTAATGTAGGTATGTTTTTTATAGTTCCAGATGATTGGGAAAAATTTCATCATAAAGATGAATATGGCAATAAAATAGCTCGTGTCTCAACTTCGTGTTGGTTCACAAACTTGGAGGTTGAAAAACATAAAGAAAATATTACTTTATATAAGAAATATAGTCCTGAGGATTACCCCAAATATGAAAACTATGATGCTATAAATGTAAATAAATATACCGATATTCCTTGTGACTTTAATGGCGCAATGGGGGTACCAATTACATTTTTAGATAAGTATAATCCGGATCAATTTGAAATTATTGGATTAGGTATTTCCAATTCAGGAATTGAAATTGGTGTTAAACCTTACAAAGAAGAACATAAAGAATATAGAAAAAATATTCAAAAAAGAGGTGCAGTTGATGGCGATCTTTATATGATTAATGATGGAGTTGTTGAAGTGCCTTATGCAAGAGTAATTATAAAAAATAGAAAAATATAAAAACGAAATGGAAATTGAATTAAATCGTATTACTGTTCGTGAAGTAATTGAAGGATATAAAGATAATGCGGAAGAAGGTGTTGTTGCTTATAGTGGCAAACTTGATGTACGTCCCAAATATCAACGTGAATTTGTTTATAATGACAAACAAAGAAAAGAAGTCATCAAATCCATAAAGAAAAATTTTCCACTAAATGTTATGTACTGGTTAAAGAATAAAGATGGATTTGAAATGTTAGACGGTCAACAACGTACCATAAGTATCGGACAATATGTGAATGGAGATTTTTCCTTAAAAGATGGGAATCTAGATAAATATTTTCATAATCTAACTGATGAAGAACAAAACCAAATATTAAACTATGAATTGATGATATATTTTTGTGAGGGAACTGATAAAGAGAGGTTGGATTGGTTTAAAATTATAAACATAGCGGGTGAAAAATTAACTGATCAAGAGCTTCGAAATGCTGTTTACACCGGACCTTGGCTTTCAGATGCTAAGTTAAAATTTAGTAAATCAAATTGCGCGGCATATCTATTAGCGAAAGACGGTGGATTATTGATTAAAGGAAAACCAATTAGACAAGAATATCTTGAAACAGCAATTTCTTGGATAAATAATGGGAATGTTGCTGAATATATGGCAAAACATCAAAATGACAAGAATTCTGATGAGTTGTGGCATTATTTCCAAAAAGTAATTGCTTGGGTACGAGAGAACTTTACAATATATCGAAATGAAATGTCAACAGTCAATTGGGGCAATCTATATAATCAATTTAATAAAGAAAAATATAATTCAGATAAAATAGAAGTTAAAGTCGCCGAATTAATGCAAGATGAAGATGTTACAAAAAAAGCAGGTATTTATCCGTATATCTTTACAGGAGAAGAAAAATATCTTTCAATACGTGCATTTTCTGATAACATGAAGAGAGAGGCATACGAAAAACAAAAAGGAGTTTGTGTTAAGTGTGGAGAGAAATTTGATATTACTGAGATGGAAGCAGATCATATTACTCCTTGGCATGAGGGCGGAAAGACAATTGCAGAAAATTGCCAAATGTTATGTAAAAAGGATAATCGTACAAAAGCCGGTAAATAAAATTTTATAGAATTAATAACAAGGGATTTGAAGAAAGAGAAAGCCTATTAATTGGATTTGCTATGGATTTTAGTTTAATTCTTACAATTAGTGGAATACTTATCACAATACTGATTTATCTAATTAGTAGAAAAAAAACTATTGGCGCTAAAGATGAAAGAGCAATGATAGCAAACCATGATGTAATTTCAACAATATTAAAAAGAATTGTATTAGAGAATTCTTACTATAAAGAAAATGAAATAGAGTATTTACTTCAATCAAAATCGCGAGAACATCGAATCAAGCAAGAAGCTTTATTAAATGTTGAAGAGATTGTATCTGAACTCTATTCTAACATTATTCAAAACGATTTTATTAATGCTAATAATAGAAAGAACATTATTCAAAACTTAAGAAGAACTTATGGTAACATAAATGAGATTGAAGAAAATATAATAGATGATTATAAAAGTGAAATAAAAGTAAAAAAGAATAAGTATGCAGAAACAGTAATTGCACTTACCTCGTCTGTTGTTGCAACGGCAATTATAGCAACTACTATTGAAATAATGCAATCCATAAATAGTACATTTTCGATAAATAATCAATTTATAATTACATCTGTATTTATTATAGGATTAATAACAATTGTATTTATTTCATATTTTTTCCGCCTAGGAAGATCAATTGAACCTAAACCAATGCAAACAATTGCTTCAGGTATTGAATTTGAAAAAAATATTCACAATATGTTTAAAAAGCTTAAAATCGATTTTAAAGAAATATATAAAGGGCATTATGATTTTGAAATCATTTTCAAGGGTAATAAAATTTTAATAGAAGTAAAAAATACTCTCGTCAGGATTCCACATACTACTATCAGGAAAATAATAAAACGTATAGAGTATGAGATTGGTGAAAATAACGCAAATTTAGGATACATTGTTTCAAATGAACGTATACCACAAAGTTATAGAAAGCTTGAAACCGATTTAGTAAAAATAATTGACAAGAACGAATTTGAAAATTTGTTTAAATCAGCATTGTGACAACATCTCCATTAATAATTACAATTACAATAATCTTTATACTAGCAATAATTGCAACTGTTATTGTCTATTTCCGTGATACTGTAAAATATTACCGATCATATTTTGATTCTTTATCAAAATTGCTGCAAACCATATTTATTTTTATAGCATTATGGATTTCAGTGTACACTATTTTGTCCACAAATCAAAACACAGAAAAACTATTTGAAAATTTGGAAGGTTATAAAAATAATATCTCAGAAATAGGTGGTGCTATAGATGAGCTGTCGCATAAATTAAAAGAACTTCCTGTTCAAATCGATAATTTTTCAAACAGTATTGATACATTAAATAGAATAGTTATAAACCAAAGTGATAATTACAAAACGAATACAAAAACATTAAATAGCTCTGTCAATAACTTTTCTTCATCACTAAATATGTTTGAAGAAAACATTAATAAATATAATAATCAGTTGAATAAGATAGTTGAATCGACTGATAAACAATTAGAAATTTGGAAGGAGCAACAAAGTATTCTACTTGATGAATTTTCTCGTAAACCTATTCTTAACATGTATTTTAAAGATACAACTCAGACTGGCGATTCAATAAAGATAAATGAAATAATATTAGAAAACTCGGGAAATATCGAAGCAAATATTCGCACAATATTTATATTCATTCCTCAAAATATATTATTGGATGCTGAACAGGAAAAATTTAAAAAATATAGAAAAGTAGATCAAAAGCAGTCTTTTAGGTTAATTGCAATAGGAACAACAGCGGAGATAATATCTGCTAAAAGCAAAATAGAAATTCCGTTTGATGTATCACTTAGTGAAATCAACAGAAGAATTACTTATAGAATTGATTATTTTAGCAAATATATATCTGGTATGGAACAAAACACCGTAAAATTGAAAATGAATAAGAATTCTAATTGATTACCACATTTCATTCTATCTCTATAATTCAATTTTGAGTACAATAACTTTTTGATGATTATTACATTTAGACAAAGTCTTCAAAACGATATTTATGATATTATTAATATCCAATATGAATCTTTTAACGAAGACTCGGTAGCCGATTTAACTGCTGACCTTTTAAAAGACGATACTGCCGAACCGCGTATTTCCTTGCTTGCTTTTGATGGTGATAAACCGATAGGGCACATTCTATTTACTAAAGCCACAATTGAAAATGGCGATGACAACACTTTAATGCACATTTTGGCTCCTTTGGCGGTGCTTCCTGAATATCAGAATAAGGGAATTGGCGGTATGCTGATTAAGGCGGGGCTTAGAAGGCTCAAGGAAATTGGTTCAAAGGTTGTGTTTGTTTTGGGTCACATCACATACTACCCCAAGCATGGTTTTATTAACGATGCCGGCAATTTGGGCTACCCCGCGCCTTATCCCATTCCTGAAGCGGTGAAAGATGCTTGGATGGTAATGCCGCTTACTTCCGAAGGGCTGATTAATAAAGGAAAAGTTATTTGCGCTAAAGCGATGGATTCGCCCGAGCATTGGGTGGAATAACGGATATCTGTTAAATACTTAATGTTATTAGCTAATAGAGTGGACAACCATATCCACAAATAAGTATCTAATTAGCAAATTTCTCAGTAGAATTAATCAACAAATAATTAAGGAAATCCTATGAAAAAGATAACTTTACTAATTTGTACAATTCTTATCCCATTCCTATCATTTGGACAAGGTAATTATAACAATATTGAACTTGATAATGCAAAAATTGAGACTGTCGTAAATACAATTATAAATAGTTTTGAAAAGCATTATGTATATCCTGAAAAAGCAAAAATTATAAAGGAAGGTTTATTAGACAATCTAAAGACAGGACAATATAATGATATATACGAATATGAAGAATTAATAGAAAAAATAGATTCTGATATTTATGATCTTGTTGAAGATTATCATATTGGTTTTAGCATTATAAAAAACTCTGAATCGAATAAGAATAAAAATAAAATAAGTTTAACATCTGAAAAAGTGGTACAACTTGCCAAGAAAAATTATTATTTTAAAAATATAGAAATCCTCTCCGGAAATATTGGCTATTTAAGATTTGATAGATTTAGTGATCCAAAATACGCAGGTGAAACGGCAATTGCAGCAATGGAATATCTATCAAATACGGATGCAATAATATTAGATCTGCGATACAATTTTGGAGGACATGGTACAATGGTTGATTTACTATCCAGTTACTTTTTTGAAGAACCAACAATAACAAGCAGTTTGTACTTTCCCGAAACAGATTCTCTCGGGCAATCTTGGACTCATGAAGTCTCCGGTAAAATTCTTTCTGATACTAAACTATATATACTTACCAGCATACAAACAGCTTCAGCGGCTGAATCATTCAGTTCAATGATGCAAAGAAATAAAAGAGCTAAAATAATTGGTGAACGAACAAAGGGTGCGGCTCATTGGAGAGAGTATTATTATTATCCTGATATAATGCTTGAAATTAAAATGCCGATCGGCCGACCATTTTTCAAAGATTGGGAAGGTAAGGGAATACAACCGGATATTGAAATATATGAATATTTAGCATACAGAAAAGCGTATATAACTGCACTAAGTGATTTAATAGATAGTAATGAGGATAGCAAAAAGATTGAAGAATTAGAATGGTATTTATTGATTGCAGAAAAAAAATATCAAGATTTATTACAAAATACTGTTGTTCTGGATGAATATGTTGGAGTATATGGTAAAGACCAACAAATAATTCTGAGAGATAATTATTTGTTTTGGCATCAGGGCATTAATGAAGAATTTGTTTTACTTCCATTCGACGAAGATTCATTTGTTTTTAGTGACTCTGAAGATTACATTGTACAATTCGTAAGGGATGAATCAAATCAGGTAAATGGATACAAATTATTGATGATAGGTGAAAAAGACGGCACAACTAGATCTAAACATGGGATATAATGACTGTTCTTTATCAGAATCCTAAATTGTTAAACTTACTTAGACTAAAGCGATGGACTCGCCCGGCATTGGGTGGAATAATCAGATTGTTGATTGTTGATTGATTATTGATTATTTTTTATTAAATATTGATTATTGAAAAAACTATTTAAAGAACATTTTGGTTTAGATGCAACCGCCATCAGAATTATGAAATCCAAATTATTAAAATTCATGTTAAATATTTACCCGCCATATTGGGGGACAGGTATTATTGTTAAGTATATTTCCCCGGATTTTAAAGAAATAATTGTTGAAATGAAGTTGAGCTGGTATAATCACAATTATGTTAAAACACATTTTGGCGGTTCTTTATATTCAATGGCCGATCCGTTTTTTATGTTAATGTTGATCCAAATTTTGGGTAAAGGCTACGTAGTTTGGGATCAGAGTGCTAACATTGATTTTGTCAAACCGGGGATTGGTACTGTTACGGCTAGATTCTTAATTACTGACGATAATATTAAAACAATTTTAAAGAATACAGAAAACGGTAAAAAATATCACCATAAACTTGAAGCTCAAATAAAAGATGAGAAAGACGAATCGGTCGCATCGGTAACAAAGATTTTGTACATTCGGAAAAAAATGCAGCAGAATGATTTATGAACATAGTAAAAATGCATACTAAAATTTAGCTGAACATTTGGTGAATTAAGGATAGTTATGAAACAGTTTGTAATAATTTTAATAATCGGAAATTTAGTATTCGGACAAGCATCAGATTCTATAGCTGATTTTTATGAATACGCAAATGCCGAATGGCTACAAAATACCAAAATCCCTGGGGGTGGCACTGTCGTTAATAATTGGGGAATCCTTTGGGATGATATAATGATCAAATCTGCTGAGATACTTTCTAAGGAACAAAGCTACGAACTTGATGAAGAACATCAATTTGTGTTATCGCAATTGCGGAATTTATATGAAAGTTCATCCGGCAAATTTGGCAATGATAGACAAAGAGTTGAAATGGTTCAAACCAAATTTCCCACACTACTTGGAATTGTTTTCTCAAAAATAACATTTTCGCAGAAAGAAGAAGACAAGTTAAATGATGTAATTGAACATTTGAAAGAAGCCTACCAAATCAAAATTATCGATAGTAACAAGATAGGAGAGAAATATAAAGAATTATTTATTTCAAAATTGGATAATATGAAATTTAAAATTGGAGCGCCAAAATTATCTAATTTTCCAAAGATACCTTTATTGAGTTCAAATGATTATAAAAATAATATACGATTATCGAATGATTATAAATCAGAAATTGAAGGGAATGTAGATAATTGGGCAGTTCCGCCATTTGAGACTTATTGTGCCTACAATTTTAAAGAAAATATGGTGAAGATTCATGCCGGTATTTTATTTGATGCTCAATTAGACCTAGCAGATAATAATGCCTATTTGTATGGAACCATTGGCCGGACAATTGCTCATGAAATGACCCATGCGTTTGATAATGTTGGTAGAAACTACAATGCGGATGGAAAACATATTAATATACTTAAGAAAATTTTATCAGGTTTGATTTTTGACAAAAATGATTGGGACAATATATATTCTGATATAATTGAGCAGTATAGCCAATACACAATTCAGGATAGTTTATTTGTAAATGGAAAAGCCACTCTCCAAGAAAATATTGCTGATATTGGCGGTGTGGAAGTATCCTTATTAGCGCTAAAGCTAAACATAGAGAATAATTCCAATAAGATTTCCGACGATCATATCTCTGCAGAAATTGAAAATTACTTTATTCAATTAGCGAGATTTTGGAGGGAAAAAGCTACTCCCGAATTTGAAAAATCAACAATAACAAGAGCGCATACACCGCAGAAATATCGTGCCATTGGTCCAATTTATAATCGGAATGAATTTTATAATTCATTTAAAATAGATGAAAATTCAAAATACTTTATCCCCACTGATCAGCGTATAAAAATATGGTGATAATCTAGAACAGAAAATAAAGACTATAGTGTTTGCACAAATTTGTAGCACAAATTATCCTGTCTGATATCCTATAATTCTATTTAGTTTACAAACCGTAAAATGAAATTATTCGCAACAGATAAGGTTAATGCCGGTCGGCAACTTGAGTTGGATATTGCCCGCGGTCTCGCGGTTATATTCATGGTGCTCGTTCATGTCCAAATGATATTCTCCAAAGAGGAAGTGGTGGAATCTGTGATTGGAATGACGGTCGAGTTTTTTGGCGGAATCCCGGCTGCTCCGATATTTATGTTCCTGATGGGCATTGGGTTTTTATATACCCGCCAAACCGATTACAAATACTTTATCAAACGCGGCGTTACAATTTTACTTACCGGTTACTTGCTCAACTTTCTACGTGGATTCCTGCCTGAATTACTTGGTTATATAGCGCTTGACGATCCCGAACATTTGTATTCGGCCATAGAAATGCTGATCGAAATAGATATTTTGCAATTCGCTGGACTAAGTATGATGTTTTTTGGTTTTATCAAATGGTCAAAGATAGATCCTTTAGGGATTGGCTTGCTTGGCTTGGCATTCGCTTTACTGAATTTTGTTATGCTAAACATCCAAGTTGAAGGATACATTTTACAGGCTGTAACCGGCCTGTTTTGGGGCTCAAACGAGCATAGTTCCTTCTCGTTTTTAACTTGGATTTTCTATCCGATCACGGGCTATCTCTTTGCGACTTATCTGATACGAGTTGCTAATAAAAATTCATTTTATAAAATTTTGTTGTTTGTTTCTTTTATTCTTATGATGATATTCATTTTCATATTTGTTGGTATTTTCAAGCTGGACCTTGGTATGGCCACTGAAACGGGTTATTATCACCACGACTTGTCGGCAAATATTGTGTACCTATTATTCTGCTTATTTTGGATCAGTCTATTATTTGTGGTAACAAAAATTCTACCGCAATTCATCATTGATCAATTTAAGCGTTGGAGCAGAAATGTAACGGAAATTTACTTTTTCCATTGGGTGCTAATCGGGTGGTTGGCAGTTGTGTTGTATGGCGTGGAAATTGGATTGACGGGATTCTTAATTATTTCAATTTCAGTTTACGCAGCTTCCGATTGGATCGCTCACCAATTGGCTAAACGCGGATTCGGATTCTAAAAATTGATTAGCGATTGTACATTGATTATTTAAAAATAGAGGGAATGATGACAAATAAAGAAATAGCAATTGCCTTTTTGACTGAGGTTCAAGCAGGAAAGATCAAAGAAGCTTATGCTAAATATGTGCATCCTGATTTCAAACATCACATGCCTTATTTCAAAGGTGATCGACAATCACTTTTGGAAGCAATGGAAGATGCCCATAAACAATATTCTGATAAAATTTACGAACCGCTCAGAACGGTGGCGGAAGGTGAATTAGTTACTGTCCATGGCAGGATTGTGCTCGATTCAAAAGAATACTCGGTATTACACCTTTTCCGATTCGAAAATGGCAAGATAGTTGAATCGTGGGAAGCATCGCAGGAAGCGATTGATGATTCACCAAATGAATACGGATTATTTTAAATGTTAGTGTCAGAACAAAAATTAGAAACGCAATATTTTCGCGTAAGAGATAAGTGTAGAAAACAATTATTGCCATATTTAGATAATGCGATTTCGCTAATTCCACAAATTAAAGATTGTAAAGTATTGGACGTAGGCTGCGGCTCAGGAGTGCCTTCGCTTTTTATTGTTGAGAAGTTCGATAGCCATGTTACAGCTATAGATATTGATAGAAGGTCTATTAATGAGTTCCAAAGGAAGGTGAAGGAACTCAATTATCAAGAAAAATTCACTATCCATAATAGTTCATTAAATGATGTTAACCCCAAAATCAATTATTTCGATATTATTCTTGCCGAAGGCTTTTTGAATGTAATCGGTTTCGAGAAGGGTTTTATTAACCTACTGAAACATTTAAAACCAAATGGGTATTTCATAATTCATGATGATTATCAAGGTAATGATGAAAAGACTAAACTCATTGGAAATAATAATTGTGAAATTCTTGATTCATTCAGTTTGGATGAGAATATTTGGTGGGATAAATACTGCTCATGTCTAGAAAATAACATTTCTAAAATTGAGAATAGTGATCTATTAGAATTATTTAAATCTGATATTAAAGAAGTTGAAATGTATAAAGAAGATCCCACACAATTTAGATCAAGATATTATACTATTAGGAAAAAGTGAAATTATCAAAGTGTAATCAGATGTCGAAACTAAAAGTAAGAAGAACATTTCTAAAGAAAGGTACTTGTAGCAGGACCTTCAGTTATATACTGAACCGTGAGTTCGGTAATCCAAAAGAAGCTGAAGAGCAGGCTATTGATCCGCTTGCCGGAGGTATTTACCAACAAGGCTATCAATGCGGTATGCTGTGGGGTGCGGCGCTAGCTTTAGGGACTGAAGCTTATAGAAGAAAAGAGGAACAAGGTGAAGCAATCGCAATGGCGCTAATTGCCACTAAGCACATGGTAGAGTCTTTTTTAACAAAATCCAATAGTACCGAATGTGAGGAAATAACCGAAACTGATTTTGGCAGTAAGCTTCAACTTGCAAAATATATGCTCACCGGTAAGGCGATCGGATGCTTTAATCTCGCAGCAAAATGGGCTCCTGATGCCATTGAAGTCGCGCATCAGGGACTGGCGTTGGAATTGCCACCTAATGCCAAGGAATCTAAAAGCTGTGCTTCCGAAGTGGTCAAAAGAATGGGTGGTTCCGATGAGGAAGCCGTGATGGTTGCCGGTTTTGCCGGAGGAATTGGTTTTCGTGGCAGCGGTTGCGGTGCATTAGCGGCAGCAATGTGGAAGATTACTTTAGAGTTAGTAAAAAAAGGCGAGTGGAAATATTCACTAAGTAATCCTACATTTGATGAGCTTATCGAGAAGTTTTATCAAGCATCAGATTATGAAATGGAATGCGAAAAAATTTGTGGCAAAAAATTTGATACTATACAGGAACATACGGATCATTTGAATAACGGTGGATGTAAAAATATAATTGATTCATTAGCACAAACTAGATGATTAGGTAAAATTATGAATAATGCAGTTATATGGATGTTGATTTTAAGTATCCTTTCAATTTTGTCGGGCGTCGTGATGTCGCGCAAGGGCATGCCGTACAAACCATTACTTTCAACTCTTCACAAAATAACTTCATTTGCTTTGGGCTTGATCTACATCTTAGCTGTTTATGTGCAGATTAAAACTTGGGAAATAACATTTCTCCCGCTGTTAACAGCGATGTTCACCGTCGCGTTCTTTATAGTTTCGGTAGTATCGGGCTCTATTTTAATTAGCAATAAATCGGAGAATAGAACAATGCAGCTAACCCATCGCGCCACTTCGATTCTATCATTTGGAATAGGTATTTACTCGCTTTTCCTTGTTGATATTCTATAATCAATGAATAATACCAAGATCTATAGGTTTCTAACTATAATGTGGTTATTATTCGGCTGCATTTTTTTGTTGATGCCACTTATATTGTTCGGTGAAAAGCGCAGTGTTGCACTGAGTTTGACGGCCGCAGCATTATTTTTTATCAACGCTTATTTGAATTGGAAAAAGACAAAATATAATCAGGACATTTGATGAAAAAAACAAACTTTAGATATTATGCTTACGTTGTGGTATTTCTTGGTGTTGCACTTATATTTTTGACAAGAAGTACAGCAACGGTAGCAGAATTTTTAATATTTATATTTTGCGGAATGTTGGTTGGAATAAATCTTTACAAATTACTGAATAAAGGAATAAATGAATGAAAACTTTTTTGTTTTGGTTGTTGGCTATTATCATTACTTTGAGCGCTGCGGTTTATCAACGCACCACAGGTCCGACCTATGAAAAGAGAATTGCATTTACGTATAATGGGGTGGAACACAAACTTGAATTACTTCGCAGCCACAGCACTTCCCAACCGGCTCCGGTTATATTGGAAATATCCGATTTTAATGTAATCGGTAATTTATATTATAGAAAATATCCAACCGCTGACGATTTTACCAAAGTTGAATTGGTTCGCGTTAATGATGTATTGGAAGGAGTTTTACCCAATCAACCACCGGCCGGAAAATTGGAATATTTTATTTCATTATATGATGTAAATACTGATAATATGATATTTGAGACTGAACATATCATAATCCGCTTTAAAGGCGATGTTCCGTCAGCAGTGCTCACTCCGCACATTTTCTTTATGTTTTTTGCCATGTTGTTATCCAATCTATCAGGGATATTAGCTTTAGCCAAACGGGAGAAGTACAAATTGTACGGAATAATTACTTTAATATTCCTTACGCTTGGCGGAATGATTCTTGGTCCTGTCGTTCAAAAATGTGCTTTTGGAGACTTATGGACCGGCGTTCCTTTCGGATGGGATTTGACCGATAATAAGACTTTGGTCGCTTTCATATTTTGGGTGATTGCGGTTTTCGGAAATTGGAAGAAGGAGCGTACTTATTTAACGATCATAGCTGCCATTGTGATGTTGATAATATTTTCTATTCCACACAGCGCTTTCGGATCGGAGTTGAATTATTCCACCGGAACGATCGGACAGGGTTAGTTCCTACATCAACGGCAAACGCACTTGTCGTACCACACTTGCCTGTTACCTTCTGATGGAAAAGGAGCATCACAGAGTGAAGGCGCGTGTCAAAACTGCCATGCTTAAATTTGCTAAATAGGTAAATGGGAGAATCTGTAACAAATTTATACCCCCTCTTTAATTCTCCCCCTTATAAAGGGGAGAACACTATAATTAAGAATAATGTTCATAATCCTTTTGTCATTCCCAACTTGATTGGGAATCTATATCCAAATTGGATTTCCGTACATTACTGCGCATAAGTTTTCGCAACCATAACAAAGAACTTGTCATTCTGAGAAACATAGTGCCGAAGAATCTATGGATTCTTCACTTGTCCACTCTGTGGGCTTCGTTTAGAATGACGATTACAAATTAAAATCGTTTAGTATAAAAATGACAATAGGGGGTAGTGCCCTTAATGTCATAATAATCCTGATGGTAGTCTTCAGCTTCCCAAAATTTTGCTGCTTCGGTTACTTCGGTAGCGATTTTCAATCCCTTCTCTTCAAGTAATGCAATTAATTTTTTGGCAGTTTGCTTTTGCTCATCATCTAAATAAAAAATTGCCGACCGGTATTGCGTGCCAATATCGGGTCCTTGGCGATTTACTTGCGTCGGATCGTGAGTTTCAAAAAATAGTCGGGCAAGTTCTTCGTAACTAACCTTGCTTGGGTTGTAGATCACTTCAGTTGCTTCGGCATGTCCGGTATTTCCGGTGCATACTTCCTGATAAGTGGGATTAGCTTTATGACCACCGGTGTAACCGACTGTAGTCGAGATTACACCATCAACCTTTGATAGATGATATTCGGTGCCCCAAAAACATCCTGAGGCAAATAGCGCTCTTTCGGTTTTGTTAGCAACTTTCATAGGGTCGAAATTTAAGGAGATTGAGTTAACACAATGTCTAATATTTTTATCAGTAAAACCCTCGCCTGCAAATACGTGTCCGAGGTGGGCATCGCAATTTGCGCAGACAATTTCAGTCCGAAAACCATCGGGATCGGGTAATCGCTTTACGGCACCTGCTATTTCATCATCAAAGCTAGGCCAACCGCAATGAGCATTGAATTTATCTTCCGACAGGTAAAGCGGTGCATCGCAGCGTTTACATAAATAAGTACCTTTCTCAAAATGGAGGTCATATTCACCGCTGAAAGGACGCTCGGTACCTTTGTGAATGACCACTTGTTCTTCTTCAGGCGTAAGTTTATTGTATTTAGTATCTTTGGTCTGAGACATCAAGGCTATCACTCCAATTGTAATTATTGTAACTATAAATATATTTTTCATGATGTTATGTTTAATTGAATTTATGAGAAATTGTTTCACTAAAGTGTAGAGTATATTACTTTTGTAAAAAAAAGTAATGCAGTAACTTTCGCACGCTATTTTATGCAACGGGCTCGTAGTTCAACGGATAGAACAAGTCCCTCCTAAGGATTAGATAGAGGTTCGATTCCTCTCGAGCTCACAGGCTTTAATAATAATGGAGAATTGAATGTTAAAACCGAAAAAGAAGATGACTAAGAAGGAATTGAAGAAAGACCCCTTTTTGGAATTTGTTAATGATGCTCAGAATTGGTTTTCTGAAAGGAAAAAATTGATTTACCGCGTAGCGATAGGAATTGCGGCGGTTATTATTATGATTTATTTGACCGGAAACAGCCGTGCTAACAGCAATACCGAAGCCAATGCTTTATTGGGCAAAGCTATGTTATCACAAGACTTAGGAGATTTTGAAAATTCCCGTTTTCAACTGCAAACATTAATTGACGATTACAGCGGCACCACAGCTGGCAAACAGGGGAGTTATTATTTGGGAAAACTGTTATATGATGAAGCTGATCATGCTGAGGCTGATAAATACTTAACTGATTTTATTAAGAAAGGTGAAGCACCGGAGTTATTGACTGCGGCTTATAAAATGTTAGCTGATATTGCTCAAGGAAACGGCAACAATGATTTAGCGGAGGAATATTATTCAAAAGGAGCCGCTATCGCAAATGGTACTGTTTACAGCCATGAAATAACATTATTATATGCCAACCAATTAAATTCTAACGGAAAATCAGATAAAGCGCTGAAGATCGTAAATCGTATTTTGGAAGAGGATGACTTATTATTTTCGACCCAGAAAATGGCTGAAGAATTAAAAGGTAAAATTGAAGGTTGACCGATAGTTAATCGCTTGTAAAAATTAATTTTAACAGGTAAATTTGCGAGATGGAAAGTGGGTGCTTTGCCCACTTTTTGTTTACATAACATGGATGAATTAGAAAAAAATATAAAAAAATTGCTTACTCCGGATTTGCATTTGATGGCTGTTCAGGAGAATCATCAGTATGATGCAGTGCGAATTGTAGTTGATTCTGAACGCTCGATCAGTATTGATGAAATTACTGATTTAACTAAGGTTATCAGGGATTCGGAAGTAATTGACAAGTATTATCCGGATGGGTACAAAATGGAAGTAACCTCTGCCGGAGTTACGGCAAATTTGGAGAAACCGTTTCAGTATCGAAAAAATATCGGTAGAAAACTGAAAATAAAAATTATTGATGGTGAAAAGATCAATGTTGTTAAAGCCATCCTTAAAGATATTGATGGTAAGGGGATTTTCATCGAGGAAAAGTCTAAAATCAGTCATGTGGATTATGCCAATATTAAGCAGGCAAATGTTATAATATCATTTAGTTAGTATTGGAGGAGTTTTGATAAACAGAGAATTAATCGAAGTATTTTCGGAAATAGCACGGGATAAAAATGTTGATCGCAGTGAATTAGGTTCAATTATTGAACAGTTGTTCCTATACATCATTGAAAAACAAAATGGCGATTCTTCTAATTGTAGCGTCATTGTGAATATTGATAAAGGAGAAATTGAGATATACGCTGAAAAAACAATCGTGGATAAAGTTAGTGATCCAAATTTTGAAATAACTTTAGATGAAGTATTGAAACTTGATCCAGATTTGAGCGATCTGCAAATTGGTGATCCGTTTGTTGAAGTGATTGATCCGCGCATTTTCAGCCGTCGCATAATTGCGCATGCTAAACAATTCTTCTCACAAAGAATCGTAGATGTTGAGCGAAAATATATTTATGAGGATTATGCCAATCGCGTGGGCGAGATCATTATCGGAGTTGTTCATCAAGTGCAACGCGATAATATTTTCATCAATATTGATCATGCCGAGTTGCGAATGCCCCGCAAAGAGCAAATTCCATCGGAACGTTTCCGCCGCGGCGATACGACACGGGCTGTGATCAAATCGGTTGAAATTACAGCGAAGGGGCCGGATATTGTCGTATCAAGAGCGGACAACCATTTTCTGTATAAACTTTTTGAAATGGAAGTACCTGAAATCGAGGATGGAATAATCGAAATAACCAAGATTGCCCGTCATCCCGGTGAAAGGGCTAAAATCATTGTACGTTCTCATGATCGAAGGATTGATGCCGTTGGCGCCTGCGTTGGAATGCGCGGCAGCCGTATTCAGGCAATCGTACGTGAACTGAACAATGAGAAAATAGATATTGTGAATCATAGCGATAAGCCGGAAGTACTTATCACGAGAGCACTGTCTCCGGCGAAGCCAACCGAATTGCATATTGACGATGAAAGAAAATATTGCGTTGCCTTGTTTGATAAGGAAGAGCTTGAGACTGCGATCGGCAAAGGCGGTGTGAACATTAACTTAGCCTCAAGATTAATTGACTATAAAATTGATGCTTTTGCTCCTGACGAATATAAAATTTATCAACGCAATCAAGAAATAACATTGAGCAGTTTATCGGAAATACCGAAAGATATTGCGAAAAGTTTGGCGAAAATAAACGTTACCAATGTCGCCGAATTATTATCAGCCAGTGAGGATAAATTGCTCAGCGCTGATAAGATCAACGAGGATAATCTTGAACAAATTTATGATTTGATCCAATCGCTAATTGAAGTTGATAAAAAAGAAGAATCCGAAGAAGAGACAACAGATCAGGACGAAATACCAAATAGCTAATAGGTAACTTTTATATGGCAAATAAACCATTAAGAATATTTCAAATTGCCAAGGAACTGAATATTTCTCACACTGAGATTTTAGAGTTTCTGAAGAATCAAGGTGTGGAAGTTGCCAGCCACATGTCTCCGGTAGATGAGAATACCCATCAAATTATATTATCCGAATTTGCTAAAGACAAAGAGAATGTGGAACGTTACCGTAAGGATCAGATTCGCAGGGAAATTCAAGATGAACGCATAAAAGAAAAACAAGCCAGTGGCAAAAAATTAAAATTACTTTCCCTTGATGAGCAGCGCGACCTTGAGAAAAAAGAAGCCAAGAGTATTAAAGAGGCGGAATTAGCCAAACAAAAACAAATAGCCCGAGAGAAAAAAGAACGAGAAGCCGCTGAACAATTAAAAAAAGCTGAATTAGAACAACAAAAAGCGGTAGAAGCTAAAGTAGAAAAAGACTTAGAAGAAGTAGAACAAAAACCTTCCGAGATTAAGCAGGAGACGGATGCAAAACAACCTGCAAAAAGTGATTCTCCCAAAGAGAAACCCGCCAAAAAACGCAAATTAAGAAAGATTAGCCTATCTGATTTAGATAGCAAAGGAAAAAGCCCCAAGAAGGAAAAATCCGGTACGAAAAAAGAGGATAAGACGGCACAGAAAACCAAGGATACTGTTCGACAAACTTTGGCTAAAATAGATTCACGGAAAAAGAAGAAGCAGTATAAAAAAGATAAAGGCGAAAGAATTGACGGTCAGGATGTCGATGAACCTAATAAAATCAAAATCACTGAATTTGCCAGTGTTGACGAGTTGTCAAAATTGTTAGATGTTCCGTCCGGTGAAATCATCAAGACCTGTTTTGGTTTGGGAATAATGGCAACCATTAATCAAAGGCTCGAATGGGATGTTATCGAGTTAATCGCTGAGGAATTTGGTTATAAAGCTGAACAGGAAAGTACTGATGAAGGCGAATTATTTTCTTTGGATACCACTGAAGAAGATGACGATAATGCTGTTTCAAGAGCTCCGGTTGTTACGGTAATGGGTCATGTTGATCATGGTAAAACCTCAATTTTAGATTTTATCCGTAATGAAAATGTAGTGGCAGGTGAATCCGGCGGCATTACTCAGCATATCGGCGCTTACAAAGTTGAATTGGAAGATGGTAAAACGATAACCTTCATTGATACTCCCGGACATGAGGCTTTTACCGCAATGCGGGCACGCGGCGCTCAGGTTACCGATATTGTTGTGTTAGTTGTCGCCGCCGATGATGCCGTTATGCCGCAAACAATTGAGGCTATTGATCACGCCAAAGCTGCCGATGCACCAATTGTGGTGGCGATCAATAAAATTGATAAGCCGGGCGCCGATGAAGAAAGAGTTAAGCGTCAACTTGCCGATCACAATGTATTGGTAGAAAGTTGGGGCGGAAAAGTACAAAGTATTCCAACTTCGGCTAAAAACGGAACCGGGATAGATGACCTGATGACCGCAATATTATTAGAAGCGGAAATGTTGGAATTGAGAGCCAATAAAGATACCTTGGCAAAAGGAACTGTTGTTGATTCACGGCTTGATAAAGGTTATGGACCAATTGCTACCATACTTATTCAGAAAGGTACTTTAAATGTCGGCGACCCATTCTTATGTAGTAATTACCCCGGAAAAGTGAGAGCGATTATGAATGAGAGAGGGAAGCGCATCAAAAAAGCGTTTCCATCTGATTCGGTACAAATCTTGGGATTTGATAAAGTACCGCAGGCTGCCGATATATTCGTAGCGTTGGAAGATGAACGCGAATTAAAAAGAATTGCCAATGAACGTCAGCGCAGAAGCCGTGAAATTGACCAAAAGAAAATTGTGGCCCATACTTTAGATTCTATGTCAGCTATGATCAAAGAAGGTAGTATGAAGGAGTTGCCGCTGATTATTAAAGGTGATGTGGACGGCTCGATTGAAGCTTTATCCGAAACCTTAATGAAATTAAATACCGGTGAAGTAGGCCTTAATATAATTCATAAATCAGTCGGAATGGTTGCCGAATCGGATGTGCTGCTTGCTGAAGCATCTAAAGCGGTAATTGTCGGTTTTAATGTTCAGGTCGGTTCCAATGCGAAATTACAAGCCAAACGTACCGGTGTTGATATTCGCACTTATAATATTATATATAAAGCGGTTGAAGAACTTAAACTTGCTTTAGAAGGTTTGTTGGAACCGGAGCAGAAAATAGAAATACTTGGCAGGGCTATCGTACTGACGCAATTCAAAATTCCCAAAATCGGATTTATTGCAGGCGCTAAGGTAGAAGAAGGCCTTATTTCGCGTAATGCTAAAGCAAGGCTGATACGTGATGACGAAATACTGTTTGACAATCAAGCCATTACATCGCTTAAGCGTTTTAAAGATGATGCCAAGGAAGTAAAAGAAGGATTGGAATGCGGTATTGGATTGGAAGAGGTAAAGAAATATAATGAGAACGATATCATAGAAGCTTATGAAATCATTAAAGTAAAACGGAAGCTTGAAGCATCTTGAGATCAGAAAAACCGTACAAGCGTACCGAGAGGATCGAACATCAATTATTAGAAATTCTCGGCGAGATAAAAGTTAGATATATTGACCTGTCACATTTAGGATTTATTACCTTTACATCTGCTAAGATCACACCGGATTTACGAATGGCTAAAGTATTTTATAGCGTTCTGAAACCCCGTTTAGATACGGAAGAAATAACCGCCGGATTAAATTTGCTGAAAGGTACGTTTCGTAAATATTTAGCACCTGAATTACATATTAAAAATATACCTGAATTGACATTTTATTATGATGAAACAATTGAATATTCAGAGAAAATTGACCGGTTAATTGATACTATACACCAAAGCTCAAATGATTTATAATATATATAAGCCGGTTGATTGGACATCTTTTGATGTAGTTAAAAAGATACGTAATCTTACGAAAGAGAAAAAAGTTGGCCATGGCGGAACATTGGATCCATTCGCCGAGGGAGTTTTGATAGTCGGTACAGGTAAAGATACTAAACAATTAACTGCAGTTAGTTCAGAGAATAAATCCTACACTGCAACACTAAAGTTAGGTGTTGAAACCGATACACTTGACATTGAAGGTAAAATAGTAAATCGGTCGGCGGTACCCGAATTGTCAATTAAAATGGTTGAAAAAATATTAAATGGTTTTATTGGCAAGCAGAAACAGATACCACCGATGTTTTCAGCTAAAAAGGTGGGTGGGAAAAAATTGTATGATCTTGCTCGCAAAAATATTGAAATTAAACGCCAATCAATTGAAATTGAGATTTATGACCTTAAATTGATCAAACTTGAAAATGATCTCATTGAATTTTCCGTAACTTGCTCCAAAGGAACCTATATTAGAGTATTGGGTAGTGATATAGCCAAAGCGCTTGGAACTGTTGGGCATTTGATAAAACTTGTTCGCAATGCGGTTGGAAATTATCGAATAGATGATTCGATAAAGATTGAAACATTCGAGAAGCAATGGAAAAATATTTCTCTATAGATAAATTTCCAACACTCGACAAAAGTGTAGTTACCATTGGTACTTTTGATGGATTGCATCGCGGTCATCAGGAAATATTGAAACATTTAGTATCTATTGGTAAAGCAAAGGATACTGAATCGGTCGTGGTTACATTTGATCCTCATCCAAGGCAGGTGTTGTCCGATGAAAATATTTCCTTAATTCAATCATTAGATCAAAAATTGGATATTTTGGATAGGCTACAGGTCAACAGAGTATTGGTCATACCGTTTACTTTTGAATTTTCCACTACCACCGCCCGAGAATTTTTGGATAAGATCATAGTGGAAAAATTGAATCCAATTCATATCGTTATTGGATTTGACCATCATTTTGGTAAGGACCGGCAGGGCTCTCCGGAATATCTGAAAAAATACTGTGCTACGAATAATATTGATTTGGATATTGTTGATCCGGTATCTGATGAAGGAAATAAAATATCAAGCAGTGGTATTAGGGAATTGATCAAAAATGGATTTGTCCGGCGGGCATCGTTTGAGTTGGGCAGTGTTTTTGGCTATAAAGCAATGGTTGTCGAAGGTAAGGGCAGGGGACATGAATTAGATTATCCAACGGCAAATCTTGATCCGGTTGATAAAAATCAATTATTGCCTAAGCCAGGGGTGTATTTCACGCGCGGAAGAGTTAATGGACATCAATTGTATGGAATGTGTAATTTTGGCGTCAGACCGACATTCGGTGAGCGCAAATTGACAATGGAGGTCCACTTTTTTAATCCGCAGATCACCAATCTGTATGATAAAGAGATTTATATCGAATTTTTGGAAAGAATTCGTGATGAGAATAAGTTTGAATCTAAAGAAGATTTAAAGCAACAATTAATTAAAGATGAAAAACTATGTAAAAATCTGCTAAATAAATATATGCAGATATGATAGGAGGAAAAATGCCACTTAGTGGAGAAAAGAAAAAAGAAATAATCGAGAAATTTGGTAAAGATGCAAAAGACTCCGGTTCAACCGAAGCGCAAATAGCATTATTGACTCAAAGGATTCGAGATTTAACTGAACATGTAAAAGTTCATAAAAAAGATAATCATTCAAGGCATGGCCTTGTAAAATTAGTTTCTCAACGTAAAAAATTGATGAAATATTTAATAAAAACCAATCCGGAATCATATACCAAATTGATTAAGGACTTGGGAATAAGAGGATAAAATAGTTAATGAAATTATATAAAAAGGAAATTGGCGGAAGAACGCTTAGTATTGAAACCGGTCGTATTGCACGGCAATCCGATGGGGCAGTACTGGTAACTTATGGCGAAACCACGATTTTAGCTGCCGTTAATTCAGCAAAAGAAATACGGGAAGATTTAGATTATTTCCCGCTGCAAGTAGAATATCGTGAGCGGCATTATGCCGGTGGAAAAATTCCGGGCGGCTTTTTTAAGCGTGAAGCTAAACCGTCCGAAAAAGAGGTATTGACAAGCCGATTGACAGATCGTCCGATCAGACCGCTATTTCCAAAAGATTATAGAAATGAAACTCAGGTAATTGTTACCGCTTTAGCAAGCGATGGTAAAAATTCGGCCGGTGTATTAGCCGGTATTGGTGCATCGGCGGCATTGACCGTATCCGATATACCTTGGGAAGGTCCGATCGCCACCGTTTCGGTTGGAATGATTGACAACAAGTTTATTGTGTTCCCAACTATTAAAGAGATGGAGGAATCACAAATTGATCTGATCGTTTCCGGCAATGAAAACTCGATTGTGATGGTAGAAGGCGAAGCAAAGATTATTACTGAGGATCAATTGATTGATGCTTTAAAATTTGCCTATGAAAGCATCGTTCAGATCATTGAACTGCAAAAAGAAATGCACAAAGATCTTAAAGTGAGCAAGCGAGAAGTTGTCCCGATCGAAAAAGATGAAAATCTTGAGAAGAAGGTAAGTGAGCTTGTTGATAAGGAAATTGCTAAAATAATTAAAATAGCTGACAAATTAGAGCGTCAGAATGCTACTGATGCATTGCACGAGACAGCTATCGAAAAATTAGAAGAGGATTTTCCTGAGCAGGAAAAGGATATTAATAATATCATTAATGATAAACTGAAGACTGCTTTCAGAGACCAAATTCTTGCGAAAAAAGTACGTTCCGACGGAAGAAAATTAACCGATATAAGACAAATCACTATTGAGCAGGGGATATTACCGCGTACGCATGGTTCAACGCTATTTACCCGCGGTGAGACGCAGGCTCTTGTTGTGGCTACTTTAGGCACCAAACGCGATGAACAGATCATTGACGGAATGGAAGAGGATTATAAAAAACAGTTCATGTTACATTATAATTTTCCGCCATATTCGGTTGGTGAAGTTGGTAGGATTGGATTTACCAGTCGGCGTGAAATTGGCCATGGTAATTTGGCGGAGAGGGCTTTAAAACCGGTATTGCCGAGATATGATGATTTCCCATATACGATAAGATTAGTTTCGGAAATAACGGAGTCAAACGGTTCGTCTTCAATGGCTTCAGTTTGTGGAGGATCATTGGCATTGATGAATGCCGGAGCCAATATTGAGAAGCATGTCGCCGGAATCGCTATGGGCTTGATCCTTGAAGATCAGAAATACGCTATACTCAGCGATATCTTGGGCGTCGAAGACCATTTAGGTGATATGGATTTCAAAGTAGCTGGCACTGAAGACGGTATAACTGCAATCCAGTTGGATCTAAAAATTGACGGTATTTCATTTGAATTAATGGAAGAAGCGCTTGAGCAAGCGAGACGTGGCAGACTGCATATTTTGGATTTAATGAATACAGCAGCGCCAGATCCGAATGAAATTTCGGAATACGCTCCTCGAATACTGTTCCTGCAGATTGATCCTGACAAGATCGGTGCATTGATCGGTCCCGGTGGTAAAAACATCAAACAAATTATTGCCGATACCGAGTGCGAAATAGATGTAGATGATGAAGGATTGGTCTCGATCGCAGGCGATGATGTTGCCAAATGCAACGATGCGCTTGAATTAGTGAAAGCCAGTACTTTTGAACCCGAAGTCGGAATGGAGTTTGATGGAATTGTGACACGGCTTATGACTTTTGGAGCTTTTGTTGAAATAGCTCCAGGGAAGGAAGGCTTATGCCATATTTCTGAGCTTGATTGGAAACGTACCGAAAAAGTTGAGGATGTCGTAAAAACCGGCGATATGATCAAAGTTAAACTGATCAAAATAGATGATCAAGGACGTTTGGACCTAAGCCGGAAAGTATTGCTACCGAAACCGGAAGGTTATCGCGAGCCCGAGAAAAAGGATCGCGGAAATCGCGATAGGAATAAAAGAAAACATAATAATCGCGGAAGGGGCAATTCTTTCAAAAGAAACAGATAAATAATCAGGGCGAAAATATTCGCCCTTTTTAATTGGTGAGATAAAATGAAAAGTATTATTGTTAATAAAAATATTGTTGAATTAGAATACGCGGTGCGGGGGAGGATTCCTCAAAGAGCAGCGGTATTGAAAAAAGAGGGAAAGCAGATTATTCCCTGTAATATCGGAAATCCGCAAGCACTTGGCCAAAAGCCGATTACATTTTACCGTGATATTCTATCACTTCTCGAAAATCCCAAATTGATTTTAAGAGAAAGAAAGATCGGCGAGTTAAAATCAATTTCGAACTATGCACTTGACTTAGCCGACGATTTATTAACACAAATGGAAACGGGTTTGGGGGCATACACTGAAAGTAAGGGATTTTCTTTTATTCGTGAGTCCGTAGCTAAGTATATTGATAAGCGTGATGGAATTGACTCTTCGCAACCGAATTTACAATCAAATCCGGATAATATTTTCTTGACAGATGGTGCAAGCGAAGGCGCTAAAGCCGTTTTGGAATTACTTATCACAAATAATAAAGACGGAATTATGATCCCGATTCCGCAATATCCATTATATTCGGCAACAATTCGACGTTGTGGTGGAGCACAGGTAAACTATTATCCTGATGAAGACGATGATTGGTCTTTGAATATAGAAAATTTAGAGGACTCTATTAATGCCGCTATCAGCGATGGTATAAACGTTAAAGCAATCGTTGTGATAAATCCCGCTAATCCAACCGGGGCGATACTTAACGATGATAGCATCAAGCAAGTTATTGACTTCGCTGGTAAGCATGATCTTGCGATTATCGCTGACGAGGTTTATCAGGAAAATTTATATGGTGGAATATTTACTTCATTTGCGAAAGCGATCGGTGATCGCAAAATACCTTTGTTCAGTCTGCATAGTGTTTCGAAGGGATTTTACGGTGAATGCGGACAAAGAGGCGGATATTTGGAAGTTAGAAATCCACCCGATGTTGAGAATTCAGAACTATCATTCATAGAACTATTATTTAAAGTATCATCGGTTAATCTTTGTTCTAATACCATTGGACAGGCATTAGTTTATTTAATGGTCAATCCTCCCGACCAAAACAGTGATGAATTTTCTTCTTTCAACAGCGAGAAAAAACAGATATTGGATGAGCTGTTTGAAAAAGCAACAATAATACGCAATTCTTTTAAAGAAATGGATGGAATGGAATGTTTCGGAAAAATCGGAGCATTATACCTATTTCCAAGGATCAATCATCTGGCTAGTGGCAAAACAGATTTCGATTATTGCATGAGTTTATTGGAAGAAACCGGACTTTGTGTTGTCAACGGATCAGGTTTCGGTCAAAAATCCGATACGCACCATTTACGAATTGCATTTCTACCTTCTAAAGCTTTGCTTCAAAATGTATTGCCAAAATGGATAGATTTTCATAATAAATATGTCAATCAATAGATACGGTTATTAAAACATATCCACTACTTCATTAAAGTATTGCTTAAATAATATATTATTATTAATATGAAGTAATACTTTAAATAATTATTATGGAAGAAAAGAACACCGATATTAAGAAATTGTATTATTCAATAGGGGAGGCTTGCAATCTTACCGGTTTAAAATCTTATGTGTTGCGGTACTGGGAGACTGAATTTCGGGAGCTAAGACCGCCAAAAAATAGAGCGGGAAACCGGACCTACCGCAAAAAAGATATTGATATTATCTTGCGGATTAAAGAATTATTGTATGATAAAAAATTTACAATCGAAGGTGCGCGGAACCAGTTGGCGATTACACCACAGATAGTTGAAAAGCCAAAGGAGGAAACTCCTTCAAAAGTTGAAAAGGAAAAATCATCTCCAAGTCCCAAAGAAGCTTCGGTCTTATTAGAAGTTCGTGATCAGCTAAAATCAATATTAGATCTGATTAATAATTAATATTATCAGTAATTTCCCATTGAATTTTTATGCACGGGGCGTGGCGCAGCCCGGTTAGCGCGCTTGACTGGGGGTCAAGAGGTCGCGAGTTCAAATCTCGCCGCCCCGACACTTTGATTTGTTAAATTACCTATCTCGTCATTTTATGAAGAAAAAAACACAGGAATTTTTAATTAGTTGTGAAATTTGATTCAAAAATAGCGTCCAAAATATTATTAATTAATTCATTTGAAAGTGTCGACAGACATAGTGAATTAATCCCCTCCCAGATAAAATTTTCTGCTGCAAAAGATGTCCAATCTGAAGAAAATATATCCAGAAGACTCATTAAAAGAACAAATACAATATATGATTACTTACTAAATCAGAAAATTCCTGTAAATATTGTTTTAGGCATTAATTTTGTACCAACTATACTTGTGATAGCACTGTTTTTTATTTTTATTCTATTAGGTACTTTTACAAGTGGACTCGGAGAGAGCAAACAAATTAATTTATTGTCTGTACCAATATTATCATTGATATTTTGGAATATAGGAATAATTTCATTAAAAATATTTAGATATTTAAATGTATTTGTTGTTCTTGCGGAGAACCAAATAAAATCTAAAGTAAATTCAATTTATAAATTAATAAATAATTTAATAAACATTTTTTCGACCAAGTATAATAAGAAAGCAGAACATTATAAAGGTCAGAAAAGGGGATTTATAGTTAGAAGTATTTTATGGATTTTAGAAAAGAAAATAGATAAAGATAAAAAAAATAAACTTAAAAGTATTCAATTCTCATTGAGCGAAGTTTTTACTAATGCAACTAATAAATATATTAATGAATATTTAAAAGTATTTGAAAAACAAATAATTAGGAAAGTCAAAATTGGATTAAATTTGTATTCTATTGGATTATGTCTAGGGATAATTCTTGGGATGTATTTTAGTTCACTGACAAATGAGTATAGAGTGAACTGGGAGAGTACATTTCTAAATGCACATATTGTTGAAAAAATACTCAATGTGGTTTTAACACCAGCAGCAAACGCTATAAATTTTGATTTACCAACAGCTATTGATCTTTCAAATATTAATATCAATCGCGGGTCAGAAAACGCTGGACAATGGATACATTTATGGTCATTAACTGCAATAATATTTATCATAGCACCCCGTGCAATAATGCTATCCTTTGGAATTTTGTTAACAAAATATTCAAAAGTCAATCTTGTTGTTGATTATAGCAATACCATTGTGGAAGATATTGACTCCAAAAAAATTAATAACGATTTTGCAATGACCAATAGTATAGATTTTATGTATAATATTACAAAAAATGAATTAGTTGAATATTTAAGTCTAAACACATCATTTGATAATAAATATGATTCTATTCACGATGGCATTGACCAATTATATAATAAATTGATAGATGATATTGAAAATTTTACTGAAAATGATATTTCAAAATGTCGTCGTTCCGAGACAACTACTAAAAGGAAAAAAATATTTAAAACAAGAAAATACTATCTAAATGACCCCAGCCTAATACTGTACTACATATCCGAATTAGTGGTGGTGATTATCAACTCAATCGATAAAAAATCAAAATACTACGAATTAATTGAATATAAAAATGATTTAGCTTATTTTGAAAATTTTGAATCAGAAAATAACATAAATGTGAAAAAAATAATAAAAGGTATCAGAGATGATAGTATTACTAAGAATGAAGTTATTGATAAGTATAAAAAGATATTTATTTTATTTATAAAAAGAGCCCTTGAAGTATCAAATATTAATAATTCCCAGATATTAAATGTCGTAGAGAATTGGTATTGATAAAATATTCATCATTCTTTGGTGTAAGATATAATACTATTAATTGTAAAACTTTAACCCAAAACATACAGCATTTCTCTACAATTAATACCTTATTTTATGAAGAAAAAAGCACAGGAATTTTTAAATTTCTAAATGTTTAATATTCATATTTTCTTTGTTATACTGGCGACAATTATCTTAATTATTTTTGCCGAGCTTCAAAAATTAAGAAAAATTACGTGGATATTGATCATTGCCTGCACAGGGTACATTCTATTGAATATTGGACCAAATACATCAAAAGAGATAATTGAACAGAGTAATAATGAAGAAGTTTTGGAACAAATTGGCAGCATTGAATTAGAGCCTTCTAATGTTATTGAGAATACTGAAAATGAAGTGTCTAAAATCAAAAGTACTGCCATATCTACAACGGGAATTGAAACCGATACGCTTGTGATGAGTATAAATTCCTTACAAATTGCTACAGAAATTGTTGATCGCGAGCCGATGGGCGCAGCTCGATTATTTTTAAATGACATCGAACAATTATATTGCTATACTTCTGTAAACAACCCATTTGAAGAAAATACTGTGGTGCATCATTGGTATTTTAATAATATTGAATATTTTAATTATCCTATGGCTATTAGAGAATCTGATAATTGGCGTTGTTGGAGCGTGATAACGATCAGACCGCAATTAACAGGGGATTGGATGGTAACAGTAACCGATACTTTAGGCAATATATTGGCGCAAACAGAATTTACAATTTTAGAAACCGAGGAATAGAAAACAATATGAAATTTATGCGGAAATTATATGATTGGGTTTTACACTGGGCTGAGACTCCCTACGGACCGGCGGCACTAATAGTTTTATCATTTGCAGAGGCATCTTTTTTTCCAATTCCACCCGATGTGTTGTTAATCGCACTCGCGCTTGGTTCGCGCAAAAAATCGCTAATATTTGCGCTGTATTGCTCTCTATCCTCGGTGGCGGGGGCGATTTTTGGTTACGGAATCGGTCAATTTTTGTGGTGGAGCGAAGCCAACCAATTTTCGAGTGTGGCAAATTTCTTTTTTAATAATATTCCCGGTTTTACAACCGACGTATTTTATCAGATACAAGGCATGTATGAAGAATGGAATTTTTGGATAATATTTACGGCCGGTTTTACACCGATACCCTTTAAGGTTTTTACCATTTCCGCCGGTGCTTTTGACATTAATTTTGTGATGTTTTTAATTGCCGGATTGGTGAGCCGTTCGGCTCGTTTCTTCTTGGTAGGATGGTTGATCTACAAATTTGGTGAACCGATACGCAGTTTTATCGATAAATATTTCAATTGGTTAGCACTGGCATTTACTATATTATTAATAGGTGGGTTCTACATTATTAAGTATTTGATATAGGTGTTTTCCGATATAAAAACATCATAGATTCTCACCTTTATTTTACGGTATATATGACAAAACGGGGTGTAGCCCCGATAAATCAGGATAAACTACAGCCCGGTTAGCGCGTCCCGACGGGTCGGGAAGGTCGGAGGTTCAAATCCAAAATGTATTATACCTATATTATTGAATCACAAAAAAGTAGGAAATGGTATATTGGTCATTCCGCCAATCCGGATAAAAGGGTGAATGAACATAATTCCGGATTCACGAAATCAACAAAAAATAAAGGACCTTGGAAATTAATATTTATTAAAGAATTTCATTCAAAAATTGAGACAAATAGATTTGAATTGAAATTGAAACGTTTAAAGAATAAAGATTATATTCGCAGTCATTATAAAGAATATTTCTTATAATTACGGGGTGTAGCGCAGCCCGGTTAGCGCGCGTCGTTCGGGACGACGAGGTCGGAGGTTCAAATCCTCTCACCCCGACTTAAAAGTGGGAAAAAGGTCGCCCCGCAAAATGCGGGGTCATCCCGAAATTAGCATGAAAGAATTTGACCATAAGAAAATAGATAAGAAATGGCAGGATTATTGGGAAACGAATAAGACTTTTCGCGCCATTGATAATTCTGAGAAGGAGAAATTCTATTGTTTGGTTGAATTTCCTTATCCCTCAGGCGATGGATTGCACGTTGGCCATCCGCGTTCTTACACTGCGTTAGATATACTATCTCGTAAAAAACGCATGCAAGGTTATAATGTTCTATTTCCAATGGGCTTTGATAGTTTTGGGCTGCCATCAGAAAATTATGCCATCAAGACTGGTATTCATCCGAGCATTACTACCAAGAAAAATATTGAGAATTATACGCGTCAATTAAAATCACTAGGCTTTTCTTTTGATTGGGATCGAGTAATTGCGACAACTGATCCGGAATATTATAAATGGACACAGTGGATTTTCCTAAAATTCTTTGAAAAAGGATTGGCTTACAAAACTAAAATGCCGATTAATTGGTGTAATAGTTGCAAGATCGGTTTAGCGAATGAAGAAGTAGTGAATGGTAAATGCGAGCGGTGCGGGGGAGAGGTGGTTAAACGAGATATTGAGCAGTGGATGCTCAAAATAACCGAATATGCGGAAAAACTACTTGAAGACCTTGATACTGTTGATTTTTTAGATAAAATTAAAGCGCAACAAATCAATTGGATTGGCAGATCCGAAGGCGCTGATGTAACATTTAAGATAAAAGATAGTGAAGAAGTATTAACCGTCTATACCACAAGACCTGATACTTTATTCGGGGCAACCTATATGGTGCTTTCGCCTGAGCATGAATTTGTTCGCAAAATAACGACTAAAGAGCAAATGTCTGCTGTCGAAAAGTATATTAAGGATTCTGCTCAAAAAAGTGATCTTGAACGAACTGAACTGAGTACAGTTAAAACGGGAATTAACACCGGTGCGTTCGCAATAAATCCGATCAATGACGAACCAATTCCAATTTGGGTTGCCGATTATGTCTTAATAAGCTACGGTACCGGTGCAATAATGGCCGTGCCGGCGCATGATACACGAGACTTTGAATTTGCTAAAAAATTTGATCTACCTATAAAATGTATAATCAAACCGAACAAGGAATTATTAGAACAAGAAAGCATCCAAGAACAAGATGTCCTTAAAGGTAAAGTGTGTTGGCCGTTTGACGGTGTGGCTATCCATTCATCCAATGATAAAGATTTAAATATCAATGATTTAGATGTTGACAGTGCTGTAAAAAAGACAACAGAGTGGTTAGAAAAACAAAACATTGGCAAAGCAACGGTTAATTATAAACTTAGGGATTGGATATTTTCACGTCAACGGTACTGGGGCGAACCTATTCCTTTGATCCATTGCGATGATTGCGGGTGGGTGAGCGTGCCTGAAAAAGATCTTCCGGTAGAATTACCTGAAGTTGAGAAATATGAACCTACCGATACCGGTGAATCACCGTTGGCGTTATTGGAAGATTGGGTGAACACTACCTGTCCCAAATGCGGGAAAGACGGTAAACGTGAAACCGACACAATGCCAAATTGGGCCGGTTCATCGTGGTATTTTTTAAGGTATATTGATCCAAAAAATGATGACGAATTCGCCGATTTTGATAAATTAAAATACTGGATGGCGGTGGATTGGTACAATGGGGGAATGGAGCATACCACTTTGCATTTATTATATTCAAGATTTTGGAATAAATTTTTATATGATTGTGGTTTTGTACCGATAAGCGAGCCATATAGGAAGCGTACTTCACATGGCATGGTATTGGGTGAGGGCGGTGAAAAAATGTCGAAATCACGCGGAAACGTGATAAACCCTGATGCAGTAGTAGAGAAATACGGTGCCGATGTCTTTAGAATGTATGAAATGTTCATTGGTCCTTTTGATCAGGCTGCAGCTTGGGATACGAAAGGAATTACTGGTATTTATAGATTTATTAATAAAGTTTGGCGATTAGTAAAGGAATCTGAAATACAATCCGGAGAAATACCTGATAATCAACAATTTATAGTTAACGATACTATCAAAAAAGTAACTGAACAAATTGAATCATTGGATATGAATACAGTAATTAGTCAATTGATGATATTTATTAATGAAATATCTAAGGAGAAAGTTCAGTCTAAAGCGACAATTGAAACCTTTCTAAAGCTTCTATCGCCATTTGCACCGCATATCGCAGAAGAATTATGGCAATATATCGGGCATGATAAAACGATTGCTTATGAAAAATGGCCGGATTTCAATGCAAAATATCTAAAACAAGATACAATCGTAATACCTATACAAATCAATGGGAAAGTAAGAGATCAAATAGAAATTGATGCTAATACCGGAGAAAATGAAATATTAAATGCTGCTAAAGCAGCTAAAAATGCTGCAAAGTATTTAGCTAAGGGGACTATTGTAAAAGAGATTTATGTTCCTAATAAAATAATAAATTTTGTAGTGAGGTAGAGGGTTGCATTTTTATTAGAGGGCTTATTATACATAATATATCTTATACGACATTTACTTATTGTTCATAAATTCCTTCTGAAAGCGCTTAAGATTGTCTTTTCCACCGATTAGCATAATCCTTTGGTCTTTTTGCAATACATAATCCATGTTAGGATTTAATTCAAACTTTCCCTTTTGATCTTTTACGCCAATTATAATCAAATTATATTTCAAACGAATGTTTGAATCAACAATTGACACATCAATTAAACTTGGGTAATCGTTAATATCAATTTCTTCCACAGCCAAATCTATATCAAATTGCGGTGTCGAAATTGAAACCGTATCCTCAATATTGGGATCAATCAATAATTCTGCCATTTTATGACCGCCTGCGACATAGGGATTAACCACTTTGTTTGCCCCTGCTCGAATCAATTTCGATGCATTATCCTCATGGCTGCAGCGGCTTAACAGATATGCAGTCGGATTTAGCGTTCTAACTGACATCGTTACAAATAAATTATCCTGTTCGGTGCCTAATGCCACAATAATGCCTTTAGCATGTTTAACGCCAACTGCTTCAAGCGTTTCATCATCGGTGGCATCACCGCGATAATACTGATAACCTTTTTCCTGTAATATTGCAACATTTTCATCATCGTTTTCGACGACAACATATTTTAGCTGCTTATTGGCCAATTCATCGGCAATTATGGCGCCCATTCTACCATATCCGAACAAAATATAATGGTCGCGCAGTTTTGCCAAAATAGTTCTAATTCTCTGTGTACGTTTTTCTCTTAATTCCATTAAATTTTCTCCTAAACGCGAAGCAAATACAGCTACGCCGCTAACACCAAAAATAATAAGCACGCTTGTCCAAATCTTACCGGCAGTTGTTAAAGTATGCACCTCGCCAAAGCCAACAGTTGACAACGTTATTATTGTCATATAGAAGCTGTCAATTATAGACCAACTACCTCTTTCTAATATGTGATAGCCTAACGAACCAATTGTTATCAGAACGCTAAAATAAATTAATATGGTGCTAGTTTTAAGCCTTGCCATGATTAGTCTTAACGACTGAATTTAACCAATCAGCGTATTTACGGTCGATATTTTTTATATTTAAGGTAATAATCTCCGGCGTCTCGTAACTGTGCATATCTCTTATAATATCATATACTTGCGATTCATTATCCCTGATTGTTTTTATAAATAACAACAACTCATCATCATTATGGATACTCCCCTTCCATTCGTATATAGATTTTACATTTGGTAATATATTGACACAGGCTGCAAGTTTACTTTTAACAAGCTTAGAGGCAATTTGCTCACCTTCCTGCATATCACTAACAGTAGAAATTATAAAGATATAATGACCAATCTTCAATATTTAATCTTCAATCAAACGTACGCCCGGCAGGAGTCGAACCTGCATCAAAGGAACCGGAATCCTTCATTCTATCCATTGAACTACGGGCGCAATTAGTCAAAATTACAAATAATTAGTTATAATACGTTTTTAATACCTGTTATGAACATTTGAACCGAGATCATGATCAATATCATTCCCATCAATCTTTCAATCGCAGCTAAACCGCGTCTTCTCAGAATTTTGAAAAATAGCGGCGCTGAAAGCAATATTAAAGTTGTTACTATCCAGGCGATCATTAACACGGTAAACCAATTCACCATATTTGCCGGATCGGAATGAACCAGTAACATTAACGTCGCTAAAGCCGATGGTCCCGCGATGAGCGGAATTGCCATTGGGACAATTATCGGTTCACCGTCAAAATGAGTACCCATAATGCCATGGCGCGATGGGAACACCATCCTGATGCCAATAATGAACAGGATGATCCCCCCTGCTATGCTCACCGATTCACTTTCCAAATGCAGCAAATTCAACAGGTTTTGTCCCCAAAAAAGGAAAATTATCAGGATTACCAAAGCAATCAGCGATTCGCGTAAAATAATTTTCCATCTTCGCTTGGGGTCCACATCCTGCAGGAGCGAAAGAAACACCGGAATATTGCCTAACGGGTCCATTACTAAAAATAGGACCAATGCCGATGATAGAATCTGTTCGTTGAGCATTATTTTTTGATACCGACTTGATCAAACATAAAAGCGTACTCTAAGGCAAGTTCTTTATAGCGCTCGAATCTTCCGGATGCTCCGCCGTGACCAAAGTCCATATTGATCTTGAAAATAAGCAGATTATCATCGGTTTTCAGTTCACGCAATTTGGCTACCCATTTAGCCGGTTCAAAATATTGAACTTGCGAATCATGCAAGCCGGTTGTTACGAGCATTGCCGGATAATTCTTAGCCGTTACATTATCATAAGGAGAATAGGACAGCATATAATCATAATATTTCTTCTCGTTAGGATTCCCCCACTCATCATATTCGCTTGTTGTCAGCGGAATTGTATCATCGAGCATTGTTGTAACCACGTCAACCCACGGAACAGCAGCAACGATTCCCTTGAATAGTTCCGGAGCCATGTTGGCAACTGCGCCCACTAACAATCCACCGGCTGAACCGCCAACCGCAAAAATTTTGTCGGAATTCGTAAACCTTTCATCAATTAGAAATTCGGCGCAATCAATAAAATCGGTAAAGGTGTTCTTTTTCTTAAGCAGTTTGCCATCCTCATACCACCAACGACCCATCTCCTGCCCTCCTCTAATATGAGCGATGGCATACACAAATCCACGATCTAACAAACTTAATCTATGTGAGCCAAAATAGGTTTCCAGACTGCTGCCATAAGACCCATAACCATATAATAATAACGGGTTGGTGCCGTCCTTTTTCAGGCCTTTCTTATATACCAAAGAAATCGGAATTTTTGTGCCGTCATCAGCCGTAGCATAGATCCTTTCAGATTGATAATCGTTGGGATCAAATTTTCCAAGCACCTCATTCTGTTTGAGTAATTCGCGCTCTTTGGTATTCATATTATAGTCATAAGTAGTAAACGGTGTAGTTAATGAGGTATATCTGAAACGCAGTAATTCAGTATTGAATTCATAATTGTCGGTAGCATATACTAAGTAAGCATCCTCATCAAATTCCATATAATACTCAGATTTATCATGCTGATTAATGATCCTCAAATTGATCAATCCCTCCTTCCGTTCGGACACCACAAGATAATCACGGAATATATCTATGTCCTCAAGCAGCACATCATCGCGGTGCGCGATAACTTCTTTCCAATTGTAATCGCTTGTGGCGTTCTCGGCAGTTTCCATTAAACGGAAATTCTTGGCTTTCCAATTGGTTACGATATAGAACTTATCTTCAAAATGAGCGATCTGATATTCATGATCCTTTTCACGGGGATTGAACACTTTGAATTCGCCATTGGGATCATCGGCATTTAACAGCCGATATTCAGTTGATAAAGTACTGTAAGAGCCAATAATAATATATTTGTCGGTTTTGGATTTATATACAAAAGTTGAGAACGTATTATCAAATTCATGATAGACTTCCACATCGGTTGCCGGATCGGTTCCGAGCACATGCTTAAATATTTTATGCGGTCTAAGAGTACTATCTTTAACGGTGTAGAATAAGGTTTTATTGTCATTCGCCCAAACCGAAGAACCGGTGGTGTTTGGTATTTTATCATCTAAAATTTCACCGGTTGTAAGATCTTTTACGTGTAGAGTATATTTTCTGCGACTTACCGTATCAACGCCAAAGGCAAGCAGATTATTATTTGTGCTAATATTCAGTCCGCGTACCTGATAAAACTCATGCCCTTCAGCCATTTGGTTAACATTCAGCATAACCTCTTCGTCATTATCCAATGATCCGGCTTTGCGGGCATAGATCGGATATTCGCCGCCCTCTTCATAACGTCTGTAATAAAAATAACCATTCTCCTTATAGGGTACGGTTTCATCATCCTGTTTGATGCGACCAACCATTTCTTTATACAATTTTTTCTGTAAGCGGTTGGTGTGTTTCATCACCTGATCGGTATAATCATTTTCGGCATTCAGATGGGCAATAACTTCATCGTTATCACGTTGATTCATCCAAAAATAATTGTCAATTCGTGTATCGCCATGAGCGGTCAGTTCTTTAGGTATTTTCTTGGCTACCGGAGCCTCCACGGTTTGTTTGGTACATTGGGTCATAAATAATCCTATTAATACGATTGAAATAATTAGTGTTAGTTTTTTCATAAGATCATCCTTTAGTGAGTTCAAAATTATGCACAAAGTTACGGTGAATTTTGAAATTTAATGAATAAGATTAATGTTAGCTTTTTATGTCATTCTGAGCGTAGCAAAGAATCTAATCATTAAACATTTTTGGGATTCTTCATCATTCGGATATCTCCCTCCAAAGGCGGACAAGCCCTCAAGGGGAATGAAGAGTGGTGATTCTAATGTTTTTAATATTCCCCTTCTTTGAAGGTGTCCCGTAAAGCGGGATGGGGTAGTTTATTTACACACCCCTTCACTTCGTGATGCCCCTCTCAAGAGGGGAAAGACAAAAATGTTGCGTTGTCATTGCGAATGCAATGAAGCAATCTTGTTTTATTAGTGAGATTGTCGCGCTTTTCTCGCAATGACAAATTCGTCCTATCTCAAATAATCAAGAGCCCGCTCAAAGCGGAGTAATTGAAGAATCTATTTCATTTTGTTAATTTGAAACAGTATAGCATTTGTAACATCATCAATATTATTAAGTACTTCATGATTCCAAAATCTGATGACAGTTATACCTTGATGGTTCAAATAGTTTGTTCTTTCGTTATCTGATCTTGATTTGTTTTCTTTATTATGCTGACTGCCATCCAATTCAATTGCAAGTCTAACTTTTGGGCAATAAAAATCTACAATGTATTTTCCTATGCTTTGTTGTCTGCGGAATTTATGGCCATATAACTGCTTACCCTTCAATTTTGACCACAATGTGATTTCGGGTTCAGTCATATTATTGCGAAGGATTTTTCGCATATTTTTTAGTGATTTATCGTTGTATATATTTTTCATTTTATTAAATACCTCCCCTCAATCCCCTCCTAATATAGGAGGGGACGAAAGGGGTGGTAAAATTACAAAAACCGATCCGTCAAATCCTCAGGCGGAATTGGCAACTCATCTTTTTTGCCAAATATTCTATAGCGGTGCTTGGCTATTACATCATACAACCAATCAAGAAATGATTTTGGCAATATTCTGCCAATCCGCAGCAGCCTCCACCCTATCGGCATATCTTTTAATATTTCAAGAATGGCAGCACTTTTGATGAAAATCTCACCATTTTTAATTAACACGATCGAATCAACCCCGCATGCGGAACGGGCAAGTCCCTTTATATCAATATTATGCTGTTCACACAGCTCAATTCCAATTTGGGATTGCAAGGAGGCAAATTTATATTTACCTGCCCCTTGGCGGTTATCGCGCTTTAGAACAAAATTGACTGCGCCATTGCAGAGGTTGCAGAGACCGTCGAAAAGGATGATGTTATCATTAAATATAATTATACTATCTTTTGTTTTTTTATTCCCAAAGCAAATTCAATCTCATCTGCTGCATCTGCGTTCTGTTGATGATTTCCATTCACCAAAGAATTGGACAAAAATATTAATTTTCGTGATGCTATTAGAATATTATTTTTAGAGGGAAGATGAAAAATTATTTCCCATTTCTCATAAAAATGAATTGAGTTAGCGAGTGAGCGAAGTTTGCTAGCGTTTCTCCTCAACACTTTGTTAGTATCATTGAAATTCTGTTTATTATGCTCGCCTGGATTACTATAAATATCTGCATAATAAATCAAATCGTCTAATACTTGACGAACATGATTTTTCAACTGATGTATTGGTTCGATAAAAAATATTATTACAATTTGTCCAATTACAAAAATACTTACACCGCTAAATATTGTTAAAAATATTTGAAAATATGGATCCATCGCTAAAAAATCCCCTCCTGCTTTGATTTCTCCTCAGCTTTTTTAGCAGACTTAAAAGTTCCCACAGTAGAAATAGGCATATTTATTCCTTTATACTCAAGCAATTCCTCAACTGTCAATAATTGAATTTTATTGTAGGAATTACTAAATAGTTCTTCTTTATAATAACCTTGCGTTTTTGCTGTTTTCTCCATTCCTGAGGTAATTTGTTCCTTAAAACACACAAAAACACCCATATCAGCTTTTCGTTCTTCTACAATTTGAATAAAATGATTTAGTTGTGGTAACGTTGCATTTCCGCTTTTTACTTCAATGAAACACACATCTTTATCATTGTTTACATCAAATGTAATGTAACCATCGAAGCCGGTTTGATTTTTATTTTGATTTAAAACACCACCTAAAAGTACTTCAATAATCCATTCCTCAAATTTGAATCTGCCCGATTTAGTTTCTGTAGCCAACATTTTAGCGCTCGCTAAATCCTGTGGGAAACCAAATATTTCAAAGGTATTTCTGATCTTTTGTTCGTGCGTATCTATTAATCTTTTAGATATTAATTTTACAGCCAAATGTGAAATATCTGCACCAAGCCACTTTCGATTCAAATTCTGAGCAGCAGCAATTGTTGTTCCACAACCGCAGAAAAAATCTGCAACTAAGTCTCCTTCATTTGTACTTGCTTCTACAATTCTTTCCATTAAAGAAATAGGTTTTTGAGTGGGATAACCAAGTCTCTCGTTTGCCATAGGATTGACAGGATGTATATCAATCCATACTGAATCTATTAAATCACCTTTAACTTCATCTAGATATATTATTCTTGTTCCGCCCTTTGTTGGATTAACATCATCTCTATATAATCTACCATCTTTGTCCTTTTTAAATCTCTTTATATATTCGTCCTTGTGGGGTAAATATTGCGGATTCCAAGTTATATTATTACCTTTTGAAAAATGCAAAATATTATCATTTTTTTGCGGGAATTTTTTCGCAGTACTTCTTTTAAATCCTGATGCTCTTCTCCAAATAATTTCTCCGCGAAAATTATTTTCTCCAAAAATCAAATCACACAATATTTTTAAATAGTGGCTCATAGTTGAATCGCAATGCAGATAAAAAGAACCGGTATCTTTCAATAATTTGTGCATGTACCAAATGCGAATCGCCATCATTGTGAGATAGCTGACTGCTCCATGATGAACGCCAATTTGGTCTAAATTCTGTATAAAGCTGTGAAGATTTAGGTCTAATGCTTTTATTTCATTTAAAGTATCAATATAGGTGATATTGCTCCAAGTATCCTTAAAAGCTTCTTTTTGGGCTTTAACATCTTTTAGATCAATATCCTCAAACAAAATATTATAATTCCGTTTAGAATTAAAAGGAGGATCAATATAAATAAGGTCAATAAATCCTTCAGGATGCTTTTTGTATAAGTCCTTTAATATTTCAAGGTTATCGCCGAAATAGAGTGAATTTTTCATATAAATTATTCTCAGTTATTATATAATAAATTACAATTAAATAAAAAATAAAACCACCCTGTCATTCTGATGACCCCGATTAATCGGGGGAAGAAGAATCTAATTCCTTGGAATTTCAAAATATTAGATTCTTCACTTGCCCGCTGTGCGGGGCTTCGTTCAGAATGACATAGCTATTTTTTGTCAAATAAATAACTTGTTCTTTTACAAATGGCAACTAACATCAACATAACCGGTACTTCTATCAAAACGCCAACAACGGTTGCCAAAGCAGCCCCGGATGAAAGTCCAAATAAAATAATGGCGGTGGCAATTGCCACTTCAAAATGATTGGAGGCGCCGATCATAGCCGCCGGTGCGGTATCTTTATATGATAGTTTTAAGAAGCGGGCAAAGCCAAAATAACCGATAACAAATATCAGAATTGTTTGAATGAATAATGGAATGGCGATCCATAAAATGGTTAAGGGATTATCAATGATTACATCGCCTTTGAGCGAGAACAATAATATTAATGTAACAAGCAAAGCGCCAATGCTGACCGGCGTTAGCCAATGCAAAAACTTTTCATTAAACCATTCTATTCCTTTACGATTGATTATCGTCTTCCTTGAGAAATAACCGGCTACAAGCGGCAAGGCAACATAGATGGCAACCGAAAGCAGCATCGTTTGCCACGGGATTGGCATATCGTTTATATTGAGCAAAAATCCGCCAAGCAATCCATAGAGCAATAACATGAGTAATGAATTTATGGCAACCATCACGAGCGTTAAGCCGTCGTTACCTTTGGCCAAATAACCCCACATCAAAACCATCGCCGTACACGGCGCAATTCCAAGTAAAATAGCCCCGGAAACATAACTCCGCCACAGCTCAACCTCCTGCCCGTTCGAGAGTATTTCCGTTCCCGGTATCAATTCCCGGAATAAAAATCCCAAGAAGAAATAGGCAATGGCGTACATGGTGAACGGTTTGATGCCCCAATTTATGATGAGCGTCATTAATACCGGTTTCGGCGTCTTAGCCGATTTTACCACCTGCGCGAAATCAATTTTGACCATGATCGGATACATCATAAAAAAGAGGCAAATTGCAATTGGAATTGACACTTGGTAAATTGAAAAATCATTTAATGCTTGCGCGAATTGCGGTGCATTCTTCCCGATGATTATGCCGATCACGATGCACAGCAGCACCCAAACAGTTAGATATTGTTCAAAGAAAGATAATTTTTTGGTATTTTTCATATTATTGTCATTCTGATCCCGACTTCTTATCGGGAGAAGAATCCATTTATTAGATTATCAGGATTGCGATTCTTCTTCGCTATGCTCATCAGGATGACATAGATAATTCAGCGGCTTCAATTGTATTTTCAACAAGCATCGCAATTGTCATCGGTCCTACCCCGCCCGGAACCGGTGTAATGGCTGAAACTTTATTTTGGATAGAATCAAAGTTAACATCGCCCACAAGTTTGTATCCTTTTTCAGAATCGTCTTCTACCCTATTTATTCCGACATCAATTATCACGGCACCTTCTTTTACGTAGGTTTCATCAATCATTTCCGGCACTCCAATTGCTGCGATCAAAATATCAGCTTGTCTCGCAACCGATGGAATATCCGTCGTACCGGAATGGCAAATTGTGGTTGTGGCGTTACTGTACTTTTGTTTGAGGCTCGTTAAAATTGAGAGTGGGCGTCCCACAATATTGCTGCGTCCGATCACAACAACATTTTTGCCTTCAATTTCAATCTCATAATGCTCAAGAATGCGCATTACACCTTTGGGTGTACAGGGAATGAACTGCGGTGTGCCCAATGTCAATTTGCCAACGTTCACCGGATGGAATCCGTCAACGTCCTTGTGCGGATCAACATTCAACAATATCTTATTATAATCGAGATGCTTAGGCAACGGCGACTGAATCAGGATTCCATGAACATTATTGTTTGAATTATACCCATTTATGAGTTTTACTAGTTCCTGTTCAGAGATACTCGAAGACGCACTCCACGTTTGAGAATTTAGACCTAATTTTTTAAATCTACGAGCTTTGCTGTTTACATAGACTTGCGAGGCGGGATCATCACCAACTAAAATAACTCCTAACCCGGGTACAATTCCTTTGGCTTTTAATCTATCAATCCGCGGTTGCAGTTGCTCATAAACCGCTGTGCTAACTGTTTTGCCCGAGAGTATAATATGATTGGGCATCGTCTCGAATTATTCTTTGGTTAAATTTTCGTCAATTAATTCGATCAACGAGGCGATTCTGCTACCGACATCCCCTGAGATCGAATCTTTATTGCGCTTGATACTGAATAATTCGTCCGAAATATTCATGGCAGCTAAAATAGCAATCCGGGTTGATGATTGGTCGGGCCCGATATTATCCTGCACCTCTTTCATCCTTTCGTTCACATACTCCGCCACTTCTTTAATATAAGTTGCGTCCGCCGGTGCCTTCACGGTATAATCCTGACCTAAAATTGATACTTTAACTAAATTTGATGAATCAGGCATAATTTATTCCGATTAATTATTAATTATTACGCTCTTAATTTAGCATTAAACTTTACTTTAACAATACTTATAATTTCTTCAATAATTGGATTTACATCTTTGTCTTCAAGTGTTTTCGAATTATCTTGAAATACTAAATTGAATACAATGCTCTTTTTATTATCGCCAAGCGATGGATGTCTGAAGATGTTAATCGGAGTAACCGATTTAAGCCGTTTATTATTCAGCTTAATAATTTTATTTATAATATCACCGGCATTGACTGCTTCATCTAAAACAAAGTTTAAGTCTCTTTCAATCGTAGGGTATTTAGCAATCTCTCGATAATAAACCGGTTGATCCAGGATATTGAGCAGCTTATCAGTATCGAGTACAAAACCATAGACTTTATCTTCAATATCTAAATTCATATCCTCAACAATTGAATGTTTTATAAAACCGCAGATTCCCACTACAGTCTTGTTCAAAGTGATCGCAAAACTCTGTTCAAATTCGGCGTGTTCCGTTTTTTTGCAGTTGGCGGTAAGACCTAATAAGCGTAAAAAGAAATTATCTAAACTACCTTTTAAAGAATAAAATGAATGTTTAGCACCTTTTTCATTGTGAATATTTGGTATTTGAGAATTACCGTACAAAACGCCGGCAATTTGGGCTGTTTCAGTGATACCTTTAAAGCCTTTGCTTTCTTGAGCATGTACCTGACCCAATTCAAATAATTGTAAGTCATTGGTTCCGTTTTTAATGTTAAAGTCTATATTATTCAATAAACCGGAGATCAGTGAAGTACGTAGATCAGATAAATTTTCACTCAAAGGATTAACCGTTTTAACGGGCTTAATTCCTGACAGTCGCGCTGCACTTTCCGCTTGCAATGAATTATTATAACATTGTCTAAATCCTAATCCGGCAAATGTATTGACTATATCAGTTATCCTTGCTCGCGGATCGGGATTGGTATAATTAAATAAACTGCCATATCTTGATTGAACCGGAACATTATCATAGCCATAAATACGAATTACTTCCTCAATCAAATCAATCTCATTTTCAAGATCAGGTCGGTAGCTTGGTGGAGTACATTCCCAAGAATTGTCCTTACCCAAAGTCCATTTGATTCCCAATCCGGTCATTACTTCTTCTATAATTTTATTGGATATATCGCAGCCTGCCACAAGATCAATTTCCGACTTCCGCAATGTGATTTTTGGCTGCAAAATTTTATTGGGATAGGCATCAACAACTTCGGAAACCAATTCCCCATTGGCATATTCTTTGAGCAATGACACAATCCGATAAAATGCTGTGGTTGCAGCTTCAGGGTCAGCACCCCGCTCAAACCGCCGTGAAGATTCGGTTAACATCCCAAGTGATTTTGAACCTTTGCGAACTGTAACCGGATCAAAATAAGCGCTCTCGATCAAAACTTTGGTGGTATCTTCTTTTACCGCTGAACCCAAACCTCCCATAATTCCCGCTAAAGCAACCGGTTTTTCACCATCAGTAATTAATAAATGATAGTCATCAAGCTTATGTTTGTCTTCATCTAAGGTGACAAATTCTTCACCTTTTGCCGCTTTTCTAACTAATATTTTATCATGCGGTATTTGCGAATGATCGAAAATATGCGTCGGATGTCCCGTTTCCAACAATACAAAATTGGATATATCAACCACATTGTTGATACTGCGCTGCCCGGCTGATTCTAATAATTCCTTCATCCATTGTGGACTTGGTCCTACTTTAATATTGTCAACTACTCCGGCAATATAGCGTGGGCAACCTTTATCATCATCTAAAATGACTTCGACATTATCGGTTATATTTTTCGGCTTTTCAATATCATGCGATGGTAGTTTGAGCTTTCGTCCGGTTTTCAAACTGACTTCTCGTGCAATGCCAATATGTGATAAGGCATCCGGACGGTTGGGTGCAATATCTAATTCCAAGGCTGCATATTTTTCATTTAGCACATCACTAATTGGTAAGCCTAATTTGGTATCATCCGGCAATACCATTATTCCTTCGTGCTCATCGGAAATCCCGAGTTCATCCTCAGCACAGATCATTCCAAAACTGACCTCGCCACGGATTTTAGCTTTAGTGATTTTACCACCGGGTAGCTCCGCTCCTACTTTGGCATATACAATTTTCTGATCCGCCTTAACATTGGGAGCGCCGCAGACCACATTAAATGTTTCTGTGCCGTCATTAACCTTGCAAACCGCTAATTTATCGGCATTGGGATGTTTTTCAACTGCTTCAACTTTGGCAGTAACAACATTATTTAAATTTGATAGATCAGTTGCAATCTCGGCTTCAAAACCGAGCATGGTTAACATATCGGCTAACTCTTGTGGAGTTTCTCTAATGTCAACGTATTGGTTTAGCCAATTAATTGATAGTCGCATCAGAACTGCTCCAAAAAGCGCACATCATTGCGGTAAAAATCGCGAATATCTTTTATCTTATATTTAAGCATCGCCATGCGTTCAATGCCAATTCCAAAGGCATAGCCATGCCACACTTTGGGATCATAACCTACATTCTCAAAAACTTTAGGATTGACCATGCCGCAGCCAAGTATCTCCAACCACTGATTCCGCTCCGGATTCCACAGATCAATTTCGGCACTTGGTTCGGTGAATGGGAAAAAACTCGGCCGAAATCGGATCTTTACATTTTCGCCAAACATGCGCCGCACAAAATAATCCAATGTACCTTTCAATTCCGCAAACGATACATTTTTATCAACATATAAACCTTCCACTTGGTGGAATAAACAAAAACTCTTATAACTCAATGCTTCATTGCGATACACTCTACCGGGCACAATATATCTAATTGGCGGTTCTTTATTTTCCATTAAATGGATTTGTACATTTGAAGTATGCGTACGTAAAACCGCTCTATCTTCGACAAAGAAGGTGTCCTGCATATCACGTGCCGGATGATGTTCAAGAATATTCAAAGCGTCAAAATTGTGATATTCGTCGTCAACTTCGGGACCATAAGCCACCGAAAATCCGATTGATTTGAATATGTCTTTAACTTCATTGAGTGTGCTTTCAATCGGATGGATTGAACCGGTTGGAGCGTATAATCCGGGCAGTGTATAATCAAATTTATCGGCTTGTGATTTTTTAGACGATTTACCCATTTTTTGAACTATGGAATCAAAGGCGGATTGCAATTCATTCTTTAGTTCGTTAAGCTGTTTCCCCGCTTCCGCCCTTTCTTCGGCAGCAATCTTGCCCATTGTAGCAAATAACTTGGCAACTTCGCCTTTGCGACCGAGGAATCTTACTCTGATCTTTTCGAGCTTAGAAGGCTCATTAGGTATATCTTCAATGGCAGTCCGGAATTGCTCCCGAACTGCCTTGATTGAGTCATTTAAAGACATAGTTATTTTTGAATCGTTTTTGCGATTTCGGAAAAGGCTTCGGGATTATGCACTGCTAAATCGGCTAATACTTTACGATTCAGATCATATCCTTTATCCTTTAATCCGGCAATAAAAGCAGAATAGGACATACCATTTAACCGAGCCGCAGCATTAATTCGCGTAATCCAAAGACGACGAAATTGTCGTTTTCTCTGTCGGCGGTCACGATAAGCGTAAGTTCCCGCTTTCCAGACTGCGTCTTTGGCAGCTTTAAAAGTGCGGCTCCGGGCACCATAGTAGCCTTTGGCCTGCTTTACTATTTTTCGATGTCTTCTATGCCTCGGGACAGAACTATTTGATCTTGGCATCTATCCCTCCCTAAACCGACAACATACGACGTACTTTGCGTTCATCAGCTTTAGCGACTAAGCCGGGATTGCGCATTTTTCTTTTTGCGCTTTTTGAACGTCGAATAAGCATATGTCTATGGTTTGCTTTATTGCGTCTGAGCTTCCCGGAACCGGTCAATCGGAACCGTTTAGCTGCGCCGCGTCGTGTTTTTTGTTTTGGCATTTGCTTCTCCTACTTTGCAGTGTACATAATTGATATGCGCCTACCTTCCATCGGATCCCGTTTTTCAATTTCCGCCACATCAGCTAGCATTTCTGCAACTTTATCTAAAACTATTTCGCCTAAATCCAAACGTGACATCTCACGTCCGCGAAACATTAGGGTGACTTTTAATTTACACCCTTCACTTAAAAATTTTCTACCCATATTGACCTTCGTCTCAAGGTCATGTTGGTCAATACGAGGTCGTAATCTAATCTCCTTGATTTTAATAACATGCTGTTTCTTTTTGCTTTGCTGTTCACGTTTTTGCGCCTCGTATTTAAATTTTCCATAATCAAGAATTTTACAAACAGGCGGTTTAGCATTTGGTGAAATTTCAACTAAATCTAAATCCACATCACGTGCCTGTTCAAGTGCTTCTTCTACACTTACTATACCAACTTGGTTACCGTCCGCATCAATTAATCTAACTTTTTCAGCGTAAATATCTTCATTTACGCGAATCTTAGGTTTTTTTGCGATTAGTATCCCTCCTATTTTTTATTTCATCATTTAATTGATCAATGAGTTTTTCAAGTTTCATTGATCCCATGTCGCCAATAAATCTGCGTCTGACTGAAATTGTTTCGGCATCTTTCTCCTGTTCGCCGACAATTATCATAACATTTATTTTATCAATTTCAGCTTGGCGGATCTTCGCACCGATTTTATCGGGGCGATCATCTAATTGTGATCGAATCCCAACCGAAAATAATTTATTGTTGATCTGCTTGGCATATTCATTAGTTTTTTCCGAAATCGGCAATACTGCCACTTGCACCGGAGCCAACCACAATGGAAAATCACCACCGAAATGCTCGATTAAAAATCCGATCATCCTCTCGTGCGTGCTTAGCGGTGCCCGATGGATACAGAGTGGTGTCTTTTCTTTGCCGTCTTCATCTACATAAGATAATCCAAAACGACCGGGCTGAGCAAAATCAACCTGATTGGTTGCCAATGTAAATTCCTTGCCGATTGCACTCCAAACCTGAACATCAATCTTGGGACCGTAAAAAGCAGCTTCGCCGGGAACTTCAACATAATTGAAATCACCATCATCTAAGGCTTTCTTAACAATTTCCTCTGTTTGTTTCCAAAGTTTCGGTTCATTAACATATTTTTTGCCAAGCCCCTCTTCATCATGCAGACTTAAGCGCATTTGATATTTTTCAATACCGAAAATCTCAAAATATTTAAAGTATAGATCACAGACAGCCAAAAATTCATCTTTGAACTGATCGGGAGTACAATATATGTGCGCATCATTCATCTGCATACTTCTGACACGCATCAGTCCGAAAAGCTGTCCTGATTTTTCATAACGATAGCAAGTACCATATTCAGAAAGTCTTACCGGCATATCACGGTAGCTACGCTGCATCGAATCAAATATTTTGTGATGATGCGGACAATTCATCGGCTTAACGTAATAGTCAATTCCATCCACATCCATCGCCGGATACATGCTATCCTTATAATGCTCCAAATGGCCTGATTTTTCGTATAATTTACCTTTAGTCAAATGCGGCGTCCTGACCTGCGTATAACCGGCTTCCCGTTCGACTTCTTTGGCTAATTTCTCCAATTCTTCAATGATGACTGTTCCATTCGGCAACCACAAAGGTAATCCCGGTCCAACCTCCTCGTCAAACGTAAATATCTTTAATTCTTTTCCCAGTTTGCGGTGATCGCGTTTTTTAGCTTCTTCTAAAAAATGTAAATATTCTTTTAATGCTTTTTTACTGCCAAATGATGTTCCGTAGATCCGTTGCAGCATCTTATTATTCTCATCACCGCGCCAATATGCACCGGAGGATTCAAGTAATTTAAAATGCTTTATTTTACCAGTTGATGGAACATGCGGTCCGCGGCAAAGATCAATGAAGTCTTCCTGCTCGTAAGCTGACAATTTCTCTTCCGGATCAATTCCTTCGATAATTTCAACTTTGTAAGTCTCGTTCATGTCAGCAAATATCTTAATTGCTTCCTCGCGCGTTAATTCCTTACGATGAACTGAATAATCATTTTTGGACAATTCGTGCATTTTCTCTTCAATCTTCTTAAGGTCATCTTCGGAAAATGTACCTTCGATATCAAAATCATAATAGAACCTATTTTCGATTGCCGGCCCAATTGTTACTTTAGCATCAGGAAATAATTCCTTAACCGCTTGCGCCATTAAATGGGCAGTGCTATGAAGTAATACTTCGTGCCCTTCGGGTGAATCAGGTGTTAGGATGCTTACTGCAGAATCATTTTCAATTTTATAATTTGCATCAACAATTTTATCACCAACTTTAGCGGCAATAGTTGCTTGCGCCAATCTTTCACCAATAGACTCAGCAATTTGCATCGGTGTAACACCGCTCTCATAAGTACGTGTGGATTTATCCGGAAATGTAATGGTTATATTCTTCATGGATGTAAGAATTGCAAATTAAAATGTAAATGTATCGAAGATGGGATGCAAAGCTACTGCACTATTCGAAAATAGTTTATAATCAATATTTATATTTTTTCTTAACATCATATACAATTAAATATCAGCTATTTAAGGCAACAAATTTAATGCTTATAGTCGATAAAACAATGAAATTTACTAAAACAGTAAAAAAACCCTCAAGGTATTCAAAACCTTGAGGGTTTTAGATGATTTATATATATTTTGATAATTTTTAATCTTTTATACAGCGAACGCTATATCCATTTCTTTTATCATTATCATTATAAAAATACAAATCTGATTCATCGTACCATAGCGTTACACCTTGTGCATCATAGAGCGTCCAATAATTAGATGACCAAAATTCAGCGATCCACCCAAGCCCACTAAAACCTATTGCATCTTCTTCAACGTAGAAACGTCCCGCAGGTAGAGCAGTAAAACCACTTTCATTAGTAACTCCAGTATTCGGTTCATCCCAATCATATGTTGCTTTCATTTTTGCTCCTGTAGCACGATTTCCACCTAAATAATTTACTAAATTTTGCCAGTCATAAATTGTAGCTACACGCCAACCTTCCGGTGCAATTCCACGCAAATCATTCACAGCATACCAATTATACAATAAGCCGTATGTATTTGAATTACCCAAGTTATTATTGTAGGAATAGTAGGCACCTTCGTTCGACCACCATTCATTAGTAATATAATTTATTGGATCACCATTTCTATAATGTTTTACCTTTAGATTTTCTGCCATCCATAGTTGCTCACCAATTTGTACTGTTTCATAAACATTACCGTCAATATCAGTAACAGTAAGTTCTTTCGAAGAAGCAGGATCTTTTTTACATCCTACTACTAAAATAAATAGTATTAGTAACGTGTATTTATACATTTTTAACTCCCATTTTTATTATTAATTATTTGGATTCTACATTGAGGTTGGGTGATATTATAAAACCCCTTGAAAGCCTCAAGTGGTTATCGCGAAATAACTCTCGATTTAATCCTACACGGGCAGCTAACAAGGGGCAAATAAGCCCACTTCTATTTTGTGTAGAATTTTGTGTATTAATCATTAATAAAGAGTTATTTCGCTTAATAAATTTATTATGTAAAAAAATACTTATACAAATAATTTATAATTATGTGAAAAGATTTGTAATTGGTTTCAACTATTGGACAAAATAGCGTAAAGAGAGATTAAATGAAAACCATATGATACAGAAAAATACCGATGGTAGTTTTTCAATATTCAATCAAAAGTGGGCGATAACAGACTTGAACTGTTGACCTCTTGCATGTCAAGCAAGCACTCTAACCAGCTGAGCTAATCGCCCGTAACGAACAAAAATTAAAAATAATTTCAAATATAATTAAATATTATAATTGGTGATTTCCCGCCAAAAATATGTCAATAATGGCTGTTTCATCTTTTAGTAGTACAAGAGCTTGGTTAACAGTCTCATCATAGTTTAATTGCTCTCTGAATCTTCCTTCTTCTCCGCCATAAACACTGGCAAATTCCTCATATAAAAATTCAGATAATTTGGCTTTTTCCTTTTCAAAAAGTGTTTCTTCGTGGTCATTAATAAATTTTTCAATGGCTGAAAAAGCACTGTTCAAGTCTGTGTTAGTACTATCAATATTGAACAATCTTTCTTTGGTATCGCTAAGGGCTTTTTCACCGGCAGTAATGACTTCTATTTCATTAGCAGTAATAAATTGCTCAAATTCATTCAACATATTATTATCTGCCTTTACCTCAGCTATACTTGTGTATAAATTTTTGTGCTCTGTTACAAACGCCATAAACTGTCCATTTCGCAGACAAGCAAAAGTAAGCGGATAATTATATTCAACTTCAATCTCTATATCAGGATTAATTCCTCCACCACCTTTCACGGTTCGTCCTCCTGTAGTTGTAAAGAGAGTATCTTCTTCGGCTTTATTTACCAACAATTCTTCATCAATATAACCCGGTTTCTGGATTAATCGTCCGCTCGGAGTATAATATTTTGCAGTTGTGATTTTTAACGCTCTTTCTTTATCCAAACTGACAACAGTTTGTACTAAACCCTTGCCGAAAGATGCTCTGCCCATAACAATAGCACGATCCAAATCCTGCAAAGTACCGGCAACAATTTCACTTGCCGAGGCACTTCCTTCGCTGATCAATACAACAATTTCCATGTTTTCTGGTATAATCGGATTATGCTTTGAATAGATTTCCCGATTAGATTCCTTGGTACGTCCTTTTGTCGTTAACAATAATTCATTTTTTGGTACCATCATATCCAAAATTTCAATTGATGCCCCGAGCAATCCACCGGGATTATTGCGTAGATCAAGAATAAAGGCTGAAGCATCAGCTTCGACAAATTTCTTCAGCGCCGCCCGCATTTCCGGAGCTGAGTTTGCTGAAAAGCGTGTTAAACGTATATAACCAATATCTCCATCAATTAATTCGGCAAAAGCCACGTCTTTGACAACAATATTGTCCCGAGTTAAAACAAACTCGATAAGCTCATCGTTGCCATATCTTTCTATATATAAAGTAACATCTGTGCCTTTTTCCCCGCGGATAAGATTTGAAGCCTCATCAAGACTTAATTCATTGGTAAACGTACTATCAATTTTTGCAATGATATCTCCGTTGGTAATTCCCGCTCGTTCAGCCGGCGTGTCATCCATGGGAGCAATTACTGTCAGCCTGTCATCCCTTTTGCCAATTTGGATTCCCACACCGCCATATTTGCCGGTTGTTAGCAGATCAAGGCTATGCCGTTCATCAGCTTCTATATAAATTGTATAAGGATCAAGCTCGCCGACCATATCCTCAATGCTGGCGCGCGTGAAGGCCTGAACATCAAAATCATCAACGTAATTTGTGATTAAATGTTTATAAACATCATTGACTAAACGCTGTGATTTCATTATTTCAGTATAGATATCCGATTTCGATGCTGCAAATACAATTACGGTAACTAAACCAATAGTAAGTCCAATGAAAATATTTTTTCTTTTATTCTTCATTTATTTCTCTAATAATCTTTTTTCTAATTCTTTCCAAATATTATGATGTATTGATTCAATATCTTTGTGCCCGTCAATTACAATGAACCGCTCCGAATATCGTTCGGCGAGTTTCAAATAAATATTTCTTGCCCTTTCCTGAAATTCTAAACCTGCCTGCTCAATACGATCTAATCTTGAATTTTGCCGTTCTTTTCCGATATTTGGCAAAACATCTATATAAAATGTTAAATCCGGCACTGTTTCGTATGTTGCAAATTGATTTAATTTTTCCAACCAGTCAATAGTAATATTTCGTCCGCCGCCCTGATATGCTAACGTAGAATCCGCATAACGGTCAGCGACCACCCATTGCCCCTCTTCTAAGGCAGGATCAATAACCTCTTTGGTGACCTGAGCGCGGCTTGCTGTCATCAACAGGGCTTCGGTTCGTTCGCCCAATTCGTGTGTATCACGATATAACAATATCTCACGGATTGATTCGGAAATCCGGGTTCCGCCCGGCTCGCGCACGGTAACAACATTTAGATCAAATTGCTGCAACTTATCAACAAGCATCCTGACTTGTGTTGATTTACCGCAGCCGTCAATTCCCTCGAAAGTTATAAATTTGCCTTTATTCAAAATAGATTTTCTCATCATCTTTACCGATTAAAAGGACACACTCGCCGCGTGCCTCTTTCTTAGCAAAGTACGCTGCGAGTTCACTAACTGTTCCCCTAATAATCTCTTCATGTATTTTCGTTAATTCACGGCAAAGTACTGCCGGTCTGTCACCGATAATACTCAAAATATCAGCTAAAGTGCGATTTATTCTTTTCGGGCTTTCAAAAATGATTATAGTTGCCGTTTCCTCTTTTAGTGCTTGCAATCGCTTTTTTCTACCTTTTTTGGGTGGCAAAAATCCTTCAAAAATAAATCTATCGGTCGGTAATCCCGATGCCACCAATGCCGCCAAAGCCGATGATGCACCGGGAATTGACTCGATTTTCGCTCCAATATTTATGGCATCGCGTACTAATTTATAAGCCGGATCACTAATGCCGGGTGTGCCGGCATCGGTTACGACGGCAATATCATTACCATCATTCAAGTGGTCAATAATCTTATCAATTCGCGAGAAATGATTGTGTTCGTAATAGCTTATAAGCGGAACATTTATGCTAAAATGGTTCAATAATATTTTTGTTTTCCGGGTGTCCTCGGCTGCTATTAATGGAACACTTTTTAAGATTTCAACAGCTCGAAAAGTAATATCACCAAGATTGCCAATTGGAGTAGCAACTAAATATACAGTCCCGATCTTTTTCTGCCGGTTCAAAATCTTTTTATAGCTCTCCTGATTATTTCAATGCCTTTATCAATTTCATCGGTTGATATATTTACCGGAGGTCTGAACCGAATTGTATGTGCTCCGCAACCAAGCATGATCGCGCCTTCTTCTTCAATTAAGTTACGTAGTTTATCCCTTTTTTCACCTGTTTCTAAGTCAAATGCACAGAATAGACCTTTTCCCCTTGCATTTGAAATAATATCAGGGAACTCATTTTCTAATTCAACGATTTTTTGATTTAGATATTCCCCTGACTTAACTGCATTTTCAACCAAATTTTCATTCCTGATGACTTCGAGATACAGCTTAAATCTTACCATATCAACAAGATTACCACCCCAAGTTGAATTTAATCTCGCTGATTCATGGAATACATTATTCTCAACTTCATCAATCCGTTTACTGGCAAAGAACCCGCAAACCTGAGTTTTTTTGCCAAAACAAATCATATCCGGTCTTGCATCTTCGCCAAAATGCTCGTGCGCCCACATCCTGCCGGTCAATGCAATTCCGGTTTGTACTTCATCAAATATCAGCATTATTTCATTTTCATTGCAGATTGTTCTTAATTCCTGTATGAATTCAGTACGGAAATGATTATCACCACCCTCACCCTGAATCGGTTCAATAATCAACGCTGCAATATCATTTTGATTACCATTGATGGCTTCTTTTATTTCTTCAATTGCCTGTTGCTCCAACTTTTCGACAGCTTCTATACTTTCATCGTTTAAAGGAAACTTTAAGGAAGGTGCCGTAATCCTTGGCCATTTAAATTGCGGAAAGTACATCGTTTTACGGGGATCATGTGAATTAGTAAGTGAAAGCGTATATCCAGTACGACCATGAAAGCAGCCGTGAAAATGGATTACCTGCGATCCCAACTCTCCATTTCCCTTTTGAATATTCTTTCTGACTTTCCAATCAAAAGCGGCTTTGAGCGCATTTTCAACGCCTAAAGCGCCGCCTGATATATAGAAAGAATATGGCAAATAGGACGGCTGTGCTATTGCGCTCATTGTATCCACAAATTCAGCCATTTCGGTCGAATAAATATCGGAATTGGTAGGTTTGTTGATAGCTGCTTTTTTCAAACTTTCTGAATGTTCAAGAACATGAGGATGATTATAGCCGATTGGCATTGAGGCAAACATTGAGAATAAGTCCAAATATTCTCGTCCATTACGTTTATCAACAAACCAACTGCCATGACTTTTCTGCAAATCAATTACCGGTTCCAAACCGTCTGCTAACATGTGTTCTGCAATCGTATTTCGTACTTTATCTGCGTTTATTGTTTTCATTCAATTACCTTTAAAAATTAATTGTTAAATATCAAATTTAATTCCTTGCGCCAATGGCAAATCTTTGCTCCAATTTATTGTATTAGTTTGTCTGCGCATATATTGTTTCCACGAATCCGATCCTGATTCCCGTCCGCCGCCGGTTTCTTTTTCCCCTCCAAATGCACCGCCAATTTCAGCACCGGAAGTACCGATATTAATATTTGCAATTCCACAATCACTACCGCGCGCCGATAAGAACTGTTCGGCATTCAATACGTTGCGGGTGAACATTGCCGAAGATAAACCTTGCGGTACCGAATTATGGATTTCGATTGCCTCATCTATAGTTTTATGTGTTATGATATATAGTATCGGTGCAAAGGTTTCATTTTGCACAATGTCCCAATTATTTTTGGCTTTTGCTATGGTTGGTTCGACATAAAATCCATCACCTTCAATAACATTACCGCCATACAGAATTTCACCACCGGCAGCCTTGATCTTGCTGATAGCATCCTTAAATATTTCAACCGTACCTTGGTTCACGACAGGTCCCATTAACGTGTCGGCTTTGATCGGATCGCCAATTCGTACTTGTTTATAGGCATTGACTAATTTCTTGACAAAATCATCATATAAGTTTTCCTGAAGAATGATTCTACGTGTACTTGTGCAACGCTGTCCGGATGTTCCAACAGCCCCAAACATTACCGCCGGAATTACCATATCCATGTCAGCGGTTTCATCAACAATTATGGCATTATTGCCACCTAATTCAAGGATTGTACGCCCCAATCTTTTTGCCACCACTTCTGATACTCTTTTACCCATCGCGGTCGAACCGGTGAAGGATACCAATGACAATCTATTATCAGCTATCAAAGCTTCACCAATTGTAGAACCGCGCCCGATCACTAAACTAAATATGGCCGGATGTCCGCTTTTTTCAAGCACCTCATTACAAATATTTTGGACAGCAATGGCGGTTAACGGAACGGTTGAAGAAGGTTTCCAAATGACCGTATCGCCCGCTATAGCAGCGATAAATGCATTCCAAGCCCAAACAGCCACTGGAAAATTGAATGCTGAGATCACGCCAATCGGACCTAATGGATGCCATTGCTCATACATTCTGTGATCGGGTCTTTCGGAGTGCATGGTTTTACCATACAACATCCTTGACTGCCCAACCGCAAAATCAGCAATATCAATCATTTCCTGCACTTCACCATCGCCTTCCTGCTTGATTTTGCCCATTTCCAAAGTAACTAAACTACCTAATAAATCTTTCTTGTCTCTGAGAGCATTACCCATTTGACGAACTAATTCACCGCGAACCGGAGCCGGTACTTTTCTCCATTCTTTGAAGGTTGCATAACTTTTTTCCACGATAGAATTATAATCAGCTTCAGAGCATTGATGAACCGACGCCAAAACATCGCCGTTGGCGGGATTAATTGAATCTAACTTGCCGGCGTCCGTTGTTTTATACCAATCATTTGGACCGGCACAGGCGCCATAATTAATTTCACTCAAGCCTAATTCTTTGAGTATTTGTTTAGTTTTCATGATAATCCTTAAATATTTTTTTGAATAATAAGTCAATAAATTGACATCAAAATTACATTATATATTCTCAATAAAAAATTGATATTGATTGACATTTTTATAATAAAATAGGGCGCCTCAATTATCTAAGACGCCCTGTTCCTTGGTCTCCCTCAGAAATTAGTTTTAAGTAGTTGCTTCGTCCTTATCCTTGCTAGTAAAGGTCCATATTCCGAGAATTATTACCATAATGGCCAATAACCACAAAGAAGCATGATGATAATCAGCGCCACCATAGGTTTTCAGGTCGGTAAATCTTCCAATCAACAGTGAAATACGACCCATCACGGCAAATCCAAAAGAGGCACCAAATGAGATCATCAGGAAATAGATTCCTATTCTACCAATCGAACCGAACCATCCTTTATGCTCCTTTGAAAAGTAGAAATACATCAATCCTGCTATAGTCCCAACCACTAAAATGATTCCATTAATAATTGCACCGGTTGAAACATCTCCGGTTAATTGAATTACCGAACCTTTTACCTGACCGATAACATTGGAATTTAGGAATCCATAAGCACGCAACCCGGCTGCCATACCCACAACATAGGCAATTCCCCATCGGGCAAACCATCCCAATTTGGAGAAAACTGATAAAAGCATCATTATTCCGATAATCAAAGGAATAATATATACTAAGTTCATGCCATGACCGGTAGCTACCCCGCCATCAGGGAAAGCAGGTTCATATATAAAATTGAAAATATTATATATACCATACCAAATCTTTCCAAAAAAACCTGATGCCTGACCCTCAGGAAGATATGGCCACAACCTGCCAAATAAGTTGGGCTGTATTTGCGTCCAAAAATATATTGATGCCCAATAACCCGCCGAAACGCCTACAAAAATGTGTTCAGCAGTCTTGTAGAACGGATTATCTTTATACAGGTAGGAGAATATGGAAAGTGTTAAAAATACCGCGATCCAAGCACCTACTATTTCTGCACTAATCATATCTGCCTCCTAAAATTTCTTTTTAGAACGTTGGCGTTCTAAGTAGAATGCTATGTTTCCAAAAATAATGAATGCTACGATAACTATATGAGCAATTGATTGAGCATCCATTCCTGATGTGCCAATTCCAGCTTTGCCGATCAATGCCTCGTACTCAGCAGCTCCGGGCATACCCGCTAATATTCCATTGACTTGTCCGGCATCAACAAAAGGCATGACTTCATTTACTTGTATCGAAGTAACACCGGTTGACATCGGAACTCCGGTAGGATCAGCGGCTAATTGTACCCATTCCACCGTTCCCGGATATCCTGCTGATGCAGAGAATAGAAAATCAAAATCATAAATATTTACAATTCCCTCCATCATTGGTATATCAGTAATTGGAATACTTCTTGAGTCAATTGTGTACATTTTTCGAATATCACTAACTATTCCTTTAATGACTGCTTCGTTACCGGGACGGAATCCTAATAAAACATAATCCTCGCCGTAGGTAAGATTATATTCATCTTCGGCAACTTGATCTAAAGCCTCGCGCGCCATGAATTGTCCATCCGGCCACAAACAGGTAACATATACCTGATGACCATTTTCAAACAAATGGCGCAGAACGCCAACTGCCATCGGATGGATTTCAGGTTTTGTACTTGGACCATAATCACACGAAAGCAGAACTTTTGAATTTTCCGGTAATGATTCAACCATATCAAATACTCTTTGAGAAGCTTCTGTTTCTCTGATTGGTAATCCTAATGGTTTAAATAATGGATACATTACAACAATTGCAATTATTATAAATATCCATCTGCGGTCAATAGAACCTAGTTTTATAATTAAATCTGCTAATTTTTTCATGGCTCTACTCCCCTATGTAAGATTTTTCGATTCCAAGAATGTAGCGCATGGAAGTAGCAAATGTACCAATACCGATACCGATCATAATTGCCCGTGCACCGGCGACATTAGGCACTAGATAAATCCAATCTTGAAGTTTTGGTAAATAGGCAAATGCCGGTTTATCAATCGGCCACCCCATAATTATGCCAAAAATCGTCACAATAGCTAAACCTAGACCAACGGTTCCAAAAGTGATTATACGATTCTTTTTCCAGGTATTTACCATAACCCCAAGTAATAGCACAAATACATAAAGTACGAACCAACTGGATATTTTGCTACCAATCGGCACTCTACCAATCATGATTATTATTCCTGCAACTAAGAGCAATGTCGCTTCAAAATTCCTAATTCGAAATGCCCTATAAGATGCCGATGCGACTAAGAAAGCTAGTAATGCAAACATGGTTGCTGATAATGGAGTAAATACTTGGAAAAACATCCAATTGAATAGTGAATCCGTTTTAGTTAAGTGTGCTCCACCGCTTTGAGGTTCCGGTATTACTTCAACAACAGCACCTTGTTCTGAATATTTCTGCGCAAGTTCATTTGCAGATTTTTCATACCAATGAACTTTTTCGAGCATTAACGGTGATCCGCCATCGATCATTCCTACCATTATTTTTGCACCTTCCAGTTCTGCTCCGGTATCGTTGGCAAGTACTTGGGCTACAGCATCAGGATTTTCACCGGCATTATTTATGTTCACTGTGTAAGCACCTCGTGTTAAAAATCCGGCATAAAAAGCAAAAGCAAATCCTAGTATTGCAAAAATGCTATATTGCCAACCTTTCTTCTGTTTAATTATTTTTTGTGATTGAAGTTTTAGCAAATTAAGCGCGCCGAGAAAGATCGCAAAACTCGCCAAAATATCATACCATTGAGTTGCATCATCGTTTACGAATGATTTAATGTCTGGTTGATCCACAAACCATCCAAAAAGTGTTAGCGTTCCAACAAGCGCAACAATTGCAATGGGAATTTGTCGTTTCCAAAACATAGCTACCTCTCTATTGGATAGTTAAGAATTTTAAAATATCAAAATTGATCCATCCCAAATCATTAAATAGTCTTAAAACTATCGACACTAAGATAAGTGCAATTAAGATAACTTTTAGAACGTCAGCACCTTTAATTCCGCCGACTAATTTGGGATCTTTGGATAAATAACCGCTCGCCGCAAAGAACTCTTCTCCGATCAAGGTATAATCGCAAGCGGTAACAAAAAATGGTATTTGCGCCGGTGATGCCGTTCCCGCAATTTGAATCGCTCCGATAGAATTACCGGTTTCAGCCAAAATGAGCGATTCTGCATAAAATTTACCTTGATAAAATACTGCGGCAGGTTTTTCACGCATCATGATACCATTTACGCCGGCAGCATAAGCAAATTGATCGTCGGTGAGGTAATGAACCATGTCATCATGAAACAGATCAGGTCTGCCTTGCATAATATATGCTTCTCTTACCGATTCACGTCCGGCTTTCATAACGATAGATCGTGCTACAGGAACATTGAGCGGTGTTTCATACTGCGCAGTCATCTTCGCAACATGCCCAAGTATAATCACACCGGCAACAGTTTCAACTTGATCCATATCAACGATTCCGGGCACGTACAGAACCGGCTTTCCCATTTCTGTCGAACGCCCGACAGCCTCTTCAAAAGCTTTTAGACCGGGAATCGTTCTTAGGTATATATCCTCTCCACGTTTGGCTTTATTTATAAAATATATGATTGTGGATGCCGCTATAATTATTGCAAAGAACATGTTTACGCGCCCTTCAATAAAATACGGATGTCCTAGTATCCAATATATTATAAATAGAACTAATATACCGCCTAACGTGAACCAAAACTTTTTATCGTTCACGATTTTACCTCTTTTTTGTTTTTGTTATTTTCCTTATCAATTCTTTCAATTTCTGATATTAAAAATTCTACATTCTTTGAATCTTCTAATAATTCTGTTGCCCGATAATATCCATCTTGGCGTATAAATGCTGTTAGAATAGGTCCAAAGAATACTAAAGCGTGACTTCCTAATAATGAAAAAGGTTTCATTAACTCCAAGAAGAATACAGCCGGAGTAACGAAACCTCGATCTATAATTTTTTGAGCAATTCGAGTGATTGCTTCTTTTTCCTGAACATTGGGTTCGGTATGATCTTGTTTTTTGACGCTTATGTCAATATCCATTAAATATTAATCGGTTTCGACCATTTCCAAATTTGCTCGCGGGACAACCATCTTGTTACCATCAATTTCTACTTCTGCAACTCGAACCATAGTTTCCGATTCCATTTTCTGTAGTTCATTTGGCAAAGATACGACTCTACCCATTTTGCCAAAATAGGGAGCTCGAATAACTCTTATTAAACTTCCATTGGTTATACCGGTTGATGTGTCAATATCTTTGTGCTTTCCGGATACTTTTTTCAACGGAATAACGATTTCCGGTCTGATCACACCGGCTCTAATTTGGGTCGCTCCATTAACTGAAACAAAATTTCCGTCATATTGTTTTAATAGGTCGAAAGTTCGATGCCCCATATTAATTTTACCGAATCCTTCGGTCACGATTAGCGAAGTAATTAAATCCTCTGATCCGGTGATAGCTACACCCAATGTGTATCCAAGAATCGGTTTCAAATCGCTGTAATTGAATCCACCCACAACAATTGCAGCTATTTTCAATGAAATAGCTTTCTTGTAAGTAGCTAAACTGATATGCGATCCGCCAATAATTACTTTGCCCGCCATAGATGCATCCAACATGTCATTAGTGATTTCTTCTTCGCGCGATTTGACAATTACTTTAATATCACCACGGCTTTCACCGCCAATCCCAAAAATTCCTTGTATGAAAGCGGCATCAGTTTCAATGTGAACACCCTCTTCGGGAATAATTTCATTTACTTTGCCACTGATATAAGCGTCCATCTCAACCGGAATCGGTGCTTCGCGTAACACTGCCTGACCGGTGATTTCTGAAAATGATTCAAGCGATCCGGACACCGGTGCCGGAACTTTTGACTTAAATAAACCAAATAGTCCCTTGGTCTCCGCTATAACATCGCCTTTATTGAAAGATCCGCCTTTTTCAATCTTAACATAATCAGCAATATCAGCTGCATCAATATTTAGCAAATTAGCAATATTGACCATCTGAACATTGCCGGGAAGATCAGTTTTTGCCACAATCTCGTCAGGAGACACTTGTTCGCCTTTTTTCTTAAGAACATCACCTTTAAGAGGCAGGCGACGTTCCTTTATTACTTTAGTTTCGTGTAAAACCTTTAATCCTGGAGTATATGCGTGTGCCATATCAATTCCTTAATCAAATCTATTTTTTAAATTCGGGATACTCATTAACTACTTGGGACCACTCCTGTAGTTTCGCAATGCGATCTCCTTCATCTTCCGGCAATTCTAATGGTCTTCCTCTTCCATCGAGTATGATGCCAACTTGTCCACCGTAAATTTTCGTATTGATCACCTCTCCTTTGCCTGCTCCAATATCTATGTTTCTACCCGGAATAAGCTTGGCATTCATCGGCTCAAAAGGAGCATCAATTTTGATTAGTTCACCGGTCTTCAATTCGTGTTTAACAATATTTCCATCCGGCAAAGTAATCTCAGAGGTTAACACAATCTTACCGGGTTTTGACTTCCCAACCGGCGCTACACAAGTGCCTAACCGAATTAGACAATCATTCTTAAATACCTCAACCGCTGCTTTTCGAGCATTATCTTTTAAATCTTTTTTATCAATATTTGCTAAAACCCCAAGTTGCGGCATCATGAATATTGAATCAACCGCTAATTGTGTAATTCCGGTTGGCATAAAGGCGTCAATTAACATCCGTGCTGCCTGTTCCCTTCTTGGAGCATGGGATAGTACGCCGCCCGATCCAACAAGCAAATCTAATTCCATCATGTCAACAAGTGATGCTCCTGAACCGGACTGTTCAAAGGCATCGGAAATTGTTCTTTCAGTTTGGACACCCTTTAACGCCACAGCAAATTCCTTGTGCTGAATAAATGAAAGTCGCAGTGCTTCGCGCGCAATTGCCTGTTCAATGATTAATTCCTGTAGCGATTGCGGTACCGTTGTTGGTCGGATCATTTTATTGCCAATTCGATTATTCAATTCAGCTCGATCAATCTCGATTGGCACCCACCGCAGAACATTATCCATTCCTGCCTCCGCAAGAACATTGCAAACCGAATAGCTCATACCCAAATTGGCACTTACGGTACGATTAAATATGCCTTGAAATACTGAAAATATATCGGTGGTTGCTCCACCGATATCAACACCCACCACTGTAATATTGTCTTCCCTGGCGATCATCTCAATTAGTGATCCGACAGCACCGGGCGTTGGCATAATCGGAGCATCCGTCCAACTCATTAATTTTTTATATCCGGGAGCCTGAGCCATTACGTGTTCCATAAAAAGATCATGGATCTTATCACGCGAGGGACCAAGATTTTCAACTTCCAATACCGGTCGGATATTCTCAACAATAGTTAAATCTGTTTTTTCGCTGAGTGTTTGTTCAATATTTTTTTGGGCCTTGTTATTACCGGCATAAATAACCGGTAATTTATAACCTGTACCTAATCTTGGTCTTGGATTAGCTGCTGCGATCATCTCGGATAATTCAACTACATGCGAAATTGTACCTCCGTCAATTCCGCCGGATAATAATATCATATCGGGTCTTAATTGACGAATACGAGAAATCTTTTCATGGGGCATACGCCCATCATTGGAAGCCATAACATCCATGACAATTGAACCCGCTCCTAAGGCGGCTCTTTCGGCACTTTCACCGGTCATCGTTTTAACAACACCTGCTACCATCATTTGCAGACCACCACCGGCTGAACTTGTTGATACGTAAACATCAACGCCGACATCGCCTTTTTGAGGCGTGATAATATTGTCTCCATCCAACAATTTTCTACCGGATAATTCCTCTACTTCCATTACCGCATTCAACACACCTTTGGTAACATCTTCAAAGGGTGCTTCAACAGTGGTTGGCGCTTCGCCGCGAAATTTCAATCGGTATTCATCACCTTCTTTTTCGATCAAGATTGCCTTAGTTGTGGTACTTCCGCAATCCGTAGCTAATATAGATTTCAGTTCCATGGTTAACCTTATTTAGTAATAATAATTTAGAAATATAAAAACAAGAGGACTGGCTATGCTAAGTGAATCAAAGCGATCCAAAACACCTCCATGTCCGAGTAATAATGAACCCGAATCCTTGATTTTTGCATCCCGTTTAAACAATGATTCTGCAAAATCTCCGGCTTGTCCAAAGATTCCGGTAATTAATGATAATAAAATTATTTGTGCCGTATCAAGATTAAACCCGATAAATCCGATCCTATTCATAATTATATATGTTAGGAATGCAAAAACTAATCCTGCGACGCTTCCAACAACGGTTTTGTTCGGGCTGATGCGCGGATAAATCTTCTTTTTACCAAGATATTTTCCTGCGATGAATGCCGCCGAATCGCAGATCCATACACCTATAAATAATGCAAATGTAAAATTGGTTGTATGTTCCGTATCAAAATTTCTGATGCCAATTAAAGTACCCAGTAATAAGGGCAGGTAAAATATCCCGCCGAGCGTTATGCCAAAATTTTCCGTTGGATTTGGTTTGTTCCTGAACATTTCATAGAAAAGGGTAAACATAACCATTACAGAACAGATCACAAAAATATAAAATAATTCAAGTTTTGGAGCAAAGTAGAACAAATAAGCGATCAACAATACTGCAATCAATCCGATCCATTGCTGTGGATAATAGCCTTTTAATTTTGTAATTGCATAAAACTCTGCTAATGCAAGAATCATGACTAATAGAACGAAAATTCCGAAGGCAATTCCGCCAAGCCATGTCAATAATAAAATTCCCGGTATTCCAAGGAGGATTACAATTGATCTATTTGATTTTATTGACACGGATTATGTGTTTTTATTAATCAGTTAAAGTACAGATTTATCAGGATTGATTACAACAAATTTTGAGCTAACAAGACAGATTTATTGTAGTTCTAAACTTATGATCAAAGTTTAAAATACTTTTTATGATCCCATTGAAAAAATTGTGATGTCATTCTAATTCCGGTCTATTGGGAGAGTAATCTAAGATATTAAATATAATAGATTCCGCATCACCGCTGAGCGGCACAGGCAAGTGCGAAATGACAGAAATACTGCCTTGTCATTTGCATGACCTTAATAATTATTAATCTTCTGTAGGTAGAGACGTAACATGTTACGTCTCTACCATTCTGTCATTGCCAACTTGTCCTACCAAAGCGGGATGAACATGGCAATCTCATTAAACTTTAAAAACAAAATTGCTTCGTCACTTTGTTCCTCGTAATAACAATTTTGTTTTAATATCTGAATAGTACAAAAAAAACTATTTTGAATTAATCCTGCGAATAAACACAAATGCTAATATACCAAAAGCAACCAACCCGGCCAACGGCGCCAAAACTCCAGCCCATTCCTCTCCAATGCCTTTGGGTGCTCTGCCATAATAAAATGCAACCCCGGCTATTGCTACACCGAGCAAACCTTCACCACCAACCAATCCTGAACCAAATAAAATTCCATTTTCACGTCTTCTTTCTTTTTCTTCATCATTCCTGCTTGTTCTTTCCATAAAATATCTAAGCAATCCACCTAAGAATACTGTCATCATTGTTGCCACCGGCAAATATACTCCAACCGCAAATGGCAAACTTGGAATTTTCAACAATTCTGCCCCTAAGGCAATTAGAATACCGAATCCAACCAATAACCACGGTAGCGCATTATCAAGCACACCTTCAATTACCAATTTCATCAAAGTAGCTTGCGGTGCCGGTAATTCTGCTGTCCCGAATCCGTAAGCTTTATCTAATAGAATTACTGATATACAAACAAAGGTAGCCGATGTAAATGCACCAAGCAATTCACCGATTTGTTGCTTTCTCGGTGTTGCACCAAGGATAAATCCGGTTTTCAGATCCTGCGAGGTATCACCGGCAATTGAAGCGGCAATTGCAACCACGCAACCAACCGTGATAGCGGCGGTTTTACCGATGTCGCCAGTCCATCCTAAAGCCAAAAATATGGCACTTGTGCCTAATAATGTTGCTATCGTCATACCTGATGTTGGATTTGATGTAACGCCTACAAGTCCAACAATTCTAGATGATACGGTAACAAAGAAAAAGGCAAATATTACGATCAATAAGGCTCCAAGAAAACGCATGATAACGCTTTCAACCGGTCCAAATACAAACGGCACCACAGCCATTCCAATGGCAATTAATAATACACCGAATAATACATAATTTAGCGGAAGGTCCTGTCCGGTTCGCGGAATTGCAATAGCAGTTTTATTTAGTCGGTCTTTAAACTGTTGGGCACCAATCTTGAAGCTTTGCAGCATTGTTGGAATACTTTTGATCAATGTAATTATGCCACCGGTGGCAACCGCTCCGGCTCCAATATAGCGTACATATCTTGTCCATATCTCACTTGCTGACATATCAGTAATTAGCTTGACTGTTTCAGGATATAACGGCGCTGTCTGTCCGGCGCCCCAATAGGCGATGACCGGTATAATGACGACCCATGACAGCAAACTTCCTCCGACCATAATTGCCGCTATTCTTGGACCAAGAATGTAACCCACACCAAATAATGCAGCCGACATATCCACTGCTAATTGTCCCTTTTTCAGAAACGGGATCTTAAAATGAATATCGCTTGGGAATAATTTCAGCCAACTAAAAAGAAACTTAAATACCGCTCCCGCACCTAAACCATAAAATACATTTTTAGCACGGTTACCCCCGACTTCGCTTGCGATCAATACTTCTGCGCAAGCAGTACCCTCTGGATAAGGTAATTTTCCATGTTCTTTTTCGATCAGAAATCTTCTGAGCGGGATCATAAACAAAATACCAAGCATCCCGCCAAACATCGCTAACAGCGTCATCTGAACAAGTGTCGGATCAAATCCCCATAGGAATAATGCCGGCAACGTGAAGATCACTCCGCTCGCAAGCGAACTTGATGCCGAACCAACCGTTTGCGAGATATTGGCTTCTAAAATTGTTCCCGATCTATTCAGCGCTTTAAGCGCCCGGAACGCTGCAACTGTCATAACTGCCACCGGAATTGACGTGGAAATTGTTAAACCGGCTCGCAAACCAAGATAGGCATTGGCAGCCCCGAACAGTATTCCGAAAATAATACCGGTTATTACAGCTTTCAGTGTGAACTCTAAAGGACTTTCCGAAGCAGGAACATAAGATTTGAATGTACTTTTATCTTTCATAATTTATTATTGATTAACTAAAAATGAATTAAACCGGTAAAATTTAGCAATTAATAAATAATAATGTCCGCTATTTTAGGTAGAGTCATTGATTAATTTTAGATTCTTCGCCTACAGTTGATCCCAAAACTAATCCGGCACTGATTAAAATCAAGTTCTTAATTATATATTGTCCCTCCAAGGTTGGAACGAACGGAAACACTCTAAAAGTTTCTGTTGGAAAGATTAACAACGGCGTTAATGTGCCAAGCATTTGGGCAAATAATAAAAATAGAATTAAACGTAAATATTTTCCTATTATCAAACCTATGCCTATAATTGTTTCCCAAGCTGCCAGTATAATAAGTGATATATTGGCAGGCAGCAATCCATAAGTTAATTTGGAAATTGTTTCGGTTGCTATTCCCTGTGCCGAACTAATATCGGGGAAGAACTTCAAAATTCCGAACCAAAAAAATATAATTCCGACACTTATCCTAAGAAATGTGATACCGTATTTTCGCATAAAAGCGATTACTTTCTCATCAAGCTGTACAAATTGCTCTTTCATATTTTACCTCTATAATATTTCTTTATCTGTGATAATGTTCTTTACCGCAACATTTTTTGAATTTCTTTCCGCTGCCACAAAGGCAGGGATCGTTTCTGCCAATATCTTTTTGTCTTTTCTTCGATACTTTATCGGTCATTTGTTGGGCAAAAATGCGTTCCATCAATTCATATAATTTAGGATGTTTTGATTTCAGCAGCTTTGGTCGTTCAAAAAAGTATTCACTGGCAACTGCAAAGAATTCCGATTTATTTGTTGCACCATAGGGATTAATATCCGATTCGCCTTCATAAATCTCTTCTATCTTCTTTTGAATCAAGTCAATCCATGGAATTGTATATTGCCTACCAAGCAAAGCCGATGGAATTCCATCAATACTGCCATCAGCCTTATCAACTAAATGTACAAATTCATGAATCGCAGTATTCTTTTTATCTGATTCATTCTCAAAACCGTGCCGCAATGCTCGTTTGGAAAGTATCATTTTGCCATTCATATAACCGGTGCCAACCATTCCAAGGATGTTTCGATTGCTACCCTCAGTCTGAAAATCATGATCAAATTGCTCAGGATAAATCAATACTTCGCGCAGATTAACATACTGCCATTCCGGAAAGGCAAAAATCGGTATGATGGCACTTGCAGCAACGAGTAAACGATCGGCATCATTGATCGTTGTACTGATGCCGGTCAAACGTACATTATTCAGAAACTCCTGTATTTTATATTCAAAATCTGTGCGCTCGATCGCTGAAAGATTATTATAATAGGATACTTTACTTACCAAAATCTTACGCCATTTAGTAGGGAATTCTCCGGTTGGTTTTTTCCATTTTCGCCATCTTAAGCGGTTTTCATTGATCCAAATGAAAACCGTAACAAGAATGATGAATATTAGCAGTATTATAAAATTACTCATTGATATTTATAGCTCTTCAAAAAATTTAAACAATATATTTAATACATATCCTAATATTAAGAACAATATTAAGGATTAAACTGTGATCACTAATAATTAAAAAGGGCGCAATTGATACGCCCTTAATTAAATTTGAAATAGGTAGAATTTAGAATCTAAATCTCAATCCTCCGCCCCATCTGCCAAAAGAACTCATGGTTGAATAACTGTCAATTTCATCAATTCCGTTACGCGCTTCCACAAAAAGGGACACATTAAAACCATCGGTTTCACCGAAAATTTTAGTTCCCAAAACCAAGATAATATCAAGCTGAGAATTTTCGGATTTCTTATTTTCATCACCGTCAGTTTTCCATCCTCCAACTCCTACATCAAAAAATGTTTCAGCAAATTTATATTCAACGAGAAAATCCATAACGTAGGCATCCTTGCCTTCCGATTCCTTGATTAACGGAGCGGCGCCAATTAAACCGAGCAGCGAGAATTTATCGTTCAATGGTATTTCGGCACCAATCCGGGCTAATAAATGATAAGCCGGATCAAATTGGTGCAGGTAGCCGAGATCAGCTAAAAGTTTGAGCTTTGATTCTGTAGTTGCTTTCGTTGCTGCCAAGGCAGGATTGATTTGTTGAGTTTCGATTTTCATTTCCGGTTCAGCAAACACCGGAATAGGTTGCGTAGCAGGCTCGGGTACAACGACTTCTTCAACTTCAATCATTTCTTGTTCAACTGCGACAATTTCTTTCTTTATTTCCGAAACCGGCGGTATGATCGCGATTGGTGCTTTTGTTACGCCTCGCAAGGAAAGATTACTGCAAATTAAGGGAACCGCAAATGTATAGCGTTTTTCACCGGCGTCAATATAAAATTGATATGCTTCAATAGATTCCTTATTGATCCAAGTTACATCTTTTGCTATTAGAACTTGCCCCATCCCTTTTTTTCTATGAAACATCCAATCAAATTCGGTTCCATCTTCATAATAAACTTTTTTGATTTCAGCAATCGGTAATTGCTCCATTAATGGTTCGTATATTTCAGGCAAACCTGCCAAAACAAGACCTTCTTTAATATCATTTTTATTCGCTTCAATCATATTTCTCAGGTCAGAAATACTTGTTAATTGAGGTTGGGAAAACGGGTGATGTCCTAATTGGGTAAGAATTACCTGGGCATTTGTTGCTGTACTAAATAAAAATATTGCAACAATCGAGATTTTTTTAAATATCTTCATTTAATCCCCCAAACATATTATTCTACTAATAAATCAACTCACCGTTGAGTTATTAATATACAATAAAATATGATAAAAAGGTCTCATAAAATGGAATATATCGGATACGCCATTTTCATATTTTTGATTGATATTATTATATTGTAAAATACGCCTTATATTTTTTACAAAAATCAAGGATACAATATGAAAAGATCCACAGCCGGAATTATTGGATTTAGTTTAATCGGATTTTTATTATACTCCTACGGCACAGATTTATTTGAAGCTGTGTGGTCATTCCCGGGAAAAAGAGCCGTTCCATTGATGGTTATTATGCTTGTTGGTACCGGAATTTTTATTACTATTAAACTTGGCTTCCCGCAATTGCGATATTTTTGGCATGGCGTTAAAGTTACACGGGGAATTTATGATAATCCGGAAGATGAAGGTGACCTCAATCATTTCAAGGCACTTGCCACTGCCTTATCAGCTACGGTCGGAATTGGTAATATTGCCGGCGTTGCTACGGCATTATATTATGGTGGTCCCGGCGCGCTTTTTTGGATGTGGATCACGGCTTTCTTTGGAACAACTCTGAAATATGCCGAAAGTACATTATCATTGCGCTATCGTGAGATTGATGACAGTGGTTTCACTGCCGGCGGGCCGATGTACACCATCGAGCATGGGCTTGGTCATAGTTACCGATGGTTAGCTGTCACTTTTGCGGTCTTTGCAGTAATTTGTTCATTTGCAACGGGCAATGCCATCCAATCATTTACCGTTTCGGATCAAATTTATTCCGAGGTTTCCCAAGTCGTCGGTACAGAACATTGGATAACAGCGAAATTCGCCCTGTGGCAGGGATTTAATCTGTCTTGGCAGCAGATCATTAACGGTTTATTGATGGCTACTATTGTCGGGGCTGTGATCATTGGCGGAATTAAGCGAATCGGAAACGTAACCGGATTCCTATCGCCATTTATGGCGGTAATTTATGTATCTGCAACCGGATTAATTTTGGTCTCAAACGCCGGTAATGTTGGCGAGAGTTTCGGACTAATATTTCAAATGGCATTCAATCCGCCGGCTGAGATCGCCGGAGTTGGCGGCGGTACATTTCTAATAATAATGAACACCATGCTGTGGGGTGTTAAACGCGGACTATACTCCAACGAAGCCGGACAGGGCTCAGCGGCAATTGCACATTCAACTGCCAAAACAAAATATCCGGTGCGGGAAGGTGCTGTTGCAATGCTCGGACCATTCATTGACACAATTACCATTTGTACTTTGACCGGTTTGGTAATTCTAACAACCGGCGCCTGGCATCATACTGAATTTTATGTAACACGGATTGATCCAACCTTTGCCGGCGAATTGTTTAATAGTAGTCTGCTTACTTCATTTGCCTTTAAAGAAGGATTGAGTTGGCTATTTGGATACGGTGACAAGATCGTTACCCTTGCCGTTATTCTTTTTGCCATATCAACGGCAATAAGTTGGTCTTTTTACGGCGACCGCTCAATCGAATATTTATTCGGTGAAAAATCAATTCTACCATATAAGTGGATGTTCTTGGTATTTGTATTTATTGGTGCAATTGCCGAACTTGAGGCAATTTGGGCTTTTGGAGATGCCGCCCTCGGATTTATGACAATACCAAATTTGTTATCAATAATTCTACTTTCAGGTGCATTGAAACGTGCCCAAACTAAGTACTTTAGTCAGGAGCATATTCCTTATAAGAAATTGAAAAAATAAAAATGGCTTTAAGTTGGAATGAAATAAAAGATCGTGCGCTAAGTTTTTCGAATGATTGGAAAGACGAAACACGTGAACAAGCTGAAGCTCATACTTTTTGGGATGAATTTTTTAGAATATTTGGAATTAATCGCAGACGAGTAGCAACTTTTGAAAAGAAAGTAACTACATCTACTCGTAAGAATGGTAGAATTGATTTACTATGGAAAGGGAACATTCTTGTAGAACATAAATCACTTGGTGCTGACCTTAACAAAGCTCATAAACAAGCAATTGATTACTTCCCTGGACTTGAAGAAAAAGACCTCCCAAAATTAATAATTGTTTGTGATTTTCAAAATTTTCGAGTGTTTAATCTTGATAAAAACAAAGTTTATAATTTTACATTAAAGGAGCTTTATAAAAATGTAACCTTGTTTGATTTTATTGCAGGGTACAACCACAAACAAAAATTAAAGGAAGAAGACCCTGTTAATATCCACGCTGCTGAATTAATGGGAAGAATTCATGATCAACTTAAAGAGAGTGGATATACCGGGCATAATCTTGAAGTATATTTGGTTAGATTATTATTCTGCTTATTTGCTGATGATACAAGCATATTTGAAAAGGATATATTCAAAGAATTTATTGAACTCAAAACGAGTGAAGATGGTTCTGATTTAGGTAGTCGATTAGCACAGCTATTTGAGGCATTAAATAAACCTAGAAAGATTCGTTCCACAAATTTGGATGAGCATATTAACCAATTTCCATATATAAACGGGCAACTTTTTACAGAGCAATTACCTATTGCCTCGTTCAATTCAAAAATGCGGAATGAGTTATTAAATTGTTGTAGTTTAAATTGGAGTAAAATTTCACCTGCTATTTTCGGTTCAATGTTTCAATCGGTAATGAGCCCTGAAAGAAGAAGAAATCTTGGAGCACATTATACATCTGAAAAAAATATATTAAAATTGATTAAGCCACTTTTCTTAGATGATCTATACAAAGAATTTGAAAAGGTAAAAACAAATACTAAGCAACTACGCGAATTCCATAAAAAACTATCTAAACTAAAATTTTTAGACCCTGCATGTGGATGTGGTAATTTTTTAGTAATAACTTATCGCGAACTCAGATTATTAGAACTTAAGATTTTAAAAATTTATTATAAAAAGCAACAAACAACATCAATAGAAAGTTTAGTATATGTAGATGTAGATCAGTTTTATGGAATTGAATATGAAGAATTCCCTGCTCGCATTGCTGAGGTTGCGATGTGGTTAATTGACCATCAAATGAATATGATTGTTTCAGAAGAGTTTGGACAATATTTTGCTAGACTTCCGTTGAAAAAATCAGCAATAATTACTAATGACAACGCTTTAAGAATTGATTGGAACGATATTATTTCTAATGATGAATTAAACTATATTCTTGGGAATCCGCCATTTGTTGGTTCAAAGCTATTAAATACAGAGCAAAGAGCTGAAATGGCTGAAATATTCTATAATATTAAAAACGGAAAGATTCTTGATTATGTAGGAGCATGGTATCTTAAAGCCACTCAGTATATTGAAAATACAAGCATAAATGTTGCTTTTGTTTCTACAAACTCAATTACGCAAGGTGAGCAAGTTAGTGTACTATGGGGTGAACTATTAAAAAACTATGGCATTAAAATACATTTTGCCCACACAACATTTAAATGGAGTAATGAAGCACGAGGAAAAGCAGCAGTATACTGCGTTATAATAGGTTTTGCTAACTATAATATAAAAGATAAGCAGCTATTTAATTATACCGATATTAAAGGTGACCCAACTGAATTAATTGTAAAAAATATAAACCCCTATTTAGCAAATGCCAAAGATCTAATTATACTGAGACGAGACAAACCAATAATTGATGTACCTGAAATGAGTTTTGGTAACATGCCTTTAGATGGCGGAAATCTTTTATTTACTCAAGAAGAAAAGGATAATTTTATTAAGGTTGAACCAAAAGCTGAAAAATATTTTCTACCATTAATAAGTGCCAAAGAATTCTTGAATAATAAAAAACGATGGTGTTTATGGTTAGAAGACGTAAACCCAAATGAATTAAGAGAATTACCAAAAGTTTTAGAAAGAGTTGAAGCGGTTAAACAATTCAGATTAGCAAGTATTAGAAAATCAACAGTAAAGAAAGCTAATTTTCCATCATTATTTGGTGAGATTAGAGATTTTGGTAAAACATTTATTGTTGTACCGCGAGTTTCATCTGAAAATAGAAAATATATTCCCATGGGATTTTTTGATAGAAATAATATTGTTAGTGATACAATGTTAGCAATTACAAATGGTACACTTTATAATTTTGGTGTACTAATATCAGAGATGCATATGGCTTGGGTTAAATATACTTGTGGTCGTTTAAAAAGTGATTACCGATACTCAAAAAATATTGTATATAACAACTACCCATGGCCGAAAGAGCCGAGTAAAAAGAACAAAAATAAAGTTAAGGAAAAAGCACAAAAAGTATTAGATATTAGGGATGAGTTTCCTGAAAGCAGTTTAGCTGATTTGTACGATCCATTAACTATGCCGTCAAATTTGGTTAAAGCTCACCAAGAATTGGACAAAGCGGTTGATCTGTGCTACCGCCCTCAAGCATTTAAAAATGAGACTTCTAGAATAGAATATTTATTTGAATTGTATAACGAATATACTGCTCCGCTGTTCAAGAAGGATAAAAAGAGAAAGATTAGAAAGAAGTGAAACATACATTTTATAAGAAGACAATTATAATTTTACTTATTTGCAATCTGTATAATTTTGTTCATAGTCAGAATGGATCTAAATCTTTTACTATTAATACAACCGTACCAAAGCCGGTTCATATAGTAGAAACAAAAGTAAAAACAGAAAAATTAGGTAACAATACATTTGAGATTTGGTTAAAAAATACTAAAACTAAATCTCTCGAACCTTATGAATATTCAATAACCGGTACTGGGTTTTTTATAAACAAAGATTCATATACTTATTTGGTTACTGCTAAACATGTAGCTGATAGCACATCATTAAATACAAAAATTGTATATAGCTTAGAAGATAATAGAGCAAAAACAATACTATTAAAAGATATAGTATTTAATAAATCAAAACTAAATTGGATATCACATTCTGTTGCGGATATTTCGGTGCTAAGAATTAATGCACAATCAATTGAAAATTTAAAACAACTGAGTACGCCATTTAATTTAATTGAACATTCAAGAGATCAACCATTTCGTGAAAGTGAGGTTTATGCAATAGGATACCCTTTAGGTTTAGGAGCAAGCAATATTATTTCACCTATTACTAAAATATCAAAGATTTCAAGTTTATATCTTAGATTAAAACCGGACAGCGGTGAAATATTTTTATTAGATGATCCAAGTATCGGTGGTTTTAGTGGTTCTCCGATATGGGGAATTGGGGCTGTGACTTGGGGTGGTACTAAACCAGTAAATAAAATAATTGGTATTGTTAGCGCAACTGTACATGACAATCTTTATGGGATGGCAGTTGTAGTGCCTTCCTTTTATATTAATGAGATATTGGATAAATTCTAAAAATATATTTAGAACATAGTAAGAAAGTATAAATAATGAAAAAAATTCTAATTATTGTATTTATTATATTATTTGCAATCCAATTCATACCTATCAAAAGAGAAAATCTGCCGGTTACAACAGATTTTAATGGTCCTACCTAAATTGAATAAATAATTAATATTTAAAGAAATAAAAATATGAAAAAACTAATCTTAACTTTTTTTATATTATCTGTAATATTTGGACAATCAATCGATACAGATAATTCTCATGTAAAATTCAGTGTACGCAATATGGGTGTACGCGATGTACATGGAACAATAACGGGTATGCAGGGAATTGTTGACTTTAATACTCAAAATCCTGATTCGGCATATTTTGAAGTAACGATCGCGGTTAATACAATAGATACGGAAAATCCGAAACGGGACGCCCATCTTAAAAATGAAGATTTCTTCGAAATCGATAAATGGCCGACCATCCATTTTAAATCCAAGAAGATGAACAAACAGGATGAATTATACGGTTTGTTCGGCTATTTAACCATAAAAGACGTTACGCGGGAAGTTTTTGTACCCTTCTCGATAGAAGAAACTAAAGATCAAATTATTTTTAAAGGCGGTGAAACCATAAACCGCTTGAATTATAATGTCGGTGTAGATTTTGACACATTCAAAATAGGTAATGAAATAGATGTTGAGGTCATATGTATTGTAAATAAGAAGTAATATCGTCAAATTGGAAAAACATTAAACACTGGCTTCATACAATTATTTTTGAAGCCGATACGCCGCCGGTAAATCCCTTAATGCAACCTTAACCGTTTTGATTGTTTTAAGCGTTATAGCTGTCATTCTGAATAGTGTTAAATCTATCAATCTAACCCATATTGAAATCCTTTATACAATTAAATGGTGTTTTACTATAATTTTTACTATAGAGTACATTTTACGCTTAATATCGGTTGGGAAACCGATTAAATTACCACGAGTTTCTATGGTATTGTTGATTTGATCTTTTTTTGTCTACGTATGTAAGCCTGATAACTCCTGTGAGAGAAAAGTTTCTTGTTTTGCGAGTACTCAGATTATTATGGGTATTTAGAATATTATACCCTACATCACCGAAACCCAAATGCTCAAACGAGTATTGATCGCAAGCCGTAGAAAATGTATTTCTACTTGCAGTATTTTTAATTGTAATAATTGTGGGCTCCATAATGTACGTTTGAGGGTCATGAAAATAATGCTAAATTCTGTAAGAATTATAGTGTGGATTTGGATAAAATTTAGTTTAAGATAAGAACTTTAGAACCATGAGCATTAATTGAAAGCGTCATTTCATTCCCATTCGGTTTACTTATTTTTCCCTTAGTAAAGTAATCATTAACACTTGATATTTGATAAGGTAATCCTTCAATTATAAAACTAGCAGTTATTTCTAATTTAGTCGGATTTGCTAAAATAATATGACCTTTATTTTTATGCGTTCTTGTACCATATATTAAATCTCTGTTATCACAATTAACTGTCCAATCGGTGAAATGTGGTTCTTTAATTAGTGGCATCATTTCTTTAATCTCTTTTACCATCTGTGGAAAATCATCCCACCATGGTTCTTTTGTTATGTCAACGCCACTACCGCCATCGCGCCAAAATCCTAAACCCTTAGCTCCTTTGGCAATAGCACCAAATAATACTGGACGAAAATTTTTTCCAACTCCTCTATTAATTTGTGCCATTACAGCAGGGATTTTTTGATTTTCATTAACTTGTAATCCAATAAAATTTTCGCTCAATGGGATATCTGTTTCATCCAATACGACATATGTCCCTGTTGCATCAACCAACTCATTATATTTTCTAGCTTGTCCATAAGCACCATTCAGCATATAGATAGGATGCATTCGATTTCCATTATCGTCAACATTAATATTTTTGACTTTTTGTATTACATTTATAACGTGTTGATCAATTTTGTAAAATTCATTATCAATATAATAGAAGAGAATTTGATCATGTTGGTTATGATTATCTATACTATTTAGAAAGTTAGTTAAATGTTCAATTCTTCTATTTTTGTTGGCAGGTAGCCAATCTCCACCAATTATATATGGACCTATTTGAACACATGATAGTAGTCCAGCATCTTTAGCTTTTTCAATTTGTCTCAAATCAGATGACCACATATAGCAATTAAATCCTTGTTTTGCATATACAGACCAATCTTCACGCTGATTATCACCATAAATTCCAATTGGAAAAAAATCATCAAACTTTTCATTGTTTTTCTTGGAGACGTTACCTAACATATCAATTTTGACTTTTGTTCCATCAAATTTTGTTTTAGGTAAAAAGTTATTATTAAACTTGTATTCACTGAATTCTATATCATCAGCCCAATTATCTGCATCAATACTTTTTTTTGGTAACATTAATAAAGTCGGCGAGAAATATTTTATTCTGCTATCATTTGGAACATCAACAATAATAAGACTTTTTTCCCAATAATTTGTTTTTGAATTTGAAAAATAACTTCCAATTGATTTGGACAATCTACTATTTGATTTATCATAAAAATCTCCGAATACCTCAATTGTAGGAGGAGGCCAATCATGGGTAATCATTTTAAAAACCATCTTATAAGTTTTACCAGGTTCCACAAGATATTTATTATTAGAGATAATTCTATCAGTATCATCCCAAGTTTCTCCTGTTTTACTCAGCCTCAATGCACCCTCTTTATCATCAACATTTTTACTTTTATCAAATTCCGACTCACCAAAAAACTTCCAATTATCACTTTCCGCGGAGACCTGCTTGGTTTCTTCTTTTTCTTGCTCATCGACTTGAGTACTATCACTTGGAATTGCAACAATGACATCTTCTATTAATTCGCCGACCTCGGTACATGATATTAGGAGAGCAATTAGCGATAACGATATATATTTTACTAATTTCATAATTAAAATCACTTTAAGTTTTACTATACAAAATTTAGCATGACTTAATAATTATTTTTCCCTATAAAATTAATATATATGGTAAATAAAATTTATATTACTGCACTATCAGCAATTGAAAAGGCCTCTGCTGTCGTGCTTAAAGCACATGAATTACCAAAGAATACCGAATTCAAAGGCCGAATTGATTTGGTAACTGCCACCGATAAGGAATCGGAATCAATTATCATAAATGAAATTCAAAAGGTGTTTCCTGACCATGATATATTAGCTGAAGAATCCGGAGCAAAATCAAACCAATCCAATTACAAATGGATAATTGATCCGCTCGATGGAACGACAAATTTTGTGCATGGTTATCCATCCTTCGGAATATCCATCGGAGTGGCGCACAAAGATAAACTAATATGCGGAATTGTTAAGGAATTACCTGTTGATAATCTCTATTCTGCAATTGAAGGACAAGGCGCATTTTGTAATGGCGAACCAATTAAGGTCTCAACTGTTAATAGTCTTGAAAGGTCATTATTAGTTACCGGATTCAGTTATAATCATGATGATAAATGGTCAATGAATTTCGAATTATTCAAGAGATTCGTTGATCTGACGCAAGGCGTCCGCCGGCTTGGCGCAGCAGCGATTGACCTCTGTCATGTGGCATCAGGAAAAGTGGATGGATTTTGGGAATTTGATCTTAATCCTTGGGACACCGCTGCCGGAGTTTTAATAGTGCAGGAAGCCGGCGGAACAATAACCAAAATGGATGGCACTGATTTTAATATTAACAGACCTCAGCTATTAGCAACCAATGGACTTATTCAGCAAGAGATGATTGGCTTGTTAACACCTGCGATTCAAGAATTAAGAGCTAAAGATATAAATATTTAACCAACAGCTTTTCTCAAGTTATCCACCTTGAGGTTAATTGAATCATTAAAGGTGTATGTGTTGTTCTCCGTTACTCTGCCAATTGTAGTTGATGGCACACCAACTGTCATACAAATTCGCTCAAATTCCATTATGTCTTCTTCGGCAAGCGTAACAATCACAAGTCCCTGAGTCTCACCGAACAATAATTCTTCATCGCTGAATTTGCGCGATAAATGTATTTTTGCGCCAATACCGCTTTCACTGGCGATGAGCGACAGCGCAATTGCGATGGAAATACCGCCCGAACTAACATTAGTGGCTGATTTCAGTAGATTGGTTTTGATTCCTTGCTGAACAACATCTTGCAAACGCCGCTCCATATTCAGATCAACGGTTGGAAATGCATTTGCAGTTTTATCAGAGATATAGCGCTGATATTCAGAACCACCCAACTCACCTCTATGACTGCCCAATAAAGAAATAAAATCGCCATCATTTTTAAAATTTATATGCGGAATTGCTGCTTGGTTAAAAAATCCTGATGCCCACACATTTTGCTGCCAATTGTTCCGGTAGGCGTCAACTCTCCGGTTAGCAATTGTTAGTTCTAATTCTCGGATTGCTTCTTCCTGCCCCTGCGATATCTCCGATGCCTGCCAATTGTTATCTGCATTAGCATCGGGAAATAAATTATGGATTTGAATCAAATTGGGTTTGACACCGGTACAAGCAAGTTTTCTCGCAGCATTCGCTACGACAATTTTGGCGCTCGTTCGGGGCGCAATTTGGAAAAGATTATTATGATCTGCCGGAGCAATTGCCAATTTGTTGCCAACATTTAAATCTACTATTTGGCAATAAGCATCTGATATTTTTTGATCGTTTATATAGAAAGAATTGGCAGTGATAATCTTTTTTAGAAGCCTTGTTAACTGATTGGATAATGAAGTTTTGTCAGCACCTTTTATAATCTCTTCAGATTTATAAGTTTGTGCTTCCGGCTCCTGATAGTGTTTGGGATTAACATCATATTGTAAATCAAATACACCAATTGGCAAATTAAAAATTACTTCATTCTTTTTATTGAGTTGAATTATCTGATCCTCAATCAGATCGCCAACATGGACTAATTCAAAGTTTTCTTTTTTGCATAGTGAATTGAGTTTGGTTTTATCTTTTTTATCGCATATTAATAAAACGGATAATCCCTTTTTATCTTTCACCAAATCACTAAATTGGTATTTGTTAAGAACATTAATGCCAAAATTATGAGAAACAATATATCTTATAATTTCTCTTGCTATACTTTGATTTTTACTAATCCTTGCAGAAATTGACAATTGTCTGTTATTAATAGAATCAATCAAGTTGATGAGAGCTTTTTGATTTTTCTTTGTGTCTTTTTCAATAATGATTCTAAATAGCCTGTAATTCGAAAAATTACGCGTAACTGATTTGCTATCAGTCGCTGTTTTTCCAATCAGCGATTGAAATAAGACTTTTTCTGACAGTTTTGGAACTGATCGAAATTGAAAAGCAATATTTTCACCAAATGGTTCCATCTTTTTACGGATGGTTTTCTCATCAGAATTATCGGATATAATTGAATGATTATTACTTAAGGGAATGATTTCGTTCGAATTAAGTCTAGTGTTTACATCATCCTGATCAAATACAAGTTTATCATTATTAAATATTTTGACGCCATTATAGAAATGTAAATAGCTGTCCTTATCCAATTGGATTCTATCTGAAACCCTACGATTGGCGCCTTTGTTAAGACGACCAATTATTTCTAAATAAATCCTATGTTTTAGCTCATAAGAAAGAATATGCTCAATTAGACGCAACTCATATTCATTTGGATCTCTACTTATTAGATTAGCTATATGCTTGATATCCAATTCGGTTAAGCTTTTATTAATATTATTCATATTTTTATGTTCAGATCGTTTAGCACTTTTGAAATATCATTCCAGACAAAACCTTTTCTATTTAATAGATCAATTAATCGTTTCTTTGTTTTTTGATCCAATTCCATCCCTGATTTTATTTTTTTCTTGGCAATCAACCGTTCAATTAAACTTGCCACAGGGTATTTCTCATAAACTGCATGGATTGCTTGCTCGACAATTTCCGATTCCACATGATATGGTACAAATTCTTTTCGCAAAGCAATAGATCCGATTTTTTTACTATTAACTTTATCATTAGCAAATGCTTTGGCAAATTCAAGATCATTCAAATATCCCATATCTAATAATCGGTCTATAGTTTCATCTACCAAATTTTCAGGATATTGCTTTTCCAAAAGTCTCCTGCGGAGTTCATTGCAGCTACGCATACGGTATCCTAACAATCGCAATGCCGAGTTAAATACTTTAGATTTCGATTCAGCTACAAAAATCTCATTATAAGAATCTTCGTCAATCTCTTCGCCAATACTAAATTTATGTGAAATAAAAACGTCCTCGGAAATTCCGAAGACGCTTCCATCATCAAAAACTAAAGTTTTTCTCTGCGGATTACGTACTTGAGGTTTGATCTCAACTATTTTACGCTTTGGCATCCTCCGTCTCATCCAAACCCATAAAGGCTTTCACTTCTTTAACAATCTTTTCCAATTCTTTAGAATTATCCTGTAAATAACTTTTGGCATTTTCCCGCCCTTGACCGATCCGAACATCACCATAACTAAACCACGAACCGGTCTTTTGGATAATATCACCCTTTACGGCGAGATCTAAAATATCGCCGATATATGAGATACCGGAACCGTACATTATATCAAACTCGGTATCTTTGAAAGGAGCAGCTAATTTATTTTTCACGACCTTTACTCTTGTGCGGTTCCCGATAACATCGGTTCCTTCCTTGATTGAAGTAATCCGACGAATGTCCATTCTGATCGAAGTATAGAATTTTAGCGCTCTGCCACCCGGGGTCGTCTCGGGATTGCCAAACATCACGCCAATTTTTTCGCGTATCTGATTGATAAAAATTACACAAGTGTTTGATCTGCTAACAGTACCGGTAAGTTTTCGCAGAGCCTGCGACATTAAGCGTGCTTGCAATCCCATGTGAGAATCACCCATATCTCCCTCCAATTCAGCACGTGGAACGAGCGCAGCAACCGAGTCAATAACGATCAGATCAAGCGCACCGCTACGGACAAGCGTCTCGGTGATCTCAAGCGCCTGTTCACCCATATCGGGCTGCGAGATCAACAGTTCATCAATATCAACGCTCAATTTTTGAGCATATTGCGGGTCCAAAGCATGCTCCGCATCTATGAAAGCTGCAAAGCCACCTGCTTGCTGTGCCTGAGCAATAATGTGCAGTGCCAAGGTTGTTTTTCCGCCTGATTCAGGTCCATAGATTTCAACGATTCTGCCCCGTGGAACTCCGCCTATTCCTAACGCAATATCCAATGAAAGACATCCGGTAGAAATGGCATTACCCTGCCAAGCCGGTTTATCGCTGCCCAAGCGCATTAATGATCCTTTACCAAATTGCCGATCAACCTGAGAGATCGCTAATTCAATGGCTTTTACTTTTTTATCCTTTTCATCGGTCATATCAATTCTCCTATTTGGGATTTTCCCCTAAAAAATGTGTACCTAAAATACTATAAATTGATCCATTTGGAAATAGTTCACTGCTCATAAACCTTATTCTACTAATATTAAAATTAATCGGTTCAAAATCAGTATTCAAATAATCGGTTATATTGGGAGTTTCTTTGGGTGGATATTTAATCCTAGCTAATGTGATATGTGGAACAAAATCCTTTTGTTCAATCGGGAATCCGATTTTGTCCAAATTCATTTCCAAGTCATTAACTAAATTATTCAATTCGGTCAAATGACCGTCAATTCCCAACCAAAGTACCCGCGGTCTTTCGGATTTAGGAAAACAACCTGTACCTTTTATCATTAAATTAATACTTGAATGTTTAGCGACAACTTTTGTTATTACATCTTTTATGCCTTCTACAGCGTCTTGCGGTGTATGTCCTAAGAATTTTAAGGTAAAATGTATATTCCCCGGATTTACCCATTTAATATTAGCCTTTTTACTGACTACAGTTGTTTGTAACATTTTACTCAAGCCAACAATTTCTTTGGGCAAAGTGACTGAAATGAATGTTCTTAATAACTTATCACTCATTTTAACAATTCCAATCTTAACATATTCAATGCTGTTTGGCTGCTCAAGATTTTATTGGCTTTGCGGTCCTTAAGAAATTGAAATCGCTTTACTTGTATTGAGTCATTTATCGCTAAACCGATATAAACTAATCCAACCGGTTTTTCTTTAGTCCCGCCGGTTGGCCCGGCAACTCCCGTAATACCAAGTCCAATCTCAGTTCCAAATTTTTCTCTGATACCCGTTGCTAACTCAAAAGCAGTCTCTTCACTCACTGCTCCATGATCAATTATTGTCTGTTCTTGCACACCAACCTTATTGATCTTAACATCATTGTTATAGCATACTATTCCACCTTCCATATATTTTGAACTTCCGGAAACATTGGTTAAACGATGTGCCAATAATCCGCCCGTGCATGATTCTGCGGTGGAAATACTCAGATTATTTTTTATCAGTAAGTTAGCTATAATATCTTCAAGTATAACTTCGTCATACCCGTAAATCTTATTTCCTAATAATTTTTCAACTGCTTCTGTAAATTTATTTAATTGGTCTTTATTCTTGGAAAATAATCGGATATCAACCATTCCCAATTGTGGCAAGAACGCTATTTTAACACCGTTGCCCTTAAGACTGTCCATTTGTTCGGCAATTGCCGATTCACCAAATCCAATTGTTCTGATTGTTCTTGTGAATAATTGCGAGTCATTTTTTTCATTGATGACCGGTAATACACTACTTTCCATCATTGATCTCATCTCAGAAGGAACACCCGGCAATGCAAAATAATTTACACCTTCTTTATTGTAATACAATCCCCGCGCAGAGCCAATTTTGTTTTCTAAAACTTCACCATTATCAGGTCTTGTGGCTTGATTACGATTCTTTTCAGGTATTTTGACATTTATTTTGGCAAATCTGCTTGTCAAGTCCTGCCAATAATCTTCATCGAATATTAGTTCAGAATTAAAAAATTCATAAAATGCCGAGGGAGTAACATCATCATGTGTTGGACCTAATCCACCGGTGATAATTATATGAGAATAATGTTCTTTGGTCAATAGATCTAAATATTTAATGATTTCTTCTTTTTTATCGCTAATCGTTAATTGCAAATCAAGGTACAGTCCATTTTCAAGCAATTTTTGACCGATCCATGCCGTATTGGTATTGACAGTAAAACCTGATAGGATTTCATCGCCAACCGTTACAACTGCAATTTTCATAAAATTAAAAACCTTAAAATTTGAATTATTAATAGAGTATAAATACCTGCCATTACATCGTCCATCATTATACCCCATCCACCCTGCATTTTGTCAAATTTATATATGGGATATGGTTTCCAAATATCAAAGATTCTAAATAGTCCGAATGCAACTATTCCCCAAATAATTGATTGCGGCAGAAATAATAAAGCAATCCACTGACCAACCCATTCGTCAATTACTATCAATGATGGATCATTTTCCTTAAGTTCTGTTTCTATTCTGTTTGATGTAATTACTCCAACTATAAATAATATTAGATTTATTAGTATTAATGTTAAACTTGAAATATAAGGAATAAGTATTAACCATGTTAATAATGCAAATAGACTGCCCCATGTGCCTGGTGCTACAGGTAACCTGCCAATATTAAATACTGATGCAAAAGTTTGAGCGATCTTAATATTCATACAATTTATACAATATCTATCCGGATATAAACTTTTTGATAATATTCTTATTGTTGTATAGATACGTGATCCCGGTGAGTATGGTAAATACGGTGGCAACCAAAGTAAAATAATAAATTACTCGATAGTCAATAATAAAATCATAGACTATACCCAGCCAATTTATATCAAAAATTTTAAATCCTAAGAATGCTAATATAAAAATTATGACCGAAATTTGAGTAGTTGTTTTTGCTTTCGCTATTTTACTTGTGATCATAGTCAGTCCTTGTGATTCCATAACCATCCTGAGTCCGGTGACGAACAGATCACGGAATATTATCAAAATTACCATCCAATATGGGACTATATCCATGATAGCAAAGGAAATAAACGCCGAACTGACTAATATCTTATCAGCTAAAGGATCTAAGAATTTACCATGCCTTGTAACTTGATCGTATTTTCTTGCATAATGCCCATCAAAGGCATCTGTAATACTAGCTAAAATGAAAATGAATAAAGCCCATAAATTTGAATAAATATTTGGATAAAATAAACACACAATGAATAGTGGCGTCAACAATATGCGGAAAATCGTCAGAATATTCGGAATATTTATTTTCATAACTCAGTCCTAGCTTCCAATGCCCGGGCAAGAGTTGCTTCATCAGTATATTCGAGGACGCTACCAATCGGGATACCGCGTGCTAAACGCGTAATTTTTATATTCTTCCCTTCAAACAGTTTATTTATATAAAGTGCCGTTGCATCGCCCTCCACACTTGGGTTGGTTGCTAAAATCACTTCAGTTCCATCCTTTACGCGGTCAATCAGTTTGTTAAGATTTAGCTTATCGGGTCCGATGCCATCCAATGGCGACAAGATTCCACCCAAAACATGATAGACTCCCCGATAAGACGCAGTTCTTTCAAAGATAAAAATATCCTGCGCATCCTCTACAACACAAATGACATTTTGAATACGTTTCGGATCGGTACAGATATGACACGGATCTATCTCAGTAATTCCACCACAAAGCGTACAAAACTTTACTTTTGACTTAACATTCACGATTGATTCAGCTAATTCGGCGGCTTGCAAATTATCAGATTTCATAACTTGGAAAGCCATCCTTTGCGCTGTTTTTTTACCAATACCTGGAAATTTGGCGAATCGATCTATTAACTTTTGAACGCTTTCAGGGAACGAACTCATTTATTACCCTAAACCCGGTATATTCATTCCACCAAGCATATTCCCGGTTACAGCGTTCATTCTATTCTGTGATTCTTCTAATGATTTAGTCAAAGCATTATTTACCGCTGAAATAATTAAATCTTCCAATAATTCCTTATCTTCTTTTAGAGCTTCCTGATCAATGTTCAATTCTAATAATTGCTGTTTTCCATTTACCACAACCTTGACCATTCCACCACCTGAATCACCTTCAATTGTCAAATCATCCAATTCACTCTGGACTTCTTCAATTTTTTTCTGCACATCACGTGCTTGTTTTAAAAGTTGTGCCATGTTTCCTTTATTTAACATTTCTTCTCCTAATTAATAATTTCTCCATCAAATAATTCAATCAATTTGGCCGTTGTTTGATTGGCTTTTACCATTTCTTCCTTTTTTATATCAGATCCTTTTTCTACCTCTTCCGTCCTTGTCATAAGAAATACGGTTCTTAATGGCGATTCATATATTTTTTCCAAATATTTTTCAATTACCAATTTATTTTTTTCTAAAGTTCTAAGATTAAAATTGTTTCCATTGATCATCTTGATTTCCAAGCGATTACCAGTTAGCTGACCGATTGCACAATGTTTTAAAGCATTACTTACCGATGGTTTCTCAGATGATAGTTCTTCGATAAAATCATCCCATTTTTGCTTAACAATTTCCAGTGTAACAAGATTAGCCTTATCGGTTATTGGCGATTCAGCAATTTTATTATTCGTATTTGGTGATTTTGAAGAATCATTCTCATTCTTTACTCTAATCCTTCTCTGATCATTTTTAAAATTATGCTTGGGAGTCCTTTCTTCTATTGCATCGCCTTCAATGCCCTCTAATATTGATTGAATCGTTACTACTGAGTCCATCTCTAACAATTTCAGTAATGATAATTCAATTAGAATATGCGGTTGAACGGCTCTTTTAATTCTTTGTTCAATATCAACGACTACCTGCGATATTCTTAACAAATCTCTTATTTCCCAATTTTCAGCCGATTCAATGTACTGATTTTTCAGATCATCATTTATCTCTAAAACATCAAGCCCGTTTTCAGCCTTTCCGATCATAACGTTTCTAAGATGTCTATTAATTCCGGATAAAAACTCTTGTACCGGCATCCCGGCAGAACGGACTTCAGCCAATTTATCAACTAAGGCTTTTCCATTCTTAACTTTAATAGCCTCCAAAATATTGAAGTACATCTCATTTGGAATTATGCCTAAAACCTTATTTACACTTTCAGTAGTTATTTTTTCACCCGAATAAGCGATCACTTGATCTAAAGTACTCAAAGCATCGCGCATGCTGCCATCGGCCTTCTGGGCGATAATTTTTAGCGAATTATCATCAATTTGAATATCTTCTTTATCCAATACAAATTTAATTTGTTTAGCAATTTCTTTTATCGTGATACTGTTAAAATCGAATCTTTGGCAGCGCGAAATGATAGTCGCCGGAACCTTATATATGTCAGTAGTTGCGAGTATAAACTTTCCATGCTCGGGCGGTTCTTCCAAAGTCCGCAAAAGGGCATTGAAAGCCGGGGTTGTAAGCATGTGGACTTCGTCAATTATAAATATTTTGTGCTTAGAATTAATTGGACTATATTGAATTGCCTCTCGTAAACCACGAATCTCTTCAATTCCCCGATTGGAGGCACCATCAATCTCAAGTACATCCATATTGCGACCATCAGTTATCTCAATACAATTTGAGCATTTATTACAGGGATCGCCGAGGCTTTCCATGCAATTGAGCGCCTTAGCAACCAACCGGGCAGTGGTTGTTTTTCCAACACCACGGGGACCTGTGAATAGGTAAGCCTGAGATACGCGATCTTTCTTGAAAGCATTGGTCAAAGTAGTTGTGATATGATCCTGCCCAACTACTTCTTGAAAAGTCTGCGGTCGATATTTTAATGATAATACTAAATAAGACATATTAAAATGTTCATCAATTATTGATGAAAAATCAAAGGTTGTAATTTATTACAACTTTATAATTAAAAGATAAAAAAGTTAGTTTAATTCCATCAATATATTAACATGAAATCAAACTCCAATGACTTTTTAATGGTCGTGCACCTTGATTGACAATATGATAAATCCATATTGGAAAAATAGTTAGCTCCGCTTCAGTGGTCCACCGGCACACAAACCAAATCTTTTACCGCTGCTTCCTCCCGGACCTGACGGGTTTCAAAGTTGATCCATTGCGATGGATTGAAGTTTCAACACCACTTATCAATCCAAATAGACCTCAAAAATGCCTCTCAATGGCGTTCAATCCTGCTATAGCGGGTTGCAGGTTACAGGGCACCGCTACCTCCCCATCTAGCACGACCAATTTTCAAATATCTATAACTTTTAAAGAGTGGAGCCGATGAGGATCGAACTCACGACCTCAGCATTGCGAACGCTGCGCTCTCCCAACTGAGCTACGGCCCCGTACATAACAAAATTACAAAGATATTTTGTTATAAAATAAAGAATAGTACCGCAAAGCGATACTATTCTTCTTAAGCAGGAGTAAATATAATTTATAAAGAAATTTAATTTAGATTAGTGATGACCTCATCCGTGTAACCGCCATATTTACTCCAAGCTCTTTCCCAAACTGTAAGTTCTTTTTTAGAACGGAAATTGGGTCTATTCACTAATGGCTTATCGTTTTTATCTTGGCTTTCTATAACTTTTTGCTCTTGCAATTTTTTTGTCTGCCTCAATTTATTCTCTTCGATAATTGCGGCTGCCGATGGTCGCAGTATTGGAGTTTTCTTTTTAGCAGATTCTCTTGGTATTGCATTCTGTAAAATTATTGATGGTCTTAATATTGTAGACTTTTTATTTGCTGCCTGATCCTGGGTTTTCGTCTTTTTAGGTTCTTCCAAATTGATCTCGATCTCAGTTTCAATAATTCCACGATCCACTTTTTGAACATCAGTTTTTGCGGTTTCTTCTTTCTTTTCAGCAATATGCTGTTGCTTATCAATTTTTTCAGCAATTTTCGCGGTCATAGCTTTGGCATTATTGACCAATCTTTTCTGTTCCAATCCTTTAACAAAATCGGGCAGGTCAGTTCTGAATTTATCCACTGCAAGAAATATACGTTCGATTAAAGCTTCCTGGATCGGGCCAGCAAATCCGTTGTCCATATTCTTGAGTAGATAGCCAAATTTTTCGACGAAATAGATCTTTTCTGGATCTAAACTGCCGGACTGGCTGTTGTTACCTGTGGTTTGTTTCATATTTCCCCCATACTAACAAAATATAATTTCCCCTTTTTATAAATCAGCCTATCTGATCAAAGATTTCCTCAGCCTCCGGAAATCTGCCTAACTTCTTCTTAGAGAATATTAAATTACCTTCTTTTTGAATTTCGAAAACTCCCCCACCCGATGGGATTAGTGATAACTCACTAATTTTTTTTCCATATTTTTCCAAAATAGCGCTTGCCAAACTGGCAGCCTTAGGTAAATAATTTCACTCGTTGCAGTATTCAATCGATAGTCTCACCATTACTTTCTCACCTAAAAGCTAAAGATTTTAATAAATTAAAATGTATAGATGCAACAATTATTTATTTAACAAATATTCGCGCACTAACAGCGCAATATTTACATAATTTTGATCTGATGTTGATAAACCTATCTCACAAAATCTACTCGAAGAGTAGCCGTCATATTGCTTCTCTTCATCGGATAAATATTGTTTATTCTTTTCAATAGCATTTGTTGATAATTCCGGAATAATCAACCCTCTGTCACCCGCAAAGCCACAGCAACTTGTATTTTGCGGTATTATCACTTCCTCTGCACAGTTTGATGCCAATTTTTTCATTACATCCAAATGTTCCATTTTATGAGTAGAACAGGTTGGGTGTAAAACTATTTTTTTCTTGAGTGGTGGCTTATCAATCTCCTCTGTGATATTTTTAAGAAAAGGAATTATATCAACAAATTTTAATTTGTTCCATTTATTCATTGTAGCGTCAAATAGTTTTGTCTTGGGATTCTGAAACTTATATGTACAAGGTGATGTATCAACGATGATTGGTATTTTACCATTATTTGAGACAGAATAAAGCAAATTAATTGATTTCTTAAAAATAACCTTATCAGCTTGTTTATAACCTTTAGAACTAAACGATGTTCCACAACAAGTTTCTTCAACATTATCAGGAATAATCAACTTTATTCCGCAGTGCTGAGCAATCTCACTCATTATATCTATCAATGAGTTTCCTTTTCCATCGGCACTGATTGTTCTATTTATACATGATGGATAATATAAATAAGTAGTTTCGCTAGCAAGATCACGTTTGTTCAGTTGCTTTTTAATTGAAGCTAGTTTAGGATTCCAAGAATGAACTCTGTGTTTAGTAATCTTATTAAATTTGCTTAAGGCTGTCTGAACAAATTTTTGACCAAAAATGTAACTGGTTAATTCTAATAGCTTGATTAATAATCCAATAGTAAAAACAGTTATTTTAAAATTGTCAGCCATCCATCTTGCGGTTTTCAAACTAATTTTACCATGCTGCTCATTTCTTAATGATTTCACATAATCACCGGTATCTATATTTATCGGGCAACCGATTTCACACATCCCGTCAACTGCGCAAGTTAATTGAGTGTTAAAACTGTGATCTTTGGATAATGCTCTTGATATTTCTACATTTTTTGTTTTTAGCAAACTGATTTCTCTGCCAACTGTGATCCGGTTACGCGGAGTAAATGTGAACTCTTTTGAGGGACAAACCGGTTCACAAAATCCACATTCTACGCATAGATCTACTGTATCATGTACTGCCGGCATCGGTTTGAGATTCTCAATATGTATATTCTTATTTTTATTCAGAATCACTCCGGGATTTAAAATATTTTGAGGATCAGCAGCTATTTTAATTCGCCACATTATATCATATATTTCTTTACCCCATTCATATTCAACGTAGGGAGCCATATTTCTTCCTGTACCGTGTTCCGCTTTTAATGAACCGTCATATTTTTTAACTGTCATTTCTACAACTTCTTCCATCATACTGTGATAGTTTTCTATACCAGTTTTCGATTCAAGATCAATAGATAGATTGAAATGCAGGTTACCATCTTTGGCATGTCCAAAGATCACAGCGTCTTCGTAATTCCATTTCTTGAATAATTTATGAAGGTCATTTATGGCAGCATTCAAGTTTTCTATATCAAAACATAAATCCTCAGTAATAATACTAGTTCCCGGCTTTCGCATTGATCCAACGGTTGCAAACAGACTTTTCCTTATTTTCCATAATTTTAATCGTTCATTTTCTTCTCTGGCAAATTTTCCAACCAGTCTCCCATTATACTTTTTGATGACATTTTTTAATGTGCTTTCCAAAAATTCGAACTTCGATTCTTGAAAATCTTGAAACTCGCACAAGAGTGCTGATGTCCCAATGGGAAGCTCCTTAATATTGTATGGAGCATCCTGAACATATTTTGCAGTTCTCAAACAGGCATGGTCCATTAATTCAAGGCTCTGAACCTTTGTTGAATTTATATCATTGATGGCATCGCAGGCGTCGTTAATATTATTAAAGAATATTAATCCTGTGGATTTATATGGCGGATCTTCAATAGTCATTAATTCGATATTCGAAACAAATGCAAGCGTTCCCTCCGATCCGATCAATAAATGAGCAAATATATCAAGCGGTTCATCAAAATCCGTAAAAGCGTTGAGTGTATATCCTACGGTATTTTTCAACCGATACTTGTTTATTATTCTATTTTTTAACTTTTCACTATTAATTATTTTATCACGAATGCTACCTAATTCACTTACCAATTCAATTTCGGATTGTAGGAACTTGCCGTAATCATTAGCATCTGAAGTATCATATATATTACCGTTTCCCATGATAAAACGGATATTTTTCATGGTATTGTAAGAATTGCAGGGCTTCCCGGTCGTCATACCGGAGGCATTGTTGGCAATAATTCCTCCGATTCTTGCAGCCTTCATTGATGCCGGATCAGGACCAATTCTCCTATTGTATTTTTTTAAAGCTTGATTAGCATGTTCGCCTATGACTCCGGGTTCAAGCAGAATAGAGTCACCGTTATTGCTGACTTGAATTTTATTCCAGTTATAGGCGATCTCAGCGATAATTCCATTGGTTAAGGTTTGCCCCGACAGAGACGTTCCGCTTGCCCGAAAAGTAATTGATTTATTACTTTTGTGAGCATATTTGAACAATTGTTTAATATCATTTTCATTTTTGGGTCTAACGGCAAATTCCGGTAAAAGCCGATATATGCTTGCATCGCGGGCATAAGTGAGACGATCAATTTCGCGATTTAGGACTTTGGATTGGTCAAGGTAATCTGTTATATCCACAGATCCTCTTGATCTATTTTTTATTTCTGAGCTAATGATGAAAGAATTTACAATTATATGCTCAATTCAGCAGCTTCTGTTTAAGGTCGCTGAATTCAATTGGGACTACACCAACTTTTGAGCAAACAACACTTGCTGCAATATTAGCAATGATGGCTGCTTCTTTCGGATTTGCACCGCTCAGATCGGATAATGCAAAGGTGGCAATTACCGTATCCCCAGCGCCTGATACATCATGCACGCTTTGAGTGATAGTCGGAATAGTAATAGTTTCATTTTCCATAAATAATAATGCCTCATCGGCTCCGCGCGTAATTAAAAGAATTTCTACGCTGCTATCAATTAGATATTTTTTCCCTATTTCAGTAATTTTTTTATCAGAGAACCCATTGCCGATCGCCCGTTTAAATTCCGCTATATTCGGCTTGAATAACCTGACTTTTTTATATTCAAAGAAATTATTATCCTTTGGGTCAACATAAATATGAACATGATTTTTCTTTGCTTGCTCCAGTACGAATTTTATGAGACGCTTTGATAATAATCCTTTATTATAATCAGCTAACAATATTCCATCATAATTACTAATAGTCTTCTCTAAATTTTTTATTATGTTTGAAATATTTGCTTCCAAATCAAAGGAATTATTTTCTTGATCAATCCTGATTACCTGTTGCTCTTGAGCAATAACACGGGTTTTTATCGGAGTATTATAATTTTCTAAAATAGATAATAATGTAGTATCAATCTTTTTTTCCTGCAATTGATTAACCAAAATTTCTCCATTGCTGTCATTTCCAATTACCGCAGCAAGCGATACATCGGCACCGAGCGTTGAAAGATTGAGGGCAACGTTCCCCGCTCCACCCGGATTGAAATTCGTTCGCTTAACATCGACGATTGGCACCGGTGCTTCCGGTGAAATACGCTCGGTAACGCCCCAATAATAGGCATCAACCATTACATCACCGATTACCAATATTTTTTTATTCCGGAAACCTGCTAATATATCTGAAATTTTCTCTTTATTAAGATTCATATTGCAGATCTATTTTCGATTAAATACTAATATACAAATAATATAAAGCAGAATACCAAATCCAGCACTTATCAAAATTCCTAAAACCCATAATAAACGTACTAATGTTGAATCAATATTAAATGCCTCGCCAATGCCACCACAAACACCGGCAATTTTTTTATCGGTTTCCGATAAATGTAAATTGGCTGTTTTTATTTTATTAGTCAATTTGTCATCATTCTTATCTTTGTTTAAAAAGATATATATTCCCACGACAATCAAAATTATGGCAAAAACAACATTAAGCCAATTTGCGCTAAAGGTATGCCAAACAAGCCCGACAACAGGCCGGTGCAGAAAAAATAATAATACACCTACAATTATCAGGATAACACCCCAAATCAACAATTTTTCATCGGAATCATCATCCTCTTTTTCCGTGTTGATTTTATTTTTATCGCCATCAGGAATGATAATAATTGATAAGATATAAGCGAGGATTCCGATACCGCCGAATACTGTAATCAATATCCATATTAATCGAACAATAGTCACATCAATACCAAAATATTCGGCAAAACCGCCGCAAACACCTGCTATTATCCGTTCATCCTGTGAACGCGTTATTTTTTTCATATTATTTTCCTTGTAGTGCCAATAAATGAACTTCTACACTTTCAGCTAATGCCTTTAGATCATAACCACCTTCCAAGGCAGATATTAGTTTTCCATCGCAAACTTCATCAGCTAATTTAACAAAAGTATTAGACAATCTATAATAACCCTCGGTTGTCATCATTAAACCACCGATTGGATCCTTCGAGTGCCCATCAAAACCGGCAGATAGGATCAACAAATCAGGATCAAAGTTGATTATTTTGTCGGTTACCGAATTATTATAAATATCCAATATGATGTCATCATTCGAATCAGCCTTCACAGGATAATTAATAGTAGTACCTTTGCCGATTCCAATTCCTTTTTCATCGGCAGTGCCGGTACCCGGATAGAACGGATATTGATGCGAACTAACATACATCACCGTTGGATCCGATTCAAAAATATGCTGCGTACCGTTGCCATGATGAACATCAAAATCAATGATGGCAACTTTTTCAACTTCATATTTTTGTTGAGCGTAGCGGGCAGCAATTGCAACATTATTGAACAGACAAAAGCCCATCGCCTGATTAACTTCAGCATGATGCCCAGGAGGTCGCGGTAATACCATCGCATTACTCACACCTCCATTAAAGACTTTGTCAACTGCCTGTACCATTGATCCCGCAGCTAATAAGGCAACGTCATAAGAATCCTTGGAAATTGGATTGTCAATCGTATCAACTATCGGCGCCCCAAAATCACAGGCTTGCTGCACTCGCAAAATATATTCATTGTCATGGACAAGTAAACAGTTTTGCTTATCTTTATTGGTCGGTTCAAGCACTTCCAATTCATCAAGAATATTTTTTTTCTCTAAATGATCCATTATTGCATCAAGTCGCTGAGGCGACTCAGGAAAACCCGGACCGGTTTCATGCCTCTTAAATTCTTGTGAAGTAATTAGAGCTGTTTTCACTTAGGTTTCCTTGCAGGGCGTGTGCGCTTGAAAGTTTTATTTGATCGGGATCGAATCTTGGCAACATGGCCATTATCCATATAAATATTCACGGAAGCAAATTTCTTAATTACTTGATCGGTCGGTGATGCAAGGATCACCGTCGTTCCCAAATCGCGATTCATTTTAAGTATCCGTTTACGGAATTCTGCTTCCATATCCTGATCAATCAAAGTTCCGTAATCGTCAATTAACAACACGCGTGGATCACCCTCAACCGCAAGGATGCAATTGATCCACGATATCTCCCCCGGTGATAATGACGACAACGGAATAGACCACAAACGCTCCTTATTACCGGATGGAAAATACTTGGATTTTATTTTATCAGCTTTATTAGGAAATAAATTCCGGGCTAATTGTTGTGCGGATTGACTTTGCGGCAACATTTCATAGTTGGCAAAATATATATCAGGATATTTCTTTAATTTTCCGACCCAATTTGTCTTAAAAGGTTCGGAATCATATTCAATTAAACCGGAAGTCTGCTTTTCTTGAGCAGCCATGATCTTCAATAAGGAAGTTTTTCCGGAACCAATCGGACCAATAATCCCGTAAATCGTACCCGGATGGAACTGCAATCTACCGATTTGCAATACGGTTCTTTCACCATATTGCTTCTTCAGATTATCAATCCGATAAATTAGTTTACTTCTTTGATTCATCATTCACTCCAAATATTGATGATGAATCGGAAAAATTATAATGTTTCTAAATAATGCTCCGCATCAAGCGCCGCTGAACATCCTGAGCCGGCTGCTGTAACAGCTTGTCTGTACTTGTGATCCTGAACATCGCCACTGGCAAAAACTCCGGGAAGGTTTGTTTGCGTACTGCCCGGATTTGTTACAATATATTTATTGTCATCGAGTTCTATTATATCCTCAAAAATAGAAGTATTCGGCGTGTGGCCAATGGCTATAAAAGTTCCATCGCAAGATTCCTCTCTTGTTGTTCCGGTTTTGGTATCTTTTAAGATTGCTCCTGTCAAACCGGATTCTTTGGAACCTAAAAATTCTTCTACAACTGTATTCCAATGTACTTTGATTTTCGGATGATTAAGTACCCTTTCCCGCATAATTTGCGATGCTCTAAATTCATCGCGGCGATGCACGACCCGAACTTCAGAAGCAAATTTTGTTAGAAACAGGGCTTCTTCCATCGCCGAATCGCCGCCTCCGACTACGAGTACTTTTTTATCTTTGTAGAAAAAACCATCGCAAGTAGCACAGGCGGAGATTCCATAACCGAATAATTCTTTTTCGGATTCCAAGCCAAGCAAACGGGCGGTTGCTCCGGTTGCTATGATAATCGCATCGCTTGAATATTCTTCATCTCCCACCCAAACTTTATAAGGCCGCTTACTAAAATCAACTTTTGTAACATTTTTAAAAACTGTTTCGGCGCCAAATCGTTGAGCTTGCTCACGAAATAAATCCATCAATTCAGGTCCGGTTATTCCTTTTGGAAAGCCGGGATAATTCTCAACTTCTGTCGTAATAGTTAGCTGTCCACCCGGCTGATTTCCCTCAAATACAATGGGATTCAAATTTCCCCGTGCCGCATAAATTGCTGCGGTTAATCCTGCCGGTCCCGAACCGATAATTATAACTTTCCTTTTCATCGTTTCGTTCATTAATAAATCCTATAGTGTTTCCTTTAATATTTTTTCAATATTGTCTTTAGGAACTGAACCAATAATTTGATTTACTACTGAACCGTTATTAAAAAATAATAAACTCGGAATACTGCGTATCCCGTACTTCATGGCGGTCTGCTGATTAAAGTCAACATTGACCTTGCCAAATTTTACTTTATCAAGATATTCTTCAGATAATTCGTCAATCACAGGGGCGATCACCTTACAAGGACCACACCATTCTGCCCAAAAATCAACGACAACCGGTTTGTCAGCATGCAAGACTTCAGATTCAAAATTTTGATCGGTAAACTCTATTACATTCTCTCCCACTATTCCTCCAATTCGTTAAATAATATCTATTTTAAGCAAATCAATTTAGTAGTCATTTATGATTCAGTAAAAAATATTTTCCACAAAAAACAATATTTTTAGACTTTAAGATGATGTTTATAGAAATTGGTTACAGAATTCAACTACTGATTATCCTGTTTTTTCAAGGATCGGTAAACTTTCGGATCAATATATTTGAATCGTCTTTTATCAATTAGATGTCGTATGCCAAGAATTGGATGTTGATACATCATACGCGGTCCGGCAAACCGCATCACCTGTTTGATCTTGTCACGCATATCTTTGCGATAACAATGTACTTCACATTCGGAACACACCGGTTTATCTTCCTGAAATATACACTTATCAATTCGGGTATTGGCAAACTCGGTCAGTTCCATACACTCGGCGCATAGATTTTGCTGACTATTGTGTTTGTGTTTACAATACATGGCAATCATAATCCCCACCGTTCGCTTTTCCCGCTCGATCCGCACCGACAAACTCAAGGCAATTCTCCTATAATTCTTTTTATTTCAGCATCCAACATATCTACTTGTACTAGATTATTTTGCAATTTATTAAACTGAATATTAAAACGTTTGACAAATTTTTCCCGCTCATTATTTATAGCAGATCGAATATTTTCCTTTATTTCCTCTGCTTTCTGTATTGCAAGCGCAGCTACAGCGTTATTAATTCTATCATCTAAATCCGATGACAACTTCAGATCATAGTTACTGACCATACCTTCAATATTTACAACTACATCAAAATTATTAACTTGTGTAATCACCGATTCGATCGAGTTAATAATTTTGTTGCGCGCTCCATTATACAAACTGGCAAAAGTTGTACTATGGAATTTAAGTTTTATACTGCCCTTGATCTTTCCATTTTTAATAATGATATTATAATCCTGATCAATAAAACCACCGTCAAGCTCCAATTGCCAATTATCTAAAATAGAAAACTTCTTGTTGGCAAATTTCCCTCTCCCAATAGAAAGCGAAAATTCATCTCTGATCCGATCGCTTTCGATGTGATCCACACTACCGTTGAATTGAATTGACTCAGCAAAATCCAAATTGTTGCCTTCAATCGCAACGGTGGTCGGCAATCCTGTTATATTCTGTTGAAATGCAAAGTTGTTGATTTCACCGTGATAGTCTTGATCTGTTTTGGCAAATGCTAATTTTGCAAATTTTATAAAGAAATCCGGTTGCGGATCAAACTCCTGCAGTCTTATATCTAATCCTTCATAATTCAATGGTCTGCTTGCCGAATGATCGCCTTTAATCTTTTGATTACCATAATCATAGATCGGCAATAGTTTATTGTACCAACCTATTCCTTCATCAATTTTCCTTAATATATCGTCCTTAAAAATATACTTGCTGAAATTCTTTAAACCACGAATATCAGGTGTATATTTTTTACTCAATTTAGCATAATCATCTTCAAGGCTCTGCAATGCCTGTTCTTTGTCAGTCTGCAAGGAATCAAGGTCATTAAGTATTGATCGCTTATAATTATCAATTGTTTTAATATCATTTTCAATGGCAGTTTTGAGGTCTTTGATTTGCTTGGCGTTAGTCAGTAAACCTTTAACCGCATTATCTTCAATATCTTTGACAATTTTAGCCGATTGCCGCTTATACGCCGTAACATCACTCTTGGTAGGCAGATTAGCGTAACTCTGCCGCCATTCAAGGTTGATTCTCTCAGCCGCTGCAATAACATCATTTAAGCGATCAATTGATTCTAACTCTTCTTCAACAACAAATGATTTTAATTTAGACAGATTAATAGTCGGCAGGATTAGCTTATCATACACTCGTTTAACGGACAAGACTTCTCCACCTTTGATCTCTCCGGACTTTTTACGTGGGGTATTAAATTTCAATCCGTCAATTATCATGTCTTCAATGATCACTTTACGCTCAAACAGGTACTTACCGTCAAGATGTAATTTGGCATTATCAATCTCGAACAAATTATTCATTGGTGAATTAGGATCGGTTACCTGCAAATTTTTAAGCGTAATACCAAGCGGAACGAAGCTAAGATCGGCTTTGCCGACATCTACTTTCGCACCGGTTATAAATTCACCGGTTTTCTCAATATTACGTTCAATAATTTTATCAGCCCAAAGATACCACACCCCGCACAAAATTATCAGGATGGCAACAAAAACAACTATCCCCCACCATCGAATCCAATTTTTCATAACGTGTCCTTCAGACGGGTAATCTTTTGGTAATAATGGTATAGATCCGAAGAACGCAAAGCTTGAGCGATTTTTGTCTTTTGGATATAAGCCAAAATGTGCAGGCGATATTTTCTGATCAAATAATTGGCGAGTAATAGCATCGGAATAAATCCGATAAGGGCTGTAACCATTCCACCTGCTAAAACTGTGTTATTAATTCTGTCAAACTTCCAAAAGGTAGTGTTGTATAGTTCCGTGATCAACGGTTGAAAAAAATCAGCAGTGAGCAGCCAAAGACCGATCCCATGAAATAATCCGGTAAGCAGAAAAGATAAACTTTTGAAAACGAGTGTTCCAAGAATAAACGCCGAAAGATTTACTCGAATAAACAGGACTAAAAATAATAGAATCAAATTGTGAATACTGCCAATTTGGGTAAAACCGACTACCATTCCGAAACAGATCGCTAAACTGATCTTAACCGGTTCGGTCTCGGAATTAAGGATTCTAATGAGTTTTGCAATTTGTCTGATCATTAATAGACTGCCGTTCCAATCGCTTCACCAAAGCGATAGCGCAATTTTTTAACCGATGATTCATCTTTCAAGACATCATATTCAACTGTAAAGATATTGCCGTCCGAATTGTTCCATATTCTTTCATAATAATTGTTGATATCCTGCATTAAGCGCGAATTTGTGCTGCCTTCCACCATGAATTCGGCTTCCAAATTATAGCCTCCCAAATTTTTCTTAGTCAAATTGGAATTTCCAAGGATCACTTTAGAAGTACCATTTACATATTTTATAAAATTTAATTTGGTATGGAACTGTTCGCCATGCGTTAAATACCATCGCAAATTAATTTTATTTTTCGATTTTGTCAGTAACTCTCGTGCAACCGGTTGATTAGGGGTTCCGTATTTTTCATATCCAAAACCATGGCGATTGGGATCAAGTATTATTTTAACATCAGTCCCATTTTCGGCTGCTTTCAGTATTGACCTGATAATATCCCGTTTAGATAAATAAAAAGCCGCAATCCGTAATGAGTCACCGGTACCGAGCGACTTAAATGAATTTACCAGTTCATCATTAATTTGCATCTCGGTCAGGAAAGTTACTTTATACGGCAAATCAGTTGTAGTTTTGTGCGATTTTGGCGGATCAAATTCGTAATTCAAACGTCCGTCGGAAAATTCAGCAATCGCTCTTTCAGAATATAATATGTCTTTATAAATATTACCTTTTACCATTAGCCCTACATTGGAAAAATCCGAACTGGCGCTATGTGTATTATGTGAAGTTATCAGGGATACCATCTGATCACCGCTGTCCGCCACAACTACTTTGCGGTGATTGGCTTTTAAATTACCGAATGCCAAGTAACTCCTTAAGGTAACTTTGTCACCACCAATTAATAGCGGATGCCTTAACCATCCCTTGGCGCTGTTATTGCCAAACCATTGAATAAAGGTTCGCCACACCGGTGAAAATAAATAAGCGTTATCACGGGATTTGCGCATGTCAGTAATTATCACATTGATATTATTATCCTGCAATAAATTCAGTTCGGGAGCATCATAACCGTTATATAAGGTGTTCAACGGATCAGTGATAAAATCAATCTTAAGATCAGGGAAATTAGACTTTTGCTGAACTAACCGATCAGCTAATAATGGCGTTAATTCACGATAGGCATAATTGCCGGGACCTTTAAAGGAATTGAACAGGAACATATCAATCAAAATGTATCTTTGAGCATTAAGAACCAACGAATCAATTGTATCGAAAATTTCTTGTTCATAAATGACGTTGCCCGATGAATCTTCATAGGTAAGATCGGCGAGGAATTCGATGTCTTCCTCAGCCACCCACTGCGGCGCACTGCGATAGTTCAATCCCTCGGGAAGAGGTTTATTATCCTGATAAATTCCTACCGCCACGAGCCAACCAAATAAAATCAATACATATTGCATTTTTACAATGCCACCCTTTTAGTTATAAAAAATTAATTTAAACTTAATTGATTGCATGAACTTATAGTATTTTATACATAATTTATAACTGAATTTATTTAGGAGATGTCATGCGTACGATAGGTTATCTTTTAAGTTTCTTACTCATTTTCGCATTGATCGGATGCGAACAACAATCCCAAAAAGATATTGCAAAGAAACCACCTGTTCAACAAAAAGGCGGCGGTGCCGATGATACTGACGACGGCTCAATTGCACCTGATGAAAGCGGACCGGATTCGCATTATGATCGGGTTCCGCTACCGGAAGGCGATTGCGGTGGAATGGAAATTGATCCTGCAACCGGTGAAAGGATTATTATTCCCAATGTTGATTTAGTGGTAGCACACGTTGAAATATTTACTACTGATCTTGGCACTTGGGTAAGACCGACAATACGAAATATTTGCGGCGATGCGGCAACCGGGCAATTGGAAGTATTTATTCAATCGGATAATGAAATTGATGTTGGATTAATCACAACTGCTATGATCAATGTTCCCGGTCACTTGGAGTTCGAATGGGCTTATGCTTTAGGCGTACCGGAAGGAACTAATTATACGGTAGAAGTTAATTGGGATCGCAACTTCAGGGAAGCAAACTACAGCAATAATCGCTGTGTTAGATCGTCAACCGGAGATTGTTCTTAGAAAATTAAACTTTTTCCCGTTCCCTAAACAGTAGCGGTAAATAGGCAATCCAAAAGCCCAATACGGCGTAGCGGATAAATCTTCCGATGGTATTATACGGCAGTACTACTTTAAGTCCTTTCCAAATTAACAAGGTGCCAATTATACCCACAACCAAAGTGATGATTATCCAAATGATACCATCGCGCGGTTTGCTGTGCACAACATCTGAAAATATGACTATCAACCCAAAGCCCCAAATCACTGCGAGCACCGGTATCGCATCCGGCGCAGGAAACAGACAGGCAAAGAATAATATTACTGTCGTTAGCAGTGCCGCTTGACTGAGCACGGTCTTTTCGGCAAGGTATTTTCCGAGACTTTCATACAGAAACGCCCAATAAAGCCACACCACAAGCGCACCGATTGCCAATCCGCCGAGGACATCTGCGGGCCAATGCACGCCAAGATACAAGCGTGAGAGCGGCACCAAGATTAGCATCGCTGCGGCGAGGATGCTCATCCATTTTTGGCGTAGCAAGAGTGCCAACATCAGCCACAAAGTTGCCGTGCCCTGCGCGTGCCCGCTCGGGAAAGCAAAGCCATCCTGCTCGATCAGCGCTACACCAACCGGACGGGCGGTTTGGAAGACTTCCTTTAAGTAGGCATTGAGCATTAAGGACGGCAGGAGAATGAGCATCAGTTTGAGCGCTTTGTCTTTATCCCAAAACCAAAATAGCAGAGGTAGTACCAAAATATAAAATTCTTCATTGCCAAAAAAGGTAATGAACTTAAAAAAGCTTGTTAACCAATCGGTTTGAAAAGATTGCAGAAAATTAATTATGTCCATATTAAAACCTGATTATTGTTGAATAAGAATTAGAAATTACAATTAAACTACCCCGCCATCAACATAGTTGATGCCACTCCTACACTGTCATTGCGAGGAGCGGAGCGACGACGCAATCCCATCATAAAAAACAAGATTGCTTCTCCCGATGAATCGGGATCGCAATGACAGTATAGTAGAGACGTAACATGTTACGTCTCTACAGAAGATTATTAATGACTGAGGTTATATGAATGGCAAGCCAACATTTTTGTCATTCTTCTGACCCTGATTTATCAGGGACAGAAGAATCCAATTTCTCTTATTTTAATTATAATGGATTCCCGCACGCCACTGCGCACGAGCCCGCCCCAGGCGGGCAAGCACTCCCAAGGCGCATAAACTTTCGTGGGAATAGCACGTTTTTATTCCCTTCTTGAGAGGGGCATCACGCAGTGAAGTGGTGTGTATAAACATATCTATATTTTTACCCCCTCTCCCGCTATGCGGGATATCCCCCTTAAAAAGGGGAGAAAGTAAATGGCACCTGCTTTGTCATTCCCGATTTAATCGAGAATCCATGCCTTTCAAATAGATTCCGCATCACCGCAAAGCGACACAGGCGAGTGCGCAATGACAACTTCCTCCTGAGGCGGACAAGTCCTTTTATAAGAATGACAAAGTCGTTAAATTTTGATGTGAAAAGATACTTACCTCTCCTAATTATTGTGCTAATAATCAGTTGTGATCTGTTCACTAAATCTGAGGAAGAGGACCGCCCTCCTACAATTACCTCTTTTCAACCAACTGCAACAGCTCTCATAAGATATATCAATGATGTTGTTGAATTTGCAATTGAAGCTAGTGATTCTGATAAAGACGAAATTAGCTATAAATTTCTTAAGGATGGTAATGAGGTAAGCAGTACAAGCAATTATTCATTAACGATCTCAGAAAAAGGCGCTATTACAATTTTAGGCATTGCCTATAATGACCTTGCCGATACCACCGCATGGATAATAGATGTAGATAACCAGGCACCAGTTGTAAATGATATTTCTCTAAGCATCAATGAAGAAGGAAGCACAGAAGTAGACTTAGAAGATATAGGACATGACTTAGACGGAGATAATCTGACATACTTAATTACATCAAACACAAATAATCTGGACGTGAAGATAGAGAACAATAAACTGAAGATAACAGGAAATGAAGACTACTTTGGAAACGACACAGTAAAAGTAGCAGTAAGCGACGGAGTAGAAACAAGAACCGCAAATGTGTATGTTGAAGTAGTAAACACACCAGACAATCCATTTGCAGATGCAGGGGATGACAAAACAGGAACTATCAATGAAGAAATAACACTGCAAGGAGAAGACAGTTATCACCCAGACAGTCCACTAAACGAAATAGAAGAATATAGTTGGAGAGCAATAAACGGAGAAGGAAACGTAGAGATAACAGATGCGAACCAAGCAAACGCAATCTTCAAAGCACTGTCAAGAGGAAACTACGAAGTAGAACTAACGACAAAAGACCAAACAGGACTAGAAGATAAAGATACAGTAAATGTAAACATTGATTCACACTTAATTGCAGGAAACATTTCTGAACTTTTCAACGAAGGAGTAAACATTGCAGGAGCAAATGTTGCCTTTGGTGATGCAAACACAACAACAGATGCATCAGGAAACTACAGTTTAGAATTAGCACTTGAAACAGGAGATGCTAGACTAATCATAACACACCCAGACTTCTACGAAAGACAAACATCAAGTTTCGCACCAACAGACACAACCCTAGATGAGACAATGGTAGATGACGATTTTAATATGGAACATTATGACAAAGCATTCAGATTCATTAACGGAAAAACGCAAAGATGGGACAGCACTCCTTCATTTTACATTAACACAAGTCCTGCACCTAATTCAGACGGCAGTACAACACCTATAACACAAGCAAACGTTGATACTGCTTTATCAGTAATTAAAGATTTACCTAAATTTGCAAAAGGGTTGTTCCCTGGAGATAATGTAAATATTGAAATAGGAACAAATCCCCCAGCATTTGCAACAGAAGGATATATAGTTCTATTCTGGGACAACACAACTCCTGGAATGGGCGGCCATGGAGAATATTTATCTGAGAACGAAATTAATTCAGCATACACAGCTATTAGAACAAGTGCAGGAAGAGGAACATATGTTCAAGAATTGACACAAAACTTAGGTGCAAGAAGTGATTCAAATATAGTCAAACCAAGTATTCTAAACGAACCACATGGAGGAAACTTCTATTTTCAAGTAGATTTAGATGACGGAGAGTTTTTACACTCTAGACCTTTAGGAAGTTCGTCTCCTGATATTGATCCATAAATATTAGTAAGTTGTAATATCTTCAGGATAATAATTCCATTCTCCATATTGATAAACTTCACAACAACCCTCAGAACCTTGATAGCAATCCGGATCTGCAAGCCAACCTAACAAGTTAGTTGTTATATCAACATAGCACAACCCATCTGAAGCTTGAGTACCACCAAGACCACAAGGGTCTGCATCTTGACAAGCGTTTGTAGCATCATTCCAGAAAGCTCCGATTGCACAACAATGGTCAGCATCTGAGCCACCATCGGCACAATACAAACTTCCTGTGCAGTCATCACCAACTGTGCAGCATTCATTTCCTTCTGTTCCGCAGCAGTTACAGCCAGGATCTCCAGAGCCTTGACAGTCTGTTAATCCATCACAGTCGTTGTCTAATCCATCGCTGCACATCGCTCCTGCTTCGTTTGTCGTTTCCTTGCATACTCCTCCGCTGCAAAACAAGTCTCCGTCACATTCATAATCTTTATCACATGAGAAACAAATATCAACTATAGGTATGCAGTCATGGTTCTCATTGCATACTTCTCCAGCGTTACAGCCAGTTGTGCTTCCTCCTGCTCCGCAGTCCCACCATTCTCCTCCGCCGCAGTAATCCCCGTCTCCGTCTCCGTCAATGTCACTATGGTAGCCTGGAGAGAAGCATGTTTCAGAAGCAACGCAGCTATCAGGGCTTGCACAGCAAACGCTCAAAGGAGGCCTTGCAAAAACAGCCACAGACATAATACTAACCACCAGCAAAATCATCAGAGTCCAAAATAATCTTTTATCATTCATTTTTCCACAGGGTGAAGTATAATGCAGTTGCCAGGCTCTATAGGGTCCAGAGTCCCGCAGTCATTAATCCACGCACCATTCTCATAATCATAGCTGCTCCCTCCAACCCGCTCTGAAAGAGCATTTCTAACGCTGCCAGTGCAG
>JANQGY010000017.1 GCA_028282845.1 bacterium | reverse complement strand
AAGGCCACCTATGAGCGTTTGCTGTGCAAGCCCTGATAGCTGCGTTGCTTTTGAAACATGCTTCTCTCCAGGCTATCATGGAGATATTGACGGAGACGGAGACGGGGATTACTGCGGCGGAGGAGAATGGTGGGACTGCGGAGCAGACCAGGAAACGCAGGGATGTGGTCCTAATGAAATATGCTTAGACCATGACTGCGTAGTTATAAAAGACATTCTTTGTCAATCCTGCACTAAGTGGTTTGAATGCGCAAGCGGAATCTGCGACGAAGGAAAGTGCAAAGAAACAGTTGATGAAACAGGGCCGGCGATGTGCGGTGATGGAGAAGATAATGATTGTGACGGTAAAGTGGACTGCGGAACAATTGATTTTCCTGCGGATGAAGAGTGCGGATGCTGTTTCTGCTCTGATTGATTTAATTAAGGAGCATGGTGATTGGGTGGATAAGTAAATTGTAATTTACCTTAGAAGCAGTTCAATATTGCAATTTGAATTAGCAATTATGGTTGGGGTGATTTGGTTTTGATTAGAAATCGAATCAATAATAAATGTCCATATCTCTTTCTTGAAATTCAGATTGCAACGGCTCCTTGTTAATTTTTGCAGTACTATTTGGATATTTCTCAATTCTTCTAATGTCGTTAACTACATCATATAAATAATCATCTGAATTAAAAACAATACTTATTCGATCAGAATATGAATTAAGTTCCGAATGATCAAACAATTGAACCCATCTGAGCTCAAATCTATCAATGAGATCAGGATATATTTTGGGTAAAGTGTAATTTAAAATTGTATTATCACTATATACATACCAAAAAGCATAAGTATTGTTATCAATTTTATTTTTTGTTCTCCATTGCGACCTTATCCCCAAAAAATCACCGTTAGCAGATATTTCGAAATTATTCGATGAGGTATTAATAAATTCGAAATCAGCATTAATTTTTGAAAAACTTGTAGGAATATTACCAAATGTTAATTGTTGAAACCATTCGTTCTCATCATTGGATAACCAAATGCTCGACATATATTCATCAAAAACATTATTTGGATAATAAAAATCAAATGAACTTGCTGTATTAGATTGCCGACTGTAATCAATTACGACTCGATCATTAGATCTACTCGGATTATTTATTCCATATAAATATGCATAATAACTATTGTTGTCAGGCAAATCAATTTTTTCTGACAATGTAGAATTCATGTTTGATAGGTCTACATAATTGGTATAATAAGAATGAATTTCATAGTTCTCATCCCAAAAATATTTAACGCCTTCAGAAATAGTGTTAAGTTTAATGTAAAGACCAGAATAATTTTCTCGCCAATAGTAAAATGTATAATTTTCGCTTAATTGCCCACTACTAGACACATCATTGTTCCAATTTGTTGAAAAAGTATAACCATTATGATTGGGAATGTTATTTATTATGAATTCCGCTTTTTTAAGATCATCAAAAATTCGTGGCGTTGATAGTCCTCTCCATGTCCAATAAGAGCCAATTGGTACATTTAGATATGTATAAAGTCGTGTTCCCGGCTCTTCAGTAACTGTAACACTTATATGTGTTAAATTGTTTTTAATATTTTTATCCAATCCATCATTTGGAAATAATTCAAAACTATCATCACCTATCCACTCTTTTTCTGCTATAAGATTACCTTCTGTATCAGAAATAAATAAATATCCATAATTCCCAGGTTCCAAATATTCGTTTATAAATGTAGCCTTAAATAGATAATTATTAACATTTACCTGCACGATATTAGATAATGCTTCATTTCCTGAATCATCAATTGCTTTGCATTGTAAGTTATGTTTACCGTTTGCTACTAGCCGTGTATTCCAAATTATTTCGAATGGTTCTTTGGAAAGGAGGCTAATTACATCACCATCAACTAAGAATTCAACGTGGCTAATTTTATTATCATCAGCTACAGTAACTTTAATATTTATTGAATCCTTTACAGTTGAATCGTTTGTCGGGAATGAAATACTTATTTGTGGCGGGGTCGTATCAGGATTGACAACATTTTTACAACTTATTGTAAATATAAGTAAAATAATTGCAGCAAAGAAAAAATAAGTATTTTTCATTTTTTACCTCTTCGTTTGATTTGGTTATTTTTTGGATTCCCAGATAGGAGAGATAAAAAACCCCCCCAGCCCTGGTTTCTCGGACGAACGAAAGACCACAAATACCCAAAGAGGTAACGACTGAGGAGGAAAGCTTCCAACCAGATTATTACCCCCTGGGCTTTACTGTGGTTTATATTGTGATACATTCGTTCGTCCGTAAAAAAAATAATAACAGAATCAAACTTTATGCAATAGTTTATTATAATTTATGATTATGTGATCTCTTCAATAGTTAATATTTTTAATTTTATATATAAATGAGTTTTTAAGTCTATATTTTGCATGTATTATGAATTCTTATCCCGACCTGCCCACTTAAGTCGGATAAACCGGGCTCAGAATGACATTGATAATTTTAATGGCGAAACTGATATACTCGTAAACTATTAGACATATAACTTATCATTTATAGATATTTTTTTCATAATTTCTTTAATTAAGTTTCAGAAATTTCAATGATTTATATTTATGAATAGTCGTGTACTGAGCAGCTCAATTTTAGGGATTGATGCCTACATTGTTGACGTGGAATGCAATCTTTCCCGAGCTCAACTGCCGCGCTATGTTACGGTTGGTTTGCCTGACAATGCCGTCAAGGAAAGCAAGGAGCGCGTAACATCGGCGATCAATAATAGCGGATTTTCTTTTCCGCGCAAGCATGTTACAATAAATCTCGCCCCGGCCGATATCCGCAAAGAGGGCTCTGCATTTGATCTGCCGATTGCCATTGGGATTTTAGCGGCGAATGGTGCTGTCAAACCCGATTATTTGGACAAATTATTATTGCTTGGTGAGCTTGCCTTGGATGGGGAATTGCGACCGGTTAAAGGAGTTTTGCCGATTGCTATTAACGCTAAACGCGATGGTATCAATGGGATAATCCTGCCGGAAAAGAATGCCAAAGAGGCAAGTGTGGTTGATGGAATCAAAGTAGCCGGAGTGAAAACTTTACGTGATGTTGTCGCGATCCTGAATGGTGAACTCAAGATCGAAGCTGAAAAATTAGATCGTGAACGATATTTTAATAAACGGCGTAAATACACGATTGATTTTGAAGATGTAAAAGGGCAGGAACAGGTCAAGCGTGCTTTGGAAGTTGCCGCAGCCGGCGGACATAATGTGATAATGATCGGTCCGCCCGGATCGGGTAAAACAATGCTTGCAAAACGTTTCCCGACTATCCTTCCCGACCTTGTTTTGGACGAAGCTTTGGAAACCACTAAGATACACTCTGTAGCCGGATTACTACCGGACAGTGTAGGACTCATCGCAACGCGACCTTTCCGTTCCCCGCACCATACGATCAGCGATGCCGGACTTATCGGCGGAGGAACCATTCCGAAGCCGGGAGAAGTAAGCTTGGCGCACAACGGAGTATTATTTTTAGATGAGTTGCCCGAGTTTAAGAAAAATGTATTGGAAGTGATGCGTCAGCCTTTGGAAGACGGCGTAGTTACAATTTCACGGGCTACAGTTTCATTGAGCTATCCTGCGCGGTTCATGTTAATTGCCGCAATGAATCCGTGCCCCTGCGGCTATGCGACAGATCCGAATAACGAATGCACTTGTAATCCGCCGATGATCCAGCGCTATATGAGTCGCATTTCCGGACCGTTATTAGATCGTATTGATATCCATATTGAAGTACCGGCAGTTCCCTTTTCGGAATTGAGCGATAAGCAGCCGGGCGAGCAATCATCATTAATTAGAACCCGTTGTCAGAATGCACGATCCATTCAGGTCAGTCGTTTTGATAATATGTCGGGAGTTTATACCAATGCCCAAATGGAAACCAACGAACTGCAGCAGTTCTGCAAACTTGATAAATCATCTTCCGAACTATTGAAGACAGCAATGGAGAAACTCGGTCTTTCAGCTCGTGCTTATGATCGGATTTTGAAGGTATCACGGACAATTGCCGACCTTGCCGGTGAAAATGAAATTAAATCCGAACACATTTCTGAAGCAATCCAATACCGCAGTTTGGATCGACAGCTTTGGCTCGGTTAAATTTGAATGTTGAATTTTCTCAAGAATACTTCCAAAGTTTAGCTAAATTTTTTTGAAATAATCCTCTGCCAATTCTAGTAGCTTTGATATGATCCCCAAGAGTAATTAATTTCTTTGGATAATGAAACGGTTTAAATGGCACTAGATAAATATTCGGTTTACAACATGGCAACGCAATGGTGAAAATCTTCCAATTCAATCAATCCAAACTTAATACCTAAGTATTTTTCATTTTTCAAATTATTTACATTTCCTTAAGAGAGAATTAATTTTTAGCGAAACATTAGTTAGATAGATTGTGAATGCTAATAGTAATACATATATTCCAATAAAAAGGGTTTTGACTGAGTCATAATATCTAAAAACTATTCTACCGTTTTCAAATAATATACTTATTGCTTCAGCAAGTGTTTTTAAAATATCCGGTAAAACTATAATAGAAATGATAATTGATGATATTGTCAATGGTAATGATTTAGTATAAAAAGTGCTATTTAGTGTATCGAGAGCTGGTCCTCTATCTTTTTTATATTTAGGTAACTCAATATTTAGAGCGATCTCCAAAGCAGAATACCATGTACTATATAGCAACCCTAATACTGCAAGAAAAAGGCTAATTGCTGATAATATATCACTCATCAGTTTCTTCCTCTTCGTCTTCAGTTTCAAGTTCTACTCCAAATTGTTCACAAAGTCTTGTATATGATGACGGTTTCAATTCATAGGCGGAAACACTTCCTCTTTTTTTCTTAACAGGGGGGAGGTTGGTATCAATCTCAGCAAGTTCATTGTTTAATTCATCAACTAAATTCAAATTATGAACTGAAACAAAGTAAGTATGACCATCATCTAAAAGTTCAACATTTTCAAGTAATGCAATTAGAGTTTTTTCAATAGCTGTTTTTAATTCATACTGATATTTAGACATCACAGCTCTGATTAATGATCTGCTTGCCGTAGTAGTCGTTTGAAAAAATTTACATACATCTGCTTCGTCAGGTATTTTATTATCAAATACAGTTTGTATTAATAAAAATAGTCTGTACTCAATAATATCACTACCTCTATTAAAGACTTTCTGTCCTAAGATCATTGTTGCTAATTCTTTTATTGCTGCACTTGCAAATGGACTCAGAGCAGCAGGCAGGTCTTTTTGATCGCAACCAATGATGTTAGCAAGGTCTTTTATATCTTCTTTATTAATAAATAGATTTGTCGAAATATCCATAAATAAATCTCCTTAGATATTATAGAAATTGTGATTTGAGTGTATATAACTTAATACAATAATATTATTGATATGAAATATAATTGGAGTAAATCAAAGTTTATTGCCTATCACAAAATATATTAATAAATTACAATATTAATGTAATTACTTAAATGAATTACACATTAGTTATAAAAGAAATAGAATTAGCTAGTTTAAGCTAATAAAAAAGAGAAGGGGCTGTACGTCTTTATGAGTACAGCCCTACTTGGTAGTTACATGCGGTTCCAATAGGAAGGCCTGTAACATAGTTTGAAATTAACTATTATTTAGTTTATTTCTAATTGAAAAGTAGGAGATAATTGTGAAAAACACAGCAGTATTATTAATACTTTCAACAATAGTTCTATTAAGTTGTGAAAGCAATTCTATTAACTCACCAATAGAAAATAATTTTAATCCTGCAGCAACTTTTGGTACGATTGATATTGATAAAGCTGATTTAGCCCTAATGACTAATGAAAATCTAGCGAAAGCAGATGACAAAAGTTTGCAAGAATACGAAGTGAAAATGAAATATTTTGCAATGGCAATTGCAAAATTGCTTACTGATCCTGAAATTGGTGCTTACTTAAAAGAAGAAATTGGCAAACAATTCGACAACGACTATGATGCATTATGGGAAGTAATAGCTGACAATGAATTTACCAATAAAGGCAAGTTTAAAAACATCATAAGAAAACTATATAATTCCAAAATTGACATGGTTGATCAATTTAATGCCGTACCATTACTGCAAGTCAGTGTACCTGTTCATTTTGATAAATGGAATATTAGTAAAACAATATTAGTTGCTTACGATCCGGTTACAAAAGAAGATACCGAAGTGGAGGAATTAGTTGCCTTTGATCAAAATGGGAAAAAGTATGTTTTGGACGCTCAGATTGAGCCTGACCGTCCTGTTGTTGTTATTGGACTTAATGAACGGGTGGCTTATCTTGAAAGTGACAAAAGTACGTCCTTCAAAAAAATCCTTGGCACCGCGTGGAATTTAGAAATTGTAAACTTTAGATTAATGGATGATCATGAACCATGGTGGAAAGGTGATCCAGAAATATATGTGAAAACAAAAAAATATGGCTCATCTTGGGATAGAACAAATTTTACAAAAGTGAATGACGAAAAAACATACTGGGATAATAACCATGACTGGCTACCAAAAACGATATATACTACAAATATAAATAACCCAAACACCGATCATCATACTGTGTTTACGGAGATTTGGGAAGATGATATTAATAATGATGATTTGCTAGAAAAAGACAAATACATTCAAGCTGATGTTTATGGTTATCCCCAGAATTATATACGCACAAATGACTATTTTCAACGATGGGATGGAACAAGAAATGATGCCGATATTTGGGTGAGACCAGTATATTAACACTCAAGGATATCACATGAATATTAAAATTAGCTGTCAATTGTATTATATTAAATATTTTTTGGCAGCTGTTTTAATATTAGTTACTAACCAGATTATTGCCCAGGAGAAATATGGAATAACCAATGGTTGGATTGTGGATGATGTAGCAGCAGAACCACTTGAAACTGCCCAAATATTAATTCTCAACACATCTCTTGGTACAACTACAGATAAGAATGGACACTTTAGTCTTAATCTACCTGCTGCCGAATATAAAATTGTTGCTCAAATGATTGGTTATAGATCAGATACCCTGAATATTTTGATTAGGGAAAGAAAAACGCAAAAACTGTACATTTATCTAAAGCAAAAACCCATTGAACAACAACCAATTAGCGTAATTGGCTTTAAGAAAATATCTAATTTTAGTCCAATGGACATTGATTTAGATATTAGAACTTTAACTTCAAGACCAGTGCTTGGAGAGGTTGATGTTTTCAGGATTGTACAGAATCTGCCAAGCGTTACCCATACAAATGATTACTCGGGGTTAATTTATATTCGCGGTAGTAATTTTGACCAAACTCAAATTGCTTATGATGATGTACCAATATTAAATCCATATCATCTTGGTGGCGCTTTCAGCTCGTTTAATTCAGATGGAATTAAAACAGTTGAATTCTCTCCGGGTATTTATGATGCAGAACATGGCGGATATTTAGGTGGCAGGCTTAATCTAATACCCAAAAGCAGGGATAATTTGCAAAGATACAGCAATAAAATTTCTTTAGGATTATTATCATCAAAAATATCCTTTGGAAAAACCTTTGGAAAACATTCCTTCTTTATTGCAGCAAGGCGAACTTACTTTGATTTAATAGAGATACTTTTCTCAGGCGAATATGGTTCCTATTATTTCTATGATATACAAGGTAATTATAAATACAAAATAAATAGTAAAAATGAGTTAACATTTAACTGTTTTTTATCTAGGGATATATTTTCAAATATTCTTGAATACGATGAAGAAGATATTGAAGGGTTAATTTCACCATATTGGGGAAATCAGGTGGTTAGTTTGAAATGGTCATACTCACCTAATATAAACTTTAATTCACTATCTCATTTGTATTTAAGTGATGGAATTGCTTATTCAAATACTAATCATGTTGATATTGATAACAAGCAAAATATTTTGGGGCTCAAACAAAGTTTTAATCTGTACAAAAATAAAAGCCATTTGTCTTTTGGATTTGAGTTGAATTATTTGTTTTATCAAGGAGATTGGAACATCAACGATGCTACAAAATTGGGAAATATAGTCGGAATACCACAATATATTTTTTTTGATTATGCACCGCAAAAATATTCTTATTATGATTCCGGCTACCAAATTATCGGATATATTCAAGATACATATAGCATCGACCCAACAAATAAAATATCCGGTGGATTACGATTTGGTTGGAATGAAATATCGAATAATTATTTTATTCTTCCACGTTTACAGTATATCAGACTATTATCTCCAAGTAATAGCATTACCATAAACTTTTCGCGCAATGAACAATATTACTATACACTCAAAACAGCAAATTATTCTGATATTTCAGCACCCTTCTCAGCCTATTTCCCCATTAGAGGCGGAGAAAAGCCACTAAGCTCAAATAACTTTGCCATTGGATACCGCGGACTACTCCCGATGTCATTAAAGCTCCGTGCCGAAGCCTATTATAAGAAGTTATATAACATACCTGCCATCCATAGATACGGTCAGCATGAAATTATTTATAATAATCAGAATTCAGCAGGAATTGAGTTGCTGTTAGAACGTGAAATCCAGGATGGTTTAAGTATCAGTTCTTCTTACACAATGAACTTTATAATGATAGATAGAAACGGTGAGAAATTCACTGCACCCTTTGAACGAAGACATAGTTTTTATAACGAAATTTCATATCTCAATAATAAGGGTTGGCAATTTGGCATCCGTTGGAACTTTATGACTGGGCTGCCATACACACCAATCACAGGAAAATTTGTTGGGGCAGGACCGGACGAACTCGATATCCGAGTTGGAGATATTTACTGGAACTATGGTAATAGCTATTGGGGCTCAACCAGAATGGATTTAGTTTATGGAAAAGAAAATTCGATGAATTTCCCTCCTTACCATCGAATGGATATAAACATTTCAAAGGCATGGTTTTTTCAAGATTCTCGACTATGGTTAAAATTACAAATAATGAATGTATATAATAGGTATAATCCGATTGAATATGATTATTCACTTTATGCAAATATGACAGAGGAAGAGAACTTTAATAATTTTCCAATTTTGCCTTCATTTGAATTAGAATGGGAATTTTAATCATGCGTACCAATACAATTAAACGATTATTTATATTATCAATATCATTTATATTTATCTTTAATTGTAAAAACAATTCTGCACCAAAATTTGAAGAAGAAATTAGTGTATATGTAGTACTTGAAAAGGGACTGGAACAACACTTCATCTTTGTTTACAGAACCTTCGAAGATGTGGAACAATTAATCGAAGCCGAGGAGCTGTTCATTAAAAATGGTGAAGTTGAGATTAGAAATTCAGATAGCGTCTATAAATTTGATTATTATATAGATTCCACTAATTACTATACTCCCTCAAGATATACGAACATATCAGAAAAATTTGTAATCGAATCCGGTGAAACCTATAGTTTAAAGATTGAAACAGACATTGGTACATTAAAAGGTGAAACAACTGTTCCAAACCCAATAAGATTGCTAACACCCTATCCAAATACTTATACAACGGATAGAACTCCTCTTGAGATCATTTGGGAAAAAGACGATACTGCATTCGGTTATGTAATTAATCTGAAAGGCCCTCCATATAATTTTAGTTGGCAGGGGAAAACTACTGTTCGTAGAGATATACACATTTTCAATACTGTCAATCAGTCTATAATTATACCGGGAGAGTTAATTAGGTATGATGAGCAACATTGGAATGGTGAATTTATTGAAGATGAAAGGAGATATACATTAATTTTAATGGGATTTGATGAAAATTTTAAGCACCATGAATTTGATGGATATCCAGTTGCAGGAATTGAAAATGGTTATGGTGTATTTGGTTCAGTAGTAGTTGATTCATTAAATATTTTTGTTCGTAAGTGATTTGTTTAGTGACATATAATATTTTATTCTAAATTAGATTTAATTTATTCTTCGACCATAGAATCAACTCATTTCTTTCTTAATTTATATTTATTCTGAGATATATGCACAAAATTATTTTCCCAATTATAGATAGTTGCTTCCGAACAGTTCCACAGTTTAGCTAAATCCTTTCCAACGATCCAATACCGCAGTTTAGATCGGCAGTTGCGGTAGTTTATTTCTGATTTATATTTGTAGTAAGATTTTAGTAAAATCACCTTTAGTATATGACAACTATTTTAGGATATTAAGGTCTAATATTAATGTTTCAAAAACCAATCTAGAGGAATAAAATGAAAAAACTAATTAGTTTAGCAATAATTTTGTCTATGGTTGGATTTGCATTCGCTGACGAGGGAATGTGGACCATGGATCAAATTGATAAACTGGATCTGCACAAGAAGGGTTTGAAAATACCGTTAGAAGAAGTATATAATAATGACGGTACTTCCCTATTTAATGCAATCGTTAATCTCGGAGGTGGGACGTCCGAGTTCGTATCATCGAATGGACTAATATTAACTAATCATCATGTTGCCTATGGTGCTGTACAACGTGCATCCACACAGGGAACTGACTATTTAACCGATGGTTTTCTTGCCAATTCACCTGAAGAAGAAATTCAGGCTCCGGGCACATCGGCAATGGTAATTGACGAAATACGCGATGTAACCGATGAAGTATTGGCTGCCGGTGCAAAAATCAAAGATTTAGTTAAACGTCAAAAAGCGATTGACAAAAAGATTCAGACTATGACAGACGCCATTGAGGAAGGTAAAGAAGATGTCACGGCAAAGATAGCTGAAATGTATGAAGGACAACAATACCTGCTTTACATCTATAAACGGTTCGATGACGTTCGCATAGTTTATATGCCGCCTTTGGCGATTGGCAATTACGGCGGAGATATTGATAACTGGATGTGGCCGCGCCACACCGGCGATTTTGCCTTCGCCCGCGTGTACGTATCGCCTGACGGAGTCGGGCGCAAATATGATCCGGAAAATGTTCCGTATCAACCTAAAAAATGGTTAAAGATTTCCACGCGCGATCTTAATGAAGGTGATTTTACCATGATAATGGGTTTCCCTGGTAGGACATCCCGATATCGTACATCGCATTCTGCAATTTATAACCGCGAATTATATTATCCCGATTGGTTGAAAAAAGCTGCGGATGTAATCGAAATTTTAGAAAAAGCCGGTGAGGATTCTCCGGAAGCTGCGATGGCAGTAGCCGGTATGCGCAAAGGAATAGCCAATTACGAAAAAAAATATACCGGTACAGTTGCTGCAATGGATAGAGATGACTTCATTCAGAAAACGATTGAGCAGGAAAAGAAATTTATGGAATTTGTGAAATCAGATCGCAAATTAAAGAAGAAGTACGCAAATGTTCTGGAAGATATTGGTGAATTATATAAAGGTCTTGGAACCACCAAAAAGCATGACGATGTTCTGAATGCATTCGGATATTGGGCAGGAACCTTACCATCTGTTGCAAATCAATTGGTATATACTGTAAATGAACGTGAAAAATCTGAAACAGAAAGAGATCCCAATTTTAGTGAAAAAGATGTGCAAAGGAATGTAGCAAGGCTGCATTACCGGTACATGGGATTTTATGAGCCCGCTCAAAAAGAATTATTGAAATATTTCATTGAAAAGGCCGTTGAGTTGCCGGTAAATAGTAGGGTAAAAGGAATTGATAAAGTATTAACCAAAAATAATATGTCTGCTTCAGAATTTGTGGATCATGCTTTTGAGAATACAAAATTGAATGATGCTGAATATGTCAAAACACTCTTTGAATTAAGTTCTAATGAATTAAAGAACTTAAATGATCCATTTTTGGAATTGGCTATAGCGATGTATCCGGAAGATGAAATTGATCGTAAAGCAAGTGAGAAGTTTAATGCCGAAGTAACTGCCTTACGAAAAAAATACATGGAAGCTTTAAGATTGATGTCTGACAAAGCTGTGTATCCGGATGCGAACAGCTCATTCCGATTTACCTACGGCGATGTTGAAGGATATAAACCGCGTGATGCGGTAAAATATGCACCTTTTACAACTCTTGCCGGTGCCATTGAAAAAGATACCGGTGAAAGTCCATTTAATTTACCGCCAAAACTAAGGGAATTATATGAAACTCGCGATTATGGTAATTGGATAGATACTGATTTAGATGACATGCCAATCGCATTTCTGCATACTACTGACATAACCAACGGAAATAGCGGTAGTCCCGTGCTGAATGCCTATGGTGAAATGATCGGGATTGCTTTCGACGGAAATTTGGAAGCTATGCTTTCCGATTGGAAATTCGATCCGGCAATTCAACGAACAATATCGGTTGATATTAGATATGTAATGTTCGTTACCGAAAAATTTGCGGGAGCTGATTACTTATTAGAAGAAATGGGTTTGAAATAAACCGTAATCAATTAATAAATCAAAGAGCCCCTCACAAATTGAGGGGCTCTTTATTTACAGTTAATATTAAACGGTTATTACTAACTTCTTATTGGTAAATATATTATATAGCGACAATTATGGTAGGCCTATGAACTTTAAATATTATTTTTTTATTCTTTTGTTGTTAAGCATCGTACTTGCTCAGGAAACTGAAAAGAGTGAGATTGAGTGTTCTCATGCAAAAAGCGCATTGTCATTTATAACAAAACAAAGCATACAATCAGATTCCCAGAATAACTATGATGTTACATTTTATGATATTGATATGAAGATTGATCCGTCAGTAAAAATTATATATGGGACAGTTGGTGTTGCCGGCACAATAATCACTGATTCAACTAATCAAATAGATTTTGATCTTTCATTGGCATTACAAGTAGATGCCGTCAAAGATGAGCAAGGTAACGATATAAGTTTTGAACATCAATCTGATTTACTTTCACTATTTTTTTATAATGACCAATTAACAATCGGCAAAGAATTTTACTTCATTATTGAATATCATGGTACTCCTCAATCCTCCGGCTTTGGCGGATTTGTCTTTGATAATCACAATAATGACCCAATGATATGGAGTTTAAGTGAACCGTATGGTGCACGCACTTGGTGGCCCTGCAAAGATACACCGTTAGACAAGGCTGATTCCCTTGATATATCATTAACTGTTCCTTTAAATTTAATTGCTGCATCAAATGGGTTGCTAGTGGATACTGAAACTGATGGGGATTGGACAACCTATCATTGGCAGGAACGCTATCCGATAGCTACCTACTTAGTTTCGGTCGCAATTCATCCATATACTGTTTTTTACGATTGGTATAAATATAGTCCCTCTGATTCTATGCGTTTAGAGTATTATGTATTCCCCGACAATTACAATAATGTTAAGGATAACTATCTTTTAACTAATGATATGATTGGTGCAATGGCGCAGCGGTTTAGCGAATATCCGTTTATCAAGGAAAAATATGGACACGCTGAATTTACATGGGGTGGTGGAATGGAGCATCAAACCTTAAGCAGTATGGGCGGATATAGTGAAGGATTGATTGCGCATGAATTAGCTCATCAATGGTGGGGCGATATGGTGACCTGTGCTAACTTTCATCATATATGGTTAAATGAGGGGTTTGCAACATATAGCGAAGCACTATGGTATGAATTGAGAGATAACGATATTCAAAGCTTACATGATGAGATGTCATTAAACCGTGTTTGGTCCGGTGGAACAATTTACGTAGAAGATACGACAAGTGTGTCGAGAATATTCAATTGGGCTTTAACTTATAATAAAGCATCGTGGGTTTTACACATGCTTCGGCATATTGTAGGTGATGATGACTTTTTCAATGGTCTAAGAGAATATGGAGATCGTTATCGTTTTAAATCTGCGGTAACTGAACAATTCCAAGAGGTCATGGAAGATATTTCGGGGATGGATCTTAATTATTTTTTCCAACGATGGATTTACGGTGAGTTTTATCCAATCTATAAAGTTGTTTACAGTCAGGCTGATAGTGATTTGCTTATTAAACTAAATCAGACTCAAGATAGTGAAGTCTTTGAGATGCCTATTGATCTAAGAGTGAATTATCACGATGGTACAAATCTTGATACAGTAATCCATAATACTGCTAAAGAAGAATATTTCCAAATTCCGGTGGGAAATAAAACAGTAACTCAAATTGAAATTGATCCCGATAATTGGATTTTGCGATGGATTGAATCCATAAGTCTTGATACATTGGAAAACGGCGGGATTATAGATGATTTTATACTGTATCCGCTCTATCCAAACCCGTTTAATTCAGAAGTTACTATAAAATTTAGTATTCCAAAGGTTGCAAAAGTAAAAATTAGAATTTATGATTTAGAGGGAGATAATATTTGGAGTGTAACAAATAATTATAATTTGGGAACACATATTGTTAATTGGAATGGATTTGATAGACATGGGAATAGAGTACCTTCCGGAACTTATTTGGTTGAAGTAAGTAATGATATACTCGTAAAATCAAGTAAAGTACTCTTACTAAAATAATTTGGGAGCAAAATGGATTTTTTTAATTCACAATTTTTTACCACTTGGGATACGTCAATTATAGTTCTAATTGGTGCTATTTTAATTGGTTGGCTATTTAGAACGGTAATTCATCGTTATCTTAGAAAGCTTGTGCAACGCACATCATTCAAGACTGATGATCTGATCTTTGAAGCAATCGAATCACAAATAGTAATATGGCTGGCAATCGGAGCTTTATATTATATTACGGTTACAACCGAATTATTAGAGCCGTATTCACAAAGTATAATAAAAGTTTTGACTTTCCTTTTAATTATATCAATCACAATTGCTCTCAACAAATTTTTGATCGGTTTGATTGATGTATGGTCAACCAAACAAAAGAAATCACTGCCCTCGACTAAAATATTTGTAAATCTTGTTAAAGCAATTGTTTATGTTGTAGGTCTTTTGGTTGCTTTGGAATTTATCGGCGTTTCCATAACGCCGATGCTAACCGCCTTAGGAGTTGGTGGTTTAGCGATTTCATTAGCTCTAAAAGATACTCTTGCCGATGTTTTTGCCGGCTTACATATTTTACTCAGCAAGAAAGTTGAACCCGGTGATTTCATTGAACTTGAATCAGGTCAAAAAGGCGAGATCATCAGCATCACTTGGAGAAACAGCACCATTTTAGAAAAATCTAATAATGTATTTATTGTTCCCAACTCGGTGCTATCAAATGCCATTTTGAAGAATTATGATTCTATTGATAGGACTTTCTCTGCAAAATTCCTTTTGGGCGTGGGATACGAAAGCGATCTTGATCAGGTTGAGAGAGTTACATTAGAAGTAGCCAAAGATGTTGTGAAAGGTATTGAACAGCATGTTAAAGATTTTACTCCGATCGTTAGATTCTATGAATTTGGCGATTCGAGCATAAATCTGAAAATATTTTTCAAAGTTTACAGCTATGGCGATCAATGGCCGATATTCCATGAATTTGTTAAGAAATTATTGGTAAGATATAATGAAGAAGGAATTAATATTCCATTCCCGATCCGTACACTTTATCATATGAATAATATTGAAGAACCAAGTAGTTAGTAGAAGGTAGATAGTGTTTATGGTAGCTGATAAAACAAATAACGACTGAATGACAACGTATGACAATTGTATTGCTACCGAATGGCTATTATCATAGATTATCAAGAAATATTAAGTTATTTTTACCAACTATGATGAATTAAAAATATGAACCTGTTACTTAAGCCATTTTCGTTAGAAGTTAAAAGTTTATATTCTGATCATGATCATTTTCATGATGGAGATGCCGGTTTGGATTTGTTTATAATTCACGAACAAACCATTGATGCGGGTGAATCAACTTTCATACATTTGCAAATTGCCTGTGCCAATGAAGAGAATAAACCATATTTGTTGTTACCGCGCTCAAGCATTTCTAAAACACCGCTGAGACTTTCCAATTCAATTGGACTTATTGATGCCGGCTATCGCGGTGAGATAATTGCTGCCGTTGACAATATAAAAGATTTTGCTTATAAATTAGAAGCCGGGCAGCGCCTCTTTCAATTAGTCGCAATGGATGGTTCACCAATTCATTTTAAGATTGTTGATGAATTGAGTAAAACAACCCGTGGTAGTGACGGCTTTGGGAGTACCGGACATTAATAAAGATATGCAATTAGCACTCTTAACATTAGAGTGCTAATTATCCTTGAATTTTTGTGCTTCAAACTAATAACTTTCGCGTTGCTATTTGACGATGTACAATGTTTATAAGAATTGACAATAATTAGGTTAAAGAATGTCAAAATGGCAAATGAAGAAAATGGCACAAAATTTGTTATGTATTTGCTAATTGATTTATAGTAGAACATGAAAATATTAAATAACATTATAAAGGAGATTAATAAATGGGTTTAAAATTGAAGCCTTTGGAAGACAGAGTTGTTGTCGAACCAAAACAAGCTGAAGATAAAACCGCATCGGGAATTATCCTTCCTGATACCGCACAAGAGAAACCGCAGGAAGCAACGATCGTTGCTGTCGGTCCCGGCAAAGCCAGTGATTCCGGTACAATTGTGAAAATGACCGTGAAAGTTGGTGATTCTGTGTTATATGGAAAATATTCCGGCACCGAAGTAACGGTAGATGGAACAGAATACTTAATCATGCGCGAAAGCGACATTCTTGCGATCTTATAAAGGAGTATAATAATGGCAAAAGAAATCACTTATGATTTAGATGCACGTAATGGCTTGAAAGCCGGTGTAGATAAATTAGCAAATGCTGTAAAAGTTACCTTAGGTCCGAAAGGGCGTAATGTAGTTATTGAGAAGAAATTCGGTGCACCGACAATTACCAAAGACGGTGTAACGGTAGCAAAAGAAATTGAAGTTGAAAACAAATTAGAGAACATCGGTGCTCAAATGGTACGTGAAGTTGCTTCCAAAACTTCTGATGTTGCCGGTGACGGTACAACCACAGCAACCGTACTTGCGCAATCAATTATAACAGAGGGTATCAAGAATGTGACTGCCGGAGCAAATCCGATGTCAATCAAGCGTGGTATTGATGCCGCAACCGAAAAAGTTGTCGAAGAATTGAAAAAGCAGAAACAGGATGTTGGATCTGACTTTGAGAAAGTTGCTCAAGTAGCGACAATTTCCGCCAACCATGACAAGGAAATCGGTGAAAAGATCGCTGAGGCGATGGAGAAAGTCGGCAAAGACGGTGTCATCACAGTGGAAGATAGCAAAACTGCCGAAACATACTTGGAATTTGTTGAAGGTATGCAGTTTGACCGCGGATATTTATCACCATATTTTGTAACCAATTCTGACAATATGGAAGCTGAATTAGAAGATCCATATTTGTTGATCTATGACAAAAAGATCAGCAACATGAAAGATCTGATGCCGATATTGGAAAAAATCGTGCAGACCGGTAAATCCGTAATGATCATTGCTGAAGATATTGAAGGTGAAGCGTTAGCCACTTTGGTTGTGAACAAATTACGCGGCACTTTCAAAGTATTAGCTGTTAAAGCTCCCGGATTTGGTGATCGTCGCAAAGCGATGTTGGAAGATATAGCCGTATTAACTGGTGCAACCGTTATTTCCGAGGAACAGGGTTACAAGTTAGAAAATGCAACCTTAGATTATCTTGGTACCTGCAAACGCGTAGTATCGGATAAAGATAATACAACCATCGTCGGCGGTAGCGGCGAGACTAATAATATCAAAGCCCGCATTAACGAGATCAAGGTTCAGATCGAAAAGACAACTTCCGATTATGATCGTGAGAAATTGCAAGAACGCTTGGCTAAGCTTTCCGGCGGTGTTGCCGTACTTTATGCCGGAGCCCCGACTGAAGTTGAAATGAAGGAAAAGAAAGCTCGCGTTGAAGATGCTTTACATGCCACACGTGCAGCCGTTGAAGAGGGTATTATTCCCGGTGGCGGAGTAGCATTACTGAGAACCATCAAAGGTTTGGATGACGTAAAAGTATCAGACAATCAACAGGTCGGTGTAAAAATCATGCGCCGAGCTTTGGAAGAACCGATTCGTCAGATCGCTACAAATGCCGGTGTTGAACCATCAATCGTTGTTAATAAAGTCATCGGTGAAAAAGGCGATTTCGGATATGATGCCCGCAAAGATGAATATGTAAATATGTTCAAAGCCGGTATTATTGATCCGACAAAAGTTGCCCGTGTTGCAGTTGAGAATGCTGCCTCAATCGCAGGATTACTGCTCACAACAGAAGCAGCAGTAACCGAAATACCGGAAAAAGAAGCTCCAATGCCTCCGATGGATCCAGGAATGGGCGGCATGGGCGGAATGATGTAAACTTGCCCGCAGTCGATAGCCTATCGTAGTCGGGTCATTTTGTGATTATTTAATTGAAAAGCCCTTAATATCATATTGAGGGCTTTTCTCTTTAGGACTGCTTGACTACATTTTAAAGTAAGCGGTAAATTTAAATCTATGGATATTATACGATTAAAGAATATGGTTTTTTATGGTTATCACGGCGTGCATGAATCCGAGAAAATGCTTGGTGGCAAATTTGAGGTTGATCTTGAAATTTATAAAGATCTAAAAAAAGCCGGCAAATCCGATAATCTTACCGATACCCTCAATTATGAAAAGGTTTATAAGACCGTTTATAATTGCATTAGGCGCAATAAGTTTTATTTGATTGAAGCATTAGCTGAAAGAATAGCTGAATCAATCATAGCAAAATATAAAACGAAGAGAGTAATAGTTAAGGTAAGAAAACCACATGCTCCGGTTAAGGGAGTCTTGGACACGGTGGAAGTAGAATTTGACCGCTCAACAACCGATTATGAATGATTTGGTGTATTTATCGCTTGGTTCTAATATTGGTGACCGTGAAGCTAATTTAGCCGGCGCGATTACCATCTTGGGCGAATACCCGGAAAATACAGAATTGCGGAGTTCCTCTTTTTATAAATCTGAACCTTTATACAACCTTGATCAGCCTGAATTTCTCAATACTATTGTAGAACTTGAATCAACTTTTACGGCGTTTGAATTTTTAGATGAAATCGTCAGAATAGAGACGATGTTAGGACGCCCGGAAGAACGGGAGAAGAATCAACCGCGAACAATTGATATTGATATTTTAACCTATGGTGACGCCGTATTTGAAACTACTGAAATGACCGTTCCACATATCGGAATTCCTTTTCGCAGATTTGTGCTTGTTCCGTTCTGTGAATTAGCCCCAAATTTTGTTGTGCCAGGCTTGAAAAAAACCGTTAAAGAATTACTTGATAATTGCACCGATAAATCCATTGTCCAAAAGTATGTGATTAAATCTAAAGCATGAGAAACCTGTATTATATTGCGATTGAAGGACCAATTGGCGTTGGTAAAACCAGCTTGGCTAATTTATTAGCTGAAAAACTCGGAGCTAGAACAATCTTAGAGCAGTTTGAAGAGAATCCGTTCCTATCGGATTTTTATGATGATCCCGAACGTTATGCCTTCCAAACGCAATTATTTTTTCTTTTGCAAAGATACCAACAGCAGCAGGAATTACGCCAAGTTGACATTTTTCATAATTTATTAGTTACCGATTATATGTTCGTTAAAGATCGTTTGTTTGCGTCGCTGAATCTTAATGAAAAAGAATTAACACTTTATGAAACTGTCGCGAATTTGTTGGAACGCAATGTGATAAATCCTGATTTGGTGATTTATTTGCAAGCTGATACTGAAACACTGATGAAAAATATTCATAAGCGTAAGCGTGCTTTCGAGAAGAATATGTCCCGTGATTATATTGATGCGTTAAATCAGGTTTATAATGAATATTTCTTTAGATATCAGGATACTCCATTATTGATAATTAATACCAATAATATTGATTTTGTAAATAATAAAAGTGAATTGGATGAAATAATCAATGTCGTGCGTCAACCGATTAAAGGTACCAAATTCTTCAATCCTGCTTCCGGATTTTAATTATGTTTAAATTATTATTATTAGCTTTGGCGACCTATGTCGGTTATTCTATTTATCTGAAATATGCTAAGCGGGACCAAATCAATAAAGCTACCAAATCAAACTCATCAAAAAAGTATTCAAAAATGAAAATCAGTGATGCGGAATTCACTGATATTGACGAAGAATAAGTGCTGAATAAATTGGATGAAGGCAGTAAGAATACATGAACATGGTGGTCCCGAAGTTTTAAGAATTGATGAAATTTCCATTCCTCAAATAAGCAAAACTGAATGTCTAATTGAGATAAAGGCGGCGGCGCTCAATCATTTGGATATATGGGTGCGCCGGGGCATCCCCGGTGTTCCGTTACCAATGATAATGGGTAGCGACGGAGCCGGGATTATCAAGATTGTTGGTGCTGAGGTTGATAATTTTAAAGTCGGTGATAAAGTATTGATTCAACCCTTAACTTTTTGCGGCAAATGCCGATGGTGTTATGATAAGAAAGAAAACTTTTGCGAACAGTGGGGTATTTTCGGAGAGAATCAGGATGGAACACAGTGTGAGTACATGGCAGTTGACAGTGCCCACTTGCGTATTATTCCGGATGCAATGAGCTTTGATGAGGCGGCAGCATTTCCTTTGGTTGCCGAAACAGCTTATACAATGTTAGTCGAAAGAGCGAAAATCCAACAGGGTGAAATAGTTTTTGTGTGGGGTGCATCATCCGGTGTTGGCAGCATGGCAATACAAATTGCCAAAGCTTTTGGTTGTACCGTAATAACTACGATCGGGGATGAAAAGAAAAGAAAATTTGCCGAAGAATTAGGATCTGATCTGATCTTGAATTATAACACGGAGGATATCGCAAATCAGGTTAGGGATTATACCAACGGTAACGGTGTGGATATTGTTGCCGAACATGTAGGAACAAAAACTTGGGCGACCAGTTTACGTATATTAGGCAAGGGAGGGCGAATTGTAACTTGCGGAGCAACGACCGGTGCCGAGGCTAAATTTGATATTAGACATTTATTTTCAAAACAACAGACAATTTTGGGCTCAACAATGGGTTCGGTTGATTCATTAGATAAGATGTTGGAATTGTTTAAACAAGGCAAAGTGAAACCGGTGGTAGATCGCAGTTTTACTATGACTGAAATACAGGATGCTCATGTGTATTTGGAAAATAATTATCAAATTGGAAAGGTAATATTGATTCCATGAAGAAACTTGTTTTTATTTTATTGATTTCGATCGGGTTTAGTCAAATTAACAGCGCCAAACAGGGTTTTGGCCTGAATGTTGGAGATGTCGGAGCGGGGATATTTTATCATCGTCATTTCAAAAGTTTTGAAAACGTAAAATTAGGAGCTATCATCCGTTGGGCTGATATTCGACCTGCCCGAGAAATTCCTATTTACAACTATTATACCAATCAATATGAGAATAGAAACACGGTCAGTTTAGCCATGTTTCCCTTATTTGGAACGTTCAATTACTATCCTTTTGAAGGTAAAATCGCCAACAATTTTTCACCGTATTTGGCACTTAAAGCAGGACCGGTACTCGTATTGGATGCCGATGAAACAATCAATTCATTTGTAAAGCGTTGGACAAAGGCTGCTGCGAGTGTTACCTATGGTGGAATTTTTGGAGTGGGTGTTGAATTCAGGCAGCCCGGAAAAATCCATTATGCTATTGAATTGAGTTATGATCTTATTCCGTTAAGCAATACTATAGATGGTTACAGCAATTTGAATGGAACAGTATTGTCTTTCTCAGTCCATCGTTAAAGTATATGTCCGATAGAATTTATTTTTATATTGATAAAAATAAAATTCACGACAATAAATTTACGTTAAGTGAGTCCGAATCGCATCATTTTACAAATGTTTTGAGGAAACCACCCTGAACTGAAATTTGGTTGACCGACGGAATCGGCACGGTATATAAATCGCTTGTTGATCGAATTGAAAAACAGGTTGTAAGCGGCAGTATTTTGCAGAAATATTCCAATTTTGGCGAGAATAAATTTAAGGTAAGTTTAGGCATTGGTATCTTAAAACGTGATAAAATGGAATTAGTTGCCGAAAAAGCGACCGAATGCGGTGTAAATAAGATTATTCCGTTAATCATGAACCGCAGTATAAAACGAAATGTCAATACGGAACGCCTGCAAAAAATCATCTTGACAACCACCAAACAATGCGGACGCAGCGTGAAACCGGATATAACAGAACCGGTCAAACTGCATAGTTATTTAGCAGATAATTCAGCTTCAATTATTGCTGTTCATAATTCAGGCAAACCACTTGGCAAGCAAACCCTGTCGCAGTTAGATAATCCTGATGATTTGTTTGTTGTGGTTGGGCCGGAAGGAGATTTTTCGGACAATGAACTTGATTTATTAAGATCAGAAAATGCAGTATTTGTTAATTTAGGCAACCGTAGATTGAGATCGGAAACTGCCGTTATTGCCGCTTTGTCGCAAATAAATCTGATTTTTAATTAAATTGTATTCGATTGTAATTTTATCGGTTATTAAACCAAAGAGGATAATGTAATGGATGATTGTTTATTCTGTAAAATTGTAAATAAAGAACTACCGTCGAATATTATTTTTGAAAATGACCGGTTAATGGCGTTTAAAGATATTGATCCGCAGGCGCCGATTCATTTTTTGATCATTCCCAAAATGCACATCAGCACGTTAAACGATCTCGAAAGTGGTCATCAAGAGCTAATCGGCGAGATGTTTTTAACCGCCAAACAGCTTGCTAAAGAATATAAGATTGCTAAAGCCGGATATCGCACCGTGTTTAATTGCAATCAAGAAGGCGGTCAGGCGGTATATCATATTCATCTGCATTTACTTGGCGGCCGGCAAATGTGTTGGCCTCCGGGTTAACAATATCCTGCTTAGATTTCCCAAAATTATTAAGTAAACTCATGCCCTGTTTTCAAATCTAAATCTGCTAAATGTATATATCGCAAATAGTTATAAACGGGTTTAAAACCTTTAATTCTAAAACTGCGCTCGAATTCGGCGATGGCATTACTGCTGTAGTTGGTCCTAATGGTTGCGGCAAGACTAACATCGTTGATGCGATCAGATGGGTACTCGGTGAACAAAAATACAGTACTTTACGCAGTGCGCGCATGGAGGATGTGATTTTCAACGGCGCCAAGGGTACCAAACCGACGAGCATGTGCGAAGTATATCTTACCGTAAAGAATGATAAGGGGCGGTTACCGGTTGAATATTCCGATGTCGAAATTGGTCGGCGACTATATCGCGACGGCGAAAGCGAATATTTCATCAACCGCAATGTGTGTCGTTTAAAAGACATCAGCAATCTTTTCGTTGATACGGGGATGGGCGCCGATTCTTATTCGGTTATCGAATTGAATATGATCGAGCAAATCCTTTCTGAGACTGACGACGGCAGGAAATTCCTGTTTGAAGAAGCAGCCGGAATAAATAAATACAAGAATCAAAGGCGGTTATCAATCAAAAAATTCGAAGCTACCAAGTTTGATCTTGAACGCATTAACGACATAATCAGTGAAGTTGAAGCTAAGGTAAAAGGGTTGAATCTTCAGTTAAAACGGTTCAAACGGCACGCCGGACTTGTTGAAAAATTGCAGAACTCTGAAATTGATTTGGGAACTTTGAGGATCAACAAATACCGGGAACTTAGTGCTCCCCTGCGGGAAAAAATTGCTGAATACGCCCATCTGCGCGAGACAAAAGTAACTGATCAAAATGAACAGGAAAGCGAACTCAATGTCTTAAAAGAGAAATATTCTGAACAGGAAGCTGACCTGCAAATTTTACGGAAAAGCATAAACACACTCGATGATCAACGCGAAGCTGCCAAACAAAAAGTGCTGATCTGGCAAGAACAGAATAAATCTGCCGAAAAAGATTTAGAGAGATTAAACAGCGAGACCGGAATTAATAAATCCCGTAAAACAAAGTTTGAATTAAATATAAAAGAATTAGACCAAACGATTGAAAAGTTATTGCCGCAAATAGATGATAAGTTAACAATTTTTAAAAATGAACAGGAAAAATTTGAAAAACTGGAAAAAACTTACAAATTAGACCAAACTTTAGTTGACAAAATCCAAACTGAAAGATGGGAAATTCAGAAAACAATTTCCGATAACCAATCGGCAGTCGTCAGCACCGAATCCACAATCAAAGAACGTGAACTGCAAAAACTCCGGTTGAAGGAGAAAATACAGTCTTATTCAGATGAACTAAAAAAATTAGAGCGTAATGAGATTGATCTGAAGCAAAATACCGGTTCAATCAGTGATAAGATTGAAGGTTTGATAGATGAAAGGAACAAATCTGCTGAACAATTAAAGACGATTGAAAAGGAATTATCAGCATCAGGAATTAACCGGCAATCTAAGTCAGTAAGACTTGAGGCGCTAAATAATCAATTACAATTTTATCGGGAAGTCGTTGAAGCACAATCGGATCTGCCAAACGGTGTCAAATATGTGGTGGACAAAGGCTTTGAGAAAGATGGTGAATTTGAGATCGTATCCGACGTTTTTTCGGTCGATGAAAAATATGAGAAAGCCATCAGCAGTGCTTTGGGCGGTTATTCGCACAGTCTTATCTGTAAAGACAAGAATACAGCCTTGCGGGTACTCGAAGATATTCAAAAGAACCAAGCCGGTAAAATTTCAGTTATACCATTAGAGGATATTAACGATCAAACCAATGAACTGCTCCGGTTGCCCAAGTCGGATCAGATAATCAGCCGTGCTAGTGACCTTGTGAATTGTGATAAAAAATATCAAAAAATTGTAGAATTGTTGTTAGGTGATGTGTTGGTTATTAAGAACTTTAAAAAGGCGGTATCTGATAAAGTTTTGGCGGATTGGCAATTAGTTGATCAGGATGGTGTACTATACAAAGATAATGTATTAATAAATCCAAGTTCGGCGAAAGGTGTTACGATTGATCGAAAGGAAAAGATCGAAAACATACAGCTTGAAATTGAAAAGATTAATCAAGAACTAATAGTCATTGACAACAGTCTTAAGAAATTGAATGATCAAAAAGAGTCTATAGATAAAAATATATCGAAATATTCAAATGAAATTGATGCCAACATCAATATATTGGAAGACTCAAAATTGAAGTATCAGAAATTGTCCATGGAGATTGAAAGTAAAAATCAATTTATTTCTGATACCAATACTGAACTAAAAGATATTGACCGTTCAATTCGGGAATTGCAAAAATCTATCTTGGCGATTCAGAAGAAAGTAGATAAGAGCGGGAAGGAAATCAGTTCTATTCAGCGCAAAGTGGATGACGCCAATGAAAAATTGGAAATGTCACGCAAAAAACGTGATGACCATCATCAGGCAATGCAGGACATTAGAATCGAACTGCTCAATTTAGAGAATGAAAGGGATAATCTGCATCTCCGTAAAAAAACAGCCGATAGTACAATAGCAGAGATCAATGAAAGACAAAATTCCATTATTAGCGAAATAGATCGGATTAAGGATGATATTAAAGCCAAGAATGATAATATTGCTGGTAAAGACAAAGAATTGGTAAATATCAACAAGGAGCTTGAGGACAACCAAAAAGTTTTAGCGCAAAAAGAAGAATCCTTCCGTAAAACGTATCGTTCGATTGAAGAAATTGAGAACCGCATCAAATCTGAACAGCGCTCGCGTGAATCAATATTGGAGGAATTAAAGCATTGCGAAGTTCAAATTGCCGAGTATAATCAATCTATAAAAGCAATACAGGAGAAAATACTCGATAAATATGGCATTAACATTCCGCATTCCGATGGGATCGAAAATTCGGAAGAGGAATTGATCCAGGAAATTGCCAAATTGGAACGCAGTATTGAGAATATCGGACCGGTGAACATGGCTGTTCAAAATGAATTTGAGGAAGAGCAAAGAAGACTTAAACATTTAACCGCCCAACGCGATGATTTGATCGAATCGGAAGGAAATCTGCGTGAATCCATTGATAAAATTGACCGCGTAGCCCGTAAGCAATTCCGTGAAACTTTTGATCAGATCAAAGCCAATTTTGAAAGTCTATTTGTAATATTCTTTGAAGGCGGACAAGGAACTTTGGAATTGGTCGGCGATCCGGATCCGTTGGAAGCCGACATCGCCATCAAGGCGCAGCCGCCCGGAAAGCGTAATCAAACTTTACGGATGCTCTCCGCCGGAGAGAAATCGCTTACGGCGATAGCATTATTGTTTGCCATATATCAATATAAACCAAGTCCGTACTGTATTTTAGACGAGGTGGATGCGCCGCTCGATGACGCAAACGTTCGGAAATTCACACGGGCTTTGAAGAGTTTTACCACCGATACGCAATTCATAGTCGTAACGCATAATAAATTGACGATGGAGGCAGCCGATTATCTATATGGCGTCACAATGGAGAGAAAGGGTGTTTCGAAATTAGTTTCGGTCAAGTTTGACTAAATTTTTGATATTTTATTTTCGATTTTATAGTTTCTAACGGTTTGTGCTATGGTGCGGTGTGAAACTTTGAAATGTTTTACAGTCAGGCTGCTACTGAGCCAATTTGTTTATTCACATCTTGTTTTTTATTGCCAAATCCTCAAAGGAAAATTGGCGGTATTGCAACGGAGAACTGTGGTGGAATTGCCCGCTATACCCATCATTATGCATAGTTTTTGCTAGGTGTTTTTTTATTCATTTGATATTCTATTCATTACCATTTCAAATAATTCTTGTGCTCTATTAGTACTTCCTTGTGCTCCACGTTCTAAAGCCATCATTTTATGTTCTGGTGCATTTGAACCTGCATAAATGAAGAATGGTGTTTGCATTCCCGATTTTCGAATCTTTTCTAACAAAACATATCCTTCTTGCTGTCCCTCTTTTCTTCCCATGTCAGATATGATAGCTGCATATTTATTATTTTTTAGTATCTCGATTGCTTCATTTGTCGAAAGAGCAAGACTGAACTCTATTCCTTGTGATTCAAAAGCTTTTCTTTCGTAGAGATTGTTTTCAGGTCTATCATCAACCCATAAAATTTTATTTTTCCATTTTCTTCCTGATTCATTTGATTTTTGAGGTTGAGTTTTAGAAACTAATTCTACAATTGAATTTATTTGTTGCTGTGTAGATTCATTATTGTCCTCTTCAGGTTGTTTTGCAGTCGCAGCAGCAAGGGAAGCAACGGCAGACATTTTCATTTTTAAAAAATTCTCTTCGTCCTTAAAGTCAGAGGGACCATAAATCTTATCATGGTGTTTTGAAACAAGCCATAAAAACCCAATAAATACAATAACCGGAAATATTACTAAAAAATATATTAATGGAGCAATTTGGTCTGTCAGGTTATTACCAAAACTCACAGCGATAGTTGCAAAAGCGTAAACAAGAACTATAAATAGTGCAATTATTCCTAATGGGCTTTTTGTAAATCCTTTAGCTGATTCTGCAAAACTTTTTACTTGACTTGCCATGATTTTTCTTTTTTTAAAATTGTGTCTAACACCCTCACAAACGTATTGCGTTTATTAAGTAATAATGTAGTTATCACGCAATATATTTATCCAGTTATACTTTAATTTACCAATTCCTCAATATTTTTTCCATTATCAGCTTCTTCAGGTTCTTTGTCGAATTGAAATAATCTTGCGGTTTTATCGCCGATCAGTTTGGTAGTATCATTTTCGATCCATAATCCGCTACCTTCGCGCAAGCCGATAACGGTTTTATTCCGGTTAATTTCAAGAAATTCGTTGATACGGTCTTCGCGTGTTTCCCCGCCATGGCCCTCAGGATTGGTGTCTAAGTAATGCGGATTAATTTGAAACGGAACTAAATCGAAAGCCTCGAATGATTCAGGCTGAATAATGGGCATATCATTAGTTGTGCATAAGGTGGGACAAGCCACATTGGCTCCGGCGCTCCAGCCGATATACGGCTTGCCATCCTGAACGGCTCTGCGGATCAGCGGGATCAAACCATTTTTATGTAAATGGTAAACAAGATGGAATGTGTTGCCGCCGCCGACCATTATAATATCAGATTTTTGAATGGCTTCACCAAAACTATCTTGTTTATAAATTGAATCAGTTGAATGTCCTAATTCATTAAAATAATTTCGTATCTTTTTGGCGTAGCCCGGCCAATAAACATTTACACCGGCATAGGGTATAAATAATATCTTTTTGGGAGATTCGCCAATAAAATTCTTAAGATATTTTTTAGGCCATTCCAAAAAAGGTTTACCGGCCATGGTTGAGTTACTTAGTAATAGTAGTTTCATTTCAGTTCCTCTAAGATTCTTAAATAGTGTTTATAAAATTTTGATAATGGGAAGCCCATTACATTAAAATAGCAGCCATCAATTTTGTTTACGCAGACTGCGAACCAATCCTGAATGCCGTAACTACCGGCTTTGTCCAAAGGATTGTAATTGTCAATATAATATTGGATTTGTTCATCAGTGATTTTCTGAAATGTTACGTTGGTTTCGGTATGAAAAATAATGTCAATATCTTTTTGATGCCATATTAATGCCATGCCGGTGATTACTTGGTGTGTCCTATCAGAAAGTTTCCGTAAGATTGTTTTACTGTCGTTTTCATCTTTCGGTTTGCCGATGATTTCTCCATCCAAAACGACAACTGTGTCAGCCCCAATTATTAAACTTTCTTGGTTGGATTGTGCCACATCTATTGCTTTTAGTTTGGCATAGTGCTTAACAAAATCAATTGGTTTTAGATCAATATTGAAATCCTCATGTACCGTACTTGGAATGACTTGAAAATCTATGTCAATTTGTTTTAATAAAGCGGATCTGCGCGGTGATCCGGAAGCTAAAATGATGGTTGGCTGTTTATTCATATTTTGCTAATCTACCTATAAATGAAGTGCTTTCATTATTTCCTTTTGCAGTGATTTTATATAAGTAAACACCGTTGGCAAGTTCATCGCCGAAGGCGTCTTTCCCGTTCCAAAATATAGTATGGAAACCAATATCAAACTGCTCGGGATCAATCTCAATGATCTTTTTGCCGCCTAAAGTATAGATGATTATTTTTACTTCCGCCGGCTGCGATAATTCAAACGTAAATTGTGTATTTTTAGAGAAAGGATTGGGAAAATTCAGTACATTATACAGTTTAAGTTTAGCTTCGCTAAGGCGATACAATTTGATCTCATTTTCAGCGGGATTATTGGCGCTATCCCAAGCTTTAACGCTGACATGTATATCGGTGCTCATTTCGTCCGAGTTGACCGGAATTGTACCGGTTGTGATGCTGTTACTGTCATAAATAAAATCGTCCGTCAGTATTAATTCTGATTGATTTAACATATCTGTTAAAACAATATCGTGCCCCGTTTCACCGGCTAAATTAATGCCAAGCGGATCAGTAATTCGAATCATTAAATTTTCATTTTCAATTAGGTGATCGCCCGATCTGAGAATCCTCCCGGACTGTGTTTCAAAAGTAATGATCGGTCCTGTGTTATCATTAGTGTCATTGCCTTGTAATACGATCAATGAATCAACTATGCCAAGTCCTTCAAGTGGTGTGGCATCATCTGTTGCGACATATAATTTTAAGGTAGTGGAACCGCTTGACGGATTTATATCTTTTGGGATTCGGAATTGGCCGGTTATATTTTTATTGTCAAAACTGAATTGACCGCGGAATAGGGTTGGTCCCGGCAAATTATATGTTAAAGTTTCAACGTTGGATAAATAATTATATTCACGGGTGACTTCGCGTTCCTGCTCACTGATTATTGTAACTCCCGTACCGCCATTGTTTGACAAATTCTGCTCGGCGCTGAAATTGGCTTCCCCCAAAGTCAGTAGAGTATCGGGTTGAACGGTCGTTATATTTACTTTTCCGGTCGGTAATGGTAACGGCATAGCCGGATCGCCGAAAAGATGAAAATATTCACCCTCCTGATTGCCGGTTTTGATCGCTTGTAAGATCACTCCAATGGATTTATCGGATATAGTCTTGTCAGGAAATAATTGTCTAAATAATTGTTCCTCATAATATTGATTACTTGTTACTGTAATTGCCCGGCTCGTGGTTATAACAGCGGAAGCGCCGTTCAGCGGTTGACGAATTAATTCCTCTGAGAATGATTCGCTGCCGATATTGTCAAAATGTCCCCACGAGCAGGTGCCGGCGATCCAAACCGGTAATTTCATTCCGGTTACTACTGATTGCAGATCACCGCGATCCTGATATAGCAAACGTTCCTGAGCCCATTGGTGCTCGCTGCCATGTCCGATATAATTGATGATCGCCGTGCCTTTTGATAATATATCGAAAAGCGCAATAGTTGCCTCAGGTTTGGCAACTCCGAATGTACTTGAATTACTTTCTTCGGGATATTCCAACATATATAATTTATAGGTCTCCAATTCATCCGGAATTATTCCGGCTAATATCTCGGAATTCAAGGTATGACTTTTTCCGATATACAACTCGGAAGGGCTATCTTCGGGTCGGGCGCCGTCATCGGCAATTAGAGTTATACGTTGCCGCCATAATCCGTATTCGGGATTAGTTTCAAATTCAATTAATTTTTCAATATAATCTTCAGCCTGTTGTACATTTTGCGCCGGAAAACGTCCGAAGGCAACTTCAGGAATACGTCCGTTAATTGTTCCAAGACGGTCATCGGTGGCATAGGAGTTGGTAATCCCGACTTCTACGGTTGGCACGACATTATTGGAATTACCGGTTATGTTTCGATAATCAAAATCGGCATCACCGATGATAAAGACTTCAGCCGGTAGAGGAGGTTGCCAATTATTCTGTGTCCAATCTATAAAATTCCTGATCGCCATCGGGTCGCGATTGCCACCGCCAAATTCATCATAAATAGTTTCTAAACGTGCAAAGATTGAATTGTTGCGATGTTGAATTAATTGATTGACCGGATCAAAATATTCATCGGGAGCAATAATTATATGATCGGATTGCAGATTAGAACTAGCCAAAGTCGAAAAACTTTTTTGTCCGATATATTCAATATCTGAAATGGCCGGTAAATTAGTTTGATCAAAAACAACAAATCGGTCAAATGTATTGACCGGTGTCGAAAGTGTGAAGCTGTAATCTGAAGTCAATTCAAGTTCACTTGGATCAGCAATATTTGTGATCTTCCATATATTGAAAGGTTCATCGGCAGCAATTGAATATTTTACCGTATTACTGTGGATCGGCGTATAAAACTCAAATGGTTGACCGTCAAAAATTAGTTTTTGACCAAATGATACTGTTAGATAATCGAAATAGGGCTGCGAATAACTATCATTGGATATATTGCTGAAATAAAAGGAGTTGGTGCCATTAGTCAGTAAGTTAAATGGAATTGTAAATTCTGAATTGCGTTGACCTAAGCCTGCCCAACTGGTACTGCCAAGGTTATCTGACTGTTGCACATTTATACTTGATGATATTGAGTTCAGCGGGGTAGGACGGAGACCATTATCGGTCGTTCCGCCAAGCAACCCCACTTTCAGTTTTGCATCAATATCACTTACCGGATTCTCAATCTCGATTGACTGTTCTACGAAACTATTACCTATAGTCTGTTCCGCCCAACCTAATCCCGATTCGAATGGATTGATGATGTCTGTTTCTGTATGAATATATCTAACACCATAATCAATTGTTATTAACGGTGTCTCGGTGTTTTGTTGAGTGTTGATCCGTTTACCGCTGAGGTTATCATCGTCCGGGATTAGCAACCAATAGGTATTTTCGTTGAAATATAAATTTTTATTATATTCAATATTCATTCCATTATTGTCAAATCCGCTTGCTCCACGACCATAAAATATTATCTCATCGTCATCGGAAAAACTGCCGGCGCTTGCACCGCGATATTGAATAGCTATTTCTACTAAATTTTCAGCGGGCGCAGGATTACCGGGATTTTGTGATTGAGCGCGCCCAAGATTACTACCGGAGAATAGCATCCAACTATTGGTATTATAATTGGAAATATTAGGAATCAGATTTGACAAAGTTGTCCCTGCAATTTTATATACGCCATCGTCTGCAACGGAAAATTTGAGCCATTGTCCGGTTGGCAATTCCGATTGCTTAGCTAATGTTCTTGGTTTGGTTGCGATCCAGTTCTTGGCAGTTCTCCAATTAATTATTTTTGTTTCTAAAAGGTTATCCGTATTTCCCGAATTTCCATTGGTAATTCCACGTTCAAAAGTCATACTGATTGTAATAGACTGATAATATTGATTGTCAATAATTCCGGGAGATATTTTTAATGTGCCAACCCATATTCCACGTAGTTTTTGGACTTGCAGCCATTCAATGGAATTTTCCACTTCATCAATGATTTCAAATTCAGCTTTGGTCAATCTGCTCATTTGCAAATTTAAATTGGGTAACTTTTCGCTTGGTAAACCGACTAATAAATGGATTGGTTTCAGGTCATTGATTGAATTGGGCTGTAAAATGATATTGATCTTCAATTGTTCCTGATCCGATTGAATTACGGAAATTTTCGCTGATGGAAATCCAGCAGATAGTAATAGAAAAGTTATTACAGCCAATTTAATGCGCATGATAATTTGAATTTAACACTATATGACTTTTGAAAAATTGTATAAATAACGACATAACATTAATTTTCGAACCTGATTCCTATATTTATATTAATATTTTGTTGACTACACATTAACGGAGTAAGAATGTTCGATTTTGAAATGATTAAAGAATTTTATACAAATCTTCCAAGTAAGATGAAGGATGCCCGCGAATTTTTTGGCAGACCATTGACTTTAACCGAGAAAGTTCTGTTTGCTCATCTTGCGGAAATACCTTCCGATGTGCCAACGCGCGGTGAAACTTATACCTATCTTAATCCGGATCGGGTTGCCATGCAGGATGCGACGGCTCAAATGGCTCTATTACAATTTATGTCTGCTAAAAAAGATCAAACGGCAGTTCCTACAACCGTACATTGTGATCATTTGATAACTGCTCTCTCCGGTGCAAATGAGGATTTGAAACAAGCCAATATCACCAATAAAGAAGTCTATGATTTTTTGTATTCCGTGAGTCAAAAATATGGGACCGGATTTTGGAAGCCGGGAGCCGGAATTATTCATCAGGTTGTGTTGGAAAATTATGCTTTTCCGGGCGGAATGATGGTTGGAACCGATTCACATACGGTTAATGCCGGCGGGCTTGGTATGATTGCCATCGGAGTCGGCGGTGCCGATGCCGTTGACGTGATGGCAGGTATGCCTTGGGAGCTAAAGTGGCCCGGATTGATTGGAATAAAACTTACCGGAGAATTAAACGGTTGGACTTCCGCCAAAGACATTATTTTAAAATTAGCCGGTATTCTAACAGTTAAAGGAGGTACCGGCAAAATAATCGAATATTTTGGCGAAGGAACTGAATCCATCAGTACCACCGGAAAAGCGACGATCACAAATATGGGTGCCGAAATTGGAGCCACAACGTCAATATTCCCGTTTGATAAAAAGTCCATTAAATATCTTGAATTGACCGGTCGCGGAGACATTATTGATTTGATCTCGCAGAATGAAATGAATTTAATCCCCGATCAGGAAATACTTGCTGATCCTGAGAAATATTATGATCAGATAATTGAGATCAATTTGGATGAATTGGAACCGCATATTGTTGGTCCCTTTACTCCTGATTTAGCCCGCCCGATTTCAGAAATGAAAGCTGCAATTAAGGAAAATGACTATATTGATGATCTCAGTGCCGGATTGATCGGTAGCTGCACCAACTCATCCTACGAAGATTTGGAACGTTCGGCAAATATTGCTCAACAGGCTTTGGATCAAGGATTAAAATCGCAATGCGAATTTCTGATCAGCCCGGGATCGGAACAGATCAGGGCAACGGTTGAAAGAGATGGTCAGCTCAGTAAATTAAAGGAGATCGGTGGTATAATTTTAGCGAATGCCTGTGGACCATGCATCGGTCAATGGAGTCGTCCGGCTGTTCCCAACGGAACCAAAAATTCAATAATTTCATCATTTAACAGGAATTTCGCCCGCCGCAACGATGGCAATCCGGAGACATATTCTTTTATCAGCAGCCCCGAAATTGTTACCGCTCTTTCAATCGCCGGTAAACTCAGTTTTAATCCTTTAACCGACACATTGACTGATAAGGATGGTAACGCTATAAAATTGGTGCCGCCCAAAGGCGATGAGTTGCCGTCAGCCGGATATGATTCCGGTGAATCAGGGTATGTTGCTCCTACTGAAAGTGGCAGCAAAGTATCCATTATAGTTGAAGAAGATAGTGAAAGATTACAATTGTTGGAACCTTTTGATGAATGGGATGGCAAAGATTATGAAGGTCTAAAGGTATTGTTGAAAGCCCAGGGGAAATGCACAACCGATCATATCTCGCCGGCCGGTCAATGGCTACGATTCAGAGGACATCTTGATAATATTTCGAATAATTTATTTAGTGGTGCAGTGAATGCTTTTACTGCTGAAGTTGGCAAGGGCACGAATGTTATTACCGGTGAAACTGGAATTGAGTTTAACAAAATTGCCCGTGATTATAAGTCAAAGGGAATCGGATGGATTGCCGTTGGTGATCAGAATTATGGCGAAGGTTCGAGCAGAGAACATGCTGCGATGGAACCACGATTTTTAGGTTGCAAGGTCGTAATTACCAGAAGTTTTGCGCGTATCCATGAGACTAATTTGAAGAAACAGGGTATTTTGCCATTGACCTTTGTTGATCCCAAAGACTATGATCTGATACAGGAAAATGATACGATTACTGTTACAGGTATTACAGAGCTTGCGCCCGGTAGCACATTGAAGATCACAACTACCCATTCTGACGGAACAAAGGATGTTTTTGATGCTAAACATACAATGTCAACTATGCAGATAAAGTGGTTTAAACATGGCTCAGCATTGAACATGATTGCAACACAAAACAGAGAATGATATAATAATATGCACATAGCATTTTTAAATCCACAAGGAAATTTTGATGCGCTTGATACCGGATGGACACTTCATCCTGATTTTGGTGGGCAATTGGTTTATGTGAAGGAGATCGCTCAGGCAATGGGACGCGAAGGTCATAAAGTTGACATCATAACAAGAATTATGCAGGACTCGAATTGGCCGCAGTTTGCTGATCCTTTAGATCACTACGATAACAGTCCAAATGTACGTATTGTTAGAATTCCGTGCGGTCCGAAGAAATTCCTTAATAAGGAGCAATTATGGCCTTTTTTACCGGAATGGACGGATAATATTCTAACTTTTTATCAAGCAGAAAATCGGCAACCGGATTTCTATACTACGCATTATGCCGATGGGGGGCTTTCCGGAGTAATGATAAAAAATAAGACCGGCACTCCATTTTCTTTTACCGGACATAGTTTGGGTGCCCAAAAAATGGATAAGTTTATCGCTAATGCAAGCGAATTTGAATCGGTGGTGCGCAAATTTAATTTTGATAAAAGAATAGCCGCCGAGCGCTTATCCATTAAATATAGTGATCTAATATTTACCAGTACTTTATTGGAAAGAGATAATCAGTATGCTCATAGCCTCTATCACAGTGCAATCAGCGTTAGTGATCCTAAATTTTCAATTGTACCGCCGGGCGTTAATCTTAAGATTTTTAACGATGTCGATAATGAGACCGCTGATAAAGTAATCATAGATCGAATAAAAGGCATGCTTGATCGAGATATATTACCGGAGCGAAGACAGCTTCCGATAGTAATTTGTTCGAGCCGTCTGGATCGTAAGAAAAATCACCTCGATTTGGTTAAAGCATGGGCAGTAAATCCCGATCTGAGAAAGGCAGCTAATCTACTGATCATCGTGCGCGGTACTGCTAATCCATTAAAAGAATGGGAAAATGTATTTTCCGGCGAAGAAAAGAATATTTTTAGAGAAATAATATCGGTGGTTGAGAACCATGATTTGCAGGTCTGCGCATCAGGCTTCAATTTGAATAACCAACAGGAATTAGCCGCCTGTTATCGTTATTTGGCGCGTGAAAAACAGGGTATCTTTGCATTGACAGCACGTTATGAACCGTTTGGCTTGGCTCCCTTAGAAGCAATTGCTTGCGGGTTACCGGCAGTGGTCACCAAGAACGGTGGTCCGAGTGAAAGTTTGCGGGATGACACACGGTCTTACGGTGTGTTGGTTGATCCTCAGGATCCTAAAGACATTGCAAGGGGAATATTAAAACTTACTGATAAAGAATTTTGGAGATCCACGCAGATTGCCGGTCGGAACAGAGTTCGGGATAAATATACATGGGAACAGACAGCCCGTGGTTATTTAGATGCTATAAAAACCGTTCTATCACGGAATCACTTTAAAGCGTTACAGGAGGAAGATATTGATTCTGAAGTAAATATTGATCTAAATAAATTTAAAAAGGAATATTTTCGAAATAAGTGAGGCGGAACATGATTGGCGATAAATTGATTATTAAGGAAAAACATTATCGGGCAGCTCGACAAATTGTAGAATTGGTAATGCCGTTCATTGAGACCTCAGAAATGATTTATGCCATGTCGGTTGCCGGAGAATCCGGGAGTGGAAAATCCGAAACGGCCGTAGCGATCAAGGAGGAATTGGCTAAAAGGAGTATAAATACTACTATTCTGCAACAGGATGATTATTTTGTGTTACCGCCCAAAACCAATGATCAACACCGTCGTGGAAATATCAAATGGGTAGGCAAAGACGAAGTAAATTTAGAGTTGATTGATCAGCATCTCACGGTTCTCAAACAAGGCGGCAGTGAATTGATCAAACCGTTAGTCGTTTATGCGGATGATACCATTACTACTGAAAGTCTAAACGTCAAAGACTGCTTTGTAGTTATTGCGGAAGGTACCTATACAACAGCCTTGGTCAATATTGATTGTCATGTATTTATTGATTTAACTTACCATCAGACTAAGAAATCGCGCTTGGAGAGAGCGCGTGAAGAACAGGATCAATTCCTTGAGAAAGTCCTTGAAATCGAACATAAGATTATATCAGCACATAAAGAGCAGGCAGATTTTATTATTAACGAAGAATTCAATGTGTATAAGCCTTAAAACGGCAGAGCAAAACCTGATTGATTAAATTCATCCTGAATAATAAATTAAACGATAATATTTGAGGAAATAACATGTCAAATTTGTGGAAAGATATAAAAGATAATGTTAAACAGTGGGGCACAGCCGCAATTGAAAAAGCTGAGGAGGTCAGTAAAATGGCGGTTGAAAAAACCGGAGATTTCACCAAAATCAGCAAGATTAAATTAGATATAAGACAAATTCAAAAAGATATTGACAGTGTGTTTGAAGACTTAGGTCGCTATGTTTATTTACACTTAAAAGAAAAAGGTACTGCCAGTTTTAAGACAAACAATGAGTTTTTAGATTCAGTAAAGAAGATTGACGACTACAAATCAAAAATCAAAGATTTTGAAAAAGAAATCGAAAATATTAAAAAAGAAGTTGAGTCCGCTAAGCCTGTCAAAAAAGAAGCATCCAAGACTAAGACCAAAACAAATGTTAAAAAGACCGTAAAGAAAACTACCGGTGCAAAGAAAGCAACCAAAACTACCGCCACGAAATAGTCGGTTGGCAGAGTGATTGAAAATAATTTTAAGGTTTTTTAATATTATCTAATATAATTTGACTAAGAATGCCACAAAAGAAACATAATTTTATATTTCAGGCTGAAAGTGACCGACGGGTTCGACAATGGCACTTTTCATTAGAACGGTTATTAGCGCGGATCGCTGTTGGTGCGGTTGTTTTAGCAGCAGCATTTTATTTTTCGGCTGATTGGTTAACCGGAATATTGTACAAATCAAAGATCAGCGAAATGCAGAAGAATTATTCCGAGCTATCGTCAATACTTATAAATTTACAGGATAGGGTCTCGACCTTGAACTCACAAATTGCTTTGATTGAGGAGAAAGATAAAGCAGTGCGTACTTATGCCGATTTACCTGAAATTGATGAGAGTGTACGCGAGTTAGGTATCGGCGGCGTCCTCGTTAATTCCCAGTATAAAATGGATAAATTACTACCGAACCTTGAGCCGCCAATAACAACTCTTGCAATGGATATTGATGCTTTAACTAGAAAAGTAAAGCTCGAATTATCCAGTTACGAAGAAATCTATGACAAAGTGCAGGAAAACTCCGAGCGGCTTAAATCGGTCCCCGCCATCAGGCCGATAAATGGCGGTTATTTAAATGACGGATTTGGATATCGGATAGACCCGTTTGACAGAGTTAACCGTTTTCATTATGGCCAGGATTTCACCGTTAACATCGGCACTCCGGTTCATGCCTCCGCCGATGGTGTTGTTAAAGTTGTCCGATATATGGGCGGCTTTGGCAAAACTATCAAAATTGATCATGGTTATGGTTATACAACCATTTATGCGCATTTGTCAAAATTTAATGTTAAGACCGGTCAAAAGGTAAGACGCGGTGATTTAATTGCCTACTCCGGTAATACCGGGCGTTCAACCGGACCGCACTTGCATTATGAAGTCCATTATTACGGGAAACCTCAAAATCCCTTAGATTACTTTTTTAGCGGTTATATGAATTAAACTGCTATAAATTAATTTATAATATTTAGATAAATATCAATTGAATAAAAGCTATTATATAGAGACCTACGGCTGTCAGATGAACGTCGCTGACAGCGAACTGATTGAAGGCATTCTTCAAAAAGAAGGTTTTTTGCAAGCTGAGAGTATCAATGATGCCTCGGCAATTTTTATCAATACCTGTGCAGTACGCGATCATGCCGAGGCGAAAGTTCATTCACGCTTGGGTAATTTTAATCGGATCAAAAAGGAGAAGCCTGATGTAATAATCGGCATGTTGGGTTGTATGGCGCAGAATCTTAAAGATGAGATATTGGAGAATAAACCTTACGTGGATATTGTTTTGGGACCCGATTCATACCGCAAATTGCCGAATTTGATCAATAACCGGCTCAAGGATCAAAAGCACATTGTTGACACAAAACTCTCGCGTTTTGAGGTGTACGACGGTTTGTTCCCAAGCAGAAAAGAAGGAATCAATGCCTGGGTATCAATCATGCGGGGCTGTGATAAATTCTGTACTTTTTGCATCGTGCCGTTCACGCGTGGTCGGGAAAGAAGCCGAAGCCCCGAAAGCATTGTGCAGGAGATAGAACAGGCAATCAGTAACGGATTTGTCGAGATCACGCTATTGGGCCAAAATGTAAATTCCTATAAATTCAACGGATTTGATTTTACCGATCTGTTGTTGGAAGTCAGCAAAATTTCAGGATTGGAGAGACTCCGTTATACTTCGCCGCATCCGAGCGATGTTAATGAGCGTTTGCTGCAGATCATGGCGGATACGCCTAATATATGTAATTCAATTCATTTTCCTTTGCAAGCCGGCTCCAACAAAATCCTGAAGAGAATGAACAGAACCTATACCAAAGATCATTTTTTACATTATGCTCAAATGATCCGCGATATAATTCCGGGTGTCGGGATCAGTACCGATATAATTGTCGGTTTCCCCGGTGAAACCGAAGAAGATTTTCAAGAAACTTTGGATGTGATGGATCAGATCAAGTTCGATTCGGCGTTCACTTTTAAATATTCGAGTCGCCCCTACACCAAGGCAATCGAATATGATGACCATATTAATGAAGACATTAAGCAGGAAAGATTAGAGCGGTTGATCGAATTACAAAAGGAACATACGTTAATAAGAAATCAAGAATTAGTCGGTGAAACGGTTAAGGTACTGGTCGAAAAGGAAAGTAAGAAATCTGACAAATATTGGAGTGGCAGGACGGATTCCAACAAGTGGGTAATCTTTGAAAAGGGCAAAGTGAATGTAAAAGAAATTATTCCTGTTAGAATTACTGCTGCGCACGGTGTAACTTTAAGGGGTCAAATAGAAGGGAATTAAAATGAAACTGATAAAAATGATAATTTTTATATTGATAGTTCTCGCACTGGTATATTTTTTAATGAACAATAATGATCTTGCCACAGTAAACCTCCTCTATAAACAAACAGATCAAATACCGGTTGCCAATGTTATGCTGATCTCTTTCGGGATCGGGATAATTGTTGGTTTTTTAATGGCGGTAACGTCCATCTTGTCGGCAAAGAATACTTCACGACAGTTGAGATCCAAGAACAAAAAATTGACCGATGAACTGAATCGTTTAAGAAATGTGAATATTGACGAAGAGCTACTTCCGGCTGAAACAGAAAAAGAGGAATAGATGGATCCACTGACTATTATTCTAATAGTTGCGATTGTTATTATCGCTGTTGCGATATTTTTTAGCGTTGCGCGCAGAGATACCGTTAGCACCGATATTGTCTATTCCGATGCGCTGAATGCAATATTGAAGGGGGACAATGCCACGGCGATCAAATTGCTGAAACAGGTTGTGAATCGGGATTCCGATAATATCGGAGCTTATTTACAGCTTGGAAATCTTATCAGATCAAGCAATCCCGGTCAGGCTGCGAAGATCCATCAATCATTGACTGTCAGACCAAAATTAAATAAGCAAGTCAGTAAGGAAATCCATCAGGCTTTGGCGCTGGATTACGCCGAAGTGGAGAATTATAAACGAGCGAAAGTTGAAGCGGAGATGGTGCTTAAAAATGATAAAAATGATTTGTGGGCACGTCAATTCCTGCTGCGCATCGCTGAGAAGCAGCGCAATTGGGATGAGGCGAAAGTATTAGCAGAGAAAATTCAAAAATTTACCGGTAAAAAGGACTTGAGACTTTTAGCAAAAATTCAGCTTCAAGCAGGTCAGGATTGCATATCAGATGGCAACAACAAGAAGGCGTTCCAATATCTGAACAAGGCGGTGAAACTTGATACAAGCTTCAGCGAGCCGTATTTAGTATTAGGAAATCTGTATGAACAGGAAAACGATACTAAGAAAGCAATTCTGAATTGGGAGAATTATCTGGTCAATTGTGAAATAAGTGATCCGAATGTCTATAAAAAAATTGAAACAGCCTTATTTGAGGCAAATCGTTTCAGTGAAGCCGAGCAATTATATAATCGTATCCTTGTTAAAAAACCGGAAGACAAATTTGCTATCGTAAAACTAACTAATTTATTAGTTGAACGCGGTGAAATGGATCAAGCCATAAAGTTCTTGGATGATTTACTAAAAAATAAAGAAGATTTTATTACCGCAAAATTATTGAAAATCAAATTATTAATTGACAAAGCAAATCCGGTTGACTTAAAAAATCAAATTGATGATTTGATAAATATTTGATGCTGCGTTGGTGTTTAATAATATTTTTTCTCTCCACTCTCTTTAGCCAAGATTTCAGTGTTTATCAGGCTTTAATTGATAAAGGGCAATTGTCAGAAGTACAGAAGTCCTTATCTTATCTTGAGTCGCAATATCCAAATCATCCCTTTGTATTATTTGTTAGAGCTTCCGCTGAAATAGACGGCGCGTCGGCTGTCAAGCAATTTAAAGGAATAATCGAGCAGTATCCGGATTCGAAAGCAGCCGAGATGTCCAGTGTTAAAGTTGCGGAATATCTTTACTCGATAGGCTTATATACGCAGACAAGCGAGCATCTGAAAGAATTCCCCGAAATTTATCCGCAATCCGATCAGGTCGAACAGGTATTTCATATATTGAAAAAAAGTTTTAGAGCGATCGGGGAAGAAGACAGCATACAATATTATTACGATGAATTTGTTCGACTATATCCGAACAGCAACTTTAACGAATATGATCAATATCAGGATATTGTTGCAATTGACGATGAGAAAGAGATTACCACCGGTCAGGGCGAAGCAATGGAAAAACCGGAAATCGAGGAGTCCATTAAATTAGGTGATAAACCGTGGGTGATCCAGGTCGGGGCATTTGGTGAAAAGAAAAATGCTGACGTGATCGTTAATCGGTTGAAAGCAGCCGGTTATACCGTGGAAGTAGTTGAAAGAACCGACCGTGTTAATCTCTATTTGGTGCAGGTTGTCAGATTTGAATCAATTGAGCAGGCAATCAATGTGGGGGAAAAATTGCAGGATCAATTTGGGCTTGATTTTAGAATAATTGAAAGAAATTAATTTTGGGAATGATTGTGCGGCTGGTGCTCACCGCGGTCTTCAAAACCGTTGTCCCCGATCGCATCGGGGAGCTGGGTTCGATTCCCAGGCGTTCCCGCAAAAATTAATTCATATATCAGGTAATATATCCTAAATTTGAATTATTGAAATTATTATAAAGAAGATAAAACAGTATGAATTCTAAAATAGTAATCATTCTAATCATTTCATTCACCGGATTAATTTTTGGGCAGACGACCGGTGATATTAATGAGTTGCTTGATCTGTACGAAAAATATAAGGATACCGATGCGGCTAACTTTTCCACGGGCAGCAATAATTTGGGTAATTCTGAATCGGAAGTTATTTTAGCACCAAATTATATTTATGCCGAATCACAGCCTGTTGAAAACGGTTATTGGAGAAACAAGCAGGATTATAAGACATGGTTAGATGAAACAGCGGGGGATGAATCAGTTAAACATTTATATGGTTTTGTTATTAATGAGCAGAAACATTTCGGTTATGATATTTTCAGTCAAAGGGATTCGATTGCAATATGGCCAAATGTTGCTATCCCTGATTATTATATCCTTGGTCCCGGTGATAAAATTGAGATCGCATTATGGGGAAGAGCACAAATATTATCAACATTAAAGATTGACCGAGACGGAAACTTATACGATCCGCATATCGGCAAAGTATCTTTGGCGGGAAAATTGCTGAAAGAAGCGCGCGACATATTAAAGAATAAATTCGGAGAAAAATTTTCATCGCTTAAAGGGGAAAATCCTGCCACCTCAATTAGTATTACCGTATCCGCTCTCAAGTCTATAAATGTACATTTTACGGGATACGTTCGGATACCCGGCTTACATATAATTAATCCGTTATCAACCGTTATAACCGGCCTTTACCAAGCCGGCGGTGTTGATACGCTCGGAACGCTTAGAAATATACAGATTATTCGGGACGGGATGGTGTTCAAGGAAATTGATCTATATGATTATTTATTGAAAGGTGATGTCGGTTTTGGAAATTTGTTAAGAAATAACGATGTAATCAATGTTCCTCCGCGCGGAATAACCGTAGAAGTGATCGGAGAAGTGTTAAACGAGAGTATATTTGAAGCCAAGGGTGAAGAAACTCTGCATGATATAATTGAATTTGCCGGTGGTTTTAAAATCAACGCCTCAGAGCAACTGTTATTGGCAAGATTTATTCCAATCGAAAAGCGGGAGTTTGATTCGGTACCGTTAAAACAGATTAGCGTTAATATTAATGAATTAGCCGAGATTAATTGTCTAAATGGTGATATTCTGACAGTTCAGGCGACGCCGCAGGTCTCGAATTATGTTACTGTGAGCGGTAAAGTGAAAACCCCCGGTAAATATGTTCTGACGGAAGACCTTACGATCAAAAAGCTCTTAATGGTATCAGGTGGTATTGAAGACCCGGATTTTCTTAAAACCGCCTATTTAGAGGAGCTTGAAATACTCAGAGTGGATGATAAGAAAGATGAGGATATTGTAATTAAACTGAATTTCAATGATCTTATAAATACCGCAAAATATGATGATTTCAAATTGATGAAGGATGATCATATTATTGTGAGAGAGAACATTTTCTATCGAACCGATAATTTGGTCGAGGTAACCGGTGAAGTGATGGTGCCCGGTGTTTATCCGCTTGTTAAGAACAATCAAACTTTGGACAAAATAATCCAAAAAGCCGGTGGGTTCACCGATTTGGCATTTGTTGATGGAATTAAAATCAACCGGAGTGATAAGCGGTTGGTTTGGCACAGTTTTGATGTCCCGCTGATAAGTGGAGATAAGATCATCGTGCCGCAAAAGCCGGGTGTTGTAGAGATAAGGGGGGAAGTAAATAATCCCGGATTGATCTATTTTTCCAAGGGTAGGTCGCTAATGAGCTATGTCAGGAGCGCCGGCGGTTTTACGAACGAAAGCAAGCGAAATAACATTTCTATTATCTATCCGAACGGTAATGTTAAGAAGCGCGGTATTTTACCAAAAACAATTGAAGAGGGCTGTATTATTGAAGTATATAAAAAACCTGATCGTAATGCGGTGAATTTGTTAGCAGTTCTGGAACAATCTGTCTCAATTATTTCTTCTTTAGCATTGACTTACATCGCAATTGAGGCTTCCAAGTGAGCAAAGAAACAAGGAATTATGAGGAGTGGGATCAAGGTATTGAAATAGATCTAAAAAAAGTTTATTTTGCCTTGAAGAAAGGTATTAAATGGGTTATCCTAACTCCGATTGTGTTTGGTCTGATCGCGGTCATTTATGTTTTGTTTATTGCTAAACCGGTTTATACTTCCGAGGCAAAGATATTACTTGTCGGAAGCGACAGTGGAGAATCATCATTATTAGGATTAGCAAGGAATTTTGGGTTTTCACTGCCAAGCAGCATTTATCAAAACGAGCAATATCTAACCATTGAAACCTTGCCGGAAATTTTAAAAAGCCGCAGCCTCACCAATTCCATATTGTTCAGTGAGTTTACTACAAAGAAATTTGGTGAACCCGAAGCTCTGTTCAGCATTATTTTTGAACCTGCAAAAATTGCCGAAAGTGACAGCAGCAAATTAATTGCAATTGGCGAGGATTATATTGCTAAAAAAGTGTTAGAGGTAAAGCAAGTCAAGAATACCTCAATTTTTGCTTTATTAGCTAATAGTTCCGAAGCAAATCTAAGTGCTCAGATTGCCTCAAGAGTGATAGTTGAATTGCAAAAAATGCAATTTGATTTTAGCGTAAGCGAGTTAGGAGAACAAAAAGAGTTTGTTATCGGGAGGTTGCAGGAAGTACAAATTGAATTGTTCAAAGCCGAGGCACAATTAAAGAATTTCCGTGAAGGAAATTTGCAGATTAGCATGTCGCCTGCACTTTTGCTAGAACAAGAAAGGTTAGAACGGGAGATAGATATTCAAACTGCGCTATATATTTCATTAAAGCAACAATTAGAACAGATCAAAATAAATGAGAATAAAAATATATCGTCAATTAAAATAATTGATGAGCCATCAATACCAACTGGCTATAGTAGCCCAAAGAAAAAAAGAATAGTTTTTTTACTAAGTATTTTGGGAATTATGGTTGGCGGGGTAATATCTGTACTTAAATATTATAAACATATAAATCTATGATATAGTATATAATTTGATAAAGTATGTTACAAATATATTTCACATATGATATTTAAATTATACAATAATGATTTAGATCAAACTGGAAAGGAAATATGACTTTAATCGTAACTGGAGCAACAGGATTTCTGGGCAAAAGGGTATGTAAGAAACTTCAAGAAAAAAAAATTGATTATTATCCAACCTCTCTATCTAAGGGAACTGATTTAAGGAGTTATGAACAAACTAAGAACCTTTTTCAAAAAACTAATCCTAAAATTATATTAAATTGTGCTGCATATGTCGGCGGTATTCAGTTCGGATATAAACATCAAGCTGAAATATTTAAGAATAATTTATTAATAACTATAAATTTACTTGAAAATGCAAAAAACTTTGAGGTGGATCGCATAGTAAATCCCATTTCCAATTGTTCATATCCTGCGAAAGCTAGATTTTTTAGAGAGGATGAGTATTGGGATGGAGAATTACATGAGTCTGTCTATACCTATGGTTTTGTACGGAAAGCATCTTGGATAGGGGCTAAATCATATTTTGAGCAATATGGACTGGATAGTATTAGTTTGGTGCTTTCCAATATGTATGGACCTGAAGATCATTTTGAAGAAGAGAGATCCCATGCTCTTGGAGCATTGATTATGAAAATTGTTAAGGCTAAGGAAATTAATGCTTCTGAAGTAATTGTATGGGGAACAGGTAAACCAGTTCGTGAATGGTTATTTGTAGATGATGGTGCTGAAATCATGACGAAGGCAATAGGAGTGGAACCTTATAATGGGATACTAAATGTTGGTGTCGGTAAAGGTATCTCTGTTATAGATATGGCTAATATGATAAAAGAGATAGTCGGATATGAAGGTAAATTAGTACTTGATCCAAATCAACCAGATGGTGCTCCGTTTAAAACAGTGGACGGATCAAGTCTCGAGAGATTGATTCAATGGAAACCAAAAGTCACAATTAGAAAAGGTATTGAAAAAACAGTTGAATGGTATATTAATAATAAATAAAATGAATGCTCAAGAAATTAAATCAGGTGGAATAATATTAGCACGACTAATACGATCCAAGGATTGGAATAAAGGGTTAGGTTTTTATTCAACCGATGAAGAGGTAATTCAGGTTGGTACCTGGTATTACGAAAAAGGAAAAATGCTAAAGCAGCATATTCATAATGAAGTTGACAGAACTATATCCAGGACCAATGAGGTATTATACGTAGTTTCAGGAAAAGTAAAAGCATACATTTATGATCTACAGGAGAGCCTGGTCCAGGAAGTTATTGTGGATTGTGGAGATACTCTTATTTTGTTGGATTGCGGACATGGATACGAAATTTTGGAGGATGAAACCAAAGTCTTGGAAATCAAAAATGGTCCTTACCTCGGAGCAGAGGTTGACAGAAGGAGATTTTAATTATCGATAATATTTTCTTTGATATAAGTAGGCTTAAGTCTTGTGGTGATAATGTAACAATTGGAAAGACGGTTAGAATCCGCTATCCAGAATTGGTTGAAATTGGTGATAATGTTATTATTGATGACTTCTGTTACATTTCAACAGGAATGAAATTGCATGCTAATGTCCATATCTCGGCTGGCTGCAAAATTATTGGTGGTAAAAAGGCACATGTTGAAATGTATAATTTTTCTACTTTAGCTCCAAATGTTGTTCTTTCTGCGGGATCTGATGATTACAACAGTGGAATAGCTACTCCTATGGTGCCAATGGAATTTAAAGCTAATGCGATAATAGGAAAAATTATTCTTAAAAAACATTGCATTGTCGGTGCAAGTTCAGTTGTATTACCAAATGTGCATTTTGATGAAGGTGCATGTTTAGGTGCTTTATCATTAGCAAATAAATCATTAGAAGAATATACTTTACATGCTGGAATCCCCGCAAGATTTATAAGGAGTAGGAAAAAAGAAGAAATACTTACACTCGAAAAAGAGATCAAAGATGAAAAATAATTTTATACCACAGATGGAACCATGGTTCAATGTTGAAGAACGTAATGCCATGAATGATTATTTACAGCAAGGAGGATGGTGTACGGAGTTTAAGAAAACACAAGAACTGGAAGAAACGATCTGTGATTATACAGGTGCAAAACATTGTATTTTAGTAAACAATGGTACCGTGAGTTTAACGCTTGCTGCGATTGCATGTGAAATAAAAGCTGGTGAAGAAATAATTGTTCCTAACTATACGATGATTGCAACTCCTAATGCTGTAAAGATGATTGGTGCGAAACCGATTTTTATTGATGTTGAGAGAGAGACTTTATGTATGGATTTCAACAAATTAGAAATGGCGATTACTCCCAAAACTAAAGCTATTATGTTTGTTAATGCCAATGGTCGTTATCCAAAAACTGATATAAAAAATTATATCAATTTAGCACGAGAAAATAATGTTATTTTGATAGAAGATAGTGCCCAATCACTTGGATCATATTACCCCGATGGAATTCATATGGGAAGAAAGGGAGTGATTGGATCTTTCTCTTTTTCAACTCCCAAAGTTATTTCGACTGGGCAAGGCGGTGCACTCATTACCGATTCAGATCAAATGGCTCAAAAAATTAGAAGACTCAAAGACTTTGGTCGTACTAGTGGTGGCAATGATATACATGATACTATTGGATGGAATTTTAAATTTACCGATATTCAGGCAGTCATAGGGATTGAACAAATGAAAAAACTGCAGTGGCGAGTTGAAAGGAAAAAAGAAATATTGAAACTGTATAAAAAATTTCTAAAAAAAATCAAGCAAATTGAGTTTTTTAATCAGGATATAAAGAATACTACACCATGGTTTATAGATGTTTTGGCTGAAAATAGGGATAAATTACAGAAATACTTGAAAGATAATGATATTGGGTCTAGGGTTATGTATCCACCAATCACTAAACAGAAAGCTTATCAAATTAAAGGTAAATTCCCTGTCGCAGAATTAGTCGGGCAAAAAGGATTGTGGTTACCATCTGCATCACAACTTACTAATACGCAAGTTAAATATATATGTGATATGATTTTGGATTTTTATAATAAGTGATAATAATCAAAATATTTGGTGGTTTGGGAAACCAAATGTTCCAATATGCATTTGGTAGATCACTTTCTCTAAAATATAATCGAAACTTAATTATAGATAAATCATATTTTGAACACAGTAATTATCCGCATTTTTTGCATCCGTACTATGATTATAAACTTGATATTTATAATACTGTTAATTCATTTACATCTACAAAATTGTCTAAGTATATAAATGTTATTGGAAGGAAGAGGATTTATTATATATCTAATTTATTCGCTAGTATTAAATATTTTGATAAACATTTACCTTATTATATGAATAAGTATAATTTCAGTTTTGAAAAAGCGAAAAATAAAAATAAAATATTCTTATATGGACATTGGCAAAATTTTAGTATTGTAGATAAATATTTTGATACTCTAAGGAATGAGTTGTTATATCCTAGTAGGTTGTCATCACAGAATCAAAAATACTTGAGAAAAATTACGAGTCAAAATTCAATCTCTGTAAGTTTTAGAAGAAAAGATTATATTACAAATCCTGTATTTCGCAAGAAATATTCAGAACTATCAATGAATTATTACAAAAAGTCAATCAACTATTTAAACAAGGTTGTGGATAATCCAATATACTTTTTATTCTCAGATGACATAAACTGGGTAAAAAGAAATTTTAAATTAGATTGTACTCATATATTTGTAGATACTGATGGACCTGTTCATGAACATCAGTATTTAATTACTCAATGTAAGCATAATATAATAGCTAATAGCACGTTTAGCTGGTGGGGAGCTTACCTAAATAATAATCCTGACAAGGTTATTATTGCACCAAAAAGATGGTACAAGAATAATGAAAATACTGGTATGGTTTTTTATCCTGAAAAATGGACATTACTTGATGACATATAAATTATTTATTGAATAAGAATATTTATTCTGAAAAATATTATTTTTAAATAAAATATATAATGCATTTTGCTATAATTCCTCCAAACAGTAACTTGATGAATAATCGAATTTTCGATTTAGACAGTGATAGAGATAATATTTTTTCTAATATGGTTCAATTAAAAAAATATTTTTCTAATAATGATACTGAAGTTCATACTATAGATAAATTTGCCTACAATGAAATAGATTTTATCTATTTTCAGAATCTATTATTTGCTCTCAATTACTTACTCAAGGTTGTGAAGCATAATCCAAAAGTGATTATAATATATCATGCAGCGGAATCTCCATTGATTTTATCTTTAAATAATAAACCTTTTTTAGATTCAATTCTTTTTGATTACATAATTACATGGAACGATAAATTAATTGATAATGATCGTTATATTGAAAATAGATCCTTTGCTAATTATGAAAGAATGATAAAACCTGAAAAATTTGTTCAAAAGAAATTATTATGTGCTATTTATAGCAATAAACAATCGAAGAGAGCAGGTGAGCTATATTCACTCAGAAAGGAGTTAATTAGATATTTTGCCAATAAAAAAATGATTGATTTATACGGTTATGGGTGGTCTAAAGAAGATGATGAAAATATACGTATGGCATATTTAGGAACAACAAAATCAAAAGTAGAAACGTTCAATAATTACAAATTTGCTATTTCCTTTGAAAATTCTCTAAATGATTTAGGTGGTATTTCAGAGAAAATATTTGATATTTTTTTTGCTGGATGTATACCTATATATTTTGGTTCACCAAATGTGCATAATTATGTACCCTCAAATTGTTTTATTGACTTTAGAGATTTTGATAGACTCACAGAACTCGAAGAGTATTTGTGTAATATGAAAGAAAATAAGTACAAGGAATATATTAATAATATTGATTCTTTTTTAAGGAGTGAAAGATTTCGGAAATTTTCTCATGTAGCATTTATTGAAAGTATTAATTTGATTCTAAGAAATAAGATAGATGTTCATAAAAACTTAAATTCAATAAAACTTGACTTAATTAGTAAAATTCTTTCTTATCCGCGAATATTCCTTGAAAACAAAAGAATATTAATAAAGATTGTAAAAACATTATTTATTTGAAGAATACTTATTAACTCAACAATTTTATGAATTATTAGATTAATCAAGGAAAAATACTGATAAGAGGAGTTAATAGATTATTCTAACAGAAATATCTCGAAAAATTAGTAAGTTATGATTTTAGCTTATATATGAACAAATGAAATGATAAGAAGTAGTGTAATAATCATTAATTTTAAAATAATCATAAGAAACTACTATAAATATTTTATAGTCCTAATTATAACTTCACTTACTAATTAATGAACTAATACATAATGAATAAATAATTAGTAATATGACTATTAAATTCAGTTAATCTTATATTTCATATTCATTATTATTAATTAAGTTCGGCTCTATTTAGTATAGTATATGATAATTATAAGTAAGATTAAAAATAAATTTCAGGAAAGTAAACTTTTTCGATATTTTACTATTTATTCTATTGGCCGAATTATTGGTACAATTTCTTCTATTTTACTATTACCTTTATTTACTAAAACATTACCACAAAACGAATTTGGAATTATTGGTATTCTTTGGTTAGCCGGGCCTATCTTGGCACGTATTACCAATTTGGGTGTTGATGTGTCGGTTTCATTGAAGTATTTTAAATTGGAGCATAAAGAACTATCCAATTATTTATTTAACGCTCTATCTGTAATCTTTTTATTTACAACTGTAATCTGGGTGGTATTCATACTTCACATAAATTGGATTTATCTAATTTTAGACGAGTCAATGACAAAACATGCATTCAGTTTGTTTATGATATCGATATTATCAGTTGTATTATTAACCATGATGCAATCCTTTCTGACCTTAGCTGGTAAAGCATGGTTAAATGTAATATTTACTGTTGTGCCACCAATAATAATTTCTATTGTGACCTATTATTTAATACTTTTTATTAACCCCAATTATAAATCGTACATAATTGGAATGGCAATTGGTAATGGTATTTTTGGTATTGTTGCTATAATCTATTTTTTAAAAGAGTTTTCATTTAGACATTTTAAACCATCGCTTAAAATTGTTAAGAAACTTCTTAAGGTAGGTATTCCAGTAATCCCTGGTACATTAGCTGGACTTATTTTAACAGCAGGTGATAGATATATCATTAAGTATTTGATAGGATTAGAAGCGGTAGCAATTTATACTTTTGGGTATCGTTTTTCAGAGTATATTCTAATCAGTATATTTCAACCATTTCAAAAAGCAATTTTTCCAATTATTATGCAAAAAGCCGCTGATAATTATTATGGTGCAATAAAATACGTTCAATCGTTAGCACATAGATCTATTGTGTATATTTCCATATTTGTTGCAATTATAATTATACCATTTAAGGATTTAATTTTTCTCTTATCTTCAGACTTATATACTTTATCTTATAATATATTTTTAGTATCATTAATTGGCATTTTGCTAAATAATATTTCGAGTATTTATATAGTAATATTTAACCATTTGGAGCGTACTGATATAAATATGATTATAGGAATTATATGTGCTATCTTAAATATTGTACTTAACATATTATTCATTCCGGTCTTTGGTATAATAGCTGCAGCATATACAACAGTTATTTCATACTTATTATCATTAGTAATATCTTTGCAAATTTTAAACCGAATCACTCATTTAGAAATTAGTATTCTTAAAACTATAAGTAATATAATACCTCTGTTCCTATATATGGTTGTATTGTACTTAATTGATAGAATATATGTTGATAACTATAATCATATTGCTTTGCGATATATCTTTAAAATAATTGCGTTTTGTGGTTTTTTAGTTTGTTCTTATACTTTTTCTAAGGAACTACGAAATGATACGATTCCAATTAAAAATAAATTAAACCGGCAGTGATATAAAATATAAATGTGTACTGGAAAGTATTTCTAATCAATTATTTACTAATTGGAAAAATTATTAACATCTTATCTCGACCATGTTATATCAATTAAATAAATACAAAAAAACTAATAGAATAATTATTGTCAAAAACATTGTTTATTTTATGGTGTAGATGGTGCAACAAATAGACGGATTTTGATTAATTTATTACTGATGGTTAAGAATTTCGAATGGACAGGTATTTATTATCGGAAATAATTACATATGGACTTAAATAATTATCTTTTAAAAATGAAAAAAATAAAAAAATATATTACAGATTTTTATTATTTAAGTATAAAAAAGGATATTCATAAAGTTAATTTACATGAATGGTTTAGTAATGATGGAGACAATACACTATTGGTAGAGCATGATCTTAATAATGAATCGATTGTTATTGAATGTGGCGGATACCTCGGGCATTGGACAGATCAAATAAACAGAATGTATGAGCCAAAAATTTATGTTTATGAACCTGTAAAGAATTATTTTGATACATTACAAAATCGTTTCAAAGATATAAAGAATGTTAATATATATAACTTAGGTTTGTCTAGCAGAACATTTGAATCAAAAATATATTTAAATAATGATGGATCATCTGTTCTGCGTAAATCATCTAATTGTGAAATAATTAAACTTATTGATATTGTGGATATTCTTAGTTTAAAAGAATTTCAAAAAATTGATCTCATTCAAATAAATATTGAAGGAAGTGAATATGACTTGATTGAAAGAATTATCGACTATGGATTAATTAGAAATATAAAAAAGATTCAAGTTCAATTTCATAACTTTGTCGATAATGCTGAAAATCGAAGAAAAATTATACAAACTAGATTAAAAAATACACACAAACTAATTTGGGATTACCCATTTATTTGGGAATTGTGGGAGATTATTTAATGGCTTCCAGTAAATATAGAATTAGTGTTGTAATGCCAGTTTATAACGCTGAAAAGTATTTACACCAATCGATAGCTAGTATCTTAAATCAGTCTTTTAAGGATTTCGAGTTTGTGATTGTTGATGATGGCTCAACAGATAAATCTTCAGATATTATTAAATCTTACAACGATAGTAGAATCAAATATATTCAACAAAAGAACCAAGGTGTTGCAAATGCTCTAAATAAAGGATTAAATAACTCAAGTGGTAAATATATTGCACGTATGGATGCAGATGACATTAGTTTCCAAAATCGATTAGAAAAACAATATAGATATTTAGAGAGTAATGATAATGTTATTATTGTTGGATCACATGCAAAAGTAATAGATAAAGATGGTAATTATATACACTCGGAAATTGTTAAGATTAATGATAATGAATTGAAATCTTGTTTGCCAAAAACATCGCCATTCATACATCCTTCTATAATGTTTAGAGCAGATATGTTAGATAATAATGAAGTATATCCTGATGTACCGTTATTGGAAGATGTATTGTTTTTTATTAAAATATCTAGTTTTGGTGACTTTGCGAATATTGATGAACCTCTCTTATACTATAGAATTACGCCTGAAGCAAGTTCAAGAAGATCAACTGAAACAAGACTCATCATTAATAGAATAAAAAGTTCATATTATAAGAATAGATCAATATCAAATTCTATGATAATAGATTTAAAAAAAAGTACGAATAAGATTGAAAAAATTGATAAGGATTATTTTTACTATTTATATCTTTCAAAAAAATATCTTTATGATAATTCCCAACCAAAACTTGTTAGATTAAATGCCAAACTTGCTTCAAAGTATAGTAGTAAACATGGTTTATTATTGATGATATATATAATATCATTTCTACCATTTAAGTTAATAAACGTTAGTTATGGAATAATAAAGAAGAAGTGTTAAAATAATTATTACAGAATATAAAAAATCTATTCGACTCAACTTTAATAGAATAAAGAATAATTAACATCACTAATTTGTTATAAAATAGGATTATCAATTAAGTTGAAAGATATTAAAATTAGACTGGCAGATATAATTTATTTCTTTGCTTTTTTTTATTTGGTAGTTGATACTATAAATGGTATTACAATCAGAAATTTTGATTTTTCAGTATCGCAGATATATAAATCAATTTATTTATTACTTGTATTATGTTGGTTTATTTATATGAGAATTTATAAACCGATTTATATATTGTTAGTATTTTTATGTTTAATCTTTATCCATTTATTCTATATTGATAATGTGTCTTATGTTATTGAAGATGTGTTAATGGCTAGTAGATTTATGACCATTGTATTTTCATATTATTTTTTTAGAACACAATTGTTAATAAATCCGAATTATTTCGTTAAAGTCAAAAGATTGTTCTATTTTTTGTTTTTTGTGTTACTAGTTAATTTATTTTTCGGTTATTTGGGTTTTGGTTATGCACAATATACTCCATTAGGTCTTAATATGGGCACAAGAGGATGGTTCAAGCCGGGAAATGAAGTCAACCTTGTATTTATTGTCATATCATTATTCTTACTTTCCTATGTACAAATAAGAAGAAAACGAGTACTCACTATATACTTATCACTTTTTATAATATTCATTGGAATAACATTATTTAGTAGAGCGGCAATAATTGGAAGTATTATAATTGTTTTAGGTACACAAATTATAAATCTTTTTAGTAATCGTAGATTAAAAACTGTAAACCAGTTCATAGTGCTTGGTATTGTACTAATTTTGTCTGGTTCCCTCATAATCAATTATTTTCTCTATAAAAAAATGGCAATTAATTACTATGGAGACATCACTGAAACCAGCGTGCTAATATCTGCACTAATTGATGACAAAGGTCGTGCTAAACAAAAAGATAATGTGATGGAAGAGTTTTATTCCAATCCTAAATCATCAAAATTTTTGTTTGGCGCATCATCGGAAATAATAGTACAGGCAGGAACTGTAGAAATTGATCATGTACATATATTTGCAGTTTTTGGAATATCCGGTATAATATTGATTTACGGTTTTTATATGAATATGATCATAATAAGTATAAAAAATAAATTAGTTAATAATAGTAGATTTGCAGTGTATAATGTGCTTGGAATTATTCTGATTTTAAGCATTGGAGCTATAGCCGGTCATGTAATGACTTCTGGATTAGCGGGTATAATCATGGGCACTTATTTTGCATTGCCATATTCTAAAAACAGATTTTTATAAATATCAGGTGATTTAAAAAATTGGCGTTCTAATATTGTAAAATATCAAAATGTCTTCAAAAAAGATTCTCGAAATTATTGGGCCATACCCCCCTCCGTACGGAGGTATATCAACCCACATTGATCGAATTTTACGTTTCCTAAAAAGAAATAATATTGATTATGTCGTTCATAATCACGGCTATTACAGCAATTTTAGAAAAAATATTTCGGCAAATAACAAAAAAATATTTTGGTATCTTAAATATCTATTTGTAAAAAACTCAAACTTAGTACATTTTCATCAGACTCTCTTTGGGCTACATTACTTGTATTGGTTTATTTATTCTAAATTGAATAGAAAAAATGTCATAATATCTTTGCATAATCAAAATATTTTGATGTTAAATATATTTTTTAGGAGAATCTCATTATGGCTTCTAAAAAATACAGGTAATAGTACAATAATTGTTGTATCACAGTTAGTACATGACTACCTGATTAAAAATAGTATCAAATCAATTTACTTGCCAAGTCATGTTCCTTATAAATCAAAGAATGAAAAAATAAAAAGCGATTCTTATATTATCTTCTGTAATATTTGGAATGTTAAAAATAGTTCTTTTATTATTAAATATGGTATTGACCTAATATTAGATCTAATGAAGTCCAATGATAATAAATACTTATTATTATATATTTTTATTGGAAGAAAAAAGAATATTAATATTATAAAAAATGAAATATCTGCTAGAGGACTTGAAAATAACGTCAATATAATAGTTGATAGTAATATGGTTGATCATTTTTATTATGCAGATCTGTTTATAAGGGGTAATCGGGATGATGCATTCGGAAACTCCATACAAGAAGCACATGATAATTTTGTACCAACAATTTCAAGTAATGTTTGTAAGAGACCAAATGGTACTCATTTATTTGAATCCGGTGATTTAAATGATTTAAATCAGGTATTTAATCAATTGTATTACAAGAGCAAAAAGGAATTGTTGCAGAATGTAGAAAAAACTAAGTACCATTATGAATTAATAAATATTTATAAACAGTTATTGAAGGATTGAAAGTGAAACAAATCACTCAGAATTATAAAACCGGAGAATTAAATATTGATGAAATTCCTTTGCCTAATTTAGAAGAAGAATTTGTTTTAATAGAAAATAAGTTTTCATTGATTAGTGCTGGAACTGAAAAACGTACAATAGATGTTGCAAAAGCTTCCTTAATAGGGAAGGCAAAAAGAAGACCTGAACAAGTAAAACAAGTAATTTCAAATATTAAGAAAGAAGGATTTATAGAAACCTATAAGAAGGTTACAACAAAGTTAGATTCATTGGCAGCATTAGGATATAGCAGTTCCGGAATTGTTCTAGAAAGTCTAGATTCAGATAAAATCATTATGAAGGGAAATAGAGTAGCTTGCGCTGGACAAAATTATGCTTCTCATGCTGAAGTTATCAGTGTTCCTAAAAATTTAGTTGTCAAAATTCCTTCAAATGTATCTTTAGAAGAAGCAAGTTTTACAACACTTGGTGCTATAGCGATGCAATCTGTGCGCCAATCAAATTCACTATTAGGGGAAAATATTGGAGTTATTGGATTAGGTTTGTTAGGTCATATAACTTGTCAAATCCTAAAAGCAAATGGTTGCAATGTTATTGGAATTGATGTTTCAGAACGTATGGTTAAGCTTGCAAAAAAGTTAAGTACTGATTTATCCATTTTAAGAGATGATTCAAAGATGGTTCCATTAATAGAAAATTTCACGAATGGTTTTGGATTAGATAAAATTATCATTACTGCGGCTACTAAATCAAATGATCCAATTTTACTTGCTTCTGAATTACTTAGGAAAAAAGGTGAAATAATCATTGTAGGCGATGTTCCGATGAAAATACCGAGAGAACCGCATTTTTATAAAAAAGAGTTAGGACTAAAAATGTCCACTTCGTATGGCCCCGGAAGATATGATATAAAATATGAAAAAGAAGGTATTGATTACCCATATAGTTATGTTAGATGGACAGAAAAAAGGAATATGGAATCTTTTCTAAAACTCTTGTCTAGCAGACGTATAGATGTTAAGCCGCTAATTAGCCATATTTTTGATATTAATGACGCAACAAAAGCTTATGACTTGATTACAGGCAAACGTAAGGAGGATTTCATAGGAATATTATTGAGATATTCTGAAAACGAAGACAAAAACAAAAGTTTGATCCACCTTAAAAATGAAGGAGAAGAAGAAGTCAATATCGGATTTATTGGAGCTGGCAGTTATGCTCAAAGCTATTTAATACCTAAGTGTAAAAAATGGGGATCATTAGATACAGTTGTGACAAAAACTGGTATCAGTTCAAGAAGTGTAGCGGATAAATTTGGATTCAATTCTTGTTCCACAAATATTGAAGATATATTAAATAACCAAAGAATTAATACATGCTTTATTGCTACACTTCATAATACTCATACCAATTATACTATCAAATCTCTAAAGGCTGGAAAGCATGTATTTGTTGAAAAGCCATTAGCCTTGACCATAAAAGAATTAGAACAAGTTTCAGAAGAATATCAAAAATCACAAAAATATTTGTTAATGGTAGGATTTAATCGACGATTCGCTCCATCAAGTCAGAAGCTCAAATCAGAGTTTATGGGTTTAGATGAACCAATGGTGATAAATTATCGAGTTAATGCTGGTTTTATTCCAAAAGATCATTGGATACAGAGTAAACAAGGGGGTGGTAGAATCATTGGTGAGATATGTCATTTCGTTGACCTTATGCAATACTTTACTGACGCAAAACCAGTATCAGTATTTGCAAATTGTATAGCAGCACGAAATGAAATGATTAAAAATGATGATAATATTGCTATAATAATTGAGTTCTCAGATGGATCTATCGGTAATATAGTATATACTGCTAATGGTGATAAGGGACTCCCTAAAGAAAGAGTTGAAATATATTCAGGACACCGCTCAGGCATAATTAATAATTTTCAATCGGTTGAAATTTATATAAATAGTAAAAAGAAAAAATATAAAATACCCGGTAAAGGTCAAAAAGAAGAGGTATTTAAATTTCTTCAAGCTATAAAAAATGGTAGTGAGTCGCCGATTTCATTTGAATCAATCTATAATACTACTCTTACTACCTTTAAAATTTTGGACAGTCTTAAAACTGGTCAAAAACAGCTCGTTGATTGATAGATGTATTTAACTGGCAAATTTGAAAAAAGTTTAAGTTCATTAGTCTCTTATATAGAGAAAGAAGGATATTACGGGTGGGATCCATTTGACGGCCTTAACAGTAAATTACTTAGACATTCGCAACTAAATAGATTAAAAATAGCAAGATTATTGTGGTTACAGTTTTTTAAGAAAAATCCGATTAATCTTCGAAAACCCTTTTTAGTAAAAAAAGAATATAATCCAAAAGGAGTAGGACTATTATTAACGGGTTATTGTAACCTATATAAAGGACATCAAAACAATGATACGTTAGAGAGAATAAATTTTCTTGCAGAAAAAGTGATAGAATTGCAGTCAAACGGTTATTCAGGTGCTTGTTGGGGATATAATTTTGATTGGCAATCTCGAGCTTTTTTCCTTCCAAAATGGACACCAAGTATTGTCGTTACTTCATTTGTGTCTAATTCATTATTAGATGCTTATAATATTACCAGCAATAAAAAATATTTAGAAATTGCTATTAAAAGCACAAAATTCATTACAAATGATTTGAACCGGACTTATACAAAAAATGGATATATTTTTTCTTATTCACCATTTGATAATACAAGTGTATATAATGCCTCACTTCTAGGAAGTAAATTACTTGCTAGAATTTACTCATATACTAAAGATGTCAATCTACTTAATCATGCGAAATTATCAGTTCAAGCCTGCATAGATGATCAGAATCGTGATGGCTCTTGGGTATATGGCAAATTAGATATTCAAAACTGGATTGATAGTTTTCATACAGGTTATAATTTAGAATGTATAGAATTATATCAAAGATTTTCAAATGACAATCGATTTGAGGAAAACATTGAATCAGGATTTAAATTCTATCTAAATCGCTTTTTTTTGGATGATGGTACTCCCAAATATTATCATAACAAAACTTATCCAATTGATATACATTGTCCTGCTCAGTTAATAGTAACACTTTATCATTTAAACAAATTGGATGAATATCAAAGTATTGCAAACAAAGTGTTAGAATGGACCCTTTGTAATATGCACGATAAAAAAGGATATTTTTATTATCAAAAATATAAATACTGGACAAACAAAATACCTTATATGCGCTGGAGCCAGGCATTTATGCTATATGCACTAAGCTATTTTCTGCGTTATATAAATGAAATTCAGGAATAAAAATATTTCCACCATGTGGAATAATTACTCCTTTAGAAATTACTAATATTTATAAGATTATTAATAATTGCTCGAGCATTTTTGCCCTTTTTTATAAGCTTATATCTATATTCATAAGATTGTATATTTAATTTCTGGATATTATCAATATAATCTTTGTCAATATTATCGATATTAGTTTCATGAAATAAAATTCCATTTTTTATGAGAAGTTTATCAACCTCGAGTAATTTATCGTTATAAACACTAATTGTTGGAATCCCTGATAACGATAGTTCTCTATTCATTGATCCACCGGCTCCAATAAAAAAGTCACAATTTTTTATTAAAATATCAATTCCTACAGAGTCTTTTAAAATTGATATTTTAGTGTTATCCAAAAAAGCTTTGAAGTATTGGAATTGTTTTTCATTTCTGGGAATTATAATAATGCTATAATTATTACTAAGTTTGAATATCATATTATTATAATAATCTAGGTTGGCTTTATGATATTGAGCATCCCAAGGTTCCGGTCTAAAGTAAATAGTTTTTATTTTATTATTTAGATTATTTTTATGTGATTTGAGGTATATGCCTTCCTTTATTCCCGGATAAAACTCTGTTCTATCTATAAAAAAACGATTCTTACTCCATTTCTTTAAAGCCTCAGGTAAAAGGACAATAGAGCTAAAAATAAATCCAATGTAATTTCCTTTAGCATGTTCATTGTCATTAGTATATATAGATTTCACACCCAATAAATATGCAACAATTGGGGAGTAAAAAGAACTTTGAGATATTGCTAGATGAATATTTTTTTTGCGCAAGAATATTACTAAACTGATACATCTAAAAAAAAATCCGAATACTTTCGAGGGAATATTTTTACCATAGTGCTTTCCAATTATATGATACTCTATATTTTCAATTTTTAGAATATCTAAAGTATTGGAGTAATTACGCGTAGTTATAACTATATTATGCTCGTTATTCCATTCCTTAATGAAATCATTAAAGAAATTGACATGTGGAGAATTGGTTATATCAATCCAAATATTCACAAGCTATTTATCAATATATTATATGTATCGGTTATATGTTTTTTCTTTGAAGCACCAAATAAGACTGCATCTATGCCTGATAAATTTTTTAGATAATTTACAGCGTCGGTAGGATTGATAGAACCAGAAGCCAATATTGACATCGCAATGTTGTAACTGTTTCTTTTCGCCAATGTTTTTTCAACTTCATTACGATTTGGATTCATACGAAATCCAATTTTGTTTACATTTGCACAGATTAGCGGTTCTGGTATTTTTAATTCATCTGTGAGGATTATATTTAACAGTGGATAGTTCATTGTTATAAAACCTGCTTTAATAGCATATTTGTTTTCAACATATTTAATAAATTCAGAGAATACTGAATACATCTTTAAACCGATTAATAAATCTGTGATTGTATTTTGTAGAAATAACGCCCGTATGTTCATCCCATTTAGCATCTTCATTTCAGAATCAATTAATAGTTTCATAACCGGAATAGGATCATTAAAAAGAAAAGATTTTGTCCCATGGATTCCCGATTTAAGAATATTTTTTGGTATGAATTTCTTTACTGTTTTAAAAATTCCGAGTTCAGTCATGGTATTAGCATATTTATGAGCATAAGGGATACAGGGGATTAGCCCAAAATCTTTAAAAGCATTATTGTCTCTTATTTTTTTAAATACCGGTTCAAATTGATCATGAGTTGTGAACATGAATGATTTGATACCAATATCGTTGACATATTCAAGGGTGTTATAGATAGTTTTAGTCGAATCAAAAGATTGCTCCTGATCCTTTGCCTTTAACAAAGAACGATGGTTAATACCTAAAAATTGATTGTCCCCAAATATTATTCTATCTAACATCAAATCTCAATATTATTTTGTTGGATTATGTCATTTATACATTTATCTGTTAAACGGGCACTCTCAAAATTCGAGATAGATTCCTCAATTTTGTTATTTAATAAATTAGAAAATTCCATCATTTGCATGGAAAAATCTTCACCTCGTAAATAGTAATTCACGTTAGTGTTAAGATCAGTAATATAAGTCTGATTTTTTCCTTTTGATAAGTTTAATTGATAATTTGCCTCTTTCAGATCAACGATTATTTCCTGTTTATTCGCGAATATATTTCCTTTAGTACCCTCAATTTCAATAAGATTATTAGCTTTTCGTTCTCCCTTGACGGACCAATTAATGCGGTTAATGCCTTTAATTTTGTCATTATGAGTAAATTCAGCAATGACCTCATCATGTACGTTTGTCGAAAATATTTTCTTTAATTTTGATGACACAACTCTAACTTGTTCCCCAAAGAGATAAATTGAAAGATCAAAACAGTGTGGACCATAATCAAGTAAACAGCCACCACCGCGCGAGTAAGAATTTCTCCAACCTGATGTATTTTCTTTTAAGATCACTCCACCAAGCATCTGATTAGTATATTTTGTTATTTCACCAACAACTTGTTTGTCTATTAATGATCTTAAGTATCTAAATACAAGATTGAACCTATTAACATAACCAACTTGGCCTTTTACTTCTTGTTTTTTAGATATTTCAGTTAATTCAATACTTTGCTTGTAATCTGTAGTAAATGGTTTTTCAACAAATATATTTTTCCCATTTCCAATAAAATATTTCACAATTGAATAATGAGTTGAGTTGGGGGTACTTATAATAACTGCATCAAGTTTAATTTCCCTGAGCATTAATTTATAATCTTTATATCTCTTAACCTGGCAATAGCGATTTATTATTTTGGATGTTCTTTGAGAAGTATCGCAAATTGCAACTACTTCAATACCTGGGGTGTTATTGGCAATAGCGAGGTGGGATAGCCCCATTTTACCTGTACCGATTATTGCTACTTTTTTCATGTTTATGATTGAGAAATTATTCAATTTTAATTATTAGTTCCGAAACATAAATAACAAATATAACTTTCTTAAGTTTATACTATATTTTTGGTTGTGATATGGAAAATTCCCGTAGAAATATTTGGTGGATAATTTTGTTAGCGATAACATTATTGGTTCCATTATTTTCACAGCTGCCAAAGCACCCGCCGGTTGGTAAACCTTATGGCGGCGGTAGCGGTTACTTTCCGATTCTTTCGCCGGAAGAATGTACGGTTGTTATTGATAATAATGATTTCAATAATTTGAAAAATATTGTTGAGAATGCCGATTATGGCGACAGAATATATATCACTGATAATCTCAAAATTGAGATTCCTGCCTACGGTATGATAAAAATACCGGACGGAGTTACATTGGCAAGTGGAAGAGGGTTAAATGGTTCTAATGGTGCGTTAATATTCTCAAACTCGTTGCTATATGATGATTATTTCTATTATCCTGCAATAAATGCCGGAACTGATGTTGAAATTACCGGGTTAAGAATTCAAGGTCCTGATGGCACGGCTAGTTCTACTAATTATGGCTTAAGTGCCTGCGGAATAAAACAGGAGTATGGTAAAAATTTAGAAGTTCATAATTGTGAAATATATAATTGGTATGTCTATGGGATTTATTTAATCGAATCTGACAGTGCCTATATCCACCATAATTATATTCATAATAATCAAAATCCACACATTGGATATGGTATTTGTAATAGAAACAAAACCAATACAATTATTTCCTATAATATATTTAATCGTAATCGACACGATATTGCCGGCGTTAGAAATACTAATATGACGCCTCCGTCGTATACCGCGCAAAATAATTTGATTGGTCCTGATGGTATTAGTCACCGGTTTGATATGCATGGTTGCGGTTATACAGATTTGTACGGATGTCCCGATATGTATTCTAAGGATAATGCCGGTCAAGAAAATTTAGCAGGTCGGACTATTAATATTTTAAATAATTACTTTCTACCAATGAATTATCCCCGCTATCATTCTGTTGTTATAAGAGGGATACCGGAAGATATTGCAAATATTACGGGTAATTATTTCCCGGATGATTATATGGTAGAACCTGATTATCCAGTGAGACAAACATTAATGTGGAGTGATGCTTTAAATGGAGAATGCAAAACGATTGATACAAGTTTTGAATGGAATCTTGCTACTGGTGGGGGAGGGACTAACCCGTTGAATAGTGGTGAATGTGTTTATAATGGAATACTTCAAATTGAACCCAATCGTATCAATTTTGCTGATAATTACATCGGAAATCCGATATACATTCGTCAAATAGATTGGGGCGGAGATTCAGCGGGATTTGTCACTGTTGCGCCTGAAATCCGCTTTAGCGATGCAGATACATTTGAGTTCGGCGATTTCAATTCCGACGGTAGAACCGATATAATCAATCAGGGTTATATTTCATACAGCGGCTTAACAGCATGGGAAGCATTTACCGTTAACTACTCCATTGATGCAAATCACCTAATTGATTTCAATGGTGATGGTAAGGAAGATTCCATCAGATTGGCACATCCCGCAGATTTATGGCTGAATGGTTATTAAAAACGAATCCGGCGATCAAAGATTTATTCATTTAATAGATTGATATAATATTTTTTAATCTTTACTTTTATTAATTCATTAATACAATAATGTAATGTATTTCCGTAAGTTAGAATTATATCAATATCCCACTATTTTAAGGCACCCCTTTAGAATACAGTCTGTTTCAAAGAAATGAATAAAAACAGCAATTATACATTTTTTAGATACTTTTTGATTATTTTGACCGTAATAGGGAGCGTCTTTGGTCAAATCTACTATGACGCCGATCCAAACGACATAGTTTCGCAAGAATACGTTGCGATGCAAAACAATCGGCATATTACGGCTTTGAGCTTGAGACCGATGTTCAATAAGCATAGTGATCAGTCTTTAACGGTAAATTACAGCGGTGAATATTATTATAATAGCGGTGCCCCGAATTTGGAAAATATGTCTAACAAATGGGTTGGCAAAGGAGCGGGAGCTTTTAATTCTTTTAATATTTCCTATAGGAATAAATTCATATTGGCAAGTGTTGAACCGTATTATTATTTCAATCAAAATATGGATTACAAGGAACCTGCCCGACCTGAACTATTCAGCCATCTTACTGATAATAACAGTCATCACATGGATTCCCGTATAAGTACGGCAGGAATTAGAGAATTTCAATTGTTCATACACCACAAAGGAATTGGGATAGGTGTATCGAATGCTAATATGTGGTGGGGTCCCGGATTGCATAGTTCAATTATAATGACTAACAATACTTCTGGATTCAACACAATTCAGATCGGCACCGTTGAAGAAATGAGAATCAAAAATTGGGAATTTCTTGCGAGATATATATTCTCTAAATTCGATGATAGAAATCAATATGAGCCTTATTTCGGTGCTATCATTCTCGGAGCCACCTACTACTCAAAGCCCATAATTTCTTTTGGACTAACCAAAACAGTGTTAGCCGGCGGGAACCACCCGAACGCCGGTAATGTTAAGTGGCATGAAGCGGCACTTACAGTATTGACCGGCAATATCAGCGCCGGGGACTTTGAAACTTATGACGAACGATGGAGCAATGACGATAGTGTTGTTACTGCGTATCTCTCTACGTTCTTCCCTAACTCAAAGCTGAAATTATTTGTCGAAGTTGGACGCACGGACATATTTTGGGATATCTATAACTTGATTTTAACTCCCGATCATTCAATTGCAACCAATTTCGGTTTCCGGAAATATGATCTTTTTAATATCAAGGAACTGTATTTCGGCGTAGAATATATTAAAATACTGACAAGCAGGTATTTAGACCGTTTACAAACCGGTCCGTGGTATGACCGACCACAATACGAATATAACAGTTTTGACGGTCGGCATTTCGGTGCGCACAGTGGTCCTGATTCTGATGATCTGATTATTTACGGAGGTTATAAGAAGAATAATTTGTCCACACATATTTCCTTAAACTATGAACGCCATGGATTGGTTACCCCTTATTATGAAGAATCTCCTCCTAATACAAAAATTGATTATGGTAATGACCTCCCCGAAGTAAAAATTGAACTTAAAATTAAAGTGGCTTATTTATATAAAGGATTTAATTTAATTCTGAACTATGAGCATGAGCGGGTCAATAATTATGAATTTAAAGATAATAAAAGACATGGCAACGTTATTTGGTTAGGTATTGAGAGAAAGCTCAATCTTTCAAATTTTAAATTCATTAACAATTTGCTCTAAATAATTTTTAGCATTTAGAAATGGCTAACAGGATACTTCGAGATATTTGTTATTCAATTCAATGGATCCTGCTTGGAACTATATCAATCCTCCCGACAAACTTATTGCGCCTAACATTACTCAGATTATTCGGAATGAAACTCGGTAAAACACATATATATAGTCGTTTTCATATCAGAAAACCAAGTAATGTAAAAATTGGAGATGGCACAATTATCGGACATAAAGTTACCTTAGATGGCAGGCTTGGTTTGAACATCGGCAAAAATGTAAATATAAGTTCAGAAGTCATGATGTGGACTATGCAGCATGATTATAACGATCCTTCATTCGGAATTAGCGGCGGAAAAGTAACAATTGAGGATTATGTTTGGATAGCAACAAGGGCATTGATCCTGCCGAATGTCAGGATCGGTGAAGGAGCTGTTATTGCCGCCGGTTCAGTTGTCACAAAGGATGTCGAACCGTTAACTGTGGTTGCCGGAAATCCCGCAAAAGTAATCGGGAAGCGCAATTCGCAGCTTGATTATGATCTTAAAAAATTGGGCACTATTCCCATAGTTTAGTGCGAATTATAGAACCGTCAGCGACCTTGTCTAAAGTATCAATTATCACCGTTGTCCGCAATGATGTAAACGGAATCCAAAAAACGATCAATAGTGTTAAAAATCAGACTTATCCGAACCTTGAATACATCGTTATAGATGGGCAGAGCAATGACGGGACGCTTGAAATAGTCAAGAAAAATAGTGATATTATTTATAAATGGGTCAGTGCGCCGGATAATGGTTTATTTGATGCAATGAATAAAGGGATTGAGTTGGCGACCAGCAATTGGCTGATATTTATGAATTCCGGTCATGTATTTTATAATACTCAGACAATAGCAGATGTCTTCAATTCAGAATTAATTAATCCTCATGATATAATTTATGGGGACGTTGCCTATCAGTTTAAATTCGGTAATATAATTAAACGTGCATCCGCTGTTTCAACTTTATGGAAGGGTATGTCGTTTTCACATCAAAGCACCTTCATTAAGACGAGGTTGTTTAAACAATTTAAATATAATTTGAATTATAAATTCGCGAGCGATTTTGATCTATTTTATAATTTATACAAATCAAAATATCAGTTTGGTTACGTCAATGTGGTTGTTTCAAAACGCAAGTCAACCGGCAATACTGATTCAAATATTATTAAGTCCACATTAGAAAGATATAGAATTGTCAAGCAAAAAGAGAAAACATTTGAGATATATCCATATTATTTATTCTTATTGATCAAATATATGTTTAGAAAGTTGATTCCCCGCCTTGTTTTGGAAAAGTATTATCAAATTCGGTATAGCAGTAGGATGCTTTAGCTACCATGAATAAAAGTACTAATCAGGATCAGCGCATTGCGATAATTGATCATGTTGGGATCAGAGCCGGCATGAATTATTACAATGATGGCTTAATGCACGCGATCAATAATAGAAGTATTAAAGCTTATATTTTCAGCAATTATATTGGAAAATATCCTGAAAAAATAAAATATTATCAATTTTTTGAAGGATTTTCGGAGGCTAATAAGTTCTTAAGATTAATCAGGTTTATAAAAGCCACAATCGTTTCAGCGCTAAAAGCGAGAGCTAAGTCTGTTAACTTAGTGTTTCTTCATATATTCTCGGGACAATTTGTGTTTTTGGTATTAGCGCTTATTCCGCGATTATTAGGTTTGCGGGTTAGTATTATACTGCATGATATTAAAAGTTTTGGTAATTCTGATTGGAAGTTCAATCGCTATATTATAAATAATTTATTAGCGCATGATATCATAGTGCACAACGATTATTCTTATCAGGAATTGATCAGAAATTATTCTATCAGGAAAATCAAAAGAGTGCATATCATTAAACACGGTGGCTTCCTCGATTTTGTGGATTCGGGGTACAATTATGACAGCCCCTGCAATACTTTATTTGAATATGACAGTAAGAAAAGATATATATTGTTTTTCGGACAGAACAAACCTGCCAAAGGACTTGATCTGTTGATTGAAGCGATGCTTAATGTCAATAATGATGTCCAATTAATTGTCGCCGGTAAAATAAATATCAAAGTAAGCGATTGTTATGATAGACTGAGCGTAAGCAAGAAGTTGATGGGCAAAGTACATATTATTGATCGGTTCATTACACACAAAGAGATGCTGTATTTATTTCGCATTTCGGATATATTAGTGTTACCATATACAAAAATATATCAGAGCGGTGTATTATTAATAGCAATGAGTTACGGATTACCGGTACTGGCATCTGATCTTGCAGCGTTTAAGGAAATAATTGAGCATGAAAAGAACGGACTGTTGTTTGAATCGAATAATATAAATGACCTAAGAAATCAGATTAATAATTATATAATTAATGATAAATTACTGAGGGAAATTGCAGCGAATGCGCGCAAGTTAATGAAGGAAAACTACTCCTGGGATAATATAGCAGAAAAATACTTACGATTATTGTAACGCTCAATTAATGAAGAATATTGCGATTATTGGTACGGTCGGTATTCCCGCTCGCTATGGTGGATTTGAGACATTTGCCGAACAGCTTATAACAAGGCTTTCCAAAAAATATAATTTTCTGATATTTTGCAGTAAACCGCATTACCGCTCCCGCGCGACGTATCATGGAAATGCCCGTCGAATATTCTTACCATTTAGAGCAAATGGTTATCAAAGTGTCCTTTACGATATTTTTTCAATTATATACTCGCTGTTCAAAGCGGATACACTGCTGATCCTTGGTGTATCGGGTTGCATTATTTTACCGCTGATTAAGATCTTCCATAATAAAAGAATAATAGTATCTGTAGATGGTCTTGATACAAAACGTGAGAAATGGTCAAAAATTGCTAAGATATTTCTTTCTATATCTGAAAAAATCGCCGTCAAATATTCTGATATTGTGATTGCCGATAATCCGTATATTCAAAAATATATTGCAGAGAAATATAATTGCCAATCTGAATTAATAGAGTATGGTAGTGATCACTCGATAAATGTTCAAGCTGATTCTGATGATCTGATAAAATATCCTTTTGTAAGGGATGAATATGCCTTAGCGATCGCCAGAATTGAAAAAGAGAACCACAGCGACATAATCTTAAATGCTTTTTCTGAAAACAGTAGAATTAAATTAGTCTATGTGGGTACTTGGGATACCAACAATTTCAGCAGAGATTTATATGAAAGATATCAATCAAACGAAAATATTGTACTTTTACACCCCATTTATGATGCGCATGATATAAATCTGATAAGAAGTAACGCTTCAATTTTTATTCATGGCAATGGATCGGGAGGAACTAATCCCGGATTGTTGGAAGCAATGCATGTCGGTTTACCGATAATTGCTTACGACGTTAATTTTAATCACGAAGTAACTCGAAATAATGCTTTATTTTTTAGAACAGATGAAGAATTAATAAGTAGTCTGAAGAGCTATGTTGAGGATGATAACTTGGTTGAAAAGAATAAATCAGCTGTTAGAAAGGTAGCCCGAAAGCACTATTCGTGGGATGCGATAATTAAAAAGTACGAGCAAATATTATAATCAATGTAATTCGGCCAAAGGCTGTTTGTCAGCTACTTCGAGCACCTTTGAATATTATATTATAAAAGGCTAAAAATCCATATTTTAAGTCGGTTTTTAGTGGTGACTTCTGTTTCTGTAAGAGATATTTTCGCTCGCTTGCAACAATCTCATCAAGCGTTTGGGGAAGGTCAACATAATAGGGGGGGATTATACCGGGTTTGAATTTTATCCGAAATTCCTGATGTGATTTTGGATATAGACTAAAATATTGTTCACTTATTGCCCGGACACCTACTAAATTTAAACGACCTTGCATCCAATCATAGAATTGCGGTAATTCGTCAAGCCAGAATCTGCGCATAATCTTGCCCCAAGATGTAATTCTAAAATCATCTTTAAACTTACCGGAAATGTCCAGTTCGTTTTCTTCATAAATATCTTTTTGGATGAATTCGCTGTAGGGGTGCATAGTCCTGAATTTGTGGATCTGAACAATATCACCATTAATTCCAATTCTATTTAATTTCACAATCGGATGATAGGATGGATTTTTAATAACTGATTTTGTTTTGATTTTTCGCGCAATAAAATACAATTTTTCATTAATTATTTTATTTGCGATGACTTTATAACCGCAGTAATTAAGCCTTCCGAAAACCTCAGCTTTAGAGATCGTCTGTCCTTGTCCTTTGGTTAGTAGGAAATATAAATTATTTAGTCTTGGAAGTTTTGGTAACATCCGTGTAAAAATAAAATGTAGTGGATAATACAAACTAAGCAACAAGCGGGGCATTTGTTTTTTTATACGATTATAGGTTGTTTCAATTGGCAGGGCAGATCCTACAAAATATCCGTCGGTAGTTAATTTTGAATGCACAGTGATGAGAAACTCGTTTATATATCTTATGTCGTTCAGCTCATGTAGATTAATTATAAGATTTTTTGAATAATTTCTTATGATCTCGATATTCTCAATTGAAATAGTTGAAAATATGGAAGAAGCGAAAAAGGTGATTTTTAATTTATCCAACTTGCTATTAAGAAATTCAATTAACTCCTCTTTGTCATCTAAAGTACTTATTTGATCAAATATTGATTTAATATCTATCTTACCTTCTATTTCATATTTTTGAATATCAGACTCAAAAGTATCTTCATGAATATCCCATTTAGCAGCTTGATCAAGAGTTTTAGTATAGACTGATTGAGTGGTATCATGCTTAGTGGTTAAATAAATGATGGTAAATACAATAATCTCAACACCTGTTGAGACTAAAATTGTACCAAATAATAAGAATCGGGATAAGTCCTCAATCCTGAAAAAGAAATATACTAAAGCTGCAATCAACAGCATTACTAAACCGGATTTTATGTAAGGAGTTATCTGATAATAGATATTATCAGTTTCAATCAGACTATATTTTCTGGTGAGAATTATGCTGAATATCCAGGCAGCAAAAGTGATCAACAATATCCGTTCACTCCATTGGTACAGATAAAATTCGCCGGTCTTGAACTTGATTAGTAGGAAATAAACAGCAATTAGTGTAAGAGCCCCCATCAAAACCCATCTAACTTGCAAATTCAGTGATTGTCTGTCGTTGCTTTGTTCAATATCAATTATATCTTCTACGGTTTTTTTATTTGATCGAATTATCAACCAACCAATTAATGTTTCCGGAATTAACGGTATAAACGATATTTGCAATAAAAATAATCTTGAAATATCCTGTAATTCTGTAATTGAGACGATTGCTGTTAAAACAAATAAAGTTAGTGAAGAAGGCCATACAAGGGATTTTAGATATGGTAAAAATTGTCGTCTTCTGATTAATCTATATTTCCCATGGTAAATAGACATAATTATCCATATTGGAATATAGAGGTAGAACGTTACTAAATAGATCCCATTGAAAATTATTGAATCAAATTTGAAGAAATGAAATACCAAAAATATCAGTGACACTAATAGTACATCAAGTGAAGCATATATATAATTCGATCTTTTCATTTGTTTTTAGTAATACTATAAATATCCTTAACTATTAGGGATAAATAAAAACCTAAATTAGAATGATTGTCGCGAAGCATATGAAGATAATTATTGTAGTGAGAATATTCTACATTCATCTTAACACTTATATTGGATTTTGGAATGTAGTCGATTTCAATATTTGTGCCAATTGTTTCCTGACTAATTCCTATTGGAAACTTACTTTTTTCTGCTATAAATGGTGAGGTAATATCTTGTAGCCTTTCCTGCGTATATTGTGTCTTTAATGAAATAATAAAATTTGGAATGTTAAAATAATTAAATCCCAAAGTAAAATTCTCTACTCCATTTTTAGGATATCCCATACTTTTACTATAGTATATATAATTTCCAAAGGTATAAAACGAGTTATAAGTCCAATTACTTATTCTGATGTAGTCTAAATAAAATAAAGATTTGGGGAATAGATCAGTTAATACAATTTTTGAATAAATTCCTAAACGATCAGGATATATACTTCTTAATGATTCTGTGAAATCAATATCATCAACTAAAAATTGTGTATATAGAGTTATATTTTTAATAGGCTTATACATAAATTCAATCGCCATAAGAGCATTAGCTTCGGTTTCTTCTAATCCTTTTCTATCACTCATTTTATTAAGAAAATATATGTTCATTGGATTTATATACATTGAAATCCATGATTGGTTTATTCCACCATATAAAATAGACTCAGTAATAGCAATATCTAGCTTTTTTGAAATAGCAATTTCTAAACGATGAATTGTAATAAACCTTTTATACCAGTCATAATTTGGTATGGAATCATTTCTAACATCATATCCATATATATCTTCTAACCTAGAAGTTAAAAATGAATATTTTATATCATCATTAGATATATCAAATAAAAAATGATCGTACGAATATGGATTGTCGGATTGGATTAGACTGTACGTGTTAATTAATCCAAAGTTTCTATTAATTCGGCCGTAGAAAATATTAATATATTGTTGATTATATTTTATATATGAATTGGCAATTCTTCCAAAAGTATCATTTTCAAATTTTCCGACCGATCCGAAGTATAAGCTATCATCAATGAATAAAGTATTTGCATCGTAGTCCAAATAAGCTGCTATATTTTTATAATTGTAAGATAGAAATAAATTTGCTGCATAATCATCAACTATTGAAGTGTCCTTATAATTACCGGTAATTAAACCCTCAAAACCCACTATAAGATTTTGTTTTAACGACGTAGGTGGTACATATTTATTCAGTTCTTTGTTTAAATCTGACAACCAAGTATTATTTTCGTCAATTGGATGAAATGAATTGTTAATCTCTTCAACTGTGTATGGTTGATTTAACGGATGGGTAATATCTATTTTATTACTAAATATCAAATACTCAATATACTTATCATAAGTTGTTGACAAATAATAAGGAGTATTATCTTGGGTAAATAATAATGATGAAATTATAAATACCGTTGTTATTATATAACGCAATTCTATCTTCCTTTGATATTTATTATTTCCCCAAATAAATATATAATATTTGGAGTTTAATACAATTTTGGAATTTTATTAATTTTATCAATTACTTGTTTATAATCTAGTCCTAAAATTTCAAGATACCATCTAATAGTTTCGTATCTGGGAATATTTTCTTCTTCAATCATTTTTAAGCCAAGTTCCCTTTTCAAATATCCTTCTCTAATTTGATTGCTTCTAAATGTATCACTTTCAGTAAAACCGGCTACTGTATAATAAATGTAATTATAAAAACTTGCCGTTCCGTCACCGACTCTCCATGTTGATTTACTATCTACTGCAGTTTCCCATTTATATTCATTTACTATAAGTTCATTAATTTCAGTCTCATTCCATGGGTAATAATCAAATAAATGATAATAATCTTTTTTGGGTGCAATATAACGGGATGCGAATGAACCTATGTTATCCCAAATTGATTGATTAATATATTTAGGACTTTTCAGAATATTTCTTGCGACATATTTGAAAAGAACCATTTGGTTTTTTAATGAAAGAGAGTATATCCTCTTTTTATCAAAATTGGGCGGTAGTCCTGCAAAACCTGTTTTAAAATCAGTATTCTCAAGGTGATTTATTCCCCAAATGTTTAGATTGATTCCCGTTTGCTTTTTGACTTGGTTGCAGTAATAAAAGAAAAATTTGTCACCTGCCATGAAAAGTGGAATCATACCCAACTCAGGTGATTTCAGCCATGCGATAATGTTTTTTCTAATATTTTCTCTTTTCCAATGAATATTTGCAGAAACTATTATATTCTCCACCTGTAGTTTACCGCAAACTCTCGCGATGTTTCTCCTAGCTAAATCCGTAACCATGCCCCAATCATATGTAAAGGTTATGGGATTTAATCCTAGAATTTCTTTTACAACATGTAAAGTGTAAGTACTATCTCGTCCACCACTTAGTGGTACAATACAGTCATTAGTTTTATTTTTCTTTCTGTATGGTTCAACTAATTCTTTAAGCTCATCAATTAATTTTCCAATATTATTATGTTCGTAATTGTTACAGTAATTGCATATTCCCTCATCGTCATATTCTATAAATGGAAAAGTAATTGGCAATAGACATTTTGTACAGCGCTTTAATTTTTTTATTCTATCAATATTATTTTCTAATAAATTGATTAGATGGTTTTCAGTTGAACGATTAATATAAATAGAAGGATCTATTATAATTTCTTTCTTTGACTCTTTATTTTTAAGTATATATTTTTGCTGTGCATAATAATTATCAGTAAACTTAAGGGGTATACTAATTTTACTTTCTCCAATTCTAAAAAAATCAATTTTTAGAGTATCTAATTCAACGACTACCCCTAAATTGGATTCAACCTGTTGAATTGCATTATTAGTTTTAAAATTAAAGTTAGAAAGCTTATGCTTTAATTTTTCAAGGAAATATTTCTCTGAAGCAAAAATAAAATATAAGTCATTGTCAGTTAAGTAGTATAATGATCCATTGTTAGTTGCTAAAACAAATTGTTCTAAATCTTTAAACATCGATGCAATAGAGTATGTACCCTCCAATTTTGAAAGAGCGTTAGAATAGGATATTACAATATCATAATTTTTATCCAACTCATGCCTAATTAATGTTGGAATAATTTCGGTATCAATTAGATATTTTCGTTTAAAGCTTTGGTTAGCTTTCCATATTTGTTCAACGTTTGTTATAATGCCATTGTGAATTGTGAAAATACCATCTTTAATTACAGGCTGATTATTATGCTCGTGAAGTTGTGAACCATTAGTAACTAAACGTGCATGGCCAAGTGCGGAAAATCCATTACCGAGTCTGAATGACTCAATAGATTTATTCAATGAATATGAATAATCCATACTATTTAGTAGAGAGCGAATCGGAACATCGCCTTTAATAATATATACCTTTTCGTCTTTTACATCTCTAAATGCAATTCCTGATGAATCTTTTCCTCTTGATTCACTCATTATTGCAAGATAATTCAAACAACTAGTTATACTATTATCGGTAAAGTATGAATTTGGTTTAGTAATTAGTCCGAAAATTCCACACATATCTATACTAAAAAACTATTAAAAATATTTTCATAGTTTTTGCTAATATTTTCCCAATTATATTTTGAAGTTACTTTAGTAAAGGCATTATTTGCATTCTGTAACATTAATTTCTTATTCCTTTCGGCAAACATTAATTTATTTCCAAGAGAGGTAGAATCATTTGATTTAAAAAATAACATTTCATCATCGCTAAAAATTGATTTGTTTGCAGAGATATCACTTGCTATTATTGGTACTGATAAAGAGGCAACCTCCAATAACATCATTGACATTGCTTCATAAATTGAAGGAAAAATAAATAATTTTGAATTTTTAATCATCTGAAATAAAGCTGTTTTGTTTTTTATTCTATCTATATAATCTATATCTAAACCTTGTGATAATGTTAATATTTTCCTCTTATAATCTAATTTCTGCTCTAAATCACCAATAACTTTTAAACGATTAGTAAACTTCTTAGTTTTCATTGCTTCCAAAAGTAAATGCAATCCTTTTATTTCATAAATTCTTGAGGCAGCGAATAGCCAATATGATTTTTCTAATGGAACTGGTTCTAATTTTGGAATGTTTACACCATTTGGAATATATACAACGTCTCTTTTATATTTTTTTTTGGAAGATGAAGCATCTTGTTGTGAAACGGATATAATAAAGTCCGCATATTTCATATTTAACTTTTCAAACCATCTAAATAAAAAATTTGATATTTTGTTGAACTTTGGATCGGTTTTATTGTGAAAGACTCCATGTATCGTAAGAACCACTTTGTACTTAATTTTTAATATTGGTGTAATGAAACCGCTTTCAGAGTGATGAAGAAATATTAAGTCATATTTTGCTACAAACATAACATGAAAAAGAGTTTTTAAGTAATAGACGAACGTATTGATACTATTTCCTAATGTTTTGTTAAATACTATTTGCTTATAGCCACTTATATTATTTGTAACTTTGTCAGTATGTGAATTAACAGAATAAACTGTGAAATCATATCGATCTTTAAGGTGGTTAATAAGATTTTCTCCAACTGCGGCGGCTCCACCAAATGCAGGCAATCCTTTTAAACCTATTATAGCTATTTTTTTATTATTCAATATATCTTAGTCCGGTATTTGTTTAAATTGAAGCTGATAAATTGATTTATAGAATTTATTAGTACTTCTAGCAATATGTTGAGGTGAGTGTGTTTTAGAAATGAATTTTTTAGCCTGACTTGATATTAAATGTATTAGTCTGTCATTATTGTATAGTTCAAACAAAATATTATACAATTCTCTATGATTATTATTTTTAAAAATAAAACCAGTTTTTCGATTATTTATAATTTCTGATACACCGCCGACATCTGAAGCAACTGTTATTCTGCTCGCAGCCATAGCTTCTAATACACTAATAGGATAATTTTCCTGTTGTGATGGTAAAACAAAAATATCAATCTGACTATATATTGAAATTAATTCAATTTGACTTAGAGGCCCCTTAAAGCTAATATATTTTGACAATTGATTTTCAAGAATATACTTTTGACACTTTTTATAATATTTTTTGTCTTTAACATTACCTATAACAGTTAAATTGAAAATTTTACCATTATTTTTTAAGTCATTTAATGTTTTAAGTAATAAGAATATATTTTTTAACCTACTAATAGATCCAACATACAATATATTGTTATCAGTATGTTGTTTAGGCGCAATCTTAAAAAATTTTTCATTTACTGCATTAGGTATAATTTTATAATTTATATTTTTAATTGGAAAATATTTCTCGGTTAATTCTAGATTATTTTTCGATATAAATATATAATTTTGAAATCTTGGGAAGTAGTAATATTCTATAAGACTTTTAAATAGAAATTTAATTATGTTTTTTAAAGTTGATTGGTATTTTAGTTCAATTCTGTTAATACCATGCTGAGTAATAATTATCGATTTCTTCGGAATACCAATAATACTCATTAAATTTGGCCCTGTACCGTGAAAATGTATCAGATTAGGCTCATATTCATTAATAATCTGTCTAATTGTTTTCTTTTGGAATTTTAGAATATTAAATAGTGTATTATTGCTACTCGATCCTTTTTGAATTATTGTACTATTATTGAAATATTTAGTTTTTGTATTTAGACACTTTTCAAATGTAAATGAAAGGAGTAAAATCTCTAGATTAGGTATATTAGCGAATCCATTTAGAATATTTTCTACTGAATTTTCAACCCCTCCTTTACCATGTCCGAGTTTAGTTGAGAGTGGTGCAATAATTAGGATTTTTAACAATTATTTACTCTGATTGGTGAACTTATTTAGCGCTACAGCCATAAATGCAAATTTTATGCTGCCATATGTAACTGATAACATTTGTCCTCCAATAGATGCGAGAAATTGAGTTAGAAAAATTACAAGAAACAATTCATGATATTTATAATCTAGGAAATATTTCCTTTCTTTAAATCGTTTGTAAATATAATAAAACAAGTAGAAATAAAAAAATAAACCAAATAATCCGGTAGTATTAACAATAATATTATAGTCTATATGAAGATATCTATCACCGAAAACACTATAGGGACCATAATTATTACGTGAATTATAGGCTTCCAATCCAAAAATAGATTCCCATGCATTTTTAAATGAAAATACTTTTTCCCAAACATAAATTGATTCAAAATATCTATATTCACTTTCTATTATATCTCTGGCTTTACCTTGAACGCGATCACCCCTCGCATAAAATTGGTTCTCTAATACATCAGAGTATTGATTTAATATTATCAGAATAAATATAAAGCCCATTGCAAAAGTTAAAATTGATTTAAAATTTAATTTTTCTAAGAATAAAAAAATTATAATCCCCACAAAAAACACTATTATTGCGGTCCGTTTCATACCCAATAAGATTAGAACCACTAACATAGCAAACATAATTAAATATATAGTTTTTGTTGATAATCGAAGGTTTTTAGTTTTTAGAATTATTATGTACAAAAATAGTGTATATGTAAATATAAGCCACGAATCTGATAAACTACCAACAAGAAACTCATTACTATCCGAGTATTCTGCATGGCCAATTCCATAAATCGTGGATATTGCATAATTACCAATTAAAATGATGGACATCCAAAAAATATTTCTTTTAATAACTTTATCGCTATAAAGGTAACCGTAGACAAAAAATATAGGAAAAGCCCAGATTGTTGTTAATACTTTTGTAGACAACCTTAAAGATTCTATAAAATCAGTTGCATAGAATAGTAAAAGAGTAATATAAAGTGTGTAAAAGATGAATGGCCTGTATACATCATGATGTCGATTCTTCATCCAAGCGCTAAATAGAATTAATATAAGGAACCCTCCCCTTATTGTTGCTGCATTCGATCCACTTTGCCAGAGCGTTGAAGTAAATACATCAAAAAGTAAATTTATAGGTAAGTAGTATTTTAAAATAAATTTTAACATGTTTATTTGCTAATTCACATTAATTCTAAGGATATATTTTAAAAAATTAACTAAATACCTTTGAGAGGAATCTAATATTTGAAGCATCCAATAAATAGGTCTTTTGTCAATAGAGCAGTGAATAAGCTTGAAAAAAATATTTATACTATATTTTTTTTCTCTCATTCCATTGATACATTTTTCAGATAATGACTTGTCTTTGGATCTAAATGCCAAAACAAATAAATTTTTGTAATATGATTTTTCTAGGATTTCAACTATTCTATTTGATACTGAATTTCTTTTAGCAAATTCTAATCTAATTCTTAGTCCTGAATCAATAAATTGGTGATATGTACTCTCAGTGTTAGAAGCAGAACCGCTAACTTTTCGATATGCACCTACAGAATCTTGAATGAAGTGAAACTTTGTTTTTTGTGATATTTCTAACCATGTAGGTAAATCTCCCATGAGATGAGTTGAGAGATCAATACTACCGTATGACTCGATTAGAAGGTCTTTTCGAGCCATGACAGTGAGGGTTCCAATACTATAAGTATTAAGTAACATTCCAATGAATATTTGATCTTGAGAAGAGAATCTCTTAGCATTTATATAATTAGCACTTTTCCTGATTCTTCCAGTTTTATTGTACAATTTATCAAAATTGCAGTGTACAAAGCCAAACTCGGGATTCGATTCTAAAAAATCAACTTGTTTTTGAAGTTTGTTTGGATCAGTCCAATAATCATCACCCTCACAAATTGCTATATACTTACCTTTAGCTCGAGGATATTGGAAGTTTTTTGAAATATTAACTTTTTTTGAATATTGATTTTCTTCCTGATATATTGGTTTAATAATATCCGGATATTTTTTTTCATATTTTCGTATAATATCCGCTGTGTTGTCCGTAGAGGCATCATCATGGATTAAAATTTCATATTCAAAATTTGTCTTTTGCATCAGGAAACTTTCTAAAGCCTCCTTGATGTATTTCTCGTGATTGAAGGTGATGCAGTTTATACTTACTAACAGTTTATTGTTGTCCATAATTACTTAAGAGGTCCATTTCGATTAATTGGTCTCCAATATATCGGGCAATTTCTTTGTACCCATTTTCATTGGGATGTCCATCGTATTTAAAAAAATTACCGGATTTATCTGTTAATCCAATAAAATGGTTAGTTAATTCAATGTATGGCAAGTTATTAGCATTTGCTATTGAACGATAAATAATATCTATATTGTTATTATCTCTGAAATAATCATTTAATATATCACTTGGATTACGAATTACTTTGTGACCTGTAAAGTTGTTATTTGCTAAATTTATGAAAATAAGTTTCGAATTATATTTGTTGCAAATATCTTTCATATTGTGGAAATCCTTATTCATTTCTTGGGTGGCGTATATTGTTGCAGGATGATTTGGATTGTTGAAAATTATTGTTCTATCAGGGAAATTGATGTAATAATTTATTAATCCCGGATTCAAATCGCCGTTCTTAAATAAAGTTTTAACGGAATCATCAAGGGCTTCAAAACGAATTTTTTGTAAGTGACTAAATCCTTCCAACATAGATTTTGACGTTTTTATCCAGTTCGATTTAATCTCAATTGATTTTTTTGGTTCAAAAATATTTTTAAAAGAATATTTCAAGTATCTGAGAGCAATCGACCTAGCATCTCTAGCCCATTTTTTTATGGGTTTCTCTTGAATAAATTTGTTTTGATAAAGTTGAGCTAAATCATCTAATTGTAGTACACCAACTAGAACAAGATCAGGTTTTAACACTGGAACAACTTTTTTTATGTATTCATAATATTTTCTAGTATACTGGCCGGGATAACCACAGTTTATTACTTCTATGTTACCAAATCCATTATCTATTAAGTATTGTTCAAGTATTTTTGGCCAACTATCTTCAACATTTACTCCCCAACCAAATGTCCATGAATCCCCGAAACACAAAATTCTATAAGTTTCTATATTTTTTACTGAGATTTCTCTATCTCTAAAGCCAAAACTGTTCAAATTTGCATAGTAGTCAAATTCAACAGTTTGATATCTGGCTTGACTATTTGGGTCGTAAATTTGCCATTTTTGTTTATAGACTATTGGTTTATCAGTTTTTGAAACTGCTCCAACAGCCCAATCAAAAAAAATAAAAATCGGAAACGTTATACACAATAATGATAATGAAAATATGATATTCTTAATCCTATGACTCACGATATTATTTATAATTAAGATAATTGATAAGATTCCACAAATAAAGATAAGCCAATAAAAAATTCGTATTATTGTTTCTGAGTAGAATGGTGTGTTTGAGTAAATAAAATAAAAGCTAACAGGATTCCAAAATAGTAGAGCGATTACAATAAAAGTTGAATAAAATATATTTTCTGATTTCATAAGATTTCTGATCGATTATTTCAATTCGTATTCATTTAAATAGCCTTTAACCTTTTCGATATCATTGAACATCAAAACATCGATTATTGACAACCAAGGTACAAAGTTGTGATTGAACTGCTGATACTCTATGTTTTTAGATTTAATGAGCTTCAAATCTATTCCGTTATTATTAAAAACGGTTTTGTCATATAGTTCTTTACCGCCGATAGAATTAATGTAAACATCAGCCTTGAAATGTTTGCAAACTTCAATTATACGATCTTGAGCCGGTAAATTATGATTTACATTTATAGATGATAAAATATATATTTTAGTGCTTAAATCTAATGCTGAACACAATTCTATAATTGATTTATAAATAAATTCAAATAAATTGTTTTCCGTGACAAGGAATGGTTGGCGCACAATAGGATAATTATCAGTGAAATATGGTGCTTTAGCATAATTACATTGGATTTGTTTTAATATTCTATTTCGTTCCTTTATTGAATTATTAGCTAAAAATCTCTGATTGACATTTACCCTATGATTACATTTTTTCAAAGGAATAGTGAAGGGTTTTGATTCTCCGTTTTCTAGAATTCTATTTCGGTTAAACCAACCACGCTTTGTGTACTGCATATTATCGGCTACTATGAAGTGATCAGCAGAGTTGATTAATTGAAAATACCCGATATAGGGCACAAAGTATGGCTGCATTATGGCAATTTTAATTTTTGTTGTCATATCGTTATTGAGTAATTACTCTCAAATCAATTAATCATAATATTATTAAGCATAAATTGAATATCATTTACTGAATTGAACATAATAACATCTATTATGGAAAGATTAGGTTCGAAATGATTTCGTTTTTGATCATATAATAATTCCGAAATAGCAATGAATTTCAATTTTATACCTGCTTTAACAAATTTTGATTTATCAAAAAAGTCTTCACCGCCCGGTAAGTTATAATATTCCTTCGCATTTAAAAATTTAGAAATTTCTAAAGCCCATTAGTCAGGGTTGTTAATTGGAGGAATTTCTTCATGGAAATCGGAAAATTTTGTATAGTATAAGGGTATATCAAGATACTCACAAATATGTTCAAGAGCTTTTATATTCAATTCAACCAAGGAATCTGTATTGAATGATAATAAATTTCTAATAAGATCTATTGTTTCATTATAGTAAGGTGCACGTTTCTTGTAATGCTTTATTTGAGCTAGTATTCTCCTTCTGTAATCCTCATTACGATTTATTCTTACTTTATTAATCGGTGTTTCACGTTTAAACTTTACTAGAGGAATTTTGATATATTGCCAACCTTCGGCGGGTTTTAGAATTCTATTTCGTTCGATCCATCCATGTCGAATGAATTGTGGAGTGTCAAACACAACCCACTGATCAGTATGTTTGATCAATGCAAAATATCCTAAGTAGGGGACAAAATACGGTTGCATTATGGCTAATTTCATTAAAAGGTTTTCAGAATATTGATAATGCGTTCAATATCCTCTTCAGCTAGATCTGAATAAATGGGCAGACAAATTACCTGATCAGACATTTTATTAGCGATTGGAAGATTCTCTATTTTTGCCGAATCCAAACCACGATAAGCTGAAAAATTGCTGATTAATGGGTAATAATAGCGACGGCTAAATATATTATTCTCTTTCAATTTATTATACAAATCATCGCGACTCATTCCATATATCTTTTCTTCTACAAATAGGGGAAAATAAGCATAGTTGTATTGGACATCCTTACCAAATTCTGAAAGAGTAATGCCTGGGACGTTTTTCAATAACTTGCGATATAACAGATCAACTTTTTTTCTTTTTAAAATGTTTTCGTTAATTGTTTTTAATTGTAAGAGGCCATAAGCTGCTTGTAGTTCGTTCATTTTAGCATTGATCCCGGGTGCAACAACAGTCGTCTCACCGGCAAAGCCGAAATTTTTAAGGTAATCAATTCTCATTTTAGATTTTTCATCATGACATATAATTGCTCCTCCTTCAATTGTATTAAAAGCTTTCGTGGCATGAAAACTCAAAATTGAGAGATCACCATAATCTAAAATTGAATTATCCTTAATTTTTACACTGAATGCCGGTGCTGCATCGTAAATAATTTTTAAACCATAAGTATCCGCAACTTCTTGAATCTTTTCAACATCGCACGGGTGACCGTACACATGGACCGGAACGATTGCTGTGGTTTTTGCAGTTATTGCAGCTTCGATTTTTTCGGGATCAATATTGCATTGGCCCGGAATAATATCGGCGAACACCGGTTTAATTCCATTCCACCATAATGCATGCGTTGTAGCTACAAAACTATAGGGTGTTGTGATTACTTCTCCAGTTATTTTTAATTCCTGCAAAGCAATAATGAGTGCTAAAGTACCATTGTTCATTAGCGATAAATATTTTACTCCTAAAAACTTTGCTAACTTACTCTCGAATTCTCGATGGAATGAACCATCATTGGTAAGCCATTTGCTTTCCCAAATTTCTTCGAGATATTTTATAAAATCCTCAAGTGGAGGAAGTGTAGGAGATGTTACATAAATTGGTTTATTATTTTGACTCATTTTGTTTTCCTAATTTTTCAAATACTATTTCCTTTAAATAAAAGTAACTCTGCAGTTTAAATAGCTCTGATAACATAATGATCACAACAACACCGGTTGCTATCTGCAGTAAGAAAATCCAAATATATGCTAAACTTACTATTTTACTAACAAAAAGAACTAATAGTGCCATAACTAAGGTTAATATAAATGTTGGAAAAATATCTTTGACCTGGTGCCAAAAAGAATAACCTATGAACTTGCCGGACCAATAGCTATTAAGATAATATCCAATTATAGCATTAACAATCATTGTATATATCATTATTTTAATACCAAAAAGGATACCAATTGCTATGACAGGAATGGCTAATATTTTTTTTATTATTTCAAGTCTTAAAAATAAATCGCTTCTGCCTTGAACTTTTAGCATGTTTAGGTTGAGAGCACTGATCGGATAGAATATACCTACAAAACATAGCAATTGGAGGTAAATTATCGAAGGAAGCCATTGCTCACCAATAAGAACAAGGATCATTGATTCGGCGGAGGCAGCCATACCAAGCATTAAGACAAAAGTGATGAACATTGTGGTTTTTATAAGTTTTTGATAGGCAGACTTAAGTTTTGATATGTCATCCTGAATTGTTGATAGAATCGGGTAACTAACCCTTCCAAAAACAGCGGTTAGTTGTTGAGACGGCAATGCTTGGAATTGATTTGCACGGATGTAATAACCAAGTTGTTGCGCAGCAAAGTATTTTCCGATTACAACATAATAGATATTATTATACGCCGTGTCGATGAGTCCACTTATAAGCAGTTTGTTACCAAATGAAAAAAGTTCCTTAAATGATTGAGTGCTAAAAGTTAAACTAGGTCGCCAATTATTCCATATCCACAATAGAATAGTTGAGAACCCAAATCTACTTAAAGTTAACACTACAAGACTCCAAACTCCATAACCGTTATATGCCATGTAAATAGATATTAATCCTGATATGGTAGATGCAACAAATGAAACGCGAGTTTGTAACTTAAAATCTATTTTCTTGGTAAGAATTGTTCGCTGAATTATTCCAAGTGCATTCAATATTAATCCTATTCCGAGAATCTGTAGCAATAGTTTTAATTGAGGTTCATCGAAGAATCTGCTGATAGCCCCTGAAAAGAAGAATAATATAAAATAGAAAAATACACTTATGATAAAATTGAAATAGAATACAGTTGAATAATCTGTTTGGCTGCAATTTTGTTTTCTTATAAGCGCATTAGTGAATCCACTATCAATAAATGATTGGGATACAGCAATAAAGATGGTAAGCATTCCAATAAGTCCGAATTCCTCAGGTGTAAGGATCCTTGCTAGAATTATTCCAACTATAAACTGTATGCCTTGATTGGCAAAGCTGTCAATAAAACTCCAAATAGTACCTGTAATTGTTTTTTGCTTGAGTGACATTATGTGCAAAACGCTATATTTTTTTGACTACATTACCTTTCTTATCAACTTTGCCAACTACGCGAGCGGGATTCCCGATTACTAATGAATAGGGTGGTACGTCTTTTGTCACAACGGCACCGGAACCTATTAGAGCATACTCTCCGATTGTAACACCGCATATAATTGTAGCGTTGGCGCCGATCGAGGCAGACTTTTTTACAAGAGTCTTCAAATAGTATTCAGAGCCTTTTTGGGGGAATTCAGAACGGGGAATCTTTATATTTGTAAATACCATTGATGGACCGCAAAACACGTAATCTTCAAGCTCAACTCCTTCGTAAACTGATACATTGTTTTGAATTTTTACATTATTCCCAATTTTAACTTTGTTCGCAATGTTAACGTTCTGGCCGATGCTGCAATTATCACCGATAATACTGTCCGATTGAATATGTGAGAAATGCCATATTTTTGTTCTGCTCCCGATCTTGACATTGTCATCAACATAACTGGATTCGTGAGCGAAATATCTTTTATCCATCATTTATCCTCCAATAGGCTTTTTGTTGCCAATTCTAATATTTTTATTACTTCGATTGCTTGCATAGAGCTGTTAATTACAATCGGGTTACCATTCAGATGGTCAATAAAATATTCTAATTCGGCAGTTAGCGGCATTTTATCCTCATATTCTATATGCCTTGTTGAGCCGCTGCGGGGTATCGGTTTACCTTCCCGCCAATCCACTCCTTTGTCATAGTAAACAAGTGGTTTGCCTTCAATTGAGTCCTCGAATCGAATCATCCCCTCGGAGCCGACGATTACAAAGCGGTGTTCCTTGAAAGGATGAAGCCAACTTACAAATAGATGTCCCATTATATTGTTAGGATATTCAATTGTTGTGATCGTTGTATCATGTACGCCATCCTGCAATACATCGCTGCCGCGTGAAGTAATATCAATCGGAAAGGATCCTGTGAAATATTGGAACAAGGCAATATCGTGGGGAGCGAAACTCCAAAACACATTTTCTTCACTTCTGATAGTGCCCAAATTCAAACGATTACTATACATATATTGCAATTCACCAAGTTCTCCGTTGTCCAATAATACTTTTATCTTCTGAAAAGCGGGATGGAACAACAAGATATGCCCAACCATTAAGTTTACATTGTTCTCAGTGGCTAAATCATGTAATACTTCGGCATCCGTTGAATTTAGGGTAATAGGTTTTTCAATTAAAATGTGATTTTTGTGCTCAATTAGTAATTTAGCAATATCAAAATGTGTATCTGCAGTTGTTGCGATTATATAACCATCATAATCGAAAGCAAGCGCTTCCTCAACAGATGTGTGAAAATTAGTATTTGGGTATTTGGATATTAAATCTTGTAATCTTTTTTGATCACTGTCAACGATACCACTTAGATTATTCAATCCGTTTAAAGTATTGATGTGGTTTGTACCCCATCGCCCCGCGCCTATCACGCATATTTTATTGTTCATTTATAATAGTTAATTTTAATTGGTTTAATAAATTATAGCTCCGCTAAGTCAATCCCCTTTTTGACACAAGATCACTGAATTCATATAGATATATGTAGAAATAATATTCTGATAAAGTTAATTGAAATCAAGCATAGGGTACAATTCCTATTAATCAATGTGATGGAAAGTAAAATTGAGTATTATTTATAGTAAATATTCAACCAAGTGGGTTAAAATTTGTTGTGCACAAAATTGATTTATTCATAATTATAATTTTCTTAAGCAGTTCAGCAGTCTTTGGCATTTGGCAGGGCAGGAGAAATCGGACTGCCGCCGATTATTTTACTGCCGGGCGTTCATTGCCTTGGCTGACTGCGATGTTTTCGATCGTTGCTACGGAAACTTCGGTTTTAACATTTATCAGTGTGCCCGGCTTGGCCTATCGTGGAGACTGGCAATTTTTGCAGCTTGCCATAGGTTACATCATTGGCAGGATCTTGGTTGGTATCTTTTTATTACCTATTTACTATAGCAGCGGTGTTACATCAATTTATGAAGTGTTAGGCAACAGATTTAACAGTAAGGTACAAAGGTTAGCTTCCGGTGTATTTATGGTTACAAGAGTACTGGCTGACGGAATTCGCTTCTTAGCAGTCGCCGTAATTGTGCAAATAATTAGTGGATGGTCTCTGTCATTTTCAGTCATTGTCATAGGAATTGTTACGTTGGTGTATTCCTATTCAGGTGGAATTAAGTCCATCGTTTGGATTGATAGCATTCAATTTTTACTATATCTGAGTGGTGGAATTGCAACGATAGTTTTTATCATTGTTAATCTTGATTTATCCTTCTCAAATATCATCGGTGAATTATCGGCAGATAACAAATTCAATATAATTAATCTAAATTGGAATTTGTTTACAAATCCGTTCGCTTTTGTTAGCGCGTTGATCGGCGGAGCTTTATTATCGTTCGCCTCGCACGGCGCTGATTACATGATGGTGCAAAGAGTGCTTGGTACAAAAAATCTTACTTCAGCCCGCAAAGCGATGGTTGGTAGCGGGATTTTTGTATTTATTCAATTCTGCATTTTTCTGTTTGCCGGTTCTTTAATATATCTATTTTTTGAAGGAACAGAATTAGTCCAAGATAGAGAGCTACCAATTTTTATAGCACAACATCTACCGATTGGATTGAGGGGTTTACTTTTAGCTGGAGTCTTGTCATCGGCCATGTCAACGTTGAGTTCATCAATTAATTCTCTGGCATCAACTTCGATCAATGATTGGGTGAAAAAAACAAAATCATTGAAACTATCAAAAATTTTCACACTTTTTTGGGCAGTAATATTAATTGGTATCGCCTTGCTATTTAACGAGGGAAATGAGGCAATTGTATTAATAGGTTTACAGATTGCTTCATTTACTTACGGAGGCTTATTAAGTCTATTTTTGATTAGTAAAATTGATCGTGACTTTAGCATTGTTAGTATATCAGCGGGCTTGGTATTCAGTATCATTACGGTACTTGTTTTAAAATATATCGGATTAGCATGGACGTGGTTTATTGCCGTATCAATAGTCGTAAATATTATTATTGTTTATGTAATTGATATTTATATAAAGAAGTACTTTAAAGAAGTCTAAAATATCTTAAGTTGTACTTTAAGAAAATTATTTTTTTATTTGATTATTTTATTTTTAGGTTAGTATATTTTCTCAAGTTAGTTATATTATTTGAAATAAAAATTAAGAAGCCCCGTTGGTACGGCGTGCTCTTCAGGGAAAAAATTTTTCTCGAGGGTAATTCAGCGGGGCGTTTTTTTATCCGATAAATTGTAATTCAAGATTATAGTACAATCATTAGATTAATTGTCATTTTTATTATTAGATTAAACTACTAATAAAACTGATGACAATTAGGGAGGTTTACATTATGAAATTTGGATATGATTATGTCGGTGATCCTTTTACGCTATTCTCAACCCACCATCTAAAGGCTTTATACTTCTTGTTAGGTATCTACGCTTTAATATTTTTGTTTAGAAAACAATTGAGAAGACCCAAAATAGATGCTATGGTTTGCTATGTCGTCGCTGCTGCGCTGATCTTACAGGAAATTTCATTAAGTGTCTGGCGTTTATATAATGATGCCTGGCATCCGGGAACATCTCTGCCGTTACATCTATGCGGAGCATCAATTGTACTATCGGCAATCATGCTGATCAATAAGAATTATACTCTTTTTGAAATAAATTATTTTTGGGGATTAGGTGGCGCAATTCAAGCTTTATTAACACCTGATATTGGAAACTATGGCTATCCACATTATCGGTTTTTTCAATTCTTCACTTCTCACGGGTTGATATTGGTGGCGGTATTATATATGGTCTTTGTGCATAAATATGCGCCAAAACACCGCTCAATTTGGAAAGTAATGGGTATCACCGTTTTATATACGGTATTCATTGCAATATACAATTTGATATTCAATGGTAATTACTTATTTATTTGTCGGAAACCGGCGACGGCTTCACTAATGGATTTTTTGGGACCGTGGCCCTGGTATATAATACCTTTAGCAGGAATTGCAATTATTTCATTCTATATCTGGTACGCACCGTTTGCCATTAAGTCATTGCTTCAAAAGGCAAGAACAAAGTTGTCTGTTCAATAGTTAATATTAGTTAAGTTAAATTATGAAATATGATGAATACAATACGCCTTGGCGTTTGGTAGCAAATACAGTATTTGGTCCGCCAAAAGATGGCAAACTGTATGGTACTATGGATGTTGATATTACTGAAACCGATAAATATATTTGGTCGGAGCGCAAAGCAAAAAGAAAGATCACAATGACGAGTATTGTCATTGCCGCTGTTGCCCGTGCGCTTGCCGAAGATACTCCGGAAATCAATTGTTTCATACGGCGCGGCAGAATTATTCCGCGTGATTATGTTGACATAATGGTAGCAGTTTTGTTAAAAGGCGGCACGGCAATGAGTTCGGTTCGCATCAATAACGCCCATGAAAAAACCATCTTGGAAATTGCGACGGAATTACGTGAGAAGGCTTTAAATGCGCGTCAGGGCGATGAAGATGCTGCCATGGATAGCAAACATGCGTTGGCTAAAATTCCCTGGCCATTCCGAAAATGGATATATTTATTTATCAGACTAATAATATACGGTTTGGGTTTGAAAATAAAATCATTAGGAATATCCGAAGACGCCTTTGGATCAATGATGGTTACGAATGTCGGGACACTTGGCTTAACCAATAGTTTTCCGGCTTTAATGCCGATGGCAAAATTGCCGGCTGTCATAGCGATCGGAAAGATCGAGAAACGTCCGGTAGTAATTAAAGACAAAATTGAGATAAGAATGATATTATCAGGATCGGCAGCCTTTGATCATAGGCTTGTTGATGGTATCCAAATAGCCAAATTTGTTAAAGGTGTGATCCGTAGAATACAGCAGCCGGAATTGATGGATAAATCCTGACTATTATTTGTATGAGCGGTAACTGAAACCTTTACAATATATCTAAGTTAAAAATACGTCTTATGCCAGAAGCAGATTACACAGAATTACTGAGTTTGTTAGAAGATCATTTTTTGATTAAGAAAAAGGGTTTCAAAAACGACGAATTAATATTGCGTGGATCTTTAAATTCAAACACAACTTTAACAAACCTCCGAAAAAAAATCAAATCTTCACCATACGCTATCAACATTGTCAATGTTGGTGATGAAATCCAAATAACTGCTAAGTATAGAAAACCGATAGTTATTAGATTTCCTAAAATTCCGAGAATTAATCTAATTCTTTTTATATTAACAGTATTCACAACCTTATTAGCCGGTGCTCTGATGGAGGGTGTTAATCCGATACAGAATCCGCTCGGAATTTTTAAAGGTTGGCCCTTTTCGATAACCCTAATGCTGATTTTAGGCTTTCATGAATTTGGTCATTATTACTATGCTCTTAAACATAATGTTGATGCCACATTGCCTTATTTTATTCCGGCTCCGACCTTTATCGGGACATTTGGAGCATTTATAAAAATTAAATCGCCGATTTATCGCAAGAATGCGCTTTTACAAATCGGTGCAGCCGGTCCGATCGCCGGTTTCTTGGTTGCAGTACCGGCGCTGATAATCGGGTTATCGTTATCAGATATTGTTAGTTTGTCATCCGAATCAATTGGAATTACGCTTGGTGATTCAATATTGGTAAAAATATTAACGGCAATTATATTTCCTAATCTTGCTGAAACTCAGGATGTTATGTTGCACCCCATCGCATTTGCGGGGTGGATCGGATTATTGGTAACCATGTTAAATCTATTGCCGATCGGGCAATTGGATGGCGGACATATTGCCTATGCCATGTTGGGGCGCAGGCATGAAAAAGTCGCTCGCTATGCGCTATTAGCTTTGATTCCGATGGGGCTATTGTCATTGAATTGGATAGTTTGGGCAATCTTAATATTAGTCCTTATGCGCACAACCAAGCATCCACCGGTTTACGATGTTGATGTTCCCCTTAGCTCAGTTAACAAAAAGATTGGGTATGCCTGTTTAATAATTTTTATGTTATGTTTTATACCGGTACCTTTTAGTTAGAATGCGGCAACTACTTTTTGTCATAATACTTACCGTCAGTATTTTCGGGCAGGCGAGAATTGGTGATTGGGATTCGTTTACATCAAGTCTCAATGTCCAAAAAATCGTGCCGTATGGAAATTATCTCATCGGTGCAACCGATGGCGGAATACTGCTTTATGATCTAAATAACCAAATATTTTCAGAATTGGATAATATTAATGGATTGGCCGGCACCAATTTAAGTTATTTAGAAATTGACAATTCCGGTTATGTATGGTTAGGTGGGGGAGAGCCTAACGGATTTGTACAGATCTATGATGTGTTTGAACAGCGATCAATTGCCGAATTCAACTATGATATGACCGAGATAATTGATTTCGCAATTGATGATGCGCTAGTTTATTCAATTTATAAGGATAACAATGACTATGGCTTGCAGGAGTTCATTTACCAAAACGATGAATTTATTCATAAAGATTTGTATCCTAATTGGCCGCAAGGTAAAAAGATAAATCAAATTGAGATTGATGAAGAACAGGTATTTGTTGCTACTGAGATTGGTTTATTTGTAGGGCAGATCGGGAGTGATCCCTATCAATGGGATCTATTGTCTGCCGATTTAGACAAAAATATTATTGGATTGCAAGTACTTGACGATATTTTGTATTTCCTCATGGAGGAGCAATTATTTCAGATTACATTAAATGATCTTAACTATATAAAAATTGACCAAAGTTTAATTTCAAATCCTCTAGAATTTATTGTCAGTGATGATCGGATTATATACTTAAACGAAAATAAAATAGAAATAGTTACCGATGAAAATAGGCTAAATATTTCCATCAACAAGAATTCAATTAATTCGATTAGTCAATATAACAAAGATGATATCGTATTTGCTTCAACAACCGGATTGGCTTTCCTGAATGCGGATAATTCGCTTGCATACAGGTTACCTAACACTCCGCATCAAAATAATTTGCAGGCAATAACTATCCTCGATGATGGCAGAATTGTTGCGGGGAATGGCAATGGGCTTTCGATCAGGGAATCAAACGGTTGGCGCAGCATTTTGGAATCAAACGACGAAGTCAAAATTCAGCAGGAAAGGAATTTTGATTATTTCATCGCTGATTCATTACCGGTTGATTTTGGCGTTTCCATCTCAAGAATGTTGCAGGGGCCTGATGACAAATTGTACTGTGCGATCGAAGGTACCTACCAAAATCGTAATGGCGGCGGAATTTTAATAATTGATGTTGATGATCCGTCAGACTATACTATTGTTGATACAACTCATCTCGATTATTTTGCTGATGAATATATTATAATCAAAGATATTGATTTTGATCGCGATGGTAATCTTTGGGTAGCGGATGCTTTTGCTACCAATAAACACGAACCTTTGCATGTCCGGTCAATGAATGCTGAATGGCGGTCCCATAAAGCTGAAAATACGGATGGAGCTATCGGTTTAACGCCCAACACGTTGGCAATTGATGCTTGGCAGCGCGTATGGATCGGTTCATTTCAGGACAGTGATATAAATATCGGTTTTCCAAACGGTGGGCTAACTATGTATTCTTATAACGGTGAACCGATAAATCCGGATGAGGAGAATTGGTATCGAATAAATTTGGATAATACAAATATTAACACAACTATTTGGTCGCTTGCAGTTTCGCAGGAGAACAGATTATATTTATTAACACCAACCGGATTGACCTTTGTTGACCTGCAATTTGCCGATGATGATCCGATCAAAAATGAAAGTCCGCGTTATTATTTCCCTAACATTTCGTTCGGTCAGGAATCGGAGGTACGATTAGATGCTCGTGAGAATGCGTGGGTAATATCGGAATCCGATGGTATTCATGTTCTGTTAAGTAATTCAACTTTTTGGCCCGATGCCAATCAAAATGCTGAAGTTGAGAGCATCAATACCGATAACTATCCATTGCTTTCTGATCATGTATCCGATATTGCCTTTGATGATGAAAATGGAATAGCATATCTGTCAACCCTGCGCGGAATAAATTCGTTTAGAATACCTTTTGCCGAATCAAAGAAAAATTATTCGCAAATCCGTGTCTTCCCGAGTCCTTTCCATATTCCGACTGAAAAGCCATTGATCATAGACAATTTAAAGGATGAATCATCTTTAAAGGTTATGACAATTGCCGGTAAAGTTATTCGAAGTATAGAAACCGTTGAATTGGGGAATCATGGCTATCAGATCGAATGGGACGGTAGAAATGAAAGTGGTAAATTGGTCAGCAGCGGTGTATATCTATTATCAGTCTATACCAAAGATGGGTCGAACAGTTTCACAAAAATTGCTGTGATACGACATTAAAAATTGTCATTCCTACGCAAGCTTGCCCACCTGAGGCGGGCTTATGCGCAGTGGTGTGCAATAGCAAGTGTATAGATTCCCAATCAAGTTGGTAATGACATCTCTGTTTTAATTCACTTAGTATTCTGTCATTCCTGCGAAAGCAGGAATCTATATTTTAAAATGGATTCCGTATCCAGTGCGGAATGACAAATGATGAAATCGGGAATGACAAACTATTTGCGATTACTGATCCGTTGATAACCGGTTTCAACATACTCCGGCATCAAACCGAATTCCTGCTCAAATTCCTCTGCAATTTCAAAGATCATATTTTTGCGAGTATTATAACTCAAAAAGGCACTTTTCATAGCGGTAATCGTCATTCGGCGGAAATCATTTAAGTACCATCCGAATAATTCATGGGCGAGAGCAAATTCTTTAGTTAAGGTAGTGTCGGAGATCAATCGGTTATCCGTATTAAGTGAGATTCTGATGCCTTGGTCGTAATATAATTTTGCCGGATGATATTTTAATGATCGTACCGAGCGCGTCTGCCAGTTAGATGTCAAACAAATTTCGAGCGGAATACGATGATCATTTACATAATTCATCAAGTCTTTATCTTCTTTTAAGCGCGTTCCATGTCCTATTCTGTGTGCATTGCAGTAATGAATTGCTTGACGTATAGATGCCGGGCCAAAGGCTTCACCGGCATGAATGGTAGCATTTATATTATTATTTTGTATTAAATAGAATGCTTCACGATGGTCTTTAGCCGGGAAATTTTCCTCTGCACCAGCCAGATCGAATCCCACAACACCTTTATTTTTATATTCCAATGTAAGATTCGCCAACTTTAAAGAAATCTCAGGAGAAATATTTCGAATTCCACATACAATAATTCCGGATTTAACACCAAAATCCTCTGAGCCTTTCTTCAATCCGGTTTTAACAGCGTCAACAGTTTCATTTAGTTTCATTCCTTTTTTTGTGTGTAGGATTGGTGAGTAACGTATTTCGATATACCGTACATTTTCCTTTGAGACATCTTCAATTAATTCATATGCGATTCGCTGAAGGCTTTCGGGAGTTTGCATTACGCTTAAGGTAATATCAAATCTTTCGAGATATTCTTCCAGCGTTACACGATTATTTCCAATAGGTAATGATTTTTCAAGAATATTTTTATCTTTAGACGGTAAAGTGACACCATCCTTTTCGGCAAGATCAAGGATGGTGTCAATTCTTAAACAGCCATCTAAATGACAATGCAATTCGACTTTAGGGAGTCGCTTCAGTAAATCAAGACTAATTGTCATACAATCTCAGCTTTAGACGTTTCCTTCAACAAAGTCTTCGGCCCCGTGGGTTAAGGCTTTAAGTTTTTTCAAGAATAATAGTACAAGAATACCAATTATAGCAGTATAAATAAATATACCTGTAAATACTTGGAATTCTCCGGCAGTTGATGCTGTTTCACCGATCATACCGGCAATTTTATTACCGATACCTGTTGCTGCAAAATAAGCACCCATCATGAAAGATGCATATTTAACAGGTGCTAATTTTGTGATAAATGATAACGCTGTTGGTGACGCGCATAGTTCACCGATTGTGTGTAATAGGTAAGCAAAAATGAGCCAATACATTCCGGCTTGTCCAGTGTTTGATGCTTGCGTAGCAGCCCCAGTCATCATCAAGAAGCCTAACCCCATAATCATTGTGCCAATTGCCATCTTGAATAGAGTGGAAGATTCTTTACCAGCTTTTTGTCTTTTTAACCAAAAAGTGGCCACTATCGTACCAAAAGTGATAATAAAAAATGGATTTAAAAATTGGAACCAGGTGGTAGGTACCTGCCACCCAAGAAGCATTCTATCGACTTTAGTATTAGTATAAATTGTCATTAGGCCGCCAGCTTGTTCGAAACCAGCCCAAAAAGCAACTATAATAAAAAAGGATAGAAAAAGTACTATCATTCGGTCTTTTTCTATTTTAGTTAAAGGTGTGTGAATTGCCTCTTTAGTTTCTTTTTGCTTAGCTGGTGCTTCGCCAACACCTTTAAGATATTTTTGTCCGTATAGATACTGAATTAAACCTAGCGTCATTCCGATTCCGGCAAGTCCAAAACCATAATGCCAACCCAATAATTCTCCAACAGCGCCAACAACCAATGTTGCTAACGCCGCACCGATATTTATTCCAATATAAAAAATAGTAAAACCAACATCTCTTTGAGGATCCCCTTCTTTGTATAATCCTCCAACTAATGTTGAAATATTAGGCTTAAGCCCACCAACACCTAATACAATTAGTGTTAGACCAGTTGCAAATGCCCACATCGCCTCAATTGCGAGGATTGAATGTCCTATTACCAGCAATATTCCTCCCCACAAAACCGTCTTTTTCTGTCCAAGCCATCTATCGGCAATTATGCCGCCGGGAATGGACATCACATAAACAGCCATAGTGTACCATCCATAAATTGAGAGGGCAAACGCGTCGTCCCATCCTAATCCGGGGTTATTACCTGCGACAGAGGTTACCATGTATAGCGTAAGAATAGCTCTCATTCCATAATAACTAAACCTTTCCCACATTTCAGTGAAGAAGAGTATGTATAAGCCTTTGGGGTGTTCTTTAAACATTGTTCTTATCCTTTAATCCATATTGAAAATTAATTGGTAGTACAGAATCTTAAAAAATAGATAAAAAATAGATTAAACATCAATTAGAAAGATATGGAGCTAATCAAAATAACTGGATCACAAAATCTTATAATCTTAATTAAAGTTTCAATCTAATTAAAATTTCATGTTAAATTTACTCTGAGAGATCGAATATAACTAATTTAGCATTTCAGTTGTCTATGGAGGACCTCATGAATAAATTATTCAGATATCATCTGGTTTGTATAATCTTTCTTGGTATTGCATATGCACAATCGATGGAAGTATCAGGTGCCTCTACAGATATCGTTAACGGTACATACTTACCTTCGATATTAGCTTCACCACAGACAAATGATGATGTATTTTATTACATAAAAGAAGGATCGCCTACATTATATCTTTTAAGAGCGAATGGATGGTCGTGGCATATTGCTGAAGATTTATCATTTAATCACTTGAAAATGTACTATTATAAGAATTTTGGATTTAATATACCTGACACTCCTGATGGAATATATCTTGATGGTGTATCTTGGTTAGGTTCAGGGCCTAATAAACCAACTGTAAACGCATCTACTATTGCACCAGAAATTTCAGTATGGGTTAATAATAATAAGATAGAAAATCGTGGTGGCTATGATTTAGGTGATGTTCCATTTGGAACAAGTCCAATAATAAATGTAAGAATCGAAAACAATGGCAATGATGATCTAATATTAAATCCACTTCCTACTGTTCTTGGACAATATAGTAATTATTTTATTATAATTACACCACCTGCTTCAGTTGTCCCTCCATCCGGTAATACAACATTTGTTATTCAATTAATTATTCCAACAGGATTACCTAGAAATACTTTTAGTATTTGGGAAACTTATATTGAGATTATTAATAGTGATGTCGATAATAGTCCATTCAAGGTTCAAATAGGCGCTGGTTCTCTCGTACCGCTAGGAATAGAGGATGTAAAATTCCTACCTAATAGTTTTATGGTCTTATCTCCCTACCCAAACCCATTTAATCCAAGTACAACGATAACATATGGATTAGATAAGGAAAGCGAAGTTTATATTCAGATACATGATATTAACGGTAAACTAATATCAACACTAAATAGCTCTGTAAAACAGCAAGGATGGCACTCAGTTAAATGGCATGGTACAGATATGAATAATAATGATGTTCCAGCAGGATTGTACTTTTGCAAAATAATTGCAGGTGATGAAGTAACAACAACTAAGTTGATGCTTATAAAATAGTAGCCATAAAATTGTAATCATAAAAAGGGTTCGAAAGAGTCCTTTTTTATTATAATTCATTTGTTGATTTACCTTATTAACTTATGTGTTTCTGAATCCATAAAATATATTTAATTTGAAAAATGAATAGTAAAGATATTCGCCAATCTTTTATCAATTTTTTTAAGGATAAACAACATACCGTTGTGCGCAGTGCTTCGGTTGCTCCGCTTGATGATCCAACCCTTTTATTTACCAATGCCGGTATGAATCAATTCAAACCGATTTTTTTGGATGAGCAAATGCCCAAGTCAAAACGTATTGTTAACAGCCAAAAATGTATTCGCGTTAGCGGTAAGCATAATGATCTTGAAGAAGTTGGCATTGATACTTTCCATCACACATTTTTTGAGATGCTTGGCAATTGGTCATTCGGCGATTATTACAAAGCTGAGGCGATTAAATGGGCTTGGGAATTATTTACCGAAGTGTGGAAACTTGATAAAAATCGCCTGTGGGCGACGGTTTATACCGATGACGATGAAGCGTTCGAATTGTGGAAATCGGAAACCGATATTGCCCATGATCGCATTTTGCGCTTTGGCAAGAAAGATAATTTTTGGGAGATGGGTGAAACCGGCCCCTGCGGTCCCTGCTCGGAAATTCATTATTTTGTTGGCAAAGATTTAACAAAACAAGCTGCTGACGGCGTTAATAAAAGTGCTGAATATTGGGAATTGTGGAATTTGGTGTTTATTCAATTTAATCGAGATGAAAAAGGCAAATTGCATGACCTTCCCAAAAAACATATTGATACCGGCGCCGGTTTTGAACGAATTGTTTCGGTGATGCAGAAGAAAGTCAGTAATTATGAAACCGATTTATTTCAACCACTATTGAAACATATCGAAAAAATTACCGGAGTTGAGTACAAAAAGAATCCTATACCGCATCAAGTGATTGCCGATCACGCCCGAATGTTGACGTTTTCCATTGCTGATGGCGTGATGCCATCCAACGAAGGACGCGGATATATTGTCCGTCGAATTTTGCGAAGGGCATCGCGTTTTGGACGCGTTCTCAATCAATCTAAGCCATTCATTTATAAATTGGTTGAGACGGTAGGTGAAGTGCTCGGAGAAGTTTATCCCGAAATTATTGATCGTAAAGCCCATATTATTAATGTTATCAAAGCTGAAGAGAAATCATTTAATAAAACTTTGGATCGCGGTCTTAACCATTTTGATAAAATATTAGCAAATCTGAAAGGAAAAGTAATTTCCGGTAAAGAAGCCTTCAAATTATATGATACTTACGGTTTTCCGCTTGATCTTACTCAATTAATTGCCCGGGAAAACAAATTAGAAGTTGATGAAAGGGGATTTAAGAAAGAGATGCAGGAACAGGTCAAACGTGCCAAATCGGCCGGAAAATTCAAAGTCAATTCAAAAAAAATTAAATGGCAGGAAGTTAGGCAGGGGGATGATTCCAAATTTTTGGGTTATGAAACATTGGAATCGAAATCTAAAATCATACGTTGGTCAAAATTAGAAAATAAATATGCCGTAGTGTTTGACCAAACTCCTTTTTACGCCGAATCGGGCGGACAGATCGGCGATACCGGAACAATTTTAGGTGATGGAATTGATCTTACAGTCATTGATACTCAAAAAGAGCATGAGAGCGTCGTACATTTTTGCAAAGGCGATTTTGATGAATCAAAGGTAAAAGAGGTCGTCAATTGCAGTGTGGACAAGGAAAGAAGAGATGCAATTAGAAGAAATCATACTGCCACTCATTTATTGCATGCTGCGCTCAAACAAGTTCTTGGAGAACATGTCCATCAGGCCGGTTCATCAGTCGGACCTGAAAATTTTCGATTTGACCTTACCCATTTTGAAAAAATTTCAAATGATGAATTGCGGCAGATTGAAAAAATAGTAAATGATGAGATCATTAAGAATACTGAAGTTATTCCTGATATAAAATCATTTGACGTTGCAAAGAAAGAAGGCGCTGAGGCATTATTCGGTGAAAAATATGGCGATGTTGTCCGAGTTCTAACAATAGGAGATTTCTCAAAAGAGTTATGCGGTGGTACGCATGTGAATCGCACCGGTGATATTGGGTTTTTCAAAATTATTGAAGAATCATCGCTTGCTGCGGGTGTGCGCCGGATAGTTGCCATAACCGGAAAGGAGGCACTATTGTTTGTTCAAGAACAATATCAAATATTAAATCAATTACAAGACGTGATAAAAGCCCCGCAAAGTGAAATAATTGATAGAGCGAGAATAATAGTAGATGATAGAAAGAAGCTAAATAAAGAATTAAAGGATTTTAACCAACTACAAAAATTAAATGTTGAAGATATCCTGATTAAATCTAAGATGCTTAATAGAGTTCCATTTCCTGTAATTATAACCGCTATTTCAGAAATTTCACAAAATGAGCTAAGAATACTTGGTGATAGATTGTATGAGAAAATTGATAATCAAATATGTGTGATTGGAGTGGAAAATAGGATAAAACCACCAATAATGGTAGTGGTGGCACAAAACTTAGTTAAAAAAGGTTTAAGTGCACATGAATTAGCAAATACCATTGGTGGTGGTAAAGGTGGTGGTAAATCGCATATGGCATTTACTGGAGCAAAAAATTTAGACAATTTAAAAATGTTACTTAATCATGCAAATGCTCAAATAAAAACTTACGTTTTATCAAAAAGAATATAAATGCAATTTAACCAAACAAATAATATTTATCAGGTTTACCTTGAAAGAGGTGAATCGGTAATTGATGAATTAACCGGTTTTTGCAAAAAGCATAATATTTTGAATGGACAAATCACTGGAATCGGGGCAGTTAAAAATACGGAATTAGGCTCTTACGATTTAAATACCAAACAATATTATAGGGAATCATTTTTTGATGACCATGAGCTGATTTCGTATAGTGGGAATATAATGTTATTAGACAACGAGCCATTTATACATGCTCATGCTGTAATCGGGAATCATGATATGCAATTATTTGGCGGACATGTTTTCAAAATGGATATTGCAGTGGTCGGCGAGTTCATAATTCAAAAGTTTAATAGTACATCTAAAAGATCATTTAATGATCAAATCGGTCTTGCCGTATGGGATTTGGAATAAATAACAACAAAACAGACGAATGCAACGAAAATATTTAATATATACCCCCGCTTTTTCTCCCCCTAAATTAGGGGGAGATGTCCAAAAGACAGAGGGGGTTGAAATAAATAAATTTGTGTTAATTTGTGAAATCTGTGGTTAAAAAAATATGAATAGAAAAACAATTTTTACCAAGGATGCACCAAGTGCGATTGGCTACTATAGTCAGGCGATTATATCCAATGACATGGTGTTTACAGCCGGACAAATACCATTAGACCCTAAAACCGGTGAGGTTATATCGGATAATTTTACTCAGCAGGTTGAACAAACCTTGATTAATATTGACGCTGTTTTACAAGAAACCGGAACAAACCTATTGAACTCAATCAAACTAACTGTTTTCATCACGGATCTTGATAAGTATCCTGAGCTTAATGCGGTGTTCAAGCAACAGTTTGAGAATGTGGAGCCACCGGCACGTTCGGTTGTGGAAGTATCGGCTTTGCCGAAGAATGTGCAAGTCGAAATTGATTGTATAGCCACTTTATAATTGGGAGTATTTATGGCTAAAAAAAAGAAATATATGTTAATTGTTAACCCCGAGGCAGGCAGCGGCAAGACAATGAAAGTATTGCCGCAAATTGAAAATATTTTGCGTAACAAAAAGGTGGATTACGAATTTCATTTTACGCAGGAGCCGATGCATGCAACCGAATTGGTAAAAGAAATCGGTTATAAATTTGATGTATTGGTTTCAGTCGGAGGTGACGGGACGATCAATGAGGTTTTGAACGGGGTGCCCGATTTTAATATTCCTTTCGGTATGATACCGATCGGCACCGGAAACGATTTTGCACGCAGTTGTAGTATCCCGTATGACTCAATCGAGGAGGCCATTCAAATACTATTGAACGATGATATAAAAAATATTGATGTCGGGGAAGTAAATGGCAGGAAATTTGTTAATGTTTTAGGAATGGGTTTTGAAGGGCAGGTTAATTGGAATGGCCGGAAAATTGAATTCATCAGAGGAGCTGCTCGTTATATAGTAGCGATTGCTTTTACTTTATTTGCCTATAAGCGCATACCGTTGAAATTGACAATGGGACGGAAAAAATTAGAGGATGATGTTTTCTTGGTAAGTATTGGCAACGGGTGGAATGTGGGTGGAGGCTTGCAGCTAACGCCAAAAGCAAAAATGGATGATGGTGTATTTGATGTGTGTTATGTCAAGGATATTTCTAAGTGGAGAATTATTTCGAATTTCTCAAAATTGACAAAAGGAACTATTGAAGAGCTTGAGGAGATTGAGATTATGCAGGCAAAAAATATAAAAGTTGAAAGCTCGGTTGATATACCATTCCATTTTGATGGAGAAATATTTAAAGAAAAATTAAGAAAGTTGGAAATTAAACTTCATCAGCAGGCGCAACCGATTATCGGCAACTGGCAAGGTGATAAAAGGTTTGATTAAAAAGCTCTTGTTCGTCATCATTTTTCTGTCAATGGCTTTTAGTCAAAGTGCCGATACCTTAATGGTTAAAAGTCCCAAAAAGGCGGCATTGTGGAGCATTATCCCCGGCGGGGGACAAATATATAATGGCAAATATTTTAAAGCCGGTGTATTGATCGCTTTAGAATCATTAGCGATCTGGCAGTCTATAGAAAATAGTGGAAATTATGATCAAACCGGCGAAGAAAAATATTTAAACGATCGCAACAAATTTGCGTGGTGGGCATTATTTTTTCATGTGTACGGCACATTGGATGCCGTTGTTGACAGCCATTTAAAACCATTCAATGAAATTATGGATGAGGAGATACTTAGAGAGGAAAATGATATTGAGGAGGAGTTAACCGATGGGGAATAGAGAACATTGGGGATCAAAAATAGGATTTGTTTTAGCGGCATCCGGTTCAGCCATCGGGCTTGGTAATATATGGAAATTCCCCTATATAACCGGCGAGAATGGCGGGGCAGCTTTCATTTTTGTTTATTTAATCTGTATCGTTATTGTCGGTTTGCCGGTAGTTGTGGCTGAAATTTTAATGGGAAGGACAACTCAAAGAAATCCGGTAGGTGCCTTTAAAGCACTCAGCGGCAGCAAATTTTGGACTGCCATCGGCGGACTCGGTGTGCTTGCCGGATTCATCATATTATCATTTTATACTGTTATAGCGGGTTGGTCGTTAGGCTATGTTTTTGAAGCACTGAAAGGTGGATTTTCGCAATTAGGTACGGCAGCACAAGCCAATGAACATTTTGATTCGCTTGTCGGTGATCCGACTTGGATGATCGGATTTTATACGGTCTTTTTTGTATTTACAATGGCAGTGGTATTCCTCGGGGTAAAGGATGGTCTTGAGAAAGGTAGTAAGATACTAATGCCGATCCTTTTTATTATTCTAATAATTCTAATGATCAAGGGTATATCATTAAAAGGTTCCGGTGCAGGTTTGGCGTTTTTGTGGAAACCGGATTGGAGCAAGATTACCGGACAATCAATACTAATAGCTTTAGGGCATGCCTTTTTTACATTGAGTTTAGGAATGGGGGCATTGATGACTTATGGAAGTTATTTAAGTAAAAAAACAAATGTGCCCAATGCCGCAGTGCAAATTGTAGTTTTAGACACTGTCATAGCTTTAATGGCCGGGATTGCCATCTTTACCGCTGTTTTTGCAACCGGACAGGATCCAGCCGGCGGACCCGGATTGATCTTCAATACTCTGACTGTTGTATTTGGAAATATGACAGGCGGATATATATTTGGACTATTATTCTTTGTATTGTTGTCGGTTGCCGCACTAACCTCATCAATGTCGCTTTTGGAGGTTGTAGTAGCATATTTTGTTGATGAGAGAGGGTGGGGAAGACATCGGGCGGTATTGGTGTTAGGCACCTTGGTGTATGCTTTTGGTCTGCCGAGTGCTTTATCATTTAATTTGATGGCGGATATGACGATCAATGATTTGACATTCTTTGATTCAGTGGATTATTTAGCATCAAATATTCTGTTACCTTTCGGCGGATTTTTTATCGCCATATTTGTGGCGTGGATTTGGGGATTGGATAAAGCATTAATTGAATTAAAGAAAGGTGCAGAAAAATTCTTTGATAATCAACCGTATTTGATCAAAGTATTTAAGATATTCCTGAAGTATATATCACCGGTAATGATTTTTATAGTATTTTTACATTCAGTCGGTTTATTGGAATCAGCTTATGAGCAAATAAAAAATTATTGGATCATAATCGTATTGGCGATTGTAATACTGATAATTATTGTATCAAGAAATAGGAAGAAAAAATAATGTTATTAGCAAGATTTGCACCGGTAGAATCAAATAGATATGAATCACTTTCTGCGAAAGCTAAAAGTCTTGAAAAGGTGGTAGAGTGGCTATCACCACAATTATTTGCTATATGGATAATATTCGTTGCCGGGATGTCTGCAGGAAAAGCTCAATTGGAACGCTATTATTTTTGGGATTGGAGTGATTGGCTGATTGGAACGATAGGTTTGTTAGTGATTACAACTATACTGAATATACTTGGAAAAAAGTCTGTAATTGTAAATTTGAACTCCAATGATTATCTAAAAAATAATTCTACATATCATATTTTATTGCCAATAATAATATTCTATTTAGGTTATGTGATTATGGCAGGATTCCAATATCTATTTGCAGTTGCAATATATATAATGGTCTATTATGCTTTATATGTAATTCATACAATTCAAATTGATGACAAAAAAAATGCAATTGACCCTGACTCGAAAAAATATATAAAAGCATTGTTTGCATTGATTTTATTATTTGTGGCTGTCGTATTGGGATTTATTAATGATGATCCGTTAATATCAACTGCATCTGTTGTCACAATCCCATTCTTGATAGTATTACTTTTCGGGCAGCATGTTCGACATTTAGAACGGGCAAAATTCTATCCGATTTTTATTTTTGCTATGTTCGTTTGCTCGCGTGAAGCGTGGTTCATCATTCCGCTATTTTTATTATTTCACTTCTTACGATCGTATAATTATTTACGTCATCAAAAAGTGTATCCGACTTTTGGTGTATCCGATGATAGTAATTGATAAAGAAGAATGTGATTATTGTGGAACCTGCGTTGCAATTTGTCCTGAAAATTGCATTGATCTATTGGAACAGGAAATTGATATTGATTACGACTTATGCACAGAATGCAAACTTTGTATTTATGTCTGTCCGATTGAAGTGATTAGTGATGTGGCAGCAGCAGAAGTTTGATATTATTGTAGTTGGTGGAGGCCCGGCCGGAGCAACCTTTGCTCAACGAACGGCAAGCAAAGGCTTGTCAGTACTTTTGTTAGATAAAAAAAAGCGTATCGGCACACCGGTAAGATGCGGTGAAGCTGTAGCCGCTGAAGATTTTCATGCCTTGCACAAACCACAAAAAAATTGGATACGTACGAATATTAATACTTTTTGCCTGATACCGCCTAACGGCGATGCCGTTACTATTGATTTAAAGCAGACAGGCTATATTTTAAATCGAAGTATTTTTGACAATGATTTGGTTAAATTTGCCGAGCAAGCCGGTGCAACTGTAGTTACCAATGCCTACGTAAATGCAGTAACCATAGAGGATGATTTCGTTACCGGTGTCAAAGGTATTTGGAACGACGAACCTTTTAGTGTGCAGTCAAAATTAGTTATCGGAGCGGATGGAGTGGAAGGGCGCATCGGCCGGTTTGCCGGTATCAAATCACAATTCAGTCTCAAGGATTTAATAGCCGGATACGAGATCACTGCTTCCAATGTAGATATTGACAAAAATACCTGTTATTTCTATGTTTCAAATAAAGTTGCTCCGGGTGGTTATGTTTGGGTTTTTCCAAGAAGTTCTGCAGAAGCAAATATCGGAATCGGTATATCCGGTAAAAAATATGAAGAAGGAAATTCCGCTAAAGTCAGATTGGATAGTTTTTCAAGAAAGAATTTCCCTGGGTATAAAGAAGAGGCGGTTACGATGGGTGGCATCATTTTGGCAAAACCGTTAAAAAAAATTGTTACCAATGGATTACTGTTAATCGGCGATGCTGCGCGCACGGTTGATCCCGTATCGGGCGGTGGAATTATATGGGGCATGAAGAGCGCAGTGTATGCTGCCGATGTATCTATTGATTTATTGAAAAATGGAAAAGAACCAAGTGAAGCAAACTTGCTTGATTATCAGGAAATGTGGATGAAAAATGAAGGTAAACAGGTTAAACGATTATATCGCTTCAAAGATGCTATTTATAATCTTAATGATGATCAATTAAACAATATTGCCCGTAAAATCAATAAATTGCCGGCTCATAAAAAAACACTTTTTAATGTATTTAGAATTACGTTTCAAAATAAACCTGCGCTGTTATTAGACATAGCTAAACAATTTGTTGGTATATAATGAATAGAGAAACATTATTAAAGAAATTAAAGCTTGCTGATTTTGTCGCTTTGGACTTTGAAACCACCGGAGTGGATTCCGTAAAAGACCGCATAATTGAAGTTGCTGCAATCCGATTTACCAACGGTGCGCCGACTGCTAAATTTGTTAAATTGGTTAATCCCGAACGAGAAATATCCGATATAATTGTAAATATTACCAATATTACCAATGAGATGGTAAAAGATGCTCCGGTGGAAAAAGAGATTGTGCAAGATCTGTTTGAGTTCATCGGCAATTCGCCGATAGTCGCGCATAATACACCTTTCGATATTGCCTTTTTAATAGAACTTGGCAAACGCCACAACATTGATTTTACAATACCAGACTTATATGATTCGTTACCGCTTGCGCGAACATTCCTATTTAACCTGCCGGCTTTTAATTTAGGTGTGGTCTCAGAATATTATGGTCTTTCGGCAGAAGGATCGCATCGCGCTGAGAAAGATACGGAAAATTGCGGAATAGTTTTTTTGAACTTAGTTGAGGAAGCTGCAAGTTATCCTTTGCAGGTTATTTCAAAAATCTTAGCCCTGACAAAGAATATTGAATTATCGAATAAAACATTGTTCGTAAATCTTGCCAATGAATTGACGAATTTAGGCGAAGTGAAGAAAGGATTAACTAAATCAAAAGAACAGCATAATGTACAGTCTAATGTTTATTTTCACAGCGGAACCGCTTCAATCAGGAATGTAATTGCTGAAGATGTTTTCGGAAAAGACGGTTTGCTGAGTACAACAATTGACGGCTACGAAGAGCGTTCACAGCAGATCGAATATTCTAATTTTGTTGATAATGTATTAAGTGGAGAAGAGAAAATCGGTGTTGTAGAAGCCGGGACAGGCTTGGGTAAATCATTTGCGTATTTATTCCCCGCCTTAAAAAGATCGGAGAATTTTGTTGAAAATGGTCCGGTGGTAATATCCTGCCACACAAAGAATTTGCAGGATCAGCTTTTTTATAAAGACCTACCGATCATAGCCGATGCGCTTGACATCCCGCTCAAAGCGGTAAAATTAAAAGGACGCAATAATTACTTATGCCTGACACGCCTGAATTGGCTGATAGCCGATGCTTCCAAAACTTTGACCCCAAACGAGATTGAGAAAATTCTTCCTTTGATCGTTTGGTTGGAATGGACCAATACCGGTGATTTATCAGAATGTAACGGATTTTGGAATGCCCGTCCCGGCAAAATTGCTTATCTAATTCAAAGCGAGCCCGGATTTTGTACAACTAAATTATGTGCAAAACACGATGGTTGCTTCTTTGGCAGGGTAAGAAGGGACCTCTATGAGTCTTCTATTGTGATCGTGAATCATGCTCTATTGCTTTCGGAAATCACAATGCCCGGATTTTTACCAGCCTACAAAACACTTATTATTGACGAAGCTCATAACCTTGTAAGTGTGGCTTACAGTCAACTAAGTCATGAAATGGATCAGGTCGGTTACACAGCCTTTTTACAAAGTTTAGATCCTAATTATCGCGGTAATCAGCGATGGAACAATATGTTTTCGGCATTGGGCGGTTTGTATCCCGACTTTCTCGCTTTGCAAAAAGCGATGGGAGAATATGTCGCTTTAGCGATTGATTCGTTGAGAGCATTTTTTGTCAGTTACGAAGCATCAGTGCAATCTGAATTCCGCAAAGATGCGATTTACATTGAGAAATTAATAATTAATAATTTGGAAGAAGAATTTATTCCAGCGTTTAATGACTATGAGCAATTAATCAATGCTCTAAAAGAACTTAGTGTTACTTATGAACGAACTGCGAAGTTATTACTGGAAAAAGATCCTGATCGCTCAGAATACGAAGAACTTCATCAAGTGCTTAATCAAAATCGTGATATGCTAACCGGTTTGATTGGTGGAATTATGTTATTGATTGCAGAGCAAAATAATGAAAATGTTTATTGGAAAGAGGGGGCATTTTCTACACGTAACGGTAAGCCGGAATTAAGCCTTTCATTGCACGCTTCACCGATTGACGTCTCCGACAAACTTAGTTCACTTTTTTTCAGAAATATTGACCATTGTATTTTGACTTCGGCAACTTTGCGCGTAAATAGTGGATTTAATTATTTTTTACGTAGAACCGGTTTGGACAGGATTGCCGATAAATCGATTATAAATGATTATTTCCCAAGTCCTTTTTATTATGAAGATCAGGTAACTTATTGGCAATACGGAAACCGTAGAAGTATTACCACTGATCCCATTGCAATTGCAAAGATTATTGAGTCGATCAGTAAAAAATATAATCAAAGAATGATGGTATTATTTACGGCACGTAGTACATTATCTGATGTGTATAATGCCTTGAAAAATAGTCATTCGGGAAAGACAATTCCGATTTTTGCCCAAATTCTGAATTCTTCCCGACAGTCTCTGATAGACGGTATGAAGCGCACACCCAACGGCGTATTACTTGGCACATCCGCATTTTGGGAGGGCGTGGACTTGCCCGGAGATCTGTTGCAAATATTAATTATAACTAAGCTACCATTTGATGTCCCGACGGAACCCACTATAAAGGCTTATTCGGAATTGTTAGAGATATCCGGTGATAATGCTTTTATAAATTTTACTGTTCCGGAATCGGTAATTCGTTTTCGGCAAGGTTTCGGCAGATTAATTCGCACAATGACCGATGAGGGTATTTTTGTTGTATTGGATGATCGAGTTGTAACTAAACGTTACGGAACGAATTTTAGCGAATCAATTCCGGTTCAAATGCGGGTGTTTACTGACATATCTGAATTAGATTAATCAAATATAATAATGCATCAATTTATTGAAAAATAAATATTGATAGTATCAATCTAATAAGTTTAAATTTCTCGGCTTTTTTCGTTAGGAAAGTACGTCTATTTGAAAAGTGGTTTTTCTAAAGTAAGACCTGAAATTTTTATTTGAAGATTTGTTTTTTCCAACTTGCCACCGTAGCTCAGTTGGTAGAGTTCTGAATTATTGAGATAATCAGTCGGTCGTTATTTATGTTAATTACGGTTGATTTAAGTTAAAATTAATTTAATTGCCGGTGTAGCTCAGTTGGTAGAGCAGCTGATTTGTAATCAGCAGGTCGGGGGTTCGAGTCCCTTCGCCGGCTCGGTTGGTAAATGTCCAGTTTGTCGGAGGTACGAGTTTTCTCAGTGGCTCATGCAAATCAAAAATATCTTTAGAAGGGGCGATCTCAGGCAGATTAACAATTTCGGGGAGATGGCCGAGCGGTCAATGGCAGCAGACTGTAAATCTGCCGGCGTACGCCTACGGAGGTTCGAATCCTTCTCTCCCCACAGATTTGCGGGTGTAGTTCAATGGTAGAACACCAGCCTTCCAAGCTGGATATGTGAGTTCGATTCTCATCACCCGCTCCAGGTGATTTTACTTTGGGAAAATATAAAGAGTTGAAGACGTGCCTACGTAGCTCAGTCGGTAGAGCACGTCCTTGGTAAGGACGGGGTCACCGGTTCAAGTCCGGTCGTAGGCTCTGTAATTAATTATTTAGATTTAAAACTAAGAGGATAAAAATGGCAAAGGAGAAATTTGAGCGTACGAAGCCGCATGTAAATATTGGTACAATTGGCCATGTAGATCATGGTAAGACGACATTGACAGCGGCAATTACATTAGCACAAAGTGCGCAAGGCTTATCAGAGGTAATGACCTTTGATGCAATCGATAATGCTCCTGAGGAGCGGGAGCGTGGTATAACTATTCAGACAGCACATGTTGAGTATGAGACGGTCAATCGTCATTATGCTCATGTTGATTGTCCGGGACACGCTGACTATATC
>JANQGY010000014.1 GCA_028282845.1 bacterium | reverse complement strand
AATCATTTCCAAACCATTCGTCCTTAAGATCGCTATTTACCGACAGATAACCGAGGTTTAACTTGATTAATGTATTAGCTGATAGACTGTAAGACAGTTCATTGGTAATCAGCATTCTGTCTCTTTCCCAATATGAACCACGAGAAGGAATATCAACACTATAAGTAGTGTCTTCAAGCGCCGGCCTAACTGTTGTTCCATTGTCTTGCATATAACCTAGAATGTCGTCGTTAAGCCAGTCTTCTTCTATAGTATATACAAAAGACAGATTATTAACAATCGGAGCAAAATCAAAGGTTAAAGACGATGTCAGAGTATTTCTGATAAAGGGAGATTCACGATAGCCCGGCCAGTATAGATCTACGGTATCAATATATGATTTATTTCCGGGCTCCTGATCTGCCCTGTCTATAAATTCAAACTCTTCGCCAATATCAACATATTGGTCTTGTTCATTACTGTATTCATAGCCTAAATAGTATTTGACCTTATCCTTAACAAGAGGTCCGGAAATATTACCCATTACTAGGCTATGCCCGAATGACATTGTTCCCAAGAAGTCATCACCAAGTGCTGCGCCATTATTTTGGGCAGTGAAGCTTCCCTTAAATTCGTTTGTGCCGCGTCTTAACTGGCGGGTGATCACACCACTATTGGCTCCGCCAACCGAAGCGTCATATCCACCAATTTGAACCTGAACCTCTTCAGTGGCTTCCTGTGGAATATACACTAAGTTACCTCTTCCGCCAAGACCTGTTGTCGGTGCACCGTTTACAAAGAAAGCAACCTCATTATCGCGACCTCCGCGAATATGAATGTCGCCATCCTGAACAACTACACCTGGCATTGTTTCGAGAAGCTCGTTTGCTGAACGAATCGGTAGATTTTCCAAATCCTCTGCAGTTACAATTGCAATCGTCGAGGTTTTATCACGCTGGATTAATGGCCTTTCAGCTATAACTGTAACGGATTCTCCTGCAATAGTTTCCTCTTGCAGGGCCTGATCTAAATCGGTAGTAAGTCCGGTAAATACATCTACGTTCTGAACATCAGTTGTGGCATACCCAATGTACTGAAACTGTACCGTGTATTTACCTGCTGGCACGTCATTTATAAAATAACGCCCATCAGCATCAGCCGCTGCTCCATAGCTAGTGCCTACAACAATAACGTTTGCGCCTGACAGTGGCTCACCATCATTGTTGGTAACGACACCCGCTATTTTACCATTAGCCGTCTGCGCAAAAAGCATCACAGGTAATGCGACTAATGTGAGTAAAGCGATTACTCGTTTCATTGTTCATCCTCCATAAGAATGGTTAAAGAATGTTTTAAGTTGTTAACTAAAATACGTTATTCCCTCAGAATAAACGCACGGAGAGCCCTCTCCGTGAAGTAGGTAAAACTAAACTACTGTTTTTATAGATGTCAATAAATTATTTGTATTTAATCACTTATCTAAATTGTATTTTATCCGATAATATTTTACCATAATATATTGTTTATATTGCTGTTATATCGGGTTTTTATCGTGTTTGACCTCCAAAAAAAAATTGCTAAGAATTAGTTTTATATCTCGCTTTTTATCATTTTATACCACAAATTTTTGTCAAATGACTTAATATTAACAAAATTTCGCCTATTTATTGGTTCGGAATCCTTGCTTTCCGCGCCAAGATTAATTTTAGCAGTATAGTAATTTTTTATTTGCGAGAGACTGTTCCAAAGATAGATGGGATTACAATTACCGTTGCTAAAAAGCATGCCCCAACACCAATGAATAAAGCTATGCCCATCGAACCAAGCCCGCGATAGGTTGCAAACCACAATGAACCAAAACCTACCATTGTCGTTATTGAAGTCAACAAAATCGCCCGACCCGTACTGGCAAAAACCTTTTTATGCTCACGCGCCCCTTCAATTTGGTAGCGATGGACGGCATGTACGCCGTCATCTATGCCGATACCAATAATCATCGGGATTGCCATAATGTTTAATAATGTGATTTGTAATCCGGAAACTTCCATAATGCCAATCATCCAAAGTACACCCACCACAAGCGGTATCATTGCCAAAAGGACTTTTTTCACATTTCTAAAATCGGCAAGTAATACGAAAAATATTACTATTAACGCCAACTGTGTAGCCTTAACTCCGTCTTCGCCGATTTCGTCCATCAAGGTATTAAAGATCGGCGGCAAGCCCGTTGCGCGCGGATCAATCTCAGCCAATTCGCCGGCAAACCTTTTCAGAAAATCTATCTCCCAAACATTCTGTTTAGGAAATATTGATACCAAGAAATTCGCTTCGGATTTACCAACGTACTGATCTTTGATATTGTTAGGCAAATCTTTCAGTTCAATTTTATCAGGATTAGCCATCTTAATAGTTCTTGCTTTATAGGCTTTAGCAAAATCCGCTTGAAAAATATTTATATCGTCCCTAGCATTGCTCAATTTTTCTTCAATGTTGTTCAGTATATTTGTTATTTGACCTGAAAAAATATCCGAGTTAATATTCGCTAATTTGATGTTAAGGGGTTTCAGTGAGGGGTCGTCATCATCCGGCAGTGCGCCTATGAGCAAGGCACTTTTCAGATAAACCTTGTCCTGTCCGCCAATGTAAGCCAAGTCTTGGATTTCGATGATGTTTTCTTCAAGGCGGTACAACTCATCAATAATAATATCAAAACTAACTGAAGCCTTAATTTGCGAAGTCGCCATTGATTTTCTAATATAAGAAACCAAGTCACTGCGGTGATGTTGCTCCTTATCCGGCGGCAAATAATCAACAATTGACTGTACCATTCCCGAGGTGCTCATATCTTTAGCCTGTTCAGTTATTATACTGACTTCATCCAAAGTTTCGGCTGTTATCAGGGCAAAATCAGAACTTATTCCAAATTCATCAATCATTCGATCCTGCAACTCAATGGATTCAAGCCCTTCCGGTTCCATATTCAAATAATTATAATCCATCGTCAGTTGTGAGCCACGGTATCCAAAGAATAATATCGCAATAATGATTGCGACGATGCTGAACTTCCAATTCTTCGATAAGCCTACTGCAAAGGAGCCGAGCTTCTTATACGATATGTCTCTTGGTTTTGAAACTTTCTTACGCCCTAAACGCTCCTTAATTCTTTCCCTGATGACCAACAAATTCGGCAATATCAAAATAGCAGCCAACATTGTCATGATTATCCCCACACCAAGCGTCAGTCCAAATTCCTGTAAACCTTCGGTTCGCGCAATTAATAGTGTTAAAAAAGCTAATGCCGAGGTTATTCCGCCGGTAAAAATTCCCGGACCGGCTTTCATGTACATCGCTTTTAGCGATGATTCCACACCATTTCCCTTATAGCGCATTTCGGTATAAACCGATATAACATGCACGGAAAAATCAATCCCGAGACCGATTAGTACAACTGACATCATTGAGGTCATCAAATTTAGTTGCCCGACTAAAACCCAAGCCAAACCAAGTGCCCAAATTACACCTATAATCAATGTGATAATCGCTAACAGGGGGCTTACCAACATTCTGAACGCAACTATAAACAGCACCAGAATTCCTATCAAAGCAAGCATGGTAATGGTCATTGAATCATTTTCCATGGCTACTATTTCATCGCGAGCCAAGGGAATTGTTCCGGTTAATCCGGCTTTAACATCCGTTTGTTTTGCGATGTCATGAACAATTGCCTCAATTGCGTTGGTTGCCTCAACCGAGGGCGTTAGATCAAACATTGTGAACGTCGGCAGGATCTGCATAATTATCATACGGTCATTCCAGCTGCGGTAATATTCATCACCATACAAAATTGCTTCCGCTGCTTGTTCTCCGGCGCCATCGGCGCTACCGCTTAAAGCTGTATTGAAATTAACTAACCATTTTTGAATACTGCCTAAGAACCTGATTGCACCTTGTTCCTGTTCCTGTCCGGTAATTTTTTCTTCGCTCTGAATATACTCTTTTTCGAGACTGTTATTAAGGTTTATTAAAAACTCATCAAGATTGGGATCAAGAAACAAATCAAGATTGTTTTCAAGATCGCTTGCTTTGCTGAGCATTAAACCATGTTCGGCAATGAAATCTTTTGGTGATTTATAATCTACGCGCACAACCCAATTCTCAAACTCTTCAATTTCAGGAACAACACGTTCGGCAAAATTTTCTATTTTTTCCGGTTCGCCCTCGGCAACTATCAACATTGAGGATGATCCATTATATTCCTCAATGATCATATTGAATTCATCCACCATCGGATTATCCTGAGGCAGAAGATTGGTAATGGAGGTGGTCAATTGGAGCTGTGAAGACATCCCGCCCAAAACAATAGTTACAACCAATAAAATAAGTGCTGTCCACCAGGGTTTGTTAGCAATGAAAACCGCTAAATTATTTAATAGTTTATTCCTCATTTAAAACTCCTCAATGGTTATTCCCATCTTCTTCATATCCGTAATAATCTGTTGTGGTTCAACAATGTTGCCCATACAGTATAGCCCGCTACCGGGCAGAGCGCCGTTCATGTATTGTTTCAGACAGGCTGCAACCGGAATTGCCGTAAACCAGTATCCATCTTCATGAGATAAACGCAGTCCAAACTTTTCATTATCGGTATTGCGGGCTTCCATTTGCAAAATTGTTCTGAAAGGCGGCTTGGAACTTTTTTTCAAAGAACGGAACATTAGTCGTGCAATTGATTTTATACCAAACTTGTTGAACATTTTCATCCAGACCATGCTGAAAGGCAGGAGCACCAAGTCAATGAACCGATTGAATCCGGCAATGTAAAAACCGGTTTCTTCTAAATTCGGAAGCTGCTCAACGACAACTTTCAATTCTTCAAAATTCATCGGAATACAGTTCTGCTTTCCAAAATGTTCACCAAAGTCAACTTCCTTAAAATCCTTCGTGCTTAACATGCTTGCCTTTTCCCATTTTCCTTTCGAATAAAAATAAGGATCGTAATCAACAAGTTCTTTTACAAACTCGATCTTGGTTCCCATTCGGATGTCAAGCCCGCGCCAATCCTGTTTTAAGACACTATAGACAATTGCCGAACGGATATTGCCCCATTTATATTCACTGTATTTGACCAACGCTGCCGGTAGTCCGGGGTGAAAGCCGGCATCGGTAATAAATAATTTACCCCTGTCTTTTATTTCAATCCCAAAGGCTTTCAGTTTTTTAATTTTATGCGTCGAATATTGAATATCAAGATAATCAATATTCGAGTCTAAAACGACCTGCACGACGACCTCAACCAAATCTGCCGTGCCGGATGCCACAATCACCATGTCAATATCAGCAAATAATTTCTGCAATGATTCTTTATCGCCTGCATCCGTCACTGCCCCGAAGATCTTATCGGTTTGGTATTTTTCCCTAAGCAACTTGACACTTTCGGTGATCTTTCCCCTGTTTCGTGCCGCAATGATTACGGTCGCGTCGGTATATTTAAGCAACAACTCTGCTATTTTAATGCCGGTTGTACCCGTACCTCCGATAATTGCAAATCTATTTTTCATGTTCCTAAAAATACCCTCTTATTCGAATTCGCCAGCCCCAATCCTGCAAACCAAATTCCGTATCGTCTTCACCGATAAAATAATTACCCATAAATGAAACAGACACATCTTGAAATGCCTCCCAGGTAATTTGCGGATTTATGGCTATCGAATTATCACTTAAATTGGCATAATTCAGGAAGCTCAACTGAACTAAATCGGAAAGCGGATAATTGATATAGTTAAAAACATATTGCTGCATGAGACTGTGGATTTCACCGTTGAAATATTGCAGAAAGCGGTTAAAATCAATCTTTTCAAAGTCTGAAACACCATTTTGATTATATAGATACTCCATTAATATATATAAGCCGTTTTCAAAAGTATAATCCGAACCTATCACAAGCTCGGAAAAATTTTCATTGCCTTCTAATTGATTCCAGGCGCCTTCCGCCCACAAACCAATACCGGCAATTTCACCGACAAATGCTCCGCCTATCAAATTGCGCTCGTTCTTAATTTCACCCAATACAAAGTCTGTTCTAATCCAATTATATTGAGCTAAAGAGCCGATTAGATCAAAACTGCCAATGCCTGTTTTGAGCTGAAGCATTTTAGCTGAATTATCAAAATCGATATTTGGCGAATAGATCATATCCAATCCGGTGCGTGAACCAAACGGGACTTCCAATCTAATGGCGTTTACGCCTGTCTGCTCGTATGTTGGGTCGAGCAATTGTTTGAAATTGAATATATCAATCGGATTCCAGGCATAGCCGGTCCCAAGCGATATTTGCTGTTTGCCGACTGTAATATCAAATTTTTTAAAATTAGCCCGCAAATAAATATTGTCTAAATATAATGTATCGGAAAAAGTAAGTGGGAACTCATCTAGCCAATTTTCTTCCGGCAATTCCTCCGGTTGAAAGATCGGTTTCCAAATTGACTTCGGTAAAAAGTCCAAAAGGTTTAGAGTTGTGTTATTATCATATTTTAAAATATTAAGGTTAGCTGCGATGGTTACATTTTCATCCGGATTTTCTTCAAGGTCAAGGCGCAGTTTGTTATAACCATAATTATAGGTTGCGTCCGAAACACGTACCTGATCAAACTCGCCTTCGTAGTAACCAAAGAAGCTTAGTGGATTCGTAGATTGTGCTATCAGAATATTAGTGGATTGAAGAATTGTTAGATTAGGTGATCGGGGAATTAGGATATTAGGAAAACAGGAAAATAGCGTGAATAAAATGGAAAAGTTGGTAATGATTGAAAGTAATAGAATATTCTTAATTAGTTTACGCATCTTTCTTTCCTTGAATATATCTAATATAGCCGTTTAGCAATTTCACAGATTCCTCTAAATCTTTAATAGTGCTGTTGAACAATCCACCTGTAATATATTTTAAATCTCTACACGATATCAGATGATCTTTTAATTCATACAATGATCCTCGTGAAATTCGATAAAATTGAATTGACTCTTGATAATTGTATCGTCCATATCCTTCGGCAACATTTGCCGTTGAGCTTATTGCCGCACGTTTAATTTGATCAGCAAGATTATATTTTTCATCATTAGGCAGTTGTGGTAATACTTCATTGTACAATCTCAATTTCAGATTATGGGCTTTCTTCCAAGTATCTAATGATGTAAAATCTTTTTTGTCAGCATTGCTCATTATTATATCCTAATAATTCCGAATTTCCTAATAAACTAATCACCTATTTCACAAACACACTATTTCCTATGAACCGATATCCTTCTCAACCAATCTCCCCAATTACCTAATTACCCAATTACCCAATTAACCAATCCGCTATTTCCTAAGTGTCCTTTCAGAAAAGAAATTATCCGGCGGAGCCCAATCATAAGTAATTGAGATTGTCTTCATCAAAGTTGCCGAACCTTCGGCGTGGTTGACCATCTGCATCTTAAGCGCCGTTGGAATACCTTCAACTATTTCTATGTTGCTCAATATAAGTGTCTTCTCAATATTGCCATTATCATCATAGTAGTCAATTGACAACGGATAAAAATCCGATTGTCTCACAAGCACAATCATCTTGGGGTAAGCCGGATCTTTTTCCAGAATGCCGATACTTTCAACTTTCCAACAGTCCCCACCGGCATATTTTTCCTGTCCTAAATTTGTGCTGACGTATTCATTTTTCCAGGCATCACCCGAACCCAAATCTTCGTAGGAAAAATCACTGCCCTGCACTTTTTGATTCTTTGAACTTGAGGCAAGTTTCCGTACACGTTTCGTCCTTGGAAAGTAAGTCCAAATATCATCGGCATTATTCAGCATCAGAAAAGCTTGTCCCTTGGCTGCCGATGGTTTTAAATAGCGCATAAGCGTTTTTTCTCCCTCATCGGCAGTGAACATTTCAAACTCAAAGGTCCTTTCCCGGCCGCTGCTCGTGGTTATGACCTGCTGAATTAATGCTTTACTTGCTTCCTGACTCATAATAGCGGTCATTTTCTCTATGAGTTCGTCTCCCGTGGGTATCGCCTCTTGGGCGGACAACATTGAAATACTAAAAATTAAAAATACAGTATGTATTCTTCTTATTAACATTTTGTTTATCATATAATTATTCCATTCATAAATGCTTTGATCGCAGCGGTTTTGCGCCTGCTGAATTCTTTATCATTTGTAAAAATCAAACTCTGCCAGATTATGCCATCGAGCATCGCGAGAAGCGCCGTTGCAACGCCCTTAACATTCATTTTCCTGAATTCTTTTTGCCTTACTCCCGCTTTTAATATTCTCGAAACAATATCAAAATAATCATTGTACATACCAACAAATAGGGTAGAATCGTGCCCCTGTAATTGACCGCGAGTATTTTGAGCCCAAAGTTCGGCGATGATAAGCATCGAATCGTCCATCTGACTGTGTAGATCAAGACTGATGTTGCAGATTTTTTCTATCTTTTTGGTCGAGGAATCATTTGAAGATTCTATCTCCTCTACATAATCGAGCGTGTCGGAAATAAATATATTTTCAATAGCCTGAAATATCTCATCCTTGCTCTTAAAATATTCATAGACGGTTCCTTTGCCGATTCCGGCCTGAATTGCAATATCAGCGATTTTGCCTTTATTAAGCCCCTGCTTGGCAAACACCTGAACGGCAGCATTGATAATTTGTTCTTTCTTATCCATTTTATCATATCTTTCCAATATTTATATAAACGACCGACCGGTCGGTCGGAATTTATAAATTAATTCGCGATGAAATCAATCTTTTTATAGTTTATTATGCTGATTAAAGCTGTGGTTTCAAATATACGAATCCCCCGGGTTGAATTCTGAGGGATAGAAATAAAAATTCTGAGGAATGAGGGATTCGATATATTTGCCTTATTAAATGATAATATCAGCAAAAGTTCCAATTTTTTTGTTGTGTTATAAAAATTTTACCATTTCAGTTCCAAGACTTAACATTCACCCTTATAAAAGGACTTGTCCGCCTCAGGAGGAAGTTGTCATTCCGCATTCTATGCGGAATCTATTATAAAAGCATGGATTCCCAATCACCTCAAAGAGGCACAGGCAAGTATAAAAAACCCTCAAGGTTTTTGAAACCTTGAGGGTTTTTTCATAAAGAAGGGGAATGGCAAAAATACTGCATTGTCATTCCCATGAATGTGGGAATCCATTATACTTAAGATAGAGGGATTGGATTCTTCTTCCCCCGACTCGTCGGGGTCATCAGAATGACAGATAAGCAGCGATTATGAAAGCGTTTGTGTGGCTGTCAATGGCTGTTATGGCCTCTGGATTGAAGGAGTTAATCATCCTTCCGGCAACCCTGACTGCTGCACTGGCAGCGTTAGAAATGCTCTTTCAGAGCGGGTTGGAGGGAGCAGCTATGATTATGAGAATGGTGCGTGGATTAATGACT
>JANQGY010000008.1 GCA_028282845.1 bacterium | reverse complement strand
AGCGTTTTCGATGTATGATTCATATACATGTCTTTTATTACTCAAAGAATTGGGTAAAACAATCGGGATCTTCGTTTTGACTATTGAATTTACGTTTTGTTTGTTGATGTTTTTCTTTTCAGCGTTATTGCATGAAAACATCATTCCGATGCTAATTCCAATGATTAGAACTTTTTTCATTTAATGGTTCTTTTTTTTATTAAACACAACGGTGAGTGTAAGAAGCGTTGGGCATTTCAACGCACTTCACTGTCAAACCGCTGATATGTTTATTTGATATATTCACTTTCGATATTGCACTTTCTGCCCAATGCTTTTTACACAGTGTTAGCGTTTCGTTATTTCTTTTTCAATCCATTTTTCAACATTTTCGGAATACCCTTCAATTAATCTTGGAAAATCAAATTCAGTATCAATAGTTGGGTCAAATGATTTTTTTAGAACATGATTAGCCTTTGGAAATAGTATTATTTCAATATTTTCATTATTCAGACTTTTTAAGATGGATGTATTTCTTTTAGCATCAACAAAACTGTCTCTTTCTCCTAATAAAACAACTGTTGGGATATTCAAATTTTTCCAATAAGAATAAAAATTTTCAATTCTACCTTGCCAATAGAAACCATTAAAGACGCTTTCGTTAAGATTAATTCTATCGTGTAATCCGGTTTGGTTCATAAAGGGATATTTTTGTGCATTTTGATAAATAAACTTTTCAATGGACTTATAATCATCCCCTTTTCTAATCATTCTCCCAACTTCCCTATGGCTTTCTGCTGCGATTTGTGCATTTAATTCGGAGTTGCCTGAATTCTTAACGCGTAAACTGTCTGAAAATGCTGCTGCTTCTACAACACTCGTAACTTCAGGAGATTTGGCTATAAGAAACTTTGGAATATTCGTTTTCGATGCTATTTTCGGTAACAAGACTGCCCCTTGACTAAGACCCCATAATCCAATTTTATTTTTATCTACGCTTTCTCTGTTATATATTGTTTTTAAACATACTATTGCATCAGATATTAAGTCGTCATTACTTGATGAATAATAATCGCCTGTAGATTTTCCACTTCCACGTTTATCAAATATTAATACTTCAAACCCTTGTTTGGCAAAGAAATCAGCATCAAATGCATAATCACTTTTTAGATTTGATGTTGAACCGTGTAATAAAACTAATGCCGGGTATTTTCCTTTTGCATTCTGTTTATAAAAACTTGCTGAAAGAACCACATCATTACTTTGTATAGATAATGTTTCAATAGAATATGACTTTTCAGGAGTTTTAGATTGTTTAGTCAAATTAAATGTCATGTTCATATTGGGAGGTCCATTTTGCATTTCAACTGTTCCGTTAATTTGGTCGTTTTTTAATTCTCCTTTAAAATACAGTTCAACATCAAGCACAAATGAAAAAAAGATATTATCATTATTTACTTTCAAATTACTTATCGGCTGCTCTATTAACATTAAGTCGTAACTTGAAAAAGTCTTGTATTTTGAGTTTAAATCAATTGTTATGTCAATGGTTTTACCGCTCATTTCCATTGAACCTGACCAAAATCCATTTATATTCTCCGAATTTGCACAGCCATTCACAAATATTAACATGGACAATAAAGCTCCTAACTTAATTTTCATATATTCCTGTTTTATTGTTATTTACTGTTTTTCATAATGAACGCTAACGTCCCAATAAACGTATTGCGTTTATTGGGAATATATGTTTATTCAGTATTCAAAATTAGAAAAATTATTAATTATTAAAAGGAATATAACATTTGTGATAACCGAAGTTCATTTGACTGAAGGGAAAACGAATTTGGGAAAATGTCGAGCTGAGGCATTTTTCGGTTATCACTTGTTATACGCCCTGAGTCATAACGATAGTGGAGGCTCAAGCGCAGCGTGGTCAAAGTGAAGCGGAGAAGTTCAAAAAATATTTTTCGTTCCCAATTATCAGATAGGCTTTCGTTTACTTTCATAAATTTGATTTCTTCTGTTTTAAAAAATGAAAAAGGAGTTTAGGAGTGAATTTTATTTTGCATATTTTAGGAATTCTAAAAATTATTTTAGTTTACCTATGTGGTTTTTCCAATTTTTTGTTTTCAAAAGAAATTTGTCATAGCCTTCATTTTTTATAAAATTCAAGGATTCTTGGCATTTTTTATTATCACGAGTTCCTATTTTAAATTTATTGTTGAAGATTTTACAATTAGAAAATTGGTCACAATCAGCGCAGGTTTCTAATTTTTTGTCCCGAAAACAACACAATTTAATTTTACATTTGGCTTTGTTGATATCTCTTTCTTTTGTGTCATATCCTACCTTACAACCTTTACAGCTTTTATCCACAAAAGCTTTGCATTTTTTGCAATAAGCACCACAAGATCCTATGTAAATTTTTGATTTTTTCATATTATCTCTTTTTTGTTAACCAATACATTCCCGGAGTTATTACTATTATTGCGAAATCAACCAATAAATCCCATCTGAAAAAATAACTTAGGTGGCTTTGGCCAGATGGAAGGACAAACATTGGAATTGTTATAGCGGATTCTAAAATTAAATCTATAACAAGCCAGATAAAACCTAAGAGAAATCCGTTTGGTTTTTCACTTGATATATAATACCAAAATGACATAATTAAAACAGCAAGAATCACACTGATGAAATGTATTGTTAGTGGTACTAGTGACCAAATTCCAGCATCTTGAATTGGAAAGATGAAGGCTTGTATTGATACTAGTATGACAATAAGTATCCATAAAATAATCCCAAAGATAATTGGTTTTAATTTTTTTATTATTGTTTTCATAATATTATCCTTAAAAATTAAAAAGTTTATAAATTATTTGTTTTCTGTAGAGGAGCGAAAGAAAACATAATATTGTCTTCTTGATTAAATAAAGAAAAAATCAAATTTATTAATCCTTTAGAAAGCCTATCGTTACAATACATCGAGAAAGATATTTTTTGAATTGCGTATAACATCCCAATAAACGTATTGCGTTTATTGGGAATATATGTTTATTCATTATTTAGAAATTAGTCAAATTATTAATTATGAAAAGAAATATAATAATAATCCATCTTTAGTAATTTTAGGTATGACCAACATCAAGGAATTAGTGCAAACGGACAGAACAGCTTTTCCTCTGCTTGAAGCGGCGGGAGAAATAGGCAAAGAACATAAAATTAAGGTTTATGTTGTTGGCGGATTCGTGCGTGATCTGTTCCTTAATCGAAAGTCCAAGGAAATAGATTTGATGGTGGAAGGCGACGGTATTGAATTTGCCGAGCAATTGGCTGAAAAACTGGGGATCAAAAAAATAGTGCCATTTAAGGATTTCGGCACTGCCAAAATACCGCATAAAGCGATAGGAATTGAGGTCGCTTCTGCGCGCTTAGAAGAATATGAGCACACGTCACGTAAACCGGCTGAAGTACAATATACTGATATATTCGGCGATCTCAAACGCCGTGATTTCACCATCAATGCAATGGCTATTGATATTTTACCTGATTCGTTCGGTGATCTATATGACCCTTATAGTGGCATAGTTGATATAAATAAGCAAAGGATTGTTACTCCGCTTGATCCCGATGAAACTTTATCGGAAGACCCACTGCGTATGCTGCGGGCGGCGGTATTTGCCAGTCGTTTTAATTTTGATATTGATGCCGATTGTTTGCAATCAATGCGCAGACAGGCTAACCGCATTACGATTGTATCATGGGAAAGGGTCACGGCGGAATTGATTAAAATCCTGGCAACGGAAAAACCATCAATAGGATTGATAATTTTGCAGGAAACGGGTTTGTTAAAACACATCCTACCGGAGATTGATGTGATGTTCGGAATGGAACAGCCCAAAGAATGGCATCATAAAGATATTTTTTATCACACTTTACAGGTGGTTGACAATGCGGCACAATTATCGGACAAAATGGAGTTGCGGTTTGCCGCCTTGGTGCATGACATCGGTAAACCACCCACCCGCAGGATTGACAAGGTTAAAGGCTTTACTTTCCATGGCCACGATGATTTGGGATCGCGCATGCTGAAGAAAGTCGCAAGCAGATTGAAGCTTCCTAACGCTTTGCGGGACTATCTCATAAAATTGACCTTATTGCACTTGCGCCCCATCGCTTTAGCGAAAACCGGCGTGACAGATTCGGCGGTACGGCGTCTGATGGTTGCTGCCGGTGATGAAATTGATGACCTTATGAAATTGTGCCGGGCCGATATAACCAGTAAGAATCCCGAGCGTGCCAAACGTTATATGGGCAATTTTGAGCGGGTTGAGAAATTAATGCAGGATGTTGTTGAGCGCGATAAAATGAAAGCGTTCCAATCGCCGGTGCGGGGTGCTGAAATAATGGAAATATGTAAATTGAAGGAAGGTAAAAAAGTCGGTGAAATTAAATCTGCCATTGAAGATGCGATCTTGGAAGGTGAAATTGAGAATACTTATGAAGCAGCTCTCGATTATTTAATGAAAATAAAAGATAAATATCTGATTAGTTGAAAATTCCGGTCAAACTGGAAAGTGTAGTTTATTTCTACCAAAATATATAATCCTAATCGCTTCATAATACAATAATTTACACAGGGTTTTTACAGTAGGAATTATATTTAATCTGTCAATAATAATCTTTAATATTATTGACAACTATTTAGAGTTGATTTGTGTCAAACTTAACTATGTAAGGATCATATTATGTCAATTATAAACAATATAATCAATGTATTCATTGCGCCGGGCAAGGTGTTCGAGGCAGTAAAGGATTTTGAATGGAAAAAAGCCCTGATTCCGATGCTTGTTTTAGCAGTTGTCGGAATTATTTCGTATTGGTTCATTCAGGATTTAGCAGCCGATGCAGGTTATGAAGCGGCGGTCGAAAGGATTGAAAACAATTCGCGGATACCCGATGATCAAAAAGAAGAGATCATCGCCCGTGTTGAAAGTCAAATGGAAAGCGGTCCGCAAAAAATAATGGGTTGGGTTTTCAGTGCCTTAGCCTCTCCCGTAACAATATTCTTTATGGCATTAATTGCCTTGTTGGTTGGCAATACTTTTATGGGTGGCAGCGCCAAATACGGTCAGTTGTTAAATATAACCGCTTGGTCATTTATGATCAGTATTTTAGAAACAATTATTAAAATTCCTTTGATGTTGAGCAAATGGACGCTCGAAGTCTATACCGGTTTAGGAGTGTTAGACATCGGAGAAAAAGGCTCATTTATCAATTCTTTACTTGCGGGAATTGATATTTTTGCAATTTGGAGAGTTATTCTGATTGCAATTGGGATGGGTATAATCTACAATAAGAAAACACAGCCTTATGCGGTTGGAATGTTGATTGCATGGTTTGTGCTAAAATTGATTGGAGCTGGTGCAAGCAGCTTTTTTGGAGGATTTACAGGGTAGTTAAATGAAAAAACTTGGATTTATTACAGTATTATTTTTGGGTATTGTTTCCGCACAACAATTAACTTTGAGTGAAGCGGTAAATATTGCTTTACAAAATAAAGAGACATTGGAATCGGCGCAGCTTGATTTACAATCTGTTAAAGCCGGTAAAGTAGGTGCGTATAGCAATATCTTACCTTCCGTTAATTTATCTGGAGGGCGCAGCGAAACAAGTTACGGCGATGCTTCACTCGACAACAGTACCGTTTGGTCAGCGGGCGTGTCGGTCTCGCAGAACATTTTTGACGGTGGCGGATGGTGGAATCAGATCGCTTTGGCGAATAATAATTATGCTATACAACAGCAAGTTGAACGGCAGGTTCGCATCAATGTAATTGCCGAAGTGCATCGCGCGTATTTTCAGTTATTAAAGAGCCAACAATTAGTGGAAGTCGCCCAACAAAGTTTGGAATTAACCGAGCAACAGGTTGAGTTGGCGCGCCGGAAATATGATCTGGGCGCAGCCAAGAAAACAGATTTATTGAAATCGGAAGTAGCCGCCGGAACAGCCCGCTCCTCTCTGATTTCACAGGAAGCTATCCTATATACTGCTGTATCCGAGTTTCGCAATGCCCTTGGACTAATTGGAGCTGACCGCGAATTGGAAATTAGCGCTGATATAAATCCGTTGGAGCAGGTTATTAACTGGGATGAGGCGATTGCTGTTCTGAAAAGTAATAATCCGGGTATTTTATCAGTTGAACAACAGCTTACAAACGCCAAAATAAATCGAAAATTGACCAATTCTCTAAGACTTCCTTCACTGAGCGCATCATTGTCATATCAAGCATCTGACAGTGACTTTGACGGACTGTCCTCAGCGCTAAATGATGATTGGGTAATGACCACCGGATTGGATCTATCATTTCCATTATTCACAGGAATGCGGTATTCAACCCAATCACAGCAAGCAAAATTGGCGGTCAAAAAACAAGAGAATGAGATCATCACAACTACCAATGATGCGATCGTGTTGTTGGAAACCTACTATGAAACCGTTAAAGATTATTTTGAGATCATACCGATATTTGAGGAAATATTGATGTCGGCTGAAGAAGATCTGAGATTGGCAAGCGAACAATATCGCTTGGGATCAATTTCAGTTTTAGAATTATTGGATGCGCAGGTTTCGGTAACGCGGGCGCGCGCCGATTTGGTTACTGCCAAATATGATGCTAAAATTCAAGAGTCATATTTAAAAGCACAATTGGGAATTCTTGATCAAGAATTTGAGAAAAATTAGGAGTTTATTTTGGCCAAGAAAAATAAGAAGAAAATATGGATCATTATCGGAGTCGTAGTTGTTCTGATAATATTTATTGCCGGCAATCTATTTAAATCTGATGATGATGCAATTACGGTTGAAACGGAAAAAGTTAAACGACAAACCATTGTCCATAAAGTTAACGGATCGGGTTTGATCCAGCCCGAAGTATCAGTACAAATCAGTGCAACAATCTCGGCTTGGATAACGGATATTACCGTTAAAGAGGGTGATTACGTAACAAAAGGACAGCATCTGATTTCCTTGGATGAGAAGCAATATCGCGCTTCGTATGACCAGGCAGCATCATCGGTTAAATCCGCCCGTGCCAGTTTAATGCAGGTCAAGGCGGAAAAAGAACGAATTGATGCTCTTTATCAAAATGATCTTGTATCTAAGCAGGAATTGGAAGCCATCACCGCCCAATATCAATTAGCTGAAAGTCAATTGGAACAAGCGCAGGCGTTTCTGTCATCTGAAGAGGATCAGTTAGAAAAAACCCGCATCGCGGCACCACAGTCCGGAACGGTAGTCAAAATTAACAAAGAAGTCGGTGAAATGGCTTTAGGTTCGATGTTCCAAGCGGACGTACTGATGATAGTTGCCGATCTATCTAAAATGGAAGTCGAAGTTGACGTCAACGAAAATGATGTTGTTTCGGTCGCCATCGGCGATACAGCCGAAATTGAGATTGATGCTTTTCAAGATACGGCATTTGTGGGCGTGGTAAGTGAAATCGCTCACATAGCCGAAACGCAGTCACTCGGTACTCAGGAACAGGTTACCAATTTTAAAGTGAAAGTGGGGATGGTGGATGCTCCACAAAACATTCGTCCTGGGATGAGTGCCACAGCAGATATTATTACTGATGTTAAAGAAAATGTTTTGGCTGTACCGATCCAATGTTTGACGGTTAGACAAGAAGGTTGGGAAGCGGAAGCCAAGTCACGGAAACGGAGTAAGAAACAGGAAAAAGACGAGCCGGAAGCTGAAACCGAAGAATTAGAAGAAGAAACGACCATGACAAAGAAAGAAATGGTTGAAGTAGTATTTGTGGTTAAAGATGCTGAGTCAATCAAGACTGATGATGAAGATGGGAAACGCGGACCACCTGCCAAGAAGGATCAAAAATTTGCTGTTATCAAACCGGTTAAGGTCGGTATTTCTTCGGAAAACCATTATGAGATATTAGAAGGGCTTGAAGAAGATGAAGTTATTATAACCGGTTCATATAAGGCTATCAGCCGCGACTTAAAGCACATGTCAGAAGTTAAGTCGGAAGAAGATTCTAAAGGTAAAAAGGACAAATAATCGTGGCAGAAACGACTAAGAATGGTGAGCTGATCCATCTTACTGCTGTAAAAAAGATCTATAACTTAGGAGCCGAAGATGTGCATGCCCTTGATGGTATTGATCTAAGTATTGATAAAAATGAATATATTTCTATCATGGGGCCCTCCGGTTCCGGTAAATCCACCTTAATGAACGTTATCGGTTGTTTGGACACTCCCACTCAAGGTACTTATATTTTTGAAGGAGAGCCAGTTCATGAAATGGATGACAACCAATTAGCATCCATCCGCAACCGAAAAATAGGTTTTGTGTTTCAGACTTTTAATTTACTTGCCAAACTGACAGCACTGAGAAATGTGGAGTTACCATTGATCTACGCCAATGTTACGCGGGAAGAAAGGATAGAATTAGCTGAGCGGGCTTTGGATAAAGTCGGTTTAGCCGATCGGATGCATCACAAGCCCAACGAGATGTCGGGCGGACAACGCCAAAGAGTGGCGATCGCGAGAGCGTTGGTAACCGATCCGTCTATCATACTTGCCGATGAACCGACCGGCAATCTTGACAGCAAAAGCGGTGAAGAGATCATGAAAATTTTTGATAGTTTACACGATCAGGGTAATACGATTATCCTTGTAACACATGAACGCTATATTGCGGATCATGCCAACCGCACGATTCACCTATTGGACGGTAAAATTCAAATTGATGAAAAAAATCACGAATAAAACAGGGATGACTTCAAGTCATTATGAACTGTAAATACCAAAGGACCCTGTTATACCTGCGGAAGCAGGTATCTATAATTACTAGTATGGATATGGATGCCGGATCAAGTCCGGCATGACAAATGCAAATATGTTCCAATTATTTTTTGAAAATATAAAAATCGCAATAAATGCTATTCTTTCGAGTAAAATGCGTTCTTTCCTCACTGCTCTTGGAATAATCATAGGCGTTTTAGCTGTAACATTAATGGGAACATTAATATCCGGATTGGATAGGTCTTTTGAAAACAGCATGTCGTTTTTGGGCAAAGACGTATTGTATGTTTCCAAATTTGAATGGTTTGGTAACCAAGATTTTTGGGAATTAAGAAACCGGCCTGACATTAAGGCTGAATATACTGAAACGCTTAAGGAACAAGGTAAATACATAATTGCTGCATCGGCCGAGCGGTATCGTGGAACGAATTTTTCTTTCAGAGATAATAGTATATCTGACGTACAGACAATGGGAACCACTCCTGAATATATGCAGACTTCTAATACGGTTATTGAAAATGGTCGTTTTTTTACAGACGGGGAAAACCGATCGGGTTCACGGGTAACTGTTATAGGATTTGATGTTGCTGAAGCATTATTTGGAGAGGATGATCCGGTAGGGCAGTATGTAAAAGTCGGATCATATAAATTTCGCGTGGTTGGTGTGATAAAAAAACAGGGAAAATTCCTTGGATTATTCAGTATGGATAATCAAGCGATTATTCCTTTGGAAACATTTCAGAGGCTATTCTCAAAGCGCGGTTTTTCGAGATTGTCGGTAAAAGTTGATGAATCCAATCTTGAGGAAGCAAAATATGAAGTACAATCAATTTTACGCCGTTTAAGAGGATTAAGACCCGAAGAACCGGACAATTTTGCCATCAATCAGCAGGAGGCTTTCGAAACCCAATACAACACAATTAAATTAGCAATTGGAGGTACGGGAATATTTATAACGGTGCTGTCATTAGTTGTAGGTGGAATTGGTATTATGAATATTATGTTTGTGTCGGTTAAGGAACGTACTCGAGAAATTGGTATTCGCAAAGCGATCGGTGCCAAACGTAATGTGATCTTGAGTCAGTTTTTAATAGAGGCGGTATTGATATGCTTGATTGGCGGATTGGTTGGGTTAGGGTTTGCATTTATATTAAGTTTTGCGATCAATCAATTTTTACCATCGACAATGCCAGTTTCATTGGCGATATTTGCTGTTATCCTGAGTTTAGCAGTAGGTGTAATATCGGGGCTTGTGCCTTCTTATCGGGCAGCAAAACTTGATCCAATTGAGGCGCTGAGTTATGACTAGAACGAAAAAAGGTCACTTAAAGAATACTCTAAGAGAAAGTTTAAGAATGGCAGTTGATGCTCTTAAAGCAAATAAACTGCGCTCTATTCTAACTCTATTGGGCATTGCCATTGGAGTATTTTCGGTGATCGGCGTGATGACGGCGATTCGTACAATGGAGTCGTCAATTACATCAGGATTGAACGTATTCGGGTCGAATACATTTTTGATTCAAAAACATCCTATCATTCAAATGGGACGCCCCGACAAATCAATACGTAATAGACAGAACATTACATACGATCAATTTGAAGAATTAAAAACCCGTGCTAAACTGCCAAAACTTATTACTGTAATTGATGGAAAGGGTGGAATAAATATTGCATATGAGGATGAAAAAACCAAGGGAGTATATTTATACGGCGGAAGTCAGGGTAGTTTACGAGCAATAAATGCTATTATAGGTGACGGCCGCGACTTGACACAACAGGATATTGATAATTATCGTAGAGTTGTGGTACTTGGAATGGATGCAGTTGATCAATTATTTCCTTATGAAGATCCGTTAGGGAAAGATATATCAATAAATGGTTTAGATTTTAACGTGGTTGGGGTGCTTGAAAGAATGGGTGAATCGTTTGGTCAAAGTCAGGATAATTATGTGATTATTCCCATCACCATTTATTTAGAGAGATTTGCTGATATGCGAACTTCTTTAGCAATAACTGTGGAAGCTGAATCCGCTGAAATGTATGACAAAACAATGGATGAAGCCATCGGGATAATGCGGTCAATTCGTAAAGTTCCCCCCGGTGCTGAAAATGATTTTGAAGTGTCTTCTAATGAAGAATTGATCGCAACGTTCAGTAGTTTTACAGCCGGCGTGAAACTCTTCGCATTCGCCGTTAGTGTGATTGCTTTAGTGGTAGCCGGTATCGGTATTATGAATATTATGTTAGTTTCCGTAACCGAAAGAATTAAGGAGATCGGCATTCGCAAAGCGATTGGTGCAACGCGGCGCGATATTCTTACTCAATTTTTATCGGAAGCGGTTTTCTTGAGTGAGTTCGGTGGAATCGCTGGCGTTATTTTAGGGATCGCCGGTGGAAACTTAGTTGCCATACTGCTTAAAGTACCGGCGCAGATCCCGATTGATTGGGCAATTATCGGTTTGGTAGTTTGCTCGGTTATCGGAATTGGATTCGGAATTTATCCGGCTTATAAAGCTGCCAAACTTGATCCGATTGATTCGTTAAGATACGAATAAATATCATTTGTCATTCCGCATTTAGTGCGGAATCTATGCCATAATAAATTGTTCAAATAAGATAGATTCCTGCCGACACAGGAATAACAATTTTGATAAAATCGTCTAAAATGGATCTGATTAATTTGTTAAAGTTTAAATAACTAATCTGAGAATTTTTGTAACGGAAAAGTATAACTATCCTCGAAGCTGATTTTGTTCTTCAAGAAGTTCATCACATGCTGACCGCAATTGCTGCCGATTTCATTCTCCTGTAGATCACCGATGCTTAAGATCACTTCATAACCACAAGATTTGAATTCATCAATTAGTTCATGATAAGCCTCTTTTTTGCGCGTCTTCGCATTATAGTCATTCACGGTAGCCTGATAGGTCGGATTCACCGGCGTAATTTTGATCACGAATAATTCAGGGTCAAAATAGTTAGCAAGAGTTTTAGGCACAACAATTGAATTTTCCGCTACCGCAAAATTTAAGGTTACTTTCTGCGGATTTCCTACGTGGAATCTTTCGCCGAATTTAGCCATTTTTTCAAAACTCCATGTTTTGACGGGGATCAACCATTTGCGTTGTTCGATGTCGGTGCTGTGAATGGAGAACTGGAACTGAAAATGATCTTTGTAGAATTCATTTTTTACGTCAATTAATTCGTTCAAGAATTTCTCCGCTCCTTTGGGAGCGATGGTTGAAAGGGAAGGATAAAAGCCGGGAGCATCGTACCGCGTCGGAATTGTTCTGAGAGCTTCCAATACAGCCGGATTGAAAGTCGGCTCACCCATGCGTGAAAATTGGATCTTGAACTTTTTTGACGGAACCTGCCTGCCGCCGAAGCGGTTTTTAATCAGATGATCAATTTGAAATAATATTTCATCCTTGGATGGCTTTCCGGTATAAAAATTACCGGCATCGCAGAACTTGCATTTTATCGGGCAACCGTACAAAGTTGATATTATCAAAACCCATTTTTGATTAAGTGTGTATGGTGGCGGAACTGATTCAACAAACTCCAATAATTTGCCGGATTCATTTTGAGCAATATGGACTGATGCTAATTTATTATTGCCGGTTTTATAGATTACCTGCATTTCATTCCTTCGATAAGCTACTATTAATTTTCATGGCCATATTAATTCCATCTCCAATGGCGATAGATGTCTGACGAAACAATCCATTTTTTACATCACCGATCTGAAACAAATTCGGGTTATTTAGTGCTTGCCTGCCTACAAAATCTAAATTCGGTAAACGACCAACTGCAATAAGTAAATAATCAACTCGGATGATATTGGCAGTATTGTTGGTTGATAGTACTAACTCCTCATCCACAGATTCAACTTCTGTTACAACGGTATTGCTAAAATATTGAATATTTTGCTGTTCAAACACGCGGTTCTGCAGAATTGGCAAAGCTTTTATTCGGGCACTTCTGTTGAGTATGATTACCTTATTTTCAGAGCATAGATTCATAGCATAATCAAAAGCACAATCGCCGGCTCCGATGATTGCCACGGTTTTATCACTGATTTTCCCTAATTGATAAATTTCGGTAAAAATTTTATTTCCGATATATTTATCAAAAATCTCCGGTATGATCGGTTTTGTCCCTGTTGCAAGCACAACATAGTCTGAACAATACGCGCTATTTTTTGATTTAACATTGAACCCGCAAACTGTCTGCTCAATTGACATTATTTCTTCAAAGATGATTTTTATATCATTATTTACAAGCTGTTCATCTAATAATTTAATAAACTCATTGCCGTCAATTCCATTTGGGAATCCGGGATAATTCTCAATTAAATTGGCATTTTTGATCAAACCACCAATTGATTCCTTTTCAAATATTAATGGATCAATATTGTATCTTTTTAGTTGGGTTGCACAGGCAATTCCGGCTGGGCCGGCACCGATGATAATTACTGTTCTGTTGGAATTATTGATCAATTATTTTCTGACCGCTATTATTTTATAATCAATGTCTGAGGTTTGCCCTTCATGCGCAAAACTGTATTTAATATTTCTGTCGAGTAGTCGTTCAGGTTTTGAGTTATTATAATCAATAGATTCATTAAGGATTTTAACTTTATTACCGGAATCACGGATACAGAATACAATGACCGTTCCGGTTTCAGACTGATCAATAATTCTCTTTACTAAATTTGTTTCTTTAATTCGATCACGTTTTTGGAAATGGAAAATGCTGTCGAGCAGTATATAAGCATAATCTGAATAATTATCAATTTTGTAAATATCGCCCACAATACCCTCAATTTCTAAATTGTGTAATTCAGTCACTCGCAGCATATTTTGAATGCCAACTTTTGATGAATCTATTCCGGTTACTTTATAACCAAGCTTAGCTAATGGTATAGCATTTCTACCTTGACCGCAGCCAAGATCAAGCAATTTGCCGCGCCGCTGTAGCTTGAAAAATTCAATCAGTTCGGGATAGGGATCGCCAAAATAATTTGGCGTCTGATAATGTTTATCGTACGATTTGGTCATATAGTTTTTCAGTCGTAGTAATGTTAGCAAAGCCATGAGCAAGAGTGGTCAGCGTTGCCTTATGAATATTGGCATTATAGGTTACCGTTCCGTCAATCGGAAAGAAGACATTATAACCATGCACAAAAGCCGAACGGGCTGTCGTTTCACAGCATAGATGCGTTATCACTCCGACGATCACAAGCTGTTCAATATTTAATTTTATTAATGTCTCGTTAAGCTCGGTTTCATGGAAGGCATCGTATTGTGCTTTCCGGATTATTTTTGTTAGGTTTCGAGTATTCGCGATTTCGGGAATCAATTCGCTGAACGGACTTTCTTCAGTCAGAATATCACGCCACCAATAGTCCATCATTTTGGCATTTTCGGAAGTGTTTATATGTCTTGTCATTATGATCGGACGATCGTTTTGAATATACAAATCAGATAATTTTAGAATTGGCTTTAGAATGGCTGAGGCGCTTGGCATAAAGGCGTGCGATGTTTCATCGAAGAAGAAACGTTGCATGTCAAGGATCAATAAAGCCGATTTATCAATATCCAATTTATCGGAATGCAACGCCACATTTTGCTTCAAATCCTTAAACATCCGATCGGTTGTAGCGTTGATATTTGCCACTGTAAAATATTGTGTTTTTTCCATTTTCCTTGTATTTGGAATTTACAAACAATAACTTCGCCCGACTAATTCTTTGGAAAATGATTATCCAAAATCTTATAAAAAATCTCGGAGTTAGCCGATAATGAATGTCGGCGTCATTCCTGCTCGCTTGGAATCGACCCGCTTCCCCCGCAAGATACTTTTCCCCATTAATGACCGGCCGATGGTTGTGCATGTTTATGAACGGGCATTACAGGCCCACAAACTTGACAAAATTATAGTTGCTGTTGATTCGGAGATAACCGGCACAGTATTGAAGGATTATAATATTGATTCTATAATGACATCGGCTTATCATCAATCCGGGACTGATAGAATTGCGGAAGTAATTAGTGATATTGATGCAAATATAATTGTCAACCTACAAGCCGATGAACCCCTAATCGAGCCTGAATTAATTGATCAATTGGTTGAATGTTTTGCCGATGAAACTACTCGAATGGCAACTTTAGCAAGCACCTTGCTTTCTGTTGATGATCTGAATGACCCCAACACCGTTAAAGTTAAAGTTGCTGAGAATGACGAAGCGCTCGGTTTTTATAGACAAATTGAAGAGCAAGCTACGGATTATCTGCGGCATATCGGGATTTACGCTTACCGGCGAGAAACATTAAAATATTTTACTAAACTAAAGCAGACTGAGAACGAGAGGAAATTCCGGTTGGAGCAATTACGGGCGCTTGACAACGGTGTTCCGATCAAGGTTATAAAATGTGATTATCAGTATCGCGGTATTGATATACCCGAAGATTTAAAACAATTCAATTACTTTGCCGAAGATGTAAATCTTCGTAAAGATCAATAATAAATAAAATGAATAAACAAGTAAATCAGACTAAGTATATTTTTGTATTAGGCGGTGTGATATCCGGCTTAGGGAAAGGAATCGCAGCGGCGTCAATCGGTTATTTATTAAAAAGTTCGGGCTTGCGCGTTACTATTCTAAAGCTTGATCCGTATTTAAACGTTGATCCGGGCACGATGAATCCCTATCAACACGGTGAAGTGTTTGTCCTTGACGACGGCTCCGAAACTGACTTGGACCTTGGACATTACGAACGATTCATAGATGAAAACATGAGTGCTGTAAATAATGCTACTGCCGGACAGATCTATAGTGCTGTATTGGACAAGGAACGTGCCGGTGATTATTTGGGTGCCACGGTGCAAGTGATCCCGCATATTACCGATGAACTGAAGCGTAGGATTAAAGCCGCGAATGTTGATAATAAATATGATGTTGTAATTTGCGAAGTCGGCGGTACGGTCGGTGATATTGAAAGTTTACCATTTATGGAGGCAATTCGTCAGCTTTCGGTCGAATTAGGTTATCATAATCATTTGATCGTACATTTGACCTTAGTCCCATACATAAAAGCCAGTGAGGAGTTAAAAACCAAGCCGACGCAGCATTCGGTGATGAAGTTGCGTGAGATCGGGCTTTCGCCCGATATAATACTGTGTCGCACCGAGCGGTCTATAACGCAGGAAGTTGTTGATAAAATTGCTCTATTCTGTAATGTGTCACCATCCCATGTCATTGAAGGGTATGAAGTTGAAAGTATTTATGAAGTCCCGTTATCTTTTCATAAGCAGAAAGTCGGCGAACTTATCGCCGAGCGATTACAATTAAACCGGTTGCCAAATATTACAAAGCTAAAGGATTTTATTGCGCATTATAATAAGCCCAAGCACGAGGTAACCATTGCAATGTGCGGAAAATATATTGAACTGCCGGATTCCTATAAAAGTGTAATGGAGGCTTTCATTCATGCCGGTGTTGAAAATGATGCCCATGTTAGTCTAAAATGGGTCCAAACCGATAGTTTGAGAACAGCGATGAAAACGGCTGACACGCTTGAAGGTATTGACGGGATTTTATTGTTACCTGGATTTGGCCCGCGAGGTTCGGAAGGAAAAATAAAAGTATGCGAATATGCCCGCACGAACAATATTCCGTTTTTAGGTATTTGTCTCGGGCTGCAATGTGCCGTCATAGATTTTGCACGGAGTGTCTGCGGATTGACCGGAGCCAACAGTACCGAATTTGATAAAAATACTAAATATCCCGTAATTGACCTGATGGAATCTCAGCGTGCCATTAAAGTAAAGGGTGGAACAATGCGTTTAGGCGCTTATGGATGTGATATTAAAAAAGGAACTAAAGCTTATACGGCATATAAGAAGAGCAAAACATCTGAACGCCACCGCCACCGTTGGGAATTTAATAATCGCTATCGCAATCGTTTGGAAAAAAACGGCATGATAATTTCAGGCGTTAATGAGGAATTAAACTTAGTTGAAATGATTGAATTAGAAAATCACCCATGGTTTGTCGGCACACAATTTCACCCCGAGTTAAAAAGTAGAATAAATTGCGCTCATCCTTTATTTCGTGATTTTATAAAAGCTGCCGTAAATTTCACGTTAAATAAATAAATCAAAATTGAAAAAAATAAGAATAGACAAGTCAATTAAATTTGGCGGTAAAGACTTACCGCTGATTGCCGGACCTTGTGTTATTGAGAGCCGCGAGCATGTGCTAAAAATGGCAACAGCAATTAAACAAATTACTGACGCTCTCTTAATACCGTTCATCTTTAAGAGTTCATTTGATAAGGCTAATCGAACTTCCGTGGATTCATTTCGAGGACCCGGGCTCGACGACGGTTTAAAAATATTAGCTGAAGTTAAGAACGAAGTCGGTGTCCCGATAATCACGGATATTCATTTGCCCGATCAAGCTGATGCTCTAGCAGAGGTAGCCGATATTATTCAAATTCCCGCATTTTTATGCCGGCAGAGCGATTTGCTCGTTGCCGCCGGAGGAACCGGTAAGCCGATCAACGTTAAAAAAGGTCAATTTTTGTCACCTTGGAAAATAGGACATATAACTAAAAAAATTGAAAGTACCGGCAATTCAAATATATTATTAACTGAACGCGGCAACAGTTTTGGTTTTGATAGTTTAACAGTTGACATGCGTTCTATACCGATCATGCAGGAAGAAACCGGTTATCCGGTTATTTTTGACGGCACGCATAGTTCTCAGATGCCCGGCAATTCAGGCAATACTACCGGAGGTTTACGTAAATATATTCCCAATCTTGTAAAAGCAGCGGTTGCCGCCGGCTGCGATGGATTATTTTTGGAAGTACATGACGATGTTGAGCAAGCAAAATCGGATGCTGCCACACAGTGGTCCTTGGATCAATTGGAGCAATTATTGGTTCAGGTGCAAAAAATCAGGAAGGCAGTCAATGGGTAAACAGATCAGAGAAAAAGTTGCCAAAATTAAAATGTTAATCTCCGATGTTGACGGTGTTCTAACTGACGGAACAATATATAAAAGCAGTTCCGGTGAGGAATTAAAGAAGTTTAATGTTACCGACGGTTCCGGCATCGCAATGGCGCGTGCTACCGGATTAAAGATCGCTTTGATATCCGGCAGATATTCCAAGGCAACTTCGATCAGAGCAAAGGAAATGAGGATTGAGGATGTTTATAATGGTACTTTGGATAAAATTGAACCATATACCGAACTAAAGGAAAAATACGACTTGGAGGATGAGGAGATCGCCTATTTAGGCGATGATATAATTGATCTGCCGGTAATGGAGATAGCAGGTGTTCCGATTGCCGTAGCTAATGCTGTTGATATAATCAAAGATGTTGCCCTCCACATTACTGCCAAAAGTGGTGGAGATGGGGCATTTCGAGAAGCCATAGATTGGATTATTACCGTTCAAGGTCGTTATGAGGAAGCACTGCAAACTGTCAAAATGAAAATCTTTAAAAATAAATAGTGGCAAAGATACAAATATCAATATTTATAATTTTGTTCTTAGTGAGCTGTTCATCTCCGGTAAATAATGCTGAACAAACTAAGAGCGAGCCGGTTGACACACCTGATCAAATGAGTTGGGACGTGAATATAACGATCACCCATTCCGGAAAATTGCGGGCTATTATTGAAGCCGAGTATCTCGAACAATTTAATGAGAACAGCAGCATTTTTCTTGAAGATAATGTTAAAATGGATTTTTACAATACTGAAGAAAAGTTGATCTCAACTTTGTTTGCCGACAAGGCTCAAATAAATGAGCAGGTAAATTTTTTGCAGGCAATGGATAATGTCGTAGTAGAGTCTGATAGCGGTGTTACTTTATATACCGATACTTTAACTTGGGATAATAAAAAAGAAGTGATCTTCACCGAAGATTCAGTTATGATCACTACGGAATCAAATGACACTCTGTACGGTGTCGGATTTCAATCCGATATAAACATGGAACAGTGGAAAATTCTCAAACCGAGCGGAGTAACCGGCAAATGACCAAACATACAGGATTACAAACGAGCTCACTTTTCAAACAGTATGGCAAACGCTGGGTCGTGAACGATGTCAATGTTGAAGTACAAAAGGGTGAGATTGTAGGGTTGCTTGGTCCGAACGGTGCCGGGAAGACGACGACCTTCTATATGATTACCGGAATGATAAAACCGACTAAAGGTAATATCCTTTTGGATGGAGAAGACATTACCGATTTGGCAATGTACAAAAGGTCGCGTTTGGGTTTAGGATATTTATCACAGGAACCTTCGATTTTCGGCAAGCTAACCGTGGAGAATAATCTGCGTTTGGTTTTGGAAATGACGGATCATCCCCATGAAAAAAGGGAAAAAATTATCGAAAACCTGTTAGACGATTTATCAATACAGCATATCCGCAATAATAAAGGTTATAATTTATCCGGCGGTGAACGCCGCCGCGTGGAGATATGTCGCACACTGGCGCTCAACCCTGATTTTATATTATTGGATGAACCCTTTGCCGGAATTGACCCGATTGCAGTGGAAGATATACAATCTATTGTTCACTCCTTAAAAAATAGAGACATCGGAGTTTTGATCACCGATCACAATGTCCGTGAGACATTATCAATTACAGACCGGTCATATTTGTTGTATGAAGGAAGAATTTTAAAGTCCGGCACATCAACAGAGTTAGCCGGAGACGATGAAGTCCGCAAATTGTATCTTGGACAACGATTTCAGTTATAATGCAAAGATTACAGCAAAAGTTAACTCAGAAACAAATCCTTGCCCCGCGGCAAATTATGCTGGCGAAATTATTACAGCTGAATATTGTTAACCTTGAACAAAAGATATTAAACGAATTAGAAACTAATCCGGTGCTTGAAGAAATCGGGAATGAGGATAATGTCTCACCCGCAACCGAGGAAACCGATAATGATTCGCTTGATATATCATTTGAGGCTGATTCACCAGAACCGACAACATTATTCCAATATTCACCGGATCAAAAAGAATTTCCGCAACAGTATCAATTGGATTTTATTGAAGAACTGGTCAATCAGTTAGATATTTACGATTTAACCGGAACTGAGCACATGATCGCAGAAGAAATATTGTGGAATTTGGATGACCGCGGTTATTTCACTGTTGATATTGCGCTAATTGCCGATCGCTTAAATGTAAGTGAAGCGAATGTTGAGAAAGTGTTGAATTTTGTTCAACATCTTGAACCGGTCGGGATCGCGTCGCGGGATCTGCGTGAATGTTTACTGCTTCAAATAGAGGACAAGCCGGATACCATCGCTTATAGGATCATTGATCGCTATTTGGAGGATTTCAGCAATAAACGCTATGAGGTTTTACAACGTAAACTCGGTTGTACAACCGATGAACTTTCCGAAGCAATGGACGTTATAAAACAGCTTAATCCGCGCCCCGGTGAAGGAAAAATTATTAGCAGGGATGAAGTTGTGGTGCCTGATTTGATCGTTAGGGAACGTGATGGTGATTGGAGTATTCAAACCTATGATTCGGGTTTGCCGGAATTACGATTAAGCCCTGATTATATGGGATTGTTGGAGGAAAGCGCACAGTTATCCACCGATGCAAGAAAATATTTGAAAGAACAAACCGATTCAGCTAATTGGTTTATTGAGGCTATTAAACAAAGACGTAATACATTAATTCGGGTGATGAAAGCGATAATTGACAAGCAACCGCAATTTTTCTCAGGAGATACTAAGGATTTGCATCCTATGAAATTGCAGGATATTGCCGATGAGATCGAAATGGACATTTCTACCATCAGCCGATCAACACGTGGTAAATATGTGGATACATCATTTGGGATTTTTGAATTGAAATCATTTTTTACGGAAAGTGCGCAGAAAGATGACGGTGAAACGATCAGTACTAATATTATTAAACAAGTATTAAAAGATATAATTGACAGCGAGAATAAGAAGAAACCTTTGAATGATGAAAAATTAGCTGAAAAATTGAAAGCTGTCGGATATAACGTTGCCCGTCGTACGGTAGCGAAATATCGTGAACAATTGAATTATCCCGTGGCGCGCTTGCGGCGGGAGATAAAATAGAGAGGTAATTATGGCAGGAAGAAAAATTGTTTTTGGCGATACCGAGATAACAATTCCCGACCGATTATTTTCATTAGGTATAATTCCGTTGATTGGGATTGTAATCGGTATTTGGCTCTTGACCGGTATTTATAGCGTCGGTCCCGATGAAGTTGGAGTGGTCAGGACATTTGGAAAAGTAACACGAGTGGCACAATCAGGTTTAAGATATCATCTACCTTATCCGATTGAACAGGTGAATACTCCCAAAGTGACAGAAGTTAAAAGAACTGAAATCGGATTTCGACATATCGGTAATCAACAATTCAGGAAAGTTGAGCATGAAAGTTTAATGTTGACCGGAGACGAGAATATTGTTGATGCCGAATTGATCGTACAATATAAGATTAAAGATGCGGTAAAGTATTTGTTTAATTTTGTAGAACCGGAAATAACCATGCGGGAAGCATCGGAAGCCGCACTCAGAACGATAATCGGGCAACATTCAATTGATGAAGCATTAACAACCGGTAAGTTCCAAATTCAGGAAGAAACTAAAGAATTATTACAATCAATTGTAGATAAATACGAAACCGGCATATTGATTGTAGCTGTTCAGTTGCAATCGGTTTCACCGCCCAAGCAGGTCGAATTTGCCTTTAAGGATGTGGCATCGGCTAAAGAAGATAAGAATCGCAAGATCAACGAAGCGCAGGGGTATCGTAATGACGTAATTCCCAAAGCACGGGGAGAAGCCCAAGCAATGCTCAGGGAAGCGGAAGCGTTTAAAGAAGCGCGCATTAAAAGAGCGGAAGGCGATGTGGCTAAGTTCCGTGCAATGTTAGTCGAATACCGCAAAGCGCGTGATGTAACCAAGAAACGTTTGTACCTTGAAGCGATGGAAGAAATATTACCGGGTGTTAAGAAATATATTGTCCCGAGTGAAAAAGACGGAAATTTGCTGAATTTCCTCAATTTGACTGGTGAATAGGAGGCGAAAATGAAGAGAATAACAATAATTTTATTAGTATTCGTTGCGATTGTTTTGTTGACAATGGTTTTTAAAGTTGATGTAAAAGAGCAAGTTATTATACTGCAATTTGGAAAACCGGTGCGTACAATCCAAGAACCGGGTTTACATTGGAAGCTCCCTGCTCCCGTTCAAAATGCAGTGTTTTTTGATAAGCGTATTTTAGAATACGATGTTCAACCGGCGGAAGTATTGAGTACCGATAAAAAAACCCTCACTGTTGATAATTATGTCCGTTGGAGAATAGTTGATCCATTGCTGTTCATGCAGACCTTACAGGCAATCCCCAACGCTGTAACACGACTCGATGATATAGTGTATTCTGAGATTAGACGCGAATTGGGTCTGCATAATATGCAGGAAATCATTACTGATAACCGTGAAAGTATCATGGATGCTGTAACACAGGCAAGTTATGAAGCCACCAAACCCTATGGCATTGAAGTAGTGGATGTTCGCATCAAACGGGTTGATCTGCCGCAGGAAAATGAAGAGTCAATTTATGCCCGCATGAAAGCCGAGCGGGAAAGGCAAGCCAATCAATACCGTTCGGAAGGTGATGAAGAATCGCAAAAGATCATTGCATCAACCGAAAAGGAAAAAACAATTATTTTGGCAGATGCTTACAAATTAGCCGAGGAAATAAGGGGACAGGGAGAAGCAACGGCATTGGAAATATATGCCGATGCATACTCAGCCGATCCGAATTTTTATGAATTTCTGAAAACGTTGGAAACCTATCGGAGTGTGATTGATACAAGCACTACGTTGGTTCTGCCGGCTAATTCAAAATTATTTGAATTAATGACTGAATAGGATCTTGTTTTGGATAAAATCAATATCAAATCAACTACAATTTTAGGTGTGCGCAAAAAGAATAAGGTAGCGCTTGGCGGTGACGGGCAGGTTACTTTCGGTGATATGGCTCTCAAGCAAAAGGCGGTTAAAGTACGGCAATTTGAAACCGATAAAGGAAATGTGCTTGGCGGTTTTGCCGGCGCAGCCGCCGATGCTATGACCTTGTTTGAAAAATTTGAAAATAAATTGGATGAATATGAAGGTGATCTACGACGTTCAGTAGTGGAACTTGCGAAAGAATGGCGCACTGATAAGTATCTGCGCCATCTTGATGCCTTATTGGCGTTAATGGATCGGAAAAGCAGTTTTATTGTATCGGGCGATGGAAATGTTATTGAACCGGATGGACCGATAATTGCAATAGGCTCGGGTGGCGGATTTGCCCATGCTGCCGCTACCGCGCTATTAGATAATACGACCAAGTCCGCTTTTGATGTTGTAAAAGAATCGCTTAAAATTGCCTCTGATTTATGTATCTATACCAACGATTCCATTACGGTTTTAGAAGGGTAGCCATTCTTTAAATCACATTTTTTAAACAATACTTATATTATAAATTAAATATGGATTTCACAGTCTTACTATATGATACAGGAATACGATAAATATACAGATGAAGATCACGCTGTCTGGAAAATCTTATTTGAAAGGCAATTCAATAATTTGCAGGATAAATCCTGCCATGAATATTTAAACAGTCTCAATCAACTAAGTGCCGTATTGAATTTTGATTCAATCCCTGATTTTAAATTGTTATCAAATCAATTAAATGAAGCAACTGGCTGGGGAATACATGTGGTGCCCGGATTGATACCGGTTGATGAATTCTTTTATTTATTGAGTAAGCAGAAGTTTTGTTCTTCAACCTGGGTAAGAAGCAGAGAATCGTTAGACTATATAGAAGAACCGGATATGTTCCATGACATTTTTGGACATATTCCATTATTGGTGAATCCCAAATATGCCGAATTCATGCAGAGTTTTGGAGCCTTGGGTGTGGAGCATTCATCCGATCCTGAGGCGCTTCTGAAGCTACAGAGATTATACTGGTTCACAGTGGAATTTGGCGTTATGAAAACAACCGGAAAACCTTTGATTTACGGCTCCGGCATTGTGTCATCCTATGGTGAAACCAATCATATTTTTCGAGATGGCGTAGAGATTTTAGATTTCAATTTGGATAATGTCATTAATAATGATTTTGTAATTTCAGAAATTCAAACAAGGTACTATGCGATTAATGCTTTGGATGATCTTTACGAGATTCTAAAAGAATTGCGTTCCCACTTAATGCAATGAAGTAATAAGATGAATCAATATCTATGTAATTATTTATAATTTTAATGTGATAATAGCTCAGCAAAAATGAAGAAAGAATTAACTCCAAGTCAAATTGTTCGCGAATTAAATAAATATATTGTAGGCCAAAATAAAGCTAAGCGTGCGGTGGCAATCGCTTTGCGAAATCGTTGGCGCCGTCAGCAAGTACCGGAATCCATGCGTGATGAGATATTGCCGAATAATATCATACTTATCGGTTCGACCGGTGTCGGTAAAACCGAAATTGCGAGACGGCTTGCCAAACTTGCCAATGCACCGTTCATTAAGATCGAAGCCAGTAAATTTACGGAAGTGGGCTATGTTGGTCGTGATGTTGAATCAATTATCCGTGATCTAACGGATACAGCGGTGAATATGTTACGTATTGAGAAACAAAAAGCCGTTGCGGACCGCGCCTATAAAAGGGCTCAGGAACGATTGATTGATCTGCTTTTCCCAAGTGAAGAGCGCAAGGGTAGAAATCTCACAAAGGAAGAAGAAGCACGGCGTGAAAGAACGCGAAAACGGATGATGACAAAGTTGGCAAATGGCGACTTTGAAAATAAGGAAGTACAGCTTGAGGTAAAACAGGACAATATGCCAATCGGGATGCAAGTTTTTGGTCCGATGGGAATGGAAGATATTGGTACTAATATTAAAGATATGCTTTCGAATGTAATGCCCGGCAGTAAAAAACGCCGGAAGATGAAAGTGAAAGATGCGCGCGGTTATCTAATCGAAGTTGAATCGCAGAAATTGATTGATCAGGATGAATTGATCCGCGTAGCGAAAGAAAATGTGGAAAATAATGGTATTGTATTTCTTGACGAAATTGATAAAGTAGTGGGCAATGGAAATTCGTCCGGACCCGATGTCAGTCGCGAGGGAGTTCAGCGCGATCTGTTGCCAATTGTTGAAGGCAGCACTGTGCCTACCAAATATGGTGCGGTTAAGTCTGATCATGTTTTATTTATTGCCGCCGGAGCATTTCATGTTGCTACCCCGTCCGACATGATACCGGAATTGCAGGGTCGTTTCCCGATCCGCGTTGAGATGGACAAACTTTCTACTAATGATTTCGTCAAAATTCTGACACATCCTAAATCGGCGTTGATCAAGCAATATACAGCATTGTTAGCGGCGGAAAATATGAATTTAGAATTTGATAAGTCTGCCATAAAAGTGATTGCACAATTTGCGACTAACGTGAATAATAAAACTGAGAATATTGGTGCTAGAAGATTGCACACCATTATGACGACCTTGCTTGATGATTTTATGTTTGACCATGCCGGGAAATCCGAGCAGAAAATTGTAATTACAAAATCCGTGGTGGAAGAAAAATTGAAAGATATTGCCAAGGATGAAGATTTAAGCAGATACATTTTATAATATGGAGAAAAAATGAAAAGGGATTTTCTACACATTACCGATTTTACAACTGAAGAAATTTTGGATACATTGGAACTCGCCCAAAAACTAAAAGCAAAATTCCATGACAAAGAAAAATATCATGTTTTTAAAGATCGTTCTTTGGCGATGGTCTTTGCCAAACCTTCCGCCCGTACCCGTGTTTCCTTTGAGACCGGATTTACCTGGATGGGCGGCCATGCTTTATATTTAGGTCCAAACGATATTGGTATCGGGAAACGTGAAGCCGTCAAGGATATTGCGCGTGTGTTTAGTCGTTACAACGATGTTCTGATGGCTCGTCTATTTGAACATAAACACATGTTGGAACTTGCCGAGCATGCCACTATCCCGGTTGTTAACGGTCTGACCGATTATAATCATCCATGTCAGATAATGGCGGATATTTTAACTGTTCTGGAACATCGCGGTAATATTGATGATCCCAAAATTGTGTATGTCGGTGATGGAAATAATATCGTTCATTCCTGGTTGAAATTAGCCGAAAGAATTTCGATTGATTTCGTATGTGCTTGTCCGGAGGGATATGAGCCCGATGTCGATACAGTGAGTTCAGCAAAAGATGCGGGTTTGTCAGATATTACAATTTCGCATGATCTTAGATCCGCCGTCAAAGACGCCGATGTGATCTATACCGATGTTTGGGCATCTATGGGACAAAAAGAAGAAGCAACAGCCCGTGAAAAGATCTTTGCCAAATTTCAAGTTAACGAAAAAGTGATGGATTCCACCGGTAAAGATACACTTTTCATGCATTGTTTACCGGCTGAGCGCGGCAGAGAGGTTACGGATGGCGTTATGGAAGCGCCCTATTCAATAGTTTTTGATGAAGCCGAAAACCGCATGCATGCCCAAAATGCTATCATGGTAAAACTTGCCGAATGGAGCGGGATGATTTAGTTAAAAATGCGTGTTGCTCTTTCTCCCAAGATATTGTGGTATTGTTCTCGATTGATTTTTGATAAGAATGATTTATCTATTAGCTCATGTAATGTAGATAGATTGCCTTGAATTTTATCTAATATTTCATTTGTTGATCTATTGTTTAGATTTAGCATTTCAACAGCCAAATAATTTAAAAAATCTGATTTTTTAAGATTGCGTTTTTTACCATTTAACGGAAGTGCTGATTCTTCTATAGGATTTGAAAGAGCGATTGTGGTATTCAATAAATCATAAGCAGGGGATAATTTTATAATATCATTCTGTTCGATTAAACTGAAGTTTTTTAGGTGCATATCCTCATTTCCGGTAATAAATGAAAAGATAATTAATCGAAATAATTTTATTTTTTCTATGGCAGGGAATGTGCAAAAATTATCTATCACGGGTATTAACCTATCTATAGACCAATCATATTTTGTTTCTCGTGTATTATTGGTTAGTTGGGCAAAATCTTCCAAGCAGTACTTCTTGTTCTTGCCATAACGATCGAATCGTTTAATAAAATATGTGAGGCTATCATCTTTGGAATAGACCATACCGGTGACAGGTTTATTGATGCCAATGATACCCGCCATTTTCATTGTCAGGTCTTCGTTTTCGGGGAGTTCTTTATAGGTGTCACTCTGCGGCTTGAGTATGAATGTTCCGTATTTATCTACGATCTCAAAACGTGATTCGTTCAATCGTAAACGCGCGCTCAACTTCGGTTGTACTCCCTGGATAGACATTTTGCCGGCGCGTTTACTGGATTCTAAACGTTGCTCTCTTGATGTATAAGGCAAATTAGATAAGTCGGTAAGTTTAGGATGTAAATATTTCAAACCATCCACAGAATATTTTCGATCAGTGATCGGTTGATATGTTATGGGACATTTATTCATCAATTTTCTCGACTGTTATAGCACCGACCAAATCGGCACCAACGGCAAGTAGCTGTGAGAAATAATCATCCCTGTCAATTTTATTTTGTTTTAATAAGCCCTCTAATTGATGCCCCTCCGGAAGCAGTCCATCAAAAAACGGAGGGAATTTTTTAAAAATATATGGATTACTTCTGACAGGTAGCGTTAAAGCAATTGGCGCTCCTTGATAGTTTTCATCATATTGAAAACTATAAGAGCCGTCATCTAATTGAATTAAAACCCCTGCCGGCTGTTTATGGATTATTATTTTTGCTTTTTTCATAGAGTTCCATCAATGGACTTTTATACGCAATGGTTATATTTAAGGCATATAAAATTGATTGTATGGTTTTCCACTGAACGGTTTGTTTGCCTTTTTCTATATCATATATTACCGTTTTGCCGATACCGGCTAATTGTGCCAGTTGGATTCTGCTTAATCCAGCCTTTTTCCGATGGAAATATACTATTTCTGATAGATTATTATTTGCTGTCATAGCAGTAAATTAATTCCATTTGTGTAATTTGTCAAAGATTATATTCAAATAACATAAATAAATTGCCTCTACAGCGGCAAAAATTGGTAGTATTAAATGAAAATCACATTAATTATAGTCGAATTATTGTCTAATTACCGCCGAAGCAGTAATATACAGTCGTATAAAGAAGGTAAAATATTTTATTTGAACAGTTTTCTGAGTCTTAACCGTTTTTTCCTGTAACGAATCAATCTTTTACGGTATTTCCAGTATCCGGTCAGCCAGTCTAATTGTAATTCACTTTGTAACGCATATTTTTTAAAGAAATAATCGGCTAATTCACTTTGCGGCAGAACGGATTGTTTTTCAAAATATATTTTTGAAAGATCTTTTAAGCATTGCCGAATTGTAAGAACTACAACATTCCGCGCTCGATTCAGATCTACTATATATACATTTAATTGCTTATCAATTAGAAAATTACCGGTTGTTAAATCTCGGTGATAAATACCCAAAGAATGCATTTTAGCAATTGCCACTGCTAAATTTTGTATAGCACTAGTAATATTTTTGATATTCCTTTCTTCCTTAAGAAATTTACGGAATTTCACATGAGGTTCAATTGCTTTGGTAATAAAGAAATTCTGATATTTGAAACCAAGTTTCTTTTTAGTATGTACAAATAGAGGCTTGGGAGTAATACCTGCTGAATCCAAAGTCTGTGAGGTTTCCCAACTCATCCTTGCTCTGCTATATTTAAATGGACTTATGTAAAAGTGTAAAGGATTGCGCCACCCGAAACGTTTCAATACAATCTTGCCTTCATCCGAATCTAACAAAGCGACCAAGTTTGGATTGGTATCAAATATTTTTAGAATAGCTGTAGAGTTTTTAGTGAGCTTGAGAATATCGGATACGGAATAAGGTTTTGGCAATGTACCCAGAGATTGCTCTGTTAAAATGCTGAATGGCATAATAAGTTCGGTTAGAAGACCTTAGCATACAAATAACAATCTTTCATTTGTCCGTCTTTACCTTTGATTAGTTTGCGTTGAATTCCTTCTTTAAGATAATTATTTTTGAACGCTACCCGCTCACTGGCTGAATTTTCCAATAACATTGCTATTTCAATTCGAGTAAGCTTTAGTTCATTTCGGCATATTTCTTCAATCAGTTTTACTGCCTGAGTTGCAATTCCCAAGTTCCAATATTTTTCATCTATGAAATACCCGATCTCGCCAATGTAATTGCGATGGTAATTGATTTGTACTCCAATTGCTCCGACAATTGCCTCATCATAAAGTATAGTATAATTCCATTGTGTGTTATCTTTCATTCTTTGGGCATTTTGTTCTAACCAGGCAACTTCGTCTTCGATCGTTGCCGGCTGCACATCAAAATAAATGAAATTAGGATTATTCAAAATCTCGAAGAATCTTTCAGCATCGCTGACTTTTTGTAAGCGTAGTTCAACCATCAATCTACATAAACTTTTTTAACTCTAATCCCTGACCATCGAACACGGCATAAGAGAAAGTTTTTATCCATTCCCCAAGAATTACCAATCTGCCGTTTCCGATTTTTTCATCGGTGTGTTGATGGTAATGACCGGTAATAAAATAATCAACACCGGATTCAATAATTGGTGTCGCAATTCGGATTAGTTCCTTACGAACCTTGTCATTGTGCTCTTTGCTATGTTCAAAATGTCTGCTACGACTTGCGACCCATTCGGCTATACCGTATCCAAGCGTCGGGTGCAACCATCTGAACAGCCAAATAGTTAACCGGCTATGCAATATTTTCTTTACGAAGCGATAGCCGCGTTCCCATGACAACAAACCATCGCCGTGCGTTATATGAAATTTTTTATTATTTATTTCAAAATCAATATCATCTTTATGAACGGTCATATTAAGGGTTTCGGATATAAAGTCCATTGTCCAATAGTCGTGGTTGCCAAGCAGATAATGAATTGCTACACCGGATTCTGTCAGTTTTGAGATTGCCATATAAACATCGAAGTATATTTTCGGGATAACATGCTTGTACTCAAAATAAAAATCAAAAAGGTCTCCGTTTATGATTAAAGTACCCTGACTTTTTTTTACCTTATCCAGAAATAGGAACAATTTTTCTTTTTTGGCGTCTTCATTATTAGAGGTTTGGAGAAGTAAATGAATGTCAGAAATAAAATATATTGGTAGCTGCATAAAGAAAAATTTACTTTTCTATATAGTGATAGGCAATTAAAATGTTGTTATTATCGGCTTAATGACAACAATTGCTTTTAAACTATCAATTTTGGAAGTGTCTAATTAATTTACAATATGAGAAAATTTATTAATTCAATAAAATATATAAGTTTATTATTAATTATCTGTTCCCAAATCGTTTTGGGACAATCTTTTGGACAGAACAAGGTCCAATATGAAACGTTTGATTGGAAGTTCATAAAAACTCCCCATTTTGATATATATTATTATACGGATGATCTTGAACTTGCGGAATTTGCTGCTAAGGTTGCCGAAGATGCTTATGAACAAATTTCTAAACATTTTAGGTGGAATCTAAAGAAGACGGTTTCGATTATAGTTTACAACTCGCATAAAGATTTTCAACAGACTAATGTAGTGTATAGTTATATGTCGGAAGGAATTGGCGGTGTGACGGAATTGTTTAAAAACCGGGTAGTTCTACCCTTTGAAGGGTCTTACGAACAATTCCGACATGTGTTACATCACGAATTAGTACATGCGGTTGTCAATGACATGGTTTACGGAGGTAATGCACAAAGTGTTATATCAGGTGCTCAATTATTAAGATTACCGCTATGGGTAAATGAAGGCATCGCCGAATATTTATCGCTTAATTGGGATACCAAGTCGGATATGGTGATCAGAGATATGACTGTGAACGATTATATCCCGAGCGTAAAAGAATTAGAATATTATATGGCATACAAAGGCGGGCAATCGGTTTGGCGGTTTGTAGCTGAGAAATATGGCCGCGAAAAAGTCGGTGAAATTTATATTGCAATGAAAAAAGCGCAGAATGCCGAAAAAGGCTGGGAGAACGCACTTGGTATGAATTTCAAAGATTTAACCGAGCAATGGCAGGAGTATGTAAAGAAGGAATATTGGCCGGATATTACGGGACGAGATGCGATTGATGACATAGCCAAACAATTAACCGATCATGAAAAATTAAAGAATTTTTATAATATCTCTCCTGTAATCTCTCCCGATGGCAGTAAAATAGCAATTCTGTCTGACAGATCAATGTATGCCGATATATATTTGATTGATGCGCTGACAGGGAAGCAGCTAAAACGGATTGTTAAAGGTAACCGGACAATGAATTTTGAAGAACTTAAGTGGTTACAGCCGGGCATATCCTGGTCGCCTGACAGTCGCAGGATAGTTATCGCTGCTAAAGCGGGCGGATTGGATGCTTTCCATTTAATAGATGTTGAATCAGGCGATTACGAAACAATCTCTTTTGAAATGGATGGTTTGTTCACAGCCGCTTGGAGTCCTGATGGTAAAAAATTAGCATTTGTGGGTAATCAAGGCAAATCCAGTGACATCTATTTAATGGATATAGAAACAAAGGAGATGATCAATCTAACCGAAGACATTTTCTCTGATTCGGAACCGGTCTGGAGTCCTGACGGTCATTTTGTAACATTTGTTTCCGATCGGGGTGATTACTTAACCACCGATTCGTTGGTTGATACGTTTAAAATTTATGACCACGATTATTCACAAACAGATCTGTTTACGATCAATATAAATACTAAAGAAATAGATCGTATAACGAATACCGATTATAATGAAAATTATCCGGCATGGTCCCACACTGAAAATAAATTATTATATACTGCGGATCAAAACGGTGTTTGGAATATTCATATTTATGATTATGAACTTGAAGAATCATATCCGATAACAAATATATTAACCGGAATACAGCAATTAAGTTTATCCAAAGATGATAGAACCCTGATATTTAGTGGTTACGATAAACGCGGTTGGGATATTTTTAGTATTACAAATCCATTAGCGATGAAGGCAAAAGAAGTACCTGTCACAAACTTCTTAACCAACAAAAAAACCGCCGATGAATCATTGGCTGATCTGCGACGTGATAAATTACGCCAAGAGGAAGAAGTCGAAGAGGCAGGTGATTTTTCAAAATTCATTTTCAGCGATCAATATTCAAATTTCAATGAAGTATTGGTTGATGGGCAGGAATCTCAAATAGATACATTTGATAGGGTACTTTCTACTGATGGCTACATTCCGCAACATTATAAAACAAGATTTACTTTGGATATGGTAAGTGGCAATTTGGCTTTTGATAATATATTCGGTGCCCAAGGAATGACCTATTTCTTATGGAGCGATGTGTTAGGCGATCATCAAATCTATGTTGGAACTGAGATGCAGCTAACCCTTGAAAATAGTGATTATATATTATCCTATGCTTATTTAAAAAATCGGACCGATTACTATTTAGCGGCCTCGCAAACTGCGGATTTTTACACCACAAGTTATTATGGTCTTGCTCGCTTGAGGAGATACGGATTAAGCGGTTTTGCCTCACGACCATTTAATCGCTTTAGCAGAATAGATTTAGGATTATCTTATTATCGTTTATCGTATAATGAGTGGTTTCAGGATTATTATACGGGAGAATACATTGATGTTTTTTCCACAAAATTAGATGCAATATTGCCGATGTTTAGTTGGGTGTATGATAACGCTTCCTGGGGATATACAGGACCTGTTGATGGTTTTAGGCATGAGCTAAGTTTTTACGGTAGTCCGTCGGTTGGTTCGGATGGAATACAGTTTCAGACAATTCAATATGATGCCAGGAAATATTTCCGATTCGGCAGATATTATACAGTCGCAGCAAGACTGAAGGTCGGTTCCAGTTTTGGCAGAGATGCTCAAAAATATTTCTTAGGCGGATTGCCGGTATGGTTATTTGGCTTTGGGGAGACTGATGGTGCAAAAGATAATTCGCAATTTTCGTACGAAGTATTGGCCACAGGCCAAGAAACCATCTTAAAAGATATATATTTTACAAATTATGCAATGCCGGTGCGCGGTGCCCGCTATGCTGAACGGGTTGGAACAAACGTTGCTATGGCAAATTTTGAGCTCCGCTTTCCATTTATTCGGTATTTGGCGTTGGGCTTTCCTTTAAAAGTCATATTCGGAAATATACAGGGTCATGCTTTTTTTGATATTGGTGCGGCTTGGGATGATTTCGATGAATTCTCCGATGATCAAGTATTTGCCGACAAATATGGTGAGTTACCGGATTATTCCAGTCCCGCTATAAAGACATTCGGGTTGGGGGCTAAAATTAATCTGGGATATTTTTTAGTAAGATTTGATGTCGCTTGGGATCATTACGAAAGGAGAAATACGTCTCGTCCACAGTATTATATTTCCCTTGGTTCTGACTGGTAACCAATGAGCAAAAAAGGGAGTAGTGCGGTTTTTCTGTGTTCCAATTGTGGAACGGATTATCCAAAATGGTATGGCCAGTGCCCGTCATGTAAGGAATGGGGAACGCTTGCTGAATATAAAGTGAAAAAAGGTAAACGATCAGGTCAAAGTATTAGTGTTGCTGATCCAACCCGCCTGAAAGATATAGCCAAATCTTCTCATCATAATCGAATAAAATCCAATATTAAAGAAATGGATCGTGTTTTGGGTGGGGGTTTGCTGCCGGGTTCGTTGGTTTTGTTGGGCGGTAATCCGGGGATTGGTAAATCAACCCTGGCTCTGCAAATTGTAGGCAAGGTTAAGGAATCAGCGTTATATATTTCCGCTGAAGAAAGCGATGCTCAAATCGCAATGCGTGCTGAAAGGTTAAAAGTTGATTCAGACAAATTGATGCTTTCCGGTGAGAATCAGATTGAAGGGATTATTCAACTGATTGAACAGCAGAGTCCTACTATAATAATAATTGATTCTATCCAAACTGTCTATAGTGATATGATTGATTCGTTACCCGGATCGGTTGGTCAGATTAGGGAGTCCGGACAACAATTACTCCAAATTTGTAAGGAAAAAGGCGTTACCATAATCTTGATCGGTCATGTTACCAAAGAGGGTATTATCGCCGGGCCGCGGATGTTAGAACACATGGTTGACACTGTCCTCTATTTGGAAGGCGATGATCGATATAACCATCGCATTTTGCGGTCTGTGAAAAATCGGTTTGGCGCTACAAACGAGGTAGGCATTTTTCAAATGCAATCAAACGGTTTAATTGAAATAGAGAATCCATCCGAGTTATTTTTAAAAGAACGTTCCCTGGATGTCGCGGGATCCGCGATATTCCCTTCACTCGAAGGAACAAGACCAATTTTAGTTGAAGTGCAAGCCTTAGTCTCCAACGCAAGTTTCGGTACACCGCAGCGCAATGTGAATGGATTTGATTTACGCCGACTTTCAATGTTAATCGCAGTTTTAGAAAAAAGAATTAAAGTTCCCATGGGCGCTAAAGATACTTTTGTGAACTTGGTTGGCGGTTTAAAGATTGACGATCCGGCAGCAGATCTTTCCGTTATAGGAGCTGTGGCATCAAGTGCGTTAGATAAATCAATTTCAAATGATGTAGTATTGATCGGTGAAGTCGGTTTAGCCGGTGAAGTACGCTCGGTTAGCCAGTTGGAAAAACGTCTAAAAGAGTCAGAATCCCTTGGTTTTACCACTGCCATAATTCCAAAATATGGAATTAAGAACAAAACCGGCTTGGTATCCAAGATTAAACTGCAGAAAATTGACTCGGTTCGACAGGCATTTGATCTCTTATTTCCATAATGAACAATAATGTACGTGATGAAAACCTTCAAGGTTTTCAAAACCTTGAAGGTTTGGATGATATGAAAAGTTATTTTCATCTTTTCAATCGCGGAGTGAATGGTGCAAATATATACTATGAAAAGGATAATTATATATTTTTTCTTGATAGATTGAAAAAATGTAAGGACAAATATGACATTAGTATTCTTTGTTATTGTTTAATGCCAAATCATTTTCATTTATTTGTAAAAGAGTCTTCAAATCAGGATTCAATTGGATATATGATTGGTGATTTGACAAATTCGTACACAAAAGCAATTAATAAAAAATATAATAGGACCGGCGTTCTATTTGGTGGTCGCACAAAAAAGAAAATTATTTTATATGGTTGTTCAAATATATTTTGTTGAATCCTGTATGGGCTAAACTAGTATCTAAACCTGAAGAATGGGAATTCTCATCTGCAAAAGATTATCTAGGGTATAGGAATAATAATTTGATATCTAAGGAAGAAATTTGTTTTTATTTTGATTCAAAAGAACATATTCAAGAGTTTTTATTAGGTGAAGATGATTTTGATTATAATAAATTTAGAAAATGAGAGAAACCCTCAAGGTTTAACAAACCTTGAGGGTTTTAATGAAATGGCGGAAACCCTGAAGGATTTAGAGACTTGGTTGATTTTAGAGTACATGAAACCTTCAAGGTTTTCAAAACCTTGAAGGTTTACTAGTTAAATGAAATTTGAAGTAAAAGTATCTGATAAGAACACTTCTGCCAGAACCGGTGAAATTGCTACAGATCATGGCACGATCAGCACACCGATATTTATGCCTATCGGAACACAGGGAGCCGTCAAGACAGTTAGCCCAAAGGAATTAAAAGAAATCAATACGCAAATAATTTTGGGCAATACTTATCATTTGTATTTACGTCCCGGCACCGATTTGATTAACTCCGCCGGTGGTCTGCACAATTTTATGAGTTGGGATAAGCCTATTTTAACAGACAGCGGTGGCTTTCAGATTTTTTCATTAGCCCGTTTAAACAAAATAGCCGATGATGGTGTAGAATTTCAATCACATTTGGACGGAAGCAAACATTTTTTAACACCTGAAAAATCCATGGAAATTCAGCGGCAGTTGGGTTCTGATATGATAATGGCTTTTGATGAATGTCCGCCCGCCGATGCCGATATTAATGTTGTCAAACAAGCGGTTAAACGCACTGAGCTATGGATAAAACGCTGTAAACAGTATTTATCAGACAATCCGGGAATATATGATTGGAGGCAAACCCTGTTTCCGATTGTGCAAGGCGGTGTATCCCTCAAGTTGCGGAAACAAAGCGTTGAAACGGTTGCTCCGTTTGCCGATTGTGGGATCGCCATTGGCGGTTTAGCAGTCGGTGAAGAAAAATCAGCAATGTTCGATATTATTGAACAAATGGATGAATTATTGCCAAAAGATCAACCGCGCTATTTAATGGGTGTCGGCACCCCTGCCGATTTGATCTATGCTGTTCGCCGTGGTGTGGATATGTTTGATTGTGTGCTGCCAACGCGCAATGCGAGAAACGGTCAATTATTTACATCCTTTGGAAAATTAAATATTCGCAACGAAAAGTATAAAACAGACTTCACTCCAATAGATGAAAATTGCGGCTGCACTACGTGTAAATCATTCACTAAAGCATACATTCGGCATCTATTTAATATTAATGAAGTGTTGGGCTTAAGGTTAGCCACAATTCACAATTTATATTATTATCATAATCTAATGGAAATGATAAGATTACATATAGAAACCGGTGATTTTGGCGAATGGTCTAGGAAATATCTAAACAAAATTGGCGCGGAATAGAAATGACTGATGTGAAAGTAAAACAAGTTGATTCATATATTTATCGGATGACCGAAAATGGGCCGTTGTATTTGATGTTGAAGCGCAGTAGCGGTAAGCATTATGAGCACCTATGGCAAGGTGTTGCCGGCAAAATCGAAGCAGGAGAAACGGCTTGGCAAACCGTGCTAAGAGAATTAAAAGAGGAAACCGGTAAAGAACCGCTGAAATTATTTGCCGCAGATCATGTGGCAAGTTTTTATGAAGCTAAGAGAGATTTGATTCACATAGTTCCTATTTTCGGCATTGAAGTATCAGACGAGGAGGTTAAATTATCCAAAGAACATTGTGAATATAAATGGGTTACTTTCGAAGATGCCCTCAAGTTGTTAACTTGGAAAGGGCAAAAGGAAGGATTAAGAACTGTACATGATGAAGTTATTAATAACGATAACCGGTCTAAGTGGTCGGAAATAAATTTTAAGGAGTAATTATGTTAGAAGTAGGCAGTAAGGCACCGGATTTCACTTTACCGGACTATAATGAAAACATGGTTTCATTGAGCGATTTTAAGGGGAAAAAGTTGGTTCTTTGGTTTTTCCCCAAAGCGAGTACTTCAGGTTGTACACTTGAAGGTCAAGGTTTCCGTGATGATTTTAAAAAGTTTCAAGAACAAGGTTATGCAATTATCGGAATGAGCGCTGATCCACCGGCTAAGCAGAAAAAATTTGCTGAACAGCAAGGGTTTCAATACTCTTTGCTTTGCGATGAAAATAAAGAAGTGTTGAAGGCTTATCATGCCTGGGGCATAAAAAAAATGTATGGTCGTGAATATGAAGGAATAAAACGCATTTCATATTTGATTGATGAGGATGGAAAAATTCTTAAAGCCTACGAAAAAGTCAAGACAAAGTCCCATGCGGTGGATGTTTTAAAAGACATTGATGAGTTTTGAATTGTTAGTCCATCTACACTGCATTATAATGGACAAGTTTTGAGTTAGCAACGAAGTAGTAAAAAAATGTCATTCCTGCGGAGGCTTGCCCGCCAAAGGCGGGCTTGTGCGCAGTGGTGTGCAGGAATCTATTCTTTGTATATAAAACCACATTATATCAAGTAATTTACTATTTATAGATTCCCGACTAAATCGGGAATGACAGTTCTATATTTTTCCATTCTAATCGCTGTTGAAAATCATTTAGATAATCCCAACTCTTTTATCTTCCTTGAAAGATTGGGTTGCTGCATGCCCAACTGCTTGGCGATTTCGCTGATATTCCAATGATTTTCATCTAATTGCTTCTGAAAAAATTGTCGTTCGAAATTCGTTCTGATTTCCTTAAAGGTCGTTCCATCAATAGAAAATCCTGTGGAAACTTGCTTATTTTTTTGCAACATCAAATGCGGCAATATATCATCCTTGGTAATAAAATCATTTGTAACCAGGATGCACAGGCGCTCAACAATATTTTTTAATTCACGTACATTACCGGGAAACGAATAATCCAATAAAGTTTCCATTGCGGTTGGTAACAGGGTCTTCTGTTGAGCATTAAATTCTTTGGCATAATACTCTAAGAAATGTTCGCTGAGTAGTTCTATATCATCCCTTCGCTCGCTTAGCGATGGTATGACTACGGGCACGACATTCAAACGATAAAACAGATCGTTTCTGAAGGAGCCTTCCCCAACCATATTCTCAAGATTTTTATGGGTGGCGGCTATTAAACGCACATCAATATTGATGGTTTTATTTCCGCCGACCCGCTCAAAAGTGCCTTCCTGGATAACTCTCAGTATTTTTGCTTGTACTGATAGATCCATGTCACCGATTTCGTCGAGCAGCAAAGTGCCGTGATTGGCTTGCTCTAACTTACCGAGTTTCTGTGAGTCGGCTCCGGTGAAAGCGCCTTTTTCATGGCCGAATAGTTCGCTTTCCACCAGGGATTCGGGTATGGCGGCGGAATTGAATTTGATAAACGGTTTATGCTTACGTTGGCTGTTATGATGTATCGCATAGGCGATCAATTCCTTGCCGGTGCCGCTTTCACCGCGGATCAATACTTTGGAATCAGTCGCAGCAACTTTTTCCACTAATTGGAGAACTTCATTGATCTGCGGTGAATTACCGATGAATTTGTATTTTTCATATTGTTCATTTTCATCTTGAATGACTTTATTTTGTAATGTTTTCTTCTCCTGAATATTGCGGGCGGCAGTCAATATTTTTATCATTGAAAGCGGTTTCTCAAGAAAGTCGTAAGCGCCTAATTTAACGGCGTTTACCGCAGTGGAAATATCACTATGGCCGGAGATCATCAATACATCTAATTCAGGTGTTTTGTTATGGATTTGTTTGAAAGTCTCAATTCCATCAATTCCGGGCAATTTGACGTCAAGGATTACCATATCGAAGTTTTCCTTGCCGATAATTGAGACTGCTTTTTCGCCGGTCCCAACCATCATAGTTTCGTAGCCTTCATCTTCAAGAATATCTTTTAAGGTCATCCTTATATTAATTTCATCATCAACGATTAAAATTTTCATATTAATTCTCCTGTGGTTCTATAATTGGAAAACACAAGGTAAAAGTAGTGCCGGCGCCAATTTTACTTTCAACTTTAATAGAGCCGTCATGTACATCAATTATGCGCTGCACGATTGCCAAGCCAAGGCCTGTGCCGCCTTTACTTTTGGTAAAATATGGTTTAAAAATTTCGCTTTGATCGCTTGCTTCAATGCCCTTTCCATTATCTTTCAAAGCTATACATATTTTAGAACCGGAGATAAAAGTGGTTAATGCGATTTTAGGCTGAGTTTCCACAGCATTGACGCTATTTTGAATCAAATTATCCAAAACCTGTTTTATCTGTACCTTATCAGCATATAATAATGGCAGAGCTTCACCAAGTTTCAAGTTAAACTCAACCTCGTTCTGATATGGCGTGCATATATCAGCAATTTGTTCATTAATATCATAATACTGCATGACGGCAACGGGCAGTTTTGCGAAATTGGAAAATTCGGTTGAAAAATTTTGCAGTTTATCAATTTCTTCATGGATGACTTTGGTAACGGTCGTAAATATCTCATCAAATTTAGCGGATTTCAAGGCGTATTTGTTTTCAAGCCGCTCAAGTGATAGACGCATCGGTGTGAGCGGATTTTTGATTTCATGCGCAAGCACGCGCGCCATATCGCGCCAAGCGGCATCCTTTTCCGCCTGCACCAATTTTCTACGGTTGGTTTGCAGTTCTTCAACCATATTGTTAAAAGAAACGATCAGATCGTTCAACGGTGAGAAGGGGCTTTCCTTCACCCGAATTGACAGATTACCGGAGGCAAGCTGCAGGGTGGCGTTTTGTAAACGTTTTAACGGGCGCGTTATAAAATTAAAACTGATAAAGAATAGCAAAATAACGCTTAATATTAGGAAAAATAGAATGAATTTAGAGTATAGCCGAACCTCGCTGATAAAGACGTTCCGGGCAATTACTTTTTGATTTTCGGTTGACATTATTTCTTCGATATCTTCCTGAAACTCCTGTCGAGTTTTATCGTCAAGATATGCCTCGTAGTTTTCATACAATTGACGTGATTTTTCATTTAAACTATGTGTTTCCAAGGTTTCTGTAAATGTCTGAAAGCTTTCTATAAAATAATTTCTGAAAAATATTACGGTAGTAAAAATTAAGAGGATCACAAGTACAATAATCTGAATACGAAAGGATGGAATCCGCAAACTCATGATTGAAAGTCCGATTTGGTAAAGCTTGGTGATATAGTAGAAGGCTTGATACTATTCCAATAATAGATGAGGTTGAGTTCCTCTTCCATCCCCTGCAATTGTATTTTGTCCAACCAAGCAGTAATTATTAGATAATACTCGGTGTCAGATTCGACATCTTTAGATGACAGGATTCTATGGTCAATAATACTTGTGAATAAGGTTTTAGCTTGCTGTAGGCTTAGTCCATTAATAACTTCATTTTTCTCAGATAAAAATATTTTATAATTATTTTCAAGCGGTGAGAATTTTAAGAGATGGAAAAAAGAGAAAGTGGAATCAGGTTCCCGTTCATCTGTTTTATATAATTCTATGTCAAAATGGATCGGAATTTCATTTCCTGATGCAAGGATTTGATCCAGTTCAGCGGTATAACAATTGGTTATGACAGTAGAAACTATGCAGTAATCGCTTTCAAACGCGATTTCATTCAAAGTCATTTCGGGAATTACACCGTCAATCGTTGAATAGAACATAGATCCGACGGCAATTATCGTACTGATAACTTTTTTTGAAAATGCTGCAAAAAATCCCGTTTCCATATTATAAGTTAAATAATTATAATGATTATTTAGTTAACATCTTAGACATAAAAAAAAGTGGCCGGTTGTCTAAAACCGACCACTTTAACCATTCAACGAGGATTATTTAGTGTCCAAACCAAACATTTATTGAATAGGATAAACCGTCGAGTGGTTTTGGAGATTTTCCGCTTACCGGATAATCAAAATAATCATCCTTCCATTCGTTGGTAAAAGCATACGTTCCGTTATAACCTACTGAGCCATGCACACCCATCCACGGTAGTACTCTTACTAGCACACCTACCGACGGTCGGTAAACGAAATAACGTTTATGATATTTTAAAGAGGATAAATCCTGATCGTCATCGAATGAGGTATTCCAGGCATATTCCCCGTCACGTTGACGGATTTCAATTTCGGCTCCACCGCCACCTACTAACATACCAAGATCCAAGACAATATTTTTGGTTAAGGCATGTTTTTTATTAACTGTCATTCCGCCAAAGCCCAAGGTGAATTTATAACGGCGTTCACCGAAATCAACTGAGGTCTTTTCTTTCTTCTCAAAGCCATAACCGGCTCCGCCGATGAACCAACCATTGCCAACATTGCCCATGCCATATCCACCGAATAATGGAAGGTATTCATCATCTAGTTCATCAAATCCGTTGGTTGTCAATAGGTCATTGATTGCCCCTAAGTTAGCTTCCAATAGAATTAATTCCGGTCCGCCGCCGCCAAAACCGGGATGTGGTCTTTCATCTTTCATGTCTTCAAATTCGGGCATCTCATAGTCATCATCTTCTTCTGATTTTGGCTCAACAAAAACCACTTCAGTTTCCAGTTCATTTTCATTTCTGAACAATTTGATAACGACTGTGTCGCCAATATTTTTACTATCTCTCAATCGCAATAGGTGATCTTCAAAGCGCACTTTTTCGCCGTCAAATTCCATGATAATATCGCCGCCGCGAATACCGGCTTTATCAAAATTGCCGCCCTTGATAACATCAGAAACATATACTCCATAACAATAGGGATAATGATTATGATAGGCATCTTCAAAATCCATATCATCAATATAGGCGTTGAATTTTGGACTGCCATTGTAGTATTTGTCCCATTTGTCTCCAATTGGAAATGGCGGAGGAGATTGAATCCCTCCATTCTCAATTGTTTCTTCAAGGTTTTCGCCCCACTCTTCCATTTTATCACCCCATATTTCCATCTTTTCGCCGAGATCCTGTGCATTCTTCTCCAATGTTTCCTGTGCAGGCGTTATAGCTGGAAAAGCAACTATTAACAATAAAATCACGCTTACTAATCCAACTCTTATCTTTGTTTTTTTAGCCATTTTTTCTCCTTTATAGTTCAATTTGCCTGATTATTTGCAATCTTCGTGCCAAAACTACCAAATATTGTGATAAGAGCAATATAATCAATAATTTACAGTCTTGAATATTAGATTGGAAAAATGAAGGCTTATATATATAAATCGTATAATTATATCATTTTGATATAACTAAACTGCCTGCTTTGAAAACAGTTTCATTCTGTTTTTTATTAAGATAACCCGCCATTACCGAATGACCATTGATCTTTAGTTGTTTTTTATTTTCTGTAATTGACAGTAAATGATTGGGTTTATCACCGATCGCAAGAATAGCGGTTGCTTCAGGCAGCACATATAAACTTTGTGGCTTGGTATTGGATAGTTTATCCCATTCAAATTGAACAATATAGTCAGATTTGCTATCCTGCCCAAAAGTGATTGTCGAATTTTTATCTGTGATGGTTGTTCCCGAGTACAGCGGGAGAATGGTATGTAATACAACATAAGCCGATGTATTATTTGATATTTTGACTTGAATGGTATGATTGTGCAGAATATTGAGTTCTTTCAATATTCCGTAGGCATTTATCAATAAATTGTAATGACTTAATATTATACCTTGCCCGCAATGATAAAATATCATTGCGTCGTCGTTTAGCAAGATATTGCTCAACGCCTCAAACTCCGTTGGGTTTTCTGCAATTTTATTTTTTTGTAATATGGATGGTGAATCAATGACAAACTTAGGCTTGATGTCTCCGATATCCAGACCGTCGGAGATTGTCAAGATGGCTCCAATACTCCAAACCGCGTAACTCAATATATCAAATTCAGGGGAAGGTATATTATTAACATATACAATATCTCCTTTATTTATTCCTTTATTCGCAAGCCAGTTGGCATATTGGTTAACCGCCTTAAGAAAATCGGAATTGGTTAAACCGCTTTTTTCAAATAAAATATTATTGGAGAATTTGATGCACTGCCCGACCACCAAGTATCTTAGATTGGGATAAGGCACCATATATTCGATAGGTTCGACATTACCGAAACATTGAGCTTGGTATATTGGATTGTTAGCCACAGAGGTCACAGAGAATATTTTATAATTTTAAAAGGTTTTCTCCGTGTTCTCTGTGGCATATTACAATTATTTAATCGGCTCAAACCGTGCTTGAAAGAACCGGAGATATTCAGGCTCGTAGGTGAATTTCAATCCTTTAACGGAGTTACGTCTTTCATAAACCACAGCAATTGCTTCAGCCGTAACATCCATGTGTGATTGGGTGTAAACCCTCCGGGGGATTGTGATCCTGACCAATTCCAATTTAGGATAGTAATGCTCACCGGTTGCTTTGTTTCTTCCCGCCGAAACGATGCCGCGTTCCATTGTCCGCACACCGCTTTCAATATATATTTCAGCGGCTAATGTTTGAGCAGGAAACACATCTTGCTCAAGGTGCGGCAGGAATTTTTTGGCATCTAAAAATACACCATGCGTTCCAATCGGAACAATTATCGGTATGCCGAAATCGAGCAATTTTTGTCCTAAGTAGTGCGTTTGTCCAACGCGAGCTTGCATGTGGTCATCGGAAACCGATTCCTCAATCCCGATCGCTAAAGCTTCCATGTCACGGCCGGCCATGCCTCCGTAGGTATGCAATCCTTCGAATACCACCACCATATTTTGCGCCTGACGATAAACATCTTCATCATTAGTAGCCAAAAATCCACCGATATTTACGATCGGATCTTTCTTTGCACTCATTGTGGCATGATCAGTCAGGGAACAGATTTCATAGACAATATCTTTGATCGGTATATTCTCATAACCCTCTTCACGTTCCTGGATCAACCAGGCATTTTCGGCCACGCGGGTCATATCGTGAGCAATCGGTATCTTATATTTGTCAGCCCATTTACGCAACTCTTTGAGATTCGCCATTGACAGCGGCTGTCCGCCGGCCATATTCACAGTGGTTGCTATACTAATGTACGGAATCTTATCCGCGCCGACTTCGTCAACTAATTTTTGCAACTTACTTATATCAATATTGCCTTTAAAAGGATGCGTGCTACTTGTGTCGTGAGCCTCATCAATGATTACATCAACAAAAGTTGCACCGGCTAACTCCTGATGCAAACGGGTAGTTGTGAAATACATATTGCCCGGAACAAAATCACCTTCTTTGATCAAGATTTGAGAGAAGATGTGTTCTGCACCGCGCCCTTGGTGGGTGGGAACTAAATATTTATAAGAATAGAAATCCTGAATGGCTTTCTCAAGATGATAGAAGTTGCGGCTTCCCGCATAAGCCTCATCACCGAGCATCAATCCTGCCCATTGACGATCACTCATCGCATTAGTTCCGCTATCGGTTAATAGGTCAATATATACATCTCTTGATTTAAGTAAAAATGTGTTATATCCTGCTGCGCTGATCGCTTTGATCCGCTCTTCCTTGGTCGTCATGTGGAGATGTTCCACCATTTTGATCTTCCAAGGCTCAGCCCACGATTTCTTAGTTGGCATTTCTTAATCCTTAATTTTAAGTGTTAAAAAGAGTTGAAAATTAAAGCCCAAAAGTATTCTAAAGCGATAGCGGTAATGCAGATATTTAGAGATTAAAACAGACTACTTTGGGTTCTGTCATTTCCTGCAAGGCAAATTTGATCCCTTCCCGGCCGAGACCACTGTTTTTTACGCCGCCAAACGGCATCAAATCCACTCGGTAATCGGTTGAATCATTGATAATTATCCCGCCGACATCCATTTGCTTGATCGCTTTGAAAGCATTATTTACATTGTTGGTAAATATTGCGCCGTGCAATCCGTAATTGACTGCGTTGCATTTTTGGATTGCCTCATCCAAATTCTTGACTTTATACAATGTAACTACCGGTCCAAATACTTCCTGGCAGTCTAAAATTGCGGTTGATGGCATATTTTCAAATACTGTTGGTTTAACTAAACTGCCCTTTCTTTTTCCGCCGGTCAGTAGGTTGGCTCCGTTATTAACCGCATCATCCACCCATTCAATTACTCTAACGGCTTCTTTTTCGGTGATCATGGGACCCATATCTGTGTCTTCGTCCAACTGATATCCGACCTTGTACGTTTCGGTAAGCTTGACAAATTCATCACGGAATTGATCATATATTGATTCTTCAATATAAATACGCTGTACACCGATGCAGTTCTGTCCGACCGCCCAAAAGGCACCGGAAACGCAGGATTCAACCGCCGGCTTGATGTCACAATCCTCAAGGACAATTACCGGTGAATTGGATCCGAGCTCCATTCCTATTTTTTTCAATCCGGCTCGTTTGGCAACAGTTTTTCCCGCCTCAACACCTCCGGTAAATGAAACCATGCGTACTCTTTCGTCTGTGACCAAAACATCCCCGATCTCATGTCCGTGGCCGGTGATAACCGATAGTATTTCTCCGGGTAATCCGGCTTCTAACAGGCATTCGGCAAGCTTTAGTGCAGATAATGGCGTCACTGTAGCGGGCTTCAGTACCACTGCATTTCCACCGGCAATCGCAGGACCTAATTTATGAGCCACTAAATTCAACGGATCATTAAAAGGTGTGATGGCGGCAATGATACCAATCGGGAAACGGTAATAATAGCCGACTCGATTTTCCGAGCCTTCAGCGCTGTCAAATGGAATTGTTTCCCCATTGATGCGCCGTGCTTCCTCCGCTGAAATGGTAATTGTGTTAATTGCCCGACCGACTTCTTTGCGGGCTTCCTTAATTGTTTTAGAACCTTCCGAAGCAATGGTCACCGCCAACTCTTCATATTTGGATTGCATTATTTCAGCGGTTTTCCTAAGAATTGCAATACGTTTGTGGCTCGGCATTTCCCGATTTATCTCGTAACCCTTTTGAGCGCTTGCGATTGCCTTGTCAATATCTTTGGCAGTTCCGTAAGGAACTGTATCAATTACAGAATTATCAAACGGATTTAATACATCTATTGTTTTTGATTTACTAACCCCTTTACCACCGATTAACATTTTCATAATTTTATTCCCTAAATCTTATTGAGGCATTGTTCCAGGTCATCCTGAAGGTCTTGTGCATCTTCACAGCCGATTGAGATGCGGATCAGACCATCAGTTATACCGGCATTTGAGCGGTCTTGTTTGTTCATTGATGAATGCGTCATTGAAGCCGGATGTTGAATCAGGGTTTCAAAGCCACCAAGCGAAACCGCCAAAGTTGCCAGTTCAACGTTGTTCATCACGGTTTTTCCGCCTTCAATTCCACCCTCAACTTCAAAACTGATCATCGAGCCAAAGCCCTTCATTTGTTGCTTGGCAAGTTCATGATGAGGATGTGATTTTAGACCGGGGTAGCGAACCCATTTAACTTTTGGATGTTGTTCAAGATAATTAGCGATAACCTGCGCATTTTCCTGAGCCTTATTCACTCTTAAAGATAAAGTTCTTAAGCCCCGCAAAACTAACCAAGCCTGACTCGGGTCAATTGTTCCTCCATGATTATGTAATACTTTTCGAGTACGCTGCATCAACTCATCATTATTAAATACAAGTATTCCGCCGACAACATCGGTATGACCGTTAATGTATTTGGTCATACTGTGCATTATAATATCAGCGTCATAATCGAAAGGATTCTGCAGAATTGGACTCATAAAAGTGTTATCAATTGCCAACACTGCACCATTATTATGGGCAATCTCGGCACAGGCTTTTATATCGGTCAATTTAATGGTCGGATTAGCCGGTGTCTCAATGAAAATCAATTTGGTATTTGGTTTGACTGCTTTTTTAACTTGTTCAATATCTGATGTATCTATAAAATCATATTCCACGCCGAAGCGTGAGAACTCGTTCTCGATCACGACCCGCGACGGACCATAAATTGCTTCGGAACCGATTATGTGCGCGCCGGCTTCAAGAAATGTCATATATATAGTAGAAACGGCTGCCATTCCGGATGCGGTTGCCAGGGCACTCGTACCGTTTTCCAATGTTGCAATAGCTTCCTGCAAAGTACTTGTGGTAGGATTGCCGAGACGTGTATAAATGTAACCCGGTTCTTCGCCGAGAAACCTTTTTGCTCCCTGCTCGGCTGAATCAAATTTAAATGTTGAGGTCTGATAAATTGGCGGTGCAACAGATCCGTAAGTTTTGTCAGGATTAGTTCCGGCATGAATAACCTGAGTGTCTTTCCTTTTTGATTTAATATTTTTCATAAATGACTCAATTTTTGATTTGTCGGTGAATTGCAAGGATGTCAGTTAATATTGAGAAACCGGTCTCTAATTTACCTGCCCCCGCTCCAACTATCGTAACATCACCCAATAAATCGGTTGAAAAAGTCAGGGCATTGGTTGCCCCCATTATGTTAGCCAACGGATCGGTCAATGCCAGTTTCTCCGGTTTTACCGATGCTGCTATTCCATTCTCAGTTTTTTCTATAGTACTGATCAATTTCCATCTTGTGTTTTCATTCTTAGCGGATTCGATCATTTCCGACGTAATCTTGGTAATACCTTCACGGTGTACAGCGCCTGCGCCAAGCGGAACATCCATTAAAACATTAGCTAAAATTATGACTTTTGCCATGGCATCAAATCCTTCCACATCACCGGTCGGGTCGGCTTCGGCATAGCCTAATTCCTGTGCTTTTTTGAGTACTTCGGCGTAGCCCATACCTTTTTCCATTTCCGTAAGCATATAATTGGTTGTGCCATTCAATATTCCCTTGATCGCCGATATCGTGCAACCGGCAAGCGGTCCCTCGGCTAAATTAATTACCGGTGATCCGGACATCACCGTCCCCTCGATCATAAATTTCACCTTGTTTTTCTCAGCTAATTTTTTTAGCTCAGAATACTGAAGCGCCGCCGGACCTTTATTGCTTGTAACAATATGTTTGCCGTTTTTAAAAGCCGTTTTGCAATGTGTTATTGCCGGTTGCCCGGTTTTTACATCGGTATAGGCAAGCTCACAGATAATATCAGCATTGGAGTTTTGGATAGTTGCCAAAGAATCCCAATCCCTGCCACACTCACAGTTACCGTGTTCGCATTTGTATTCGTCAAGTTTTTGACCATTATTAACTAAGTCTATACATTGTTGAATATCAAGGCCCTTTTTACACGAGATTGATCCTTTTAGAGTATCGCTGATGGCAACGATTTCAGCTTCAAATCCATATTTTTCATTTAATAATTGTTCTTTTTGAAGCAGTATTTCACAGAATCCCTGACCAACAGTTCCAAATCCGATTAAAGCGATTCTTCTTTTCATAGTATTCCTATTAATTATTAAATATTATTAAAACCCTTCTCAAGGTCGGCGATTATATCCTGCGGATCTTCAATACCTAGAGAAATTCTGACTGCATTCGGTTTAATACTTGCTAAAGCACGACCCTCTGCACCTTGCTGTTGATGAGTGGAAATGGCATTTAACGTAGCCACGGTTTTAACTCTTCCAAGATCTGTTGCGCGCCAGATCATATCAAGACCGTCATAGAATTTTCGCGTATTCACAGTTGAATCCGCTTGATTTTCTTTGATCTCGACGGAAAGCATATAACCGTAGAGATTTTCGTCGCTGTCAACTAACTGCATATATTTGGTTGCCATGTCATGAGCGGTATAACTCTTGAGGCCGGGATAATAAACGGTCTCAACTTTAGGATTGTTTTCAAGATATTCCGCAATCAATTGAGCGCTGCGGCTCATTTGAGCAATTTTCATTTTTAGACTGCGAATATCATTCAGAGCCATTATACAAGCCATCGGATTGATGGCAGGGCCGTTATCTCGATAGGGCCATAGTTTTGCCCAAGTAGCAAAATCGGCTTTCATTTCATCGGAGCCAATTTTACTAACAATATTTTTCCTCGATGTTAATAATCCCAGAATTGTCAAACCGCTAGCTGCCATTACTTTTGAAGCGGATTGCACCACAATATCAGCCCCGAATTGCAAAGGTCGTGTCAACGCCGGCGAGGCACAAGTGGCGTCAACGATAAGTGGTATGTTATGCTTATGTGCCAGATCAGCAATAGCTTGAATGTCAAAAATATCTACTGAAGGATTCGATGGGAATTCGCCATAAACAAAACGTGTTCCTTCGTCAATTTCCTTTTCCCATTCTTCAAATTTTGTAGGATTCTTTACCCACCGAACTTCAACCCCTTGTTCCTGCCAACGCCGCACCCAAAATTGCTGAAATGAACCGCCGTAAACTTTAGCCGACGCCACAAAATTGGGTGGCGGATAATTATCGTCTTTAACGAGGAATGGATCGGTTGCTGTCCGAATTGCACTCATTCCGCTTGCCGTTGCAAGTGATGATGCTTCGAGTCCTGTTCCGTAACTTTCCAAAAGTGCGGTTGTTGCTTCAAGATAATAATTAGAAGGATTGGCGATTCGTGTGTAGCACCAAGTCGGCATTTGGTATGATAAAGCTGCCTCCATTTCACCGCTGTCATGGTAAGCCTGTGCCGGACTCATATAGATCGGTTCCATGATGGAACCGCTGTTACTGTTCAATGCTTCAGTCAGATCATAAACACCATGCGTTGCGATCGTATCAAATTTCCAATTCTTGGCACGCTTGATCCTGTTTTGTTGCTCACGGACCATTTTTTGACCTTCAGTAATCCAATAATTCAGATCTTTGGGAACAAAATCAGTCATCTGATAATCCTCCTAATGGAATTTTTGTTTCCTGCTTGAGCGTAGATAAAACCACTAAGGTTTTTAAATTTTGAACGTCGGGAAGCGCAGTGAGCGTTTGAATAATAAACTGTTCATAGGTCGGAATATCTTTTGTGGCAACCTTTAACAAAAAATCGGCGCCGCCAGTAATGTGATGGCACTCCAGCACTTCCTCTAATTTGACGATCGAATCCATGAATCGCTCAACGGCATCTTTTCCATGTCTTACTAATGTAACTTCAACATAGGTGAGACAGGTAACACCAACTTTCACCGGATCAATTAATGCGGCATATTTTTTAATATAGCCGTTTTTCTCTAATTTTTTTACGCGTTCAGCCGTGGGTGGCGGCGAAATGTTGATTTGTTTGGCAAGCTCGGAATTCTTTATTCTGCCATCAGTTTGGAGGATATTTAAAATGTTTTGATCAATTTTATCTAATTTCATATTATTATAATGATATTTAAGTATTTAACATAATAAAATACTAATATAATCAGAAATAACATAATAATATGATGTATATTGACTATTTTTAGATGTATCTAATTATAGTTTGAAGGATTTGTGGTTTTGATTAGTTTTGCACCACGAAAATATTAGGACATTTAGATGAAAGTTGTTGTAATAAAACAGTATGGTGGCGCGGAGGTGCTAAAGATTATTGATACAGAAATACCCTCAGTTGGCACAGGTGATATTCTTGTTAACGTCAAAGCATCTTCGGTTAATCCGGTTGATTGGAAGGTAAGAAAAGGCATGTTGCGTTTTTTACCTGGACAAAAGTTCCCCAAAATGCTTGGCGGCGACCTGTCCGGTGAAGTTGTAGAAGTTGGTCAGGATGTATCCGGATTCAGAGCGGGTGATGAAGTTTACGGTATGATCAGTGCCGTAAAGGGTGGCGCCTATGCCGAGTATGCTATTGTTACAAACAACCAGATCGTACATAAACCGACTACTATTAGTTTTACAGAAGCAGCAGCGATTTCGTTAGCTGCTTTGACTGCTTACCAATCATTGGTGCGGTTAGGAAAATTAGAAGCAGGTGAAACAGTGTGCGTGAACGGTTGTTCGGGCGGCGTAGGTCATTTTGCAGTACAAATTGCTAAAGCGCTTGGAGCAAACGTTACCGGAATATGCAGCACTAAAAATATTGACTTCGCTAAAGAATTGGGCGCCGACACAGTCCTTGACTATAAAGCTGTTGACAATATTCTTGAGACATCAAAAAAGTATGACATATTTTTAGATGCGGTTGCTAATCAATCCTATTTTAATGTATTGAAGGCGCTGAACAGGGGTGGACGATACATCACCACTCTGCCGTCTATCTCCGTAATACTAAGCACATTCTTTAAAATTTTCAGTTCAAAGCGTGGTAAGATAATTGCTATTAGGATCAATTCAGAAGATTTGCGTTTCTTAAGTGAACTGATTAAATCAAATAAATTAAAAGTCAATATTGATAAAGTATATGATATGGAAGACATTCAAGATGCGCATCGCCATAGCGAAACAGGGCGAGTTGTTGGTAAATTAGCAGTGAGAATTGATTAGGAAATGCTATGCTAAAAGGAACTGTCAGAGAATATGATCGGTCAAAGGGATTTGGATTTATATTGGGTGATGATGATCGGGATTATTTTGTGCATGTCAGCGGACTTCGACCGCAACTGCAACAGCGCGGTTTAAGGGAAGGTCAAAGGGTATTATTTGACACTGAGTTCGGAGTCAGGGGCGATAAAGCGGTCAATGTTAAAAGTGTCTGAGGAATAATATTTTTTGAAATTAAAGACCATATTTTATTTATTATTTAGCGGGCTGCTGATTTGGGAATGTGCATCAATTAAAGCACCGCCCGGAGGTCCGGTTGATGAAACACCGCCTGAAATTGTGAATATCAATCCTCCAAACAGGACTGTCAATCTTACCGATCGGAGAATAATAATTGAGTTCTCGGAATATATGGATGAGAACAGTTTTAAAAATAATATCGTTGTGTTTCCCCGCTTAGAAGAACTTATTAAATACAAGTTTAAAGGCGATGAAATTCATCTAATTCTGCCGGATGAATTGGACAGTGCCAAAACTTACATAATCCAACTAAATAGGAATATTAAAGATGAACATGGGGTGTCGTTAGCAAAGCCGATCCAGTTAGCCTATAGTTCCGGTGATCGGATAAGTTCGGGGATGATTAATGGTAATGTTTTTGGATCCGGTGAAGCAGTTGTACATCTATGGAAAATCAATGATCTTCCGCTTGATTCAATTTTTGCAACCATCCCCGATTATGTTACCGATGTTGATGATAATGGTTTTTATTCCTTTGAATATTTGGCAGCAGACAATTATATAGTTTTAGCAGTTGATAGAACCAGTGCCGATTTGCCGCTAAATGTTGAGCGATCGGAATACGGAATGTTTTGGCAGGACAACATTACACTGAGTGAAAATGATACCATATTCAATATCAATATACGCATGCATAAGGAGGCGCAGGAATTAAAATTGGTGCGCGGGGAGTGGTCCAATTATAGTTGGGGGTATTTATATTTTAATAACGATTTGCCGGACAGCATTAACTTGAGTATGCGCTTAACGCAAGATAAAGCGATTGTAGATTATGATTATTTTATTAATTCGTTTGACAAAACAAACTTGATGATTTTTCCGGAAGATTCGCTTCTGTCAGAACCACTCCAAATTATGATTGATTCAATAATGTTTGAAAATCAATTACAACTTGATTCGGCAGCAATAGAGATTCGAATCCCGCAGGTGTCAGATACCAGTTATTTAAAAATAATCAAACCTCAGTCAAGATTGTCAATTACTCCCAATAGTATTGAGGGAGATCAAATTGATCTACTATTCTCAAAACCGGTAAAGCTATCTGCCAATGAATTATTGGCACCAAAATTATTTGACAGCGATTCGATCGAATCGGATATTCTGATTACCCGCATAGATTCGATGTATTGCACAATTAGTCCCGTTTCGGCTTGGCAGGAGAATTCAAAGTATCGTCTGGTACTCAATCGGGATGGCGTAACAACTGAGTATGGTAGAGGTCTTCAGGATTCACTGATTACTATTAATATTTCGACCACGAGCAGGATGGGGTACGGTGGTGTAATAGGTAATTTGCAGACACATAAGAGAGATGGAATTTTAGTCGAATTATTTTCGGTGAAAAACCCATCGTTGTCACGCATAGCTGATGTAAATTCAAAGTTACAATTTGAGTTTAAAATGATACCGGAAGGTGATTATTCACTCCGCATATTTAATGATAGAAATGGTGATATGAATTATAATTTTGGAACTGCTTACCCATTGCACCCAAGTGAGTGGTTTTATTTCTATCCTGACACTTTTGAAGTCAGAGCTAATTGGGATACTGAATTAAATCCAATTTTACTACCGGAGGTAAAATAATGATCGCTGTAATTATGGCCGGCGGAAGCGGAACACGATTTTGGCCTTTCAGCCGCAATAACCGTCCGAAACAACTATTAAAAATTGTTGGTGATACGTCAATGCTGCAAATGACAGTTGACCGCCTCAAAAAAATTAATACCGTACAAGATGTTTTTATTGTAACCCGCGCCGATTTGGCGGACACCATAAAGGCTGAGATCACTGGTGTTGATCCTGAAAATATAATTATCGAACCGAGCGGTAAAAACACGGCACCCTGTATCGGGCTATCGGCACTACAAATATCAAAAATACAAAGCGATGCCGTTATGGGCGTGTTCCCCGCTGATCACCTGATTGTCGGGCATAAGAAGTTTGAAAAGGCAATCAATACCGCCAAACATATTGCCCGTAAAAAAGATGCCTTAGTTACCATTGGATTAAAGCCTACTTTTCCTTCAACGGGTTATGGTTATATTCAAATTGACGCCGATAGCGATGTTGACCACTTGGATGCTTATACCGTTAAAGTTTTTGCAGAAAAACCGCATCTTTCGCTTGCCAAGAAATTCATCGCCAGTGGCGATTTTTTATGGAATTCAGGCATATTCGTTTGGAAAGCCGATACCTTTCTGAATAAAGTTGAAAAGCACATGCCGGATTTGCACGTACAATTAAATAAGATTAATAATAAACTTGATAAAAAAGAGAATTTCAAATCAATTTGGGAAGCAATCAATCCTGAGTCCATTGATTATGGCATCATGGAAAAATCGGAAGATGTATATTTGATTAAAGCCGAGTTTGATTGGAGTGATTTGGGATCATGGAATACAGTTTACGAATACATGCCTAAAAATGATGCCGGTAACGCGATCAGAGGTGATGGAGTAGTATATGACGGGAAAAATAATTTTATACAATCTGATAAACAGTTGACCGCAATTGTCGGATTAGATAACATAGTTGTGGTAAATACGGATGATGCAACGTTAGTAATACCGAAAGATCGAGTTGAGGATGTAAAAGATTTGGTTGAGCAGCTTAAAATACAGAAAAGGGAAAAACTTTTATAGAAGATGAATTCGGAAAAGATATTGGAATATTTATTAGGGATGGCAGAAAAAATGGGGATTCGGGTTGTTAAAGGCAAAGGTGATTTTAATGGCGGTAATTGCCGGATTAAAGAAGACAAAGTAATTGTAGTTAATAATTTGAAACCAATCGAGTATCAGTCCAAAATTATTGCCGAGGGACTAACAAGTTATGGTTTGGCTGATCATTATATTGTCCCTGCCGTGAGGACGTTTATTGAAGAAAATTTGAATATTAATATATAAACTTATCAAAGCAAGTAGAGGAAGAAATGAAAGAGTATAGCTCAGGTGATATTAGAAATTTAGCAATTGTAGGCCATGGAGCTTGCGGAAAGACCATTTTATCGGAGGCTATGTTAGCCAGCGGTGGAATCGTAAATCGGATTGGATCAATCGAGAATGGTTCAACGGTTTCCGATTACCATCCGGATGAACATAGCCGACAAATATCAATGCATGCCACTGCGCTGCATGTTGAATGGGACGATAAGAAAATCAATTTTATCGATACGCCGGGCTATCTTGATTTTGTAGGCGAAACACTTGGTGCCTTAGCCGTTGTTGATATGGCTATGATCGTAATTCATGCTGCTCAAGGTATTGAAGTCGGCACCGAACAGATGTGGGCGAATGCTACTAAACAGGGTATCCCGAAAATTTTAGTAGTCAACGGGTTGGACCGCGAGCACACTAAATTTGATGAAATCCTTAAATCAGCCCGCGAACGATTTGGAAACAATGTATTTCCATTGCTTTTACCGGTTAATGCCAGTCCCGGTTTTAATAAGGTAATTGATGTAATCCGCAGCGAGTTCATTAATTATCAAACCGATGGCAGTGGAAAATATACCGAATCCCCTGCCGATGGTGAATGGGTTGACCAAGTCAATGAATTACATGAACAATTCATTGAATATATTGCCGAATCAGATGATACTTTACTTGAAAAGTTTTTCGAAGAAGGTAGTTTATCAGAAGAAGAAATGCGCAATGGCATTCATGCCGCATTTCAATCTCAATCATTTATTCCTCTTTTCTGTACTTCTGCAGCAACCAATGTCGGTGTTAACCGTTTATTGGATTTTGTCGGTAAATATGGTTCGTCACCGGTTGATCGGGCGGTCGTTCCCGCAAAATCAATTGATGGCAAGGAAGATATCGAGGTCAAGTTGGAAAGTCCGGATACGGTAGCTCAGGTTTTCAAGACAATCAGTGAAGCCCACGTTGGCGACTTGTCATTCTTCAGGGTGTATTCCGGACGAGTTAATACCGGTGAAGATCTGTCGAATACGACTCAGGGCTCAACGGAGAGAATGGGTCAGTTGTTTGTACTTAACGGTAAAAATCGTACGAGTGTTCAACATCTTAACGGGGGCGATATTGGTGCGGTTGTAAAATTAAAGAATACCCATACCGGAGATACTCTATGCAGTGGAAAAACTAAAGTATTGCTCCAACCGACCGAGTATCCTAATCCTAATATTCACGCCGCAATAAAGCTGAAAGCCAAAGGTGATGAAGAGAAAATTTCAGTGGGCCTATCATCGTTGCATGAAGAAGATCCGACATTTTTGTATCGGGTGGATAATGAAGTAAGGCAAACTATTATTTCAGGTCAAGGCGAACTGCATTTGAAAGCAGCGGTAGAAAGATTGAAGAATCGCTTTGATGTTGAGATTGAAATGATCGAGCCCAAGATTCCCTATCGTGAAACCGTCATGGCCAAAGGCGAATCGAAATATCGTCATAAGAAACAATCCGGTGGAGCGGGCCAATTTGCTGAGGTGTGGATGAGGATTGAACCAAAAAAACGCGGCGACGGGATTGAATTTGTAGATACTTTACATGGACAAAATGTTGATCGCGTGTTTGTACCATCAGTTGAAAAAGGTGTTCAGGCAGCTTGTTTGGAAGGTATCATTGCCGGTTACCATGTCGTTGATGTGAAAGTAGATTTTTATGATGGTAAACAACATCCTGTTGATTCAAAAGATATTGCTTTCCAAACTGCCGGTAAGTGGGCTTTCAGGGAAGCGTTCAGGAGTGCCAAGCCCTGTTTACTGGAACCGATCACTAATGTTGAAGTTAAGGTTCCCGAAGAATTTATGGGTGATGTGATGGGTGATATATCGGGTCGTCGCGGAAAGATCATGGGAATGGATTCCGATGGTGGTTTTCAAATCATCAAAGCTCAGCTTCCACAAGCCGAATTGCACAATTATGCCACGACAATAAGATCTTTGACCGGAGGTCGTGGATTGCATTCGGAAGAATTCAGTCACTATGAAAAAATGCCCGCTGATCATGAGAAGAAAGTAATTGCCGAATATCAGAAATCAAAAGAAGAAGATTAAAGAGTAGAGCGTAGATGGTAAATAGATTGGAAGATTCCTATGCGTAGGCTCTGGTCACCGTGGCGGATGGACTATATCCGCAGTCCCAAGCAGGACGGGTGTATCTTCTGTGAAAAAGGTAAAAGTGATCGTGAGCGTGATAATCTTGTTTTGTTCAAAGGAAAGGATTCTTTCATTTTGATGAATCTTTATCCATATAATAATGCTCACTTGCTTGTTGCGCCTTATCAACATATAGATACAACATTGTCACTCCCGCAAAGAGCAATTAACGAAATGATGTTCTTGGTAAACGAATCAATTCGTATTTTGCAGAAATCAATTAGGGCTGAAGGATTTAATTTTGGTGCCAACATTGGCAGCATAGGCGGTGCCGGGATAGAAGAACATGTTCATTTTCATGTTGTACCACGTTGGCAAGGTGATACAAATTTTATGCCTATTATCGGACACACAAAAGTGATGGTGGAAGGATTATTGGAATCCTATGATGAATTGAAGCCGCACTTTGAAAAAATAAAACTTTAAGGAGTTGAATATGCCATTTACACATACTTGGTTGCCCTATATTTATTTATATGTTGTTGGTGGTTTATTATTTTTAGTGGGTGTGATTGTTGTAGTGAAAAGTGGTTCATTAGATCTAAAGAAATCATATCACAGGACGTGGCTAACGGTGCTGTTCTTTGGTTTAATTTGGTTTATGGTTATGCACGCACTATGGAATATGGCAGCCCTTGAAATTTTGAGTTTGAGAAGTAGTGTAATATTGTGGCTGATATTTATGATCGGTTCACTCGGATTCGGATATTTGAAATTTGTGAGGAAAGAGAGGTCATAATGGAACAAGTCGGCGAAGTAACTTTTCATAGTATTGGTTCAACAAGCGTTTGGATAGTCATGATCGCATATTTTGCGGTTGTAATGTTGTTTGGCAGTTATTTTGGCAGATATACCCGTTCTACGACCGATTTCTTTTTCGGCGGACGCCGATTCTCATGGTGGTTGATTACCATGTCAATTGTTGCTACCGGTGTCGGAAGTCATAGTTTTGTAAAATATTCTGCCAAGGGTTTTGAGCATGGTTTATCCTCAACCATGACCTACATAAATGATTGGTTTTTTGTACCATTCTTTTTGTTTGGTTGGTTGCCAATTGTAGTTTACTCCAAGGTTCGTTCAATCCCGGAGTATTTTGAAAAAAGATTCAGCCCTTCCTCAAGATTTATCGCTACAATGCTATTATTGCTTTATATGATTGGTTACATTGGAATTGGTTTTTTAACGCTTGGCAAAGCGATGATACCACTGTTACCGCCGGAAATGTTTGGATTACCGGTAACACTGATGAGTGTAATAATTGTAATAGCAGTTATTACCGGTGCTTATATTACTTTTGGCGGACAAACTGCTGTTATCTTCACTGATTTACTTCAAGGATTTATATTACTTTTTGCAGGACTTTTGTTATTTGCAGTCGGTATTGGCTACTTAGGAGGTTTCCAAACATTTTGGGATTTATTACCAATGTCGTGGCGAATGCCACTCGCCAATTTTAATAGTCCACCGGACTTCAATTTTGCCGGAATATTTTGGCAAGACGGCATCGCCGGCTCGATTGGATTCTTATTTATGAATCAAGGGCTACTGATGCGATTCATGGCTTGTAAGAGTGTCAATGAAGGTCGCAAAGCCGCCGCGATAAATATTTTATTTGTTTTACCGATTTCTGCCATTGTTGTTGGTAATGCCGGTTGGTTAGGCAAAGCGGTTAGTGTAGCAAGTCCCGATATTGTAAATCCGGCATCTTCACCTGATCAAATATTTGTTGTAGTTGCCAACATAATATTAAATAATCCGATAATATTCGGATTTGTAATGGCGGCTTTAACCGCAGCATTAATGAGCACAGTTGATACATTGATCAATGCAACGTCAGCTATCTTTGTGAATGATGTGTATCGTCCGATCAAAGGATTTGTTAGTAAGAAAATCGCTAGTAAAAAAGATACTGAAAAACGTGAGCTTGGAGTAGCAAGGATTGCTTCAATAGGTATTACAACTTTAGGAGTTTTGGCGGTAATCCCGTTTGACAGTTTCCCAACTGTGTACGAGGCTCACGGTTATTTCCATTCTACTTTAACCCCACCGTTAGTAGTCGCGATTTTCTTAGGTGTCTTTTGGAAGAAGTTCACACCTGCAGCTGTAATAACTACATTTTTAGGTGGTGTAGCTTTAATGCTTCTTGGTGCGAAATATCCGGGAGTACTAATTGCTCCGTTTGACCATGGTATCCAACTAAACCCGGATCATCCCTATACATATATCAGAGCATTATACAATATTATTGTGTGTGCAACGGTTGCAGTCTTGGCTGCTTGGACTACCGGCTTACAACACAAATTTGTTAGATGGGTACGCCATTTACCAAATACAAGTATGATAATGGCTGTGTTGACATCATTACTATCTATTATCTATACAGTAGTAATTGCATCTTTCTTTGTCAATTTTGGTACAGTATCATCAATATTCGTATTGATTGCGATCTCGATAGTTCTAGTACCATTGGTAGTAAGTTATTATGTCGTCGGTTACGATGTCGAGACACATACTAAAGGACTTGTTGCCTCAAGTATTCAAGATGCAAGAAGGTTCTTTAAAGGTAGCGAACCTAATGATCGTGAAGGACAGAAGGTTGAAGTCCATTATAAATTAGATGATAGTACTGATGACATGATAAGGTTTTCTAAGAATGACATGAAAGCGATGGAAGCTGAACCCGGCGATTTAGTATATCTCTGCGATAAGCGGAAATACTTAGGCGGATTGAAATCTATCCATTCGGTTTACGGTGAAGCACATGATGAAGATGGCATAGTATATATTAATACTGATCAGTTAAAAAGTGGAATATTTGTTGAAGGTAAAACATTAATTGCAGAAAAAGAATTGTAAGTTTGAATAATATAAAAATGTGAATAAATTCTGCGCGCTTTTTGATGACAAAACGAATAATTTCCGGAGTAGCTCAGTTGGTAGAGCGAGTGGCTGTTAACCACCAGGTCGGGGGTTCGAGTCCCTCCTCCGGAGCGCTATTAAATTGTATTTGATTCATCGGATATTTGTAATATCTAAATGAAAGCATTCCAAATCTGTTCAGTGAATAATTTCCTAAATACACATTCCGGAAAGTGTTTATCCTTACTTATTGGAATTTGTTTTGTAAATTAAAGAATGCTTTTCAACTCGACCCAATTTATAATATTTTTTCCTGCGGTAGTATTTTTATACTTTTTGCTTCCACACAAACTGCGTTGGTTTATGCTTTTAATGGCAAGCTACTATTTTTATATGTGTTGGAAAGCAGAATATATTATATTGATACTTATATCTACTCTCGTGGATTATTTTGCTGCCTTGCAGATGTCAAAAGCCGCGACGCAATCGAAAAGGAAAGTATATTTAGTTGTAAGCTTATTCGTAAATATAGGATTATTGTTTGGATTCAAATATTTTAATTTTTTCAATGATTCTATCCGTACCGTATTTGATCACTTCAACATATTTTACAACGTTCCGGCTTTCAAAGTCCTGTTACCGGTTGGCATATCATTTTATACGTTTCAGACCTTGAGCTATACAATTGATGTATATCGCAAAAAACGTGAGCCGGAGAAACATTTGGGGATATTTGCGCTGTATGTGGCGTTTTTCCCTCAGTTAGTAGCCGGTCCGATTGAACGCTCCACGCGTTTATTGCCGCAGTTGGTGAAAAGATATAATTTTGATTATGATCGTGTTACTGATGGATTAAAGTTAATGTTATGGGGTTTTTTCAAGAAGATAGTTATTGCTGATCGAGTTGCTGTTATAGTGAATCAGGTTTATAATAATCCGCAGGAAGCATCGGGCTTGCCGCTGTTAATTGGTACATATCTTTTTGCTTTTCAGATATATTGTGATTTTTCCGGTTACTCCGATATCGCCATAGGGTCGGCAAAGGTATTCGGAATTGATTTGATGCAGAATTTCAGGCGACCGTATTTTGCTAAATCAATACGGGAATTTTGGCAAAGATGGCACATTTCGTTATCAACTTGGTTCAGAGATTATCTATATAAATCAATGGGTGGTAATCAAACAACCCGATGGCGTTGGTATTATAATATTATGATTGTGTTTTTGATCAGTGGATTATGGCATGGTGCTAACTGGACTTTCTTAATATGGAGTGGATTGCATGGTTCATATTATCTATTTTCTTATTGGACACGCAACGTCCGCCCTCAGCTTACAAAACTGTTTAAGCTGGATCAGGTACCAATTATACAAAAGACATTGCAAGTTTTATTTATATTCCATATAGTGCTATTCGGGTGGATATTTTTTAGAGCCAACAATTTTTCAGATGCAGTATTTATAATCACACACTTATTTGCCGGAATTGGAGAAGTAATTGTTCGGATTAAAGAAATCGGATTTTCTCCGGGTATTTTTAATTTTGGATTTAATCTGCCTAAGCATGAAATGCTGATAGGATTGATTGCAATCAGTATTTTAGGAATTCAGCATCTAATTCAAAGGAAACAATCAACACGAATATGGTTAAGCAACAAGCCGGTTTGGTATAGGTGGGCAATTTATTATATATTATTGTTTTTTGTTTTGGTGTTTGGGTATTCAGAACCAAGTGAGTTTATATATTTCCAGTTTTAATGTTATGAAAAAATTTATAGTTAAATCAATTTTGCTGATATTCCCAATAATTGTGATATTTAATATCCCAAAGTTCACACATTATACTTTTCATACTGATATAAAGAAAAAAATTAATTCATTGGTAGAAAAAAGTGACGAATCTCTGACAATCGTAGGTGGTGATTCTCGAGCGGAAAGGCAAGTAATTCCAGCTATGATTGAAGAACGTTTTAACAAGAAGTCCGTGAATATTGGAGCCACTGGAGCTGGTATTGCTGTTTTGTATAACGCTTTGGAACAGCATAACCTTATCAATCAATTGCACACACTAATAATTAGCGTAAGTAGCGTTGAATTGAATGATTGCGTAGTTGATAAATGGGGTAGGCCTCAAGCATACATCACTTATTTTTCTACTTTTGAGAATATTAAATTATTTGGTATTCGATATTTAAATATGATGCATGAAAGACTTATATTAATTTTGAAAGAATTATTTAAGATTGAGAGGAATACGGTTTTAGATAGCTCTGATAGCAGATTGTATAATAAAGGTTTCCTTGGAGTTGAAGGTGATATGTCAGATTTTGATTTTAACTCTGTTGATATTTATTCAAACACATTAAAAACTCCGTGGTATATTGATTCGAACCATAATGGTGTTAGAAAAGATGTATTCATGAGCATAATTAAAAAATTGGCTGATACAAAAATGAATATAATCATTTTTCAGCCGCCTGTTTCACCCGGCTGGCTAACTCTCACTAAAAATACGTATATTGATTCGATTGAACTTGACCACAGTAAATTTTTAAAGAATATTACTAGCAAGTATGATAATATCTCATTTATAGATTTTTACTCAAACCAAAATCCAACATTCCATGATAGCATGTTTTATAATAGTATTCATTATAATTATAAAGGATCTGAAATATTTACTGATGCGTTATTGGATACAATACAAGTGAGAAAATTAATTGATTAAATCCATTGCTTAGGTAGCATTACGGAGACATTTTAAAACTTTAGTTAAGGTATTATTAATTGTAATTTCATTTTCTAATTAATTAAGGAATTATGTATATATTAGGAATATCGGCATTTTATCATGACAGTGCTGCCTGCCTGTTAAAAGACGGCACTATTGTTGCTGCCGCTCAAGAGGAGCGATTTACAAGAAAAAAACACGACCATGCCTTTCCGAGCAATGCAGTAAGATTTTGTTTGGATTTCGAAAAAATTAACATAGCAAAGATTGATTATGTAGCTTTTTATGATAAGCCGTTATTGAAATTTGAAAGAATTTTAGAAACCCACTTAGCATACGTACCAAAAGGAATAAAATCATTTATTAAAGCGCTTCCATTATGGTTAAAGAAAAAATTGTGGATAAGGGAATTGATCAAGAATGAACTTGACTATAGCGGCGAGGTTTTATTCCCCGAGCATCATTTATCACATGCGGCATCAGCATTTTACCCATCACCTTTTAAAGAGGCTGCCTTTATAACAATGGACGGCGTAGGCGAATGGGCAACAGCGAGTTATGGTATTGGTGAGGACAATAACGTAAGTATCATTGCTGATATTAATTTCCCTCATTCGCTTGGTTTGTTATATTCGGCATTTACCTATTATACCGGATTCAGGGTTAATTCCGGTGAGTATAAAGTTATGGGATTGGCACCCTATGGTGAGCCAAAATATAAAGATCTGATTTATAAGCATCTCATAGATGTTAAGGAAGATGGTTCATTCAAAATGAACATGAAATATTTTGACTATTCGGTCGGGCTCAAGATGACCAGTAGGAGATTTAATAAATTGTTTGGTGGCCCACCCCGTAAACCTGAGTCCGAGCTAACACAAAAAGAGATGGATTTAGCAAGGTCTGTACAGGAAGTCACGGAAGAAATTGTTTTGAAGATGGCTCAAAATGTGCGTGAAAAAACCGGTAAGCGTAATTTGTGTTTAGCGGGAGGGGTCGCCCTTAATTGTGTTGCTAACGGTAAATTGCTTAGATCTAAAATTTTTGATGATATATGGATTCAACCCGCCGCCGGCGATGCGGGCGGTGCGGTCGGTTCAGCTTTAGCAGTCTGGCATTTGCATCTGAAGCAATCAAGGAAAGTTAATCCTGATGATAGTATGAGAGGTTGTTACTTAGGTCCCGAATTTGAAAGTTCTTCCATTGAGCATTTCCTGAAATTATCTGATTGCAAATATACGGAATTAGATACGGAGTCCATGGTAGACAAAGTTGCTGATCTGATTAATGACGAGAAGATCATCGGATGGTTTGATGGTCGAATGGAATTTGGACCACGGGCATTGGGGGCACGATCAATTATAGGTGATGCCCGTTCTCCAAAAATGCAGAAAACCATGAATCTAAAAATAAAATATCGTGAAAGTTTCCGACCGTTTGCACCATCGGTATTGGCGGAAGAAATCTCGAATTATTTTGATATTGACCGTGAAAGTCCTTATATGCTGTTAGTTGCAAATGTTAAAGAAAATAGACAAATTAAGATGTCTGAAGAGCAAAGTGATTATTTTGGATTAGATAAATTAAACGTGGTCAGATCGGATATTCCGGCAATAACTCATGTGGACTATTCAGCGCGAATCCAATCAGTTAATGGTAAATATAACCCTAATTACCATAAGCTAATATCAAAGTTCAACGAGAAACATGGATCAGCAGTGATTGTAAACACATCATTTAATGTACGCGGTGAACCGATTGTGTGCACGCCGGAAGATGCCTATCGCTGTTTTATGCGGACAGAAATGGACTATTTAGTGCTCGGAAATTTTTTGCTTAATAAAAGAGATCAAAAGAAATTGGAAGGTGATTCTAACTGGCGCGAAGAGTTTCAATTAGATTAGCCATGGTAAAATGGAATGATAGAAGATATTAAAAACATAAGCACTACGAAGGAAGACATACGAAAATTCGGTTATCTTGTCGGCGGAATAATTGTCTTAATAGGTTTATTCATATTATGGAAAGGTACGACTGACTATCGTATATTCTTAGGATTGGGACTGGCGCTTATCATATTAGGTGTTGTAATACCATCGGTTTTGAAACCGATCTACTATGTATGGATGGTATTCGCGACAATATTGGGTTGGATTATGACACGGGTAATCCTAACTGTTATTTTTTATTTGATAGTTACACCGATCGGATTAATTGCAAAAATATTCAGGAAAAAATTTCTTGATTTATCTTTTAAAACAAACGATACTACTTATTGGAATTATCGGCAAGATTCGGAGAGTAATATAGAAAAACAATTTTAGAGAGTATTTTTATGAGCAAACTTTCAATTTTAAAGGAATTGTGGGAATTTATTAAAGTAAGAAAAAAATGGTGGCTAATACCAATCATCTTTTTCTTGGCAATTTTTGGTGCTTTAATAATTATAACGGAAGGCTCGGCAGTAGCACCATTTATATATACGATATTTTAAGTATATAGTTTATTGCCGATTAATTATTTTTTCTGCGATCGCGATATTTGTTCCACCAATAGTCTGTATCAATTGAAAGATCTAAGGTAAAACTGCGATCAACATCGTCCTCCTGAATCTTGCCATCGCTTTCCTTGTCCTGATATTGTTCACGATATCTAAAATTCAGATCAATTGCTTTATGCGGGCGGGTGTTGATTGAAATACCAAATATTTGGCCATCGGTCTTTTCATCGAATAATTGGTCAAAATCCTGATGATCCATGAACAAAGTATAGCTTTTGAGATAAGGGGAGAAGCTGTATCTACTCTTAATAGAGAACATTACGTGGCGCTTAAAATCATCTTCACGATTAACTTCACGGTACTTAGTCTTAAGGTTTAGCATCTTTGACAATTTTAAGTTGAAAAACGTGTTCCATCCGGTAAACCAACCATCTTCCTCATCTTTATAGTTAATATCACGTGTGATTAATTCCAATTCGCCATCCGGATTTTTAATGAACCGGGCTTTTTTATATTCATAGCTGCTGCTAAAAATTGCCGGTCGGAAGTCATAGCTTTGGAAATCAGCGCCAAGTCCAACTTCAAAAATCTCATTGCCAACATACAGATTGGGGAATGATATTCCTAAGCTTGGAGTTGTAAGAAAAGCAATATCGCCGGTGATGTAAACATCCGCTCCCGATAGATGGGCTATTTGATATTTTAGTCCCAATCCGAAAGCATGTAATTGTTTCTCATCAAAATCATCTAAGCTTATCAGGTCATCGGTATATATAATGTCGTCATCGGATACTATCATCTGACCGGGAAAATTTTCTGTCTCATCTTGTGGATCAACCCGATCCGGATAGGAGTCTTTATCGGTATCAATAATATTGGAATATTGGTTTAAGTCAGCCACATAAGTGAAATCAGCACTGAATCTTTTCGAAAGTCTTTGATTATAGTATAAACCAAGAATGCGCGGTTTTGTTATATCGTTTACGAAAATGTTGGCTAAAAATTTTCTACTGCTTGCTTTTAATTGCAAGCCGGTCAAATTTTCAAACGGTAAAACAATAGTATTATTATAATTATCTACGAGATAACCTCTTCCTAGTTCTAGCCTGTTAATCATGCCAAATCTTAAATAATAGGGATCCGTAGGGTGGAACACAGAAATGTGGTGGATATTATTGACAATATCCTGCCATTCATTCCAATTCTTGGTATAGAATCCTTCTGTGGTTGATATGGCAATCCATATACTATAAACAAATTCAAGTTCTTCCCACCGTAACCTAAGATTTGAACCGGCATGTAAATAAGTATTTGATCTATAACCGGCTGTCCCAGTCTTTTCCCGCGTTGAAAATCGAAAGTTTTTTTCTCTTTTACTTGGCAGGTTAAACTCTTTATGCAGAGCCGGTAAATCAAATTGGTAGATCAATGATAAAACATATTTTCCATCACGATTGCTTAAATTGATAAAATCCCTGTCCACCAGTAAAAAGTCTGTCTGCGGATAAAATATTCCATTTGACAAGATTCGGTCGGCATAATCAATAGACACTTTTATATTTTTGCTGCCAATATAGCCGATGGCACCTTGATCTATCTGAACAGTATAACAAAAAGGGGTAAGATCGTCCTCCTTGTGGATGATTACATTTCCCTCAAGGATACGGAAATTTAAATTGGAACGGTCAATGAGAATTTTGGATTCGGGCAATAATTCTAATAGAGTTTCTTCACAAATTAATATAAAAGTTTTATCCTTACCTGAGGACAAATACAAATCATCTTGTAAACGTTTGCCGATTCTTAATTGTTTGACTGAAATTGTGTCATTTACAATTTTATATGCAGATGCTGAAGGACCATAAACAAGTGCCGGCATACTACGTCCTTGGGCAAATAAAGATGAGCTAATAATTATAATTGATATAAGCAGTCGTTTGATCATTTGTATTCCTGATTGGTTAATAATTGCACAACTTTTAGAATATATCATTTGAAATTTAGTATGAAGAATTGAAATAGCCTAAAAAGTTATCCTATTGAAAAAAAATAATTAATAGTAATTTTGTTCGGAGGTATTCAATATGAACAAATATTTTAAATATCTATCAAGTTTAGTATTAGCAGTAACATTTTCATTTAGCCAAGTTGGCGAGAAAATGATCGAATTTAAATTCGGAGAGCACAATGCTTTTTACATTTTATTAAGCAATGTTGATAAAAATCTTGTTGAGGATGAGTGGAAAGCTGCCAATAAAAATTTCGGAAAAACCGATAAGAAAAAAGGGGAGTTTATCAATCAAGGAGTAAACCTTGAAGGATTATCCAATACAGTTGATTGGTATATGAAATTGGACAAAAAAAAGGGTGATGTCGAACTGCAACTATGTGTTATTTCCAATGATGAATTCGTTTCGTCGTCCAATCAGCCGGAGAACTTTGCAGTAATCTCAAAATTTCTAAGCGATTTCACCTACTCGGTGGAAATTGCAAAGGTGCGGGTTGAATATGATGATGAAAAGAAAGAATTGGAGAAATTGCAGAAGTCACTTAAAAAAGTAAATAACGATATTCAAAAAAATAATGACGTAGTTGACAAGCATAATAAGAAAATCAAGAAAGCTAACAAGGATATAGAATCCAATCTTAAGAAACAAACTGAACTTAACGAAGAGATTGCCATGCAAAGTGCAGTTGTTGAAAATTTACTTGTTGACGGAGAAATACCGCCGGAAGACAGCGCCGGCTATGAACAGTTCAGTGACGCAAATGATAAACTGCAAAAAATGCAGAATAAATTAGAAAAACTTGTAAAAGATTATGATGGTTTACTAAAAGACATCGAGAAATCAACCAAGAAGGTGCAGAAAGGTGAGGACGATCTTAAATCGAATGCTAAGGAAATTGACAAGTTGAAGAAGAAGATTTCAAAGCAAGGTAAACTGGTGGAGTCAATCCATAAAAAACTACAGTCAATGTAGAAATATTTGTTTGTGAATAAATACAAGGAGACAAAGACATTTTTTATATGTAATCCGGCGGCCGGTGCCGGTTTGGCATCCGAGCGGTGGACTGCGCTAAGTCAGGAATTAACTGATAACAAAATAGAGTACGAATATCAATTTACCACGTCTCCTAAAAATGCCACTGTAATTGCCGATGAGGTAATCAAGCAAGGTTACCGGCGTATAGGCGTGTTTGGCGGAGATGGTACCGTAAATGAAGTACTGCAAGGAGTGATGCTTAATCCCAAAACGGTTGAAGACTTAGAATTTGTTTTAATCCCTGCCGGCAGCAGCTGTGATTTTGCAAAAAGATATCCCACTGAAAAGTCAAATATAGAATTGATACAATCGCAGGAAACTATTGCTGTTGATATTGGTCAGATCGAGTGCCGGGACAGTGAAAGAAATCCGATTACAAAATATTTTTTCAACAATTCCAGTATTGGACTGATTAGTTTAGCTAATGAATTTTATAATAATGTGGAAGGTTTTTCTAAGCAAATCAAGAGATGGAGTGTTGATGCGTCAGCTGTAATAGCCGGATTAAAAGCCATTGGCGATTTTAAACCAATCGCCTGCGAATTACGTTTTGATGACGAAGAAGTACAATTCACAGAAATCACAAACATCACAGTTTTTAAAACACCTTATTTTGGCGGAGGAATGTATTATAATGTTGAGACCAATCCCGATGACGGAATTTTCACGGTAGCGATTGTTGACAGTACTTCAAAAATTAGATTAATCGGATTAATTCCATCTCTATACAGAGGTAAGGTCTTTGAGAAAAAACCGGCTCATCACCGAACTTGCCATACTTTGGAATTCGACACTAATCGGAACTTCTATATTGAAATGGACGGTGAATCCGCCGGATACCCCCCTGCCAAATATTCAATAATCAAACAAGCAATAAAAATCGTAATATAGTGTTTAAATATGACTGATCCGGAATTTCAAAAGGAAGTGTTATTTGATTATTGCGCTCCCGGAACAAAATTTACCGAGGAGATGGTAGATATATCCGAAAATGTGTCTTTAAGAGCGGTAAAATTTACGCCGCCTGAGAAAAGCCAATTTCCTACCGTATTATTTATACCGGGATGGATTTCTTTGATGAAAGGGTGGCAGCAAGTATTGAAAGAAATGACCAAAGACTTCAATATTATTTATGTTGAAACGCGGGAAAAGATCACATCACGGGTAAAGAATACCAAAGATTTTAGTGTCGAAGCCATCGCCGATGATCTTGTTAAACTAGTTGAGATATTTAATTTAAAGGAAAAAGAATATCTGATGTTTGGCAGCTCATTAGGAGGGACGGCAATTTTAGAAAGCTATAAGAATCTCACTAATAAACCACTTTGCTTTGCATTATTAGGTCCTAATGCTGTATATCGGATGCCGCAATGGGGCAAAATTCTTGTACGAGTATTTTGGGTACGACTCTATCCCGGTTTCAAACATTTTGTAAAATGGTATCTGAAAAATTTTCGTTTAGATATTGAACATGACTACAAACAATATGAAAAGTATGCCAATGCTCTTGACACCGCCGATCCGAAAAAATTAAAACCGGGCGCTTTGGCTTTAGCGCAGTACGAAGTTTGGGATATATTAAAGGATATTGACTTACCGGTGCTGATCGTAGGTGCGACCAAAGATCTGTTACATGAACCGGAGAATTTAATAAAAATGGACAAAATGCTGCCAAACAGTACTTGGTTAGACATGGAGACAAATACTCTTGCCCATGGACCGGAATTGGTTGTGGAGATCAGAAAATATCTCACCAATCTTAAATAGTTATACTGAATGCTAAAGATTGATTTTGCAGAATTGAGTGATAAAGATTTTTTGGTTGAAAATTCAAAATTAGCTGAATCGCAAATCAGGACAAAAATAAAGAATAAAGAAGTTTTAATAGCAAGGAAAGAATCACGGCAGGTCGGATATTTAATCTTTGATTTTTTGTGGGGTCATATTCCTTTCATATCTTTTATAGATGTTTTGCCTGAATACCAAAGAGAAGGAATCGGGAAAACTCTCCTAGTATCTTTAGAAGAACATTTGAGCAAGGATTACACAGTATTGTTCAGTTCTGCAATGGAAGATGCAATCGGTGCTCAAACCTGGCACAAAAAAATGGGCTTTGTTAACAGTGGAATTATCTACAAAATAAATGAGGATAAATCTGCGGAAGTGTTTTTCAGAAAACAGCTAATTGTGTCAGAATGGAATTCCGATGGCATCGCATAGAAATTTCATGTAGGGTTGCGTTGTTTTAAAAAGTTCTATGGTCCTTTGTGTCAAATCATCCTTTAATATTTCGGTTTCATCTATATTTTTTACCGCTATGAAATCTTTCCATCTTAGGTCATCAATTAACTCGTGATCTTTGTCAAAGCCGCGTGGAGCAGTTTTAAGCTTATCACCGCTTAATTCAAATTCAGAACGGAAAGTTTTATCATCGCGGGCAGCGATCCATTTTGCGGGATATTCAACGATATGCTCTCTAATCTTTAGCAAAGCATCGGAAGGCGGATGCCAGGTTCCGATTCCAATGAAACACTCATCGGGAGCAATATGTAAATAATAACCGGGAGTATGTACATCTTTAGCCATGCGATGCCGAAATTGGATACCAATATTGGTTTTGTAGGGAGTTTTATCTTTAGAAAACCGTGTGTCACGATAAACCCGCATGATAGATCCGCCGATCCGTTTTGGAATTGCAGTAAAATTTGTAGAAACTTCCGGTAATTTTTCTCCGACAGCCGATATGAAATTAAGAGCCGGAATTAAGATAATATCTTCATATCTTTGTTTATTCTGTTGAAACCAAGCGCGATTATTGTTGTTCGTCAATTCTTTTAGGAATTGAAAGACTTGAACATTAAAAATTCCATTTTCTGCGTTGTTCATAATAATTTCCTTATTTAAATATTGATACTAAATTATAGTTATAATATTAACAAAATGTAAATATTAAAATGTCAGGTGGCAGACGAAATAAACAGGTTTCCAATGTTGTAAAGCGCAACGGTAAAATTGTACCGTTTGATGAGCAGAAAATTGCCGACGGGATTTACCGGGCTGCGGCTTCAGTAGGTGGACATAGAAAAGACTTAAGCATCAAACTTGCCAAGAAAGTTACGAAGATAATTTATGAGAACTTCAAAGCGCCCGATATGCCGTTGGTCAATGAAATTCAAGATAATGTTGAGAAAGTACTGATTGAGAACGGGCACTCCCGAACTGCTAAAGCCTATATTATTTATCGTGAATACCGCAGGCGGGAGAAGTTAAAAAAAGGTCGCTTGACTGAAGATCCGCGCATACCGTATCGGACGATGTATGAAGCTTTGTTATGGAATATTGAACACGATTGTGAAACAATTACTAAACTTAATAAGATCATCAATGACGGCAAATTACCTGAATTGGTTCATGCTTACGAGCAGAATTATAATCGCCATATCCAGAATATCGCTCGTGAGATTGCTGAAGATCAAGATGATATAAAACTTATTATTGTAGCCGGTCCGTCATCTTCCGGTAAAACCACCACGACTGCCAAACTTTCTCATCAACTGAACGAAGCCGGCTTGGAAACCGTTGCGCTTAATCTTGATCACTATTTCTTTGATTTGGAAGATCATCCCAAAGATGAATTTGGCGATTATGACTTTGAAACACCGGAAGCATTAGATATTCAATTGATCAATGAACATCTTGAGCAACTAATTGCCGGTAAAACTATCAAGATGCCGTATTATGATTTTTCAAAGGGAAAACGCTTTTTGGATCAGCAGGAGAAGGCTATCCTACCCAATCAGGTCCTCGTAATTGATACCTTACATGGATTGTATGAACCGATGACCCAGAGCGTAGCGGATGACAGCAAAGTCAAAGTGTATATTGAGACAATTGCACAATTAAAGGACAATAATAATCGGTTTGTACGTTGGACTGATATACGGCTTTTGCGCCGGATGGTGCGGGATTCCGCTTCGCGCGGATATGATATGCGACAAACGATTGGCCATTGGCATTATGTACGAAGAAGTGAACTAAAGCACATTATTCCTTTCCAAGGGGATACAGATTATATTGTTAATGGTTCGATACCCTTTGAATTGCCGTACATGAAAAAATTCACATTCGAGCATCTGCCGGATTACATAAAAGAATGGCAGGATGATTCCAAACGCCGTGATGCCTTCATCAGAGCCGAGCGAATCTACAACATGTTATCACAAGTTATGGATTTTTATGATGAGTCCATAATTCCATGGGATTCATTATTGAGAGAGTTTATTGGGGGCAGTGTATTGAAGTTGCATTGATTTTATTAACTGGAATAAATATGAAAAACAAATTTTTTATAATATTAATTATCGGATTATTAAATATGGGACAAAGTATGGCAAAAACCAATTCGCTAATCATTAAAGTTAGCTTCGCGGAGGAACTATCAAAAACTCCTGTTGACGGCAGACTGTTATTATTGATTTCAAATAATGCTGAAGAAGAACCGCGTTTTCAAATTACAGACGATGTAAACACACAAATTGTTTTCGGTATGGATGTTGAAAACTGGAAGCCTACTGAAATTGTTGAATTCATAGGAAACGAGTTCGGATATCCTGTCGAGAGCTTAAAAGAATTACCGGAAGGTGAATATTTTGTTCAGGCTCTATTGCATAAATATGATACATTCAATTTATCAACCGGTCACACCATCAAATTACCAATGGATCAAGGAGAAGGTCAGCAGTGGAATAAATCACCGGGTAATCTTTTGAGTGAACCGGTTAAGTTCAAGCTGAAATCAAATTCAAAGATCAATATAGTACTTGACCAAATCATTCCGCCCATTGAACTGCCGGAAGACACTAAATATATAAAACACGTAAAGATGAAAAGTAAGTTGTTATCCGAATTTTGGGGACGCGATATGTACCTTGGAACTAATGTGCTGCTGCCGGAAGGATTTGATGAACATCCTGATGTGAAATATCCATTGATAATTTTCCATGGACATTTTCCATACACCTTTGGAGGATTTCAGACTGAACCGCCGGCACCGGATCTTGAACCGGAGTTTAGCGCGCGATTCCAAGTAGAGGGCTATAATATTATCAAACAGCAGGAAGCCTATGATTTTTACAAGCAATGGACGTCCAAAGATTTTCCGCGTGTGATTATTATAGAAGTACAGCACGCCAATCCTTATTATGATGATTCATATGCCGTCAACTCAGTTAATTTGGGTCCTTATGGCGACGCTATAACCCACGAGCTAATTCCTTTTGTAGAGAAGAAGTTCCGCGGCATAGGTGAAGGCTGGAGCCGCTTCACTTACGGTGGCTCTACCGGTGGTTGGGAAGCGTTAGCCGTACAAATCATGTATCCCAGAGAATATAACGGTTGCTTTGCTGCCTGCCCCGATCCCATTGATTTTCGGGCTTATACAGTCGTAGATATTTATCAGGATGGAAATGCTTATTTTGTCGATGGCGAACATCGCAGGGTGTTGCGACCGGGAATGAGGAATTATTTAGGACATCTTAAATCAACGTTAAAAGAAATGAATTATCGTGAACTTGCGCTCGGTACCAAAAGTAGATCAGGACAGCAATGGGATATTTGGGAAGCCGTTTATTCCCCACAGGGGGCGGATGGATATCCGATGCGAATTTGGGATAAAGAGACCGGTGAAATAAATCCTGAAGTGGCGCAATATTGGAAAGAGAATTACGACCTGCGTTACATTTTGGAACGTGATTGGGATAAGATCGGGGAAGATCTAAAGGGAAAAATTCATATCTATTGCGGTGAGATGGACAATTATTATCTAAACAATGCCGTATATCTGATGGAAGATTTCTTAGAGAGTACAGAAAATCCATATTATGCCGGTGAGGTTGATTATGAACCGCGCGCCGAGCACTGCTGGAACGGTGATCATGAAAATCCAAATGCTATTTCAAGACTACGCTATAATACCATGTACATGGATAAGATTATCGAGCGGATAGAAAAAACTGCACCAAAGGGAGCTGATATTATAAGTTGGAGATATTAATAATAAACTCACCCCTAACCCCTCTCTTAAAAAGAGGGGGGAACGCGGGAATCCCCCCCTCTCTCTTGAGAGAAGGGGCCGGGGGATGAGTAGATTTAAATGGAAGTATCTATAAGACAATCCTGTAGAGATTTAAGGAAAAACAGCACTCCTGCAGAAAAGAAATTTTGGCAATATGTAAGGCATCGCCAATTCAAAGGGTACAAGTTTAATCGTCAACACCCAATAATTTTTGAAATCGATAATATAAAACGCTATTTTGTTGCAGACTTTTATTGTCACGAGCTTGAACTAGTGGTAGAAATTGACGGAGGTATCCACGAAACACAGAAAGATTATGACGAACTACGAACTAAAATCATTGAAACACTTGGAATAAAAGTTTATCGGTTTTCTAATGAAGAGGTATTAGATGATATTGATAGTGTTTTAGTAAAGTTGGATGGTATTATTGATAAATTTTTATAACTCACCCCAACCCTCTCTTATAAAGAGAGGGAGAAATCGGTATTCCCTTTCTCTTTTTAAGAGAAAGGGTTAGGGATAGAGTTTTAATAATTTACTTCTACACCACGTGCCTGTAATTCAGGTATATATTCATTTTTTGATTTACTACTGAGCGGATTATGTATTATCGATAAGTATGATCCAAAGTTTTCATTTTCGACTAATGGTTTTAAATCGCTAATTCCATTATTATCTAGAGTTAAAATGCTAATATTTAATAATGTAGTTAATGATGAAATATCGGATATATTATTACTTAATGCGCTTAAATACCATAGATTTGTTAAATTATTAACAAAGTTAAGATTTTCAAGTTCACAATAGTCTAAATACAATTCGGTTAATGAATTGATTTCTCCAATTTCACTAAGAGTGACGCCTTTAATCCCTGATAAGTTAAGTCCCCGTAATTTGTTAAGTTCTTTGAGCGGAGTCAGGTCTGATACAGGATTATTGTTTAGCCACAATGTATTGAGGTTTGGGAGAGATTCTATTACAGAGATATCACCTTATGTTATTATTATAAATTTCTAGGCTTTCAAGATTTTTTGCCAATTTTAAGATATTAATATTAGAGATTTTATTAAAACCGACATTAAGATAAGTTAAGTTTGGTAGTTCAGATAAAATTATCAAAGATCCAATTTTATTTGATCCTGCGTATAATTGAATTACTGTACTCCAATCAGAATCAATATTCAATTTTTCAATTTTATTTCCACTTAGATTTAAAAGTTTAATTTTTTTATGATTGTATAAACTAGACACATCAGAAATTGAGTTCTCTCCCAAATTTATATATTTTAATTCAGATAATTTTTCTAATGCCTCAATTGATTTTATTTCATTGTTAGATAGATTTAAATCTGTAATTAATCTACATTTTTTGATTGGTGAGAAATCTCTAATAGCATTAAATGACAAATCAACAGTTTCCAAATTACGTAGAAATTCAATTCCTGAGATATCAACAATTTTTTCTCCGTATTCATGATCTGTCTCAAGAAAGGTTATAAGATCCAAATATTCTTGAGTTAGTGTATCAGGGCTTGAGCCTAAAAATGCTGCCCTAACTGCAGCTTCAAAGGCCGGATCAGGGAAGGTGCCGTCAAAGGTTGGTTCGGTTGGGGATTTTTTGCAAGTTATGAGCAATAACAGTATAGGGATTAGGAATATTTTTTTCATTGGGAATTATTTTATTTTAATAATAAACTTCGACACCCCTTGCTTCTAAGGTAGGTATATATTCATTAATAGATTGATCAGAGAGCGGGTTATCTCTAATAAATATCTCACACCCAACAAGATCATTATTATCAACTAAAGGTTTCAAATCTTGAACAAGGTTATTATCTATGTCAATATAACTTAATTTTGGCATTGATTTTAGAGCAGTAATGTCTCCAACATTATTATACCATAATGTGAGTCTTACCAACTTTTGTAATGAACTAAGGCTGCTAATATCTTCGATATTATTGCTTTTTGCGTATAAGTCTTCCAGCTCTATCAAATTTGCTAAAAAATTAATGTCACTAATCTCACATGAATCAATTGCTAAAATTTGGAGGTTGGTCAATTTGCTAATAGGTGAATAATCGGAAACAATAGTATTTCCGATATATAAATTATCTAAAATATTTGCAAATTTCTCAAGCGGTGTTAAATCCGATATAGGATTATTGCTAACATTTATGTGGAACAATGTATCTAACGTAGAAAGTGGTGAAATATCAGATATGTTATTTCCACTTATCGAAACTCTCCTTAGTTTCGATAAAGGTTCTACAAAATCAATATTTGAAATGTTGTTATCATCGATTGAGGTTGCTCTTAAATTCGGATAAGAAACAATTTCATTTATATTATTATTATCAAGTAATAACCAATCTAATTTTGGAAAACCGGCTGTTATATTAATATTTCCAATATTATTGTCATGTAATACTAAACGTTCGAGTAGAGGAAGTTCAGCCAAGGAATTAAATTCAGAAATGCTATTCCCATTGGCTAATAATACTCTGAGTTCCTTTAATTGCTTTAATGTTGAAATATCAGAAATATTATTATTGCCAATTTCAATCTCTTCTAAATTAGAACAATATTCTAAATGTGTGATGTCTGATATATTATTATTTGCTAAATCGATATATTTAAGATTTTTGCAAAATTCTATTCCTGAAATATCAGCGATTTTAGGATTTTGACTGAGTCCAAATAGATTTGTTAGTGAGTCTAAATGAGCTTGGGTAATTTTACCTTCTGGCAAACGTAGTGAAGCCCTCACTGCTGCTTCAAACGCCGGATCAGGGAAGGTGCCGTCAAAGGTTGGTTCGGTTGGGGAATTTTTGCATGTAGAAAAGAGTAGTACAATTAAAGCTAAATAGATTAATTTTTTCATATTTTTATCTATTTAGTATATTACTTCAATTTCCCTTGATTCCAATATTGGAATATATTCATTGATAGATTGTTCGGATAGAGGATTATTATGAATATATAAATATCCACTACTTGTCCCATCTTCATAGTAAACCTTCTTATAATTATTATTATCAGCAAGTGGTTTAATGTCGTAAATATTATTATTATTTAGCTCAAGATATGAAATGTTTGACAATAAGCCGAGAGGGTATAAATCTCTAATTCGATTGTTTGAGGCAATGAGAGATATTAAACTGTTCATTCCATCTAGAAAGTATAAATTTTCGATATCACAATATTTTATTGACAAAACTTTTAAAGAATAAAGCTGTAACGGTTGCGATAAGTCAAGGCTCTCAATTTCATCAAGATGCAAATATATTAAATTGTTCAAACCTATAATTGGTGATATGTCTTCAATTGGATTATTTTCTAATGAAATCGAAATTAATGAGTTAATATTTCCTAACAAGGTTATATCTCTAATTTTGTTATTAGGAGCAAAAAAGAATTCTAAATTTTCAATTTTGTTTAAAAAAGAAATATCAGAAATATTATTATCATTAATACTTAAACGCGTCAATTGTGGCAATGATATCGAAATTTCAATTTTGTTTAGATTATTAGCACCAACTTGAAAAGTCTCTAGGTTGGAAAAACCTGAAGTTATTTTAATCTCTGCAATCTCATTCCTCCATAACTCAACTACTTTTAGGCTACTTATTTTGTATAATGGCGAAATGTCTGTTATATCATTATCTGCTAAATGTAACATTTCGAGATTGCTCAATTCTTTTAGAGCGTCAATATTTTTAATTTGATTAAATCTTAACCATAAAGTTTTCAATTCCTTTAATTTTGAAAATGGAGCTACACTTGTAATATTACAACTTTCAAGAACTAATTCTTCAATTGTAACGCAGTCCCTAATTGGGGAGAAGTCTATTATGTTGTTAGCAGATAAATTGACTCTTCTAAGATTGTTACAAAACTCGATACCGGATATATCTTCAATTAAGATTCCACTATTTAACGATTCTAAATCATATATTAAATAGGTAAGTGTGTCTAAATGTGCTTGAGTAATTTCCCCTTCCGGTAAATTTAGTGAGGCCCTAACCGCAGCTTCAAAAGCCGGATCGGGGAATGTGCCGTCAAAGGTTGGTTCGGTTGGGGATTTAGAGCAAGTAATAAATATTAATACTAAAGGTATTAATTTATAGATAGTTTTCATAATTATACCCTAATTGCAATAATTCAAATTAAAGATAATTTTGTCCGTTTTACAAGCAAAATACAAATAGAAAGATCAAGTGCCATATTGGCACATTCCTAATTCCCTATTAATCCTAATTGTCCTAAATCTTAAACTGGCACACTTAGTGCTTGATTCTTATTGAGTTATATTGTGAAAACCATCAAGGTTTTCAAAACCTTGATGGTTTAGAAAGAAATTAAAGGTGAAAATTTATGAATCAAGCACAGCAAATGAATCCTGAACAGGGCATTAATGCCATTGAAAAATATGGTGTTAATCTCACGCAACTTGCCAAAGAGGGTAAAATTGATCCCGTGATTGGCCGGGAGGATGAGATACGCCGTATCATTCAAATTTTGTCGCGCCGCACCAAGAATAATCCGGTTCTGATCGGTGAACCGGGTACGGGTAAAACTACGGTCGTCGAAGGTCTTGCCAAGCGCATTGTGGAAGGTGATGTACCGGAGAATATAAAAAATAAAGAATTGATCGCACTTGATCTAAGTGCGATGGTTGCCGGAGCGATGTTCCGAGGACAATTTGAGGAAAGGTTAAAAAATTTCATCAAACAGGTAATAGAAACCGACGGTGAAATAGTCGTATTTATTGATGAATTGCACATGATTGTTGGCGCCGGCGGGCAGGAAGGGCAAATGGATGTGTCCAACATGATCAAACCGGAGCTTGCACGCGGACGGATGAAGGTGGTCGGCGCAACCACACTTAGCGAATATCAGAAATATATTGAGAAAGATGCTGCCCTGGAGCGCCGTTTTCAGCAAGTCTATATTGATGAACCAAGCGTTGAGGATACTATCACGATATTGCGCGGAATAAAAGATAAATATGATGTTCACCATGGACTGCACATTCGGGATTCTGCGCTCATTGCGGCTGCCACATTGTCAGACAGATATATTTCGGATAGATTCCTGCCGGATAAAGCCGTTGACCTGATGGATGAAGCTGCCGCCAAGATCCGGATGGAAATGAACTCTGCCCCGGCTGAGATAGACAATTCGAAGCGCAAATTATTGCAATTGGAGATTGAACGTGAGGCGTTAAAAAAGGAAAAAGACAAACGCTCCAAAGAACGTTTGGACAAAGTAAAATCAGAAATTGCGGAGTTGAAAAAGAAATTAGCCGAACTCACCAAAATTTGGGAAGATGAAAAAGCTGTTGTGAGTCAGATTCAAATTCTCAAAGAGAAATTGGATTTGCTAAACACGCAAGCGGAAGCATCGCAGCGCGAAGGTGATTATCAATCCGCAGCTAAAATTCAGTATAGTGAAATACCTGCCATAGAAAAACAGTTGGAGGGAAAGAACGGTATTTTAGAAAATAGTAAGTTACTCAAGTTGGAAGTTGGAACAGAAGATATTGCCGAAATCGTATCCAAATGGACGGGCATTCCGGTAACCAAAATGCTTTCTGGCGAAAAAGAGAAACTCTTACATCTTGAAGAAGAATTGCAAAAACGGGTGGTTGGACAGGATAAAGCAGTGCAGCGCGTATCAGATGTGATCCGCATGTCCAAACTCGGAGTAACTGACCAAAGCCGTCCGCTTGGTTCATTCTTATTTATGGGTAACACGGGAGTTGGTAAAACCGAGTTAGGCAAAACGCTAGCCGAAGCCTTGTTCGATGACGAAAATGCGATTGTGCGTATTGATATGAGCGAATATATGGAACAACATTCGGTAGCCAAACTCATCGGTTCACCGCCCGGATACATCGGCTATGACGAAGGCGGACAGTTGACCGAGAAAATTCGTCGCCGACCTTATTCGGTTTTATTGTTTGATGAGATCGAGAAAGCGCACCCCAATGTATTAAATATATTATTGCAGATATTGGATGACGGGCGGTTAACTGACACCAAAGGACGCACGGTCAATTTTAAAAATACGATTATTATTATGACATCTAATATGGCGCAGGAAGATGTGAAAAAATATCTGCGCCCGGAGTTCATTAACCGTATTGATGAAATAATCACTTTCAATGATTTGACCGGAGCAGTCATCCGAAAAATCGTGGATATTCAGTTAGATAATGTTCAGAAACGTTTGGCTGATCAGAACATCGCTTTGGAGATTGATGACAGTGTCAAAGAATATTTGGTAAAAAACGGTTATGTTCCTGAATACGGTGCAAGACCGATTAACCGCATAATCAAACGTGAGATATTAGCGGAATTATCTAAATATGTTTTGGAAAATCCTGAAAAGAATTCTGTTAAAGCGGTTATTGAAGGTGGAGAGATTAGGATTATTTAACCACGAAGACGCGAAGGCACAAAGAAATTATAATATCGAAGAAGAGCCTGCAATTGCAGGCTCTTTTTTTTTAAAATCTTCGTGTTTTCGTGTCTTTGTGGTAATTATGTAATTTCAACTATGAGCAAAACCGGTATCATATTCGATATAAAAAAGTATGCTATCCATGATGGTCCCGGCATTCGTACAACTATTTTTTTAAAAGGCTGTTCGATGGGCTGCCAATGGTGTCATAATCCGGAAAGTAAAAATTTTGGAGTTGAGGATTTTGCGGTCAAAGATCGAGTGAAGAAAATCACCAAAACAGAAACGGTAGGTTATGAAGTAACTGTTGATGAACTGCTGAATATCATTAAAAAGGATAAGGTCTTCTATGATGAATCTGATGGCGGAGTAACTTTTTCGGGAGGAGAACCGACGGTTCAGACCAATTTTTTATTAAGTATTTTAAAGGAATGCAAAAAAGCAAATATCCATACGGTCGTGGATACCTGTGGTGAAAGCAGTTGGAAAAACTATGTTGAAATCAATGAATATGTGGATCTATATCTATATGATCTAAAGCTGATTGATAATATTCGGCACAATAAATACACCGGGGTATCAAATCAAAGAATACACGCTAATTTGAAAAAATTATTGGAGAGCGGAAAGGACGTGGAATTGAGGATACCATTGATTCCCGGAATCACCGATACGGAGCAAAATATTAGTGATTTGATAAATTTTATAAAATCACTAAAGTCAATTCCGAGCTTAACTTTACTACCTTATAATCCGTTAAATCTCGATAAATTAGACCGGTTCTGTATGGAAAATAAGATTGGTAAACTGAAAGTACAGTCTGAACAAAAATTATTTCAGATCAAACAAAAGTTTATTGTAAATGGTATTGATGTCATCATTGGTGAGTGAACATGAACAAAAGAATTAAGGAGTTACGGCAAAAAAGTTTGGACGCAATTCCGATCATTTCGTTGGAACGGGCGGAACTATTGACCGAATTTTATAAGAGCGGCGTTGCCGATCGCGTATCGGTGCCGGTCGCGCGGGCGATGGCGTTTAAGCACATTTTGGAGAACAAAGAATTATATGTTGGCGATGGTGAACTGATCGTGGGCGAACGCGGACCTAAGCCAAAAGCAACGCCAACCTATCCGGAAATATGTACGCATACCAAACAGGATTTTCAAATTCTTAATGATCGCGAAAAGGTGTCATTTAAGGTAGATAAAGAGTCATTCATCACTCAGGAAAATGAAATTAAACCATTCTGGAGCGGGCGTTCAATAAGGGATCGCATTTTGAATGCGGTTGGAAAAGAATGGCAAGCAGCCTACCAAGCCGGAGTATTCACGGAGTTTATGGAGCAGCGCGCTCCCGGTCATACCGTAATGGATGATAAAATATTCAGCAAGGGATTTATTGATTTCAAGAGCGATATTAAAAAGTCCATTGCGGCGTTAGATCTGCTGAACGATCCCGAAGCTTATGATAAAAAAGAAGAATTAAAAGCTATTGATATTGCCGCCGATGCTTTGATCAGTTATGCCAAACGTTATGCCAAAAAATTGGAAGCCTTAGCACAAAATGAGAAGGATAATAATCGCCAATCAGAGCTAATGGAGATGACACGGATTTGCCATAAAATTCCGCACAATGCACCGGAAACATTCCATGAAGCATTACAATATTATTGGTTTGTCCATCTTGGCGTAATTACCGAACTCAATACCTGGGATTCGTTTAATCCGGGAAGACTTGACCAACATTTATATCCATTTTATAAAAAAGAAATTGCTAACGGAAATTTAACGGAGGAAGAAGCCAAAGAATTGCTGCAAGCCTTTTGGATCAAATTCAATAATCAACCGGCGCCGCCTAAAGTTGGAGTTACCGCTCAGGAAAGCAATACTTACACTGATTTTTGTTTGATAAATACCGGCGGGCTGACAGAAACAGGCGAGGATGCAGTCAATGAACTATCATTTATTATTTTAGATGTAATTGAAGAAATGCGCCTGTTGCAGCCAAGCTCAATGGTGCAAATCAGCAAAAAAAATCCCGATGATTTTTTAATTCGTGCTCTAAAAATAATCAAGACCGGATATGGTCAACCGTCAATTTTTAATACCGATGCTATTATTCAGGAACTCACGCGACAGGGAAAATCAATCATTGATGCCCGCAATGGCGGGGCAAGCGGTTGTGTGGAAGCCGGAGCTTTTGGCAAGGAAAGTTATATCCTTACCGGTTATTTTAATATTCCAAAAGTTTTGGAAATCACATTACATAATGGCTTTGATCCGCGTACCGAGAAACAAATCGGTTTAAAGACCGAATATCCGACCAAGTTTGAAACATTTGATGATTTGTTAAAGGCTTTTAAAAAGCAACTGAATCATTTCATTAATATTAAGATTCGTGGCAATCGAGTTATCGAACAGTTGTGGGCTACAATTTTACCATCACCGTTTATGTCACTTTTGATTGATGACTGCATAAGAAAAGGTGTTGATTATAATGCCGGCGGGGCGCGTTATAATTCCTCCTATATTCAAGGTGTTGGCATGGGAAGTATAACCGATTCACTCTCGGCAATTAAAAAAATGGTATTTGAGGATAAGGCGATAACGATGAAAGGTTTGTTATCAGCATTAGATAAAAATTTTGTTGGATTTGAGCAGTTGCATAATTCCTTACTTAACGAAATTCCCAAATATGGCAATGATGATGACGAAGCCGACGATATAACTCGACAAGTGTTCGAAATGTATTTTGAAGCCATTGATGGCCGACCAAATACCAAAGGTGGCGAGTATCGCGTTAATCTATTGCCAACCACCTGTCATGTCTATTTCGGCAGTGTGATCGGTGCTTTGCCGGATGGCCGTAAAGCCGGAGTTCCGCTTTCGGAAGGAATTTCACCGGTGCAGGGGGCCGATCGTCATGGCCCGACGGCGGTATTGAAATCGGCAGCCAAGATTGATCATTTGCGAACCGGCGGTACTTTGCTTAATCAAAAATTCACTCCACAGGTTCTTAAGAGCGAGGCAAGTCTGAAAAAATTGGGGCACTTGATCCGATCATATTTTAAAATGGACGGTCACCACATTCAGTTCAATGTAGTTACTGCTGGTACATTACGCAAAGCCCAAAAGAATCCTGAAAAATATAGAGATTTAATTGTACGTGTAGCCGGCTACAGTGATTACTTTGTTGACCTTGGAACCGATTTGCAAAATGAGATTATTCTACGTTCTGAGCAGGAGATATAAAAAAGCCCCAAATTTCGGGGCTTTTTTTAAACCATT
>JANQGY010000006.1 GCA_028282845.1 bacterium | reverse complement strand
GTAGCTTATGATGGAATAGTAACCTATCATGCCACAAGAACAATAACAGTAGAACAAAAGCCATTATCATCTACAATAGAATCATTTACGGTACTTCCTGCTTATCCTAATCCGTTTAACCCTACAACAACAATTACTTATGGATTAGATACAAACAGTGAAGTAACAATACAAATATATGATATAAGTGGTAAGCTAATTACTACTTTACTTAATACCGAACAACAACAGGGCTGGCATAGTATTGAATGGAATGGAACTGACGCAAACTACAATCAAGTTCCGGCCGGAATCTACTTGAGCAGGATTACATCAAATAATACTATCAAGACTATTAAGTTGATGTTACTTAAGTAGAGTTATTCTGAACGTATTGAAGAATCCGACAACATTAGATTCTTCTTCCCCCGATAAACCGGGGTTATCAGAATGACAATTAAAATTAGAAAGCCCCGATCAATCGGGGCTTTTTATTTAAACTTGAATGTGATATTTTTCCAATCTGATTGTATATTTACTCCCTATATTCAGGAATTAAGGGTATGAAACAAAAATCAAAATTTATCTATTTATTCATTGCGACTATTCTACTGTTGAGTGGTTGCAAAAAAACAACCGAATCAGGTGTTGAGTGGGGTAGCGCCGATTTCAGTTCATTTGTAGCAATCGGTAATTCGCTTACGGCGGGAGTCGCCGACGGCGCTTTATACGAAGACTCGCAGAAAAATAGTTTTCCGAATTTAATTGCTCAAGCGGCAGAAATCAACGATTTTGAACAACCGCTAATGGGCGGTAATGGTTATAGCTATAATGAAGAGGACGGCAGATTATCAATAGTATTTGGAGCTGCTTTAGATTTAGTTTTTCTTGAACCGGGTAATGAGAGAAATCGAGATTTGAACCGGACATACAATAATCTTGGTATTCCGTTGATAAGAGCTAATCAAGTTTATACGGCTAAGACATCAGTCGAGGCTAATAACAACCATTTTGTTAATAAAATATTGAGGAATTCCGGTAGGACGCAATTGCAGGAGGCGCTTTCTTTAGAACCTACGTTGATGACATTGTGGATCGGAAATAATGATGTGCTTGAGTCTGCCACCCTCGGCTTAGCCGATGCTAACTCAGCCTACACCGAGACCAACGATTTTGAAACCCACTTCACCAATATCATTAATGAATTACTATCCGGTTCAGATGCCCCGATCCTGGTTGCCAATATTATTGATCTAACTGATTTACCATATTTTACTAGCCTACCCTCTTCAGTTGAATTTGGTGGTAATGATCTATATTTATTTGGAGATTGTGAAGATGGCATAAGAGAATTGACTGATGATGACTTAGTGCTTTTTTGGGCATTGCCGGATTATTTGACCTTTAGTTCAACCGGTAATGTATCACAAACCAATGCTTTAAATGACACTCTAATTCTTGATATTGAGGAAAAAAATCAAATAAAAACCATAATCAACGATTATAATAGAATAATAGAACAAATTGTCAACTCAAACGGTCAATTACATTTAGTTGATGTTTACACACTATTCAAAAATATTGCTCAGGATGGATATGAAATCAACGATGAAATTTATAGCAAGGATATTATTTATTTTGATGAAGACGGAACTTTAGGTTTCCATAAAACACTGTTTAGTTTTGACGGCTTGCATCCCAATCAGTTTGGCTATATGAGTATCGCCAATGCGTTTATTGAAAAAATAAATTTGACTTTTGGTGCAAATATTCCAGTCTATGAATAGATTAGAAAAAACATCACTTCTAATCTGTATTTACATATTTTTCTTTATTTCGTGCACTAATAGTACAGGACTTGAGCCGGTCTCGGGTGTAGAAGGTGCTTTAACATTTTATGGCGAATGGGATCCGGAAATACAAGCCGCCGCGATGATAGCATTAGATGGTTTGGATTTAGATAATCCTGCTGCACATTTAGTAACCTATAGTAACCTAATTGAGCCCGGAGTCTCAGAAGCACCGTTCTTTATTCAACTATTACCGGGCACATATTATTTAGCAGCCGTAGGTATTACCGTTGATCCGGGATTTTTTGTTGCTAAATTAGATTCATTCCTTGCCGCCGATGAAATTCCATTGAAAATTATAGACAGCGATTTACGAAATTTAACCACCCCTTTTGTGGTCAAAGCTCAAACTATTACTCGAGTTGACCGAGGCATTATATTTTGAGAAATTTGTTACGTTATTGTTTAATTAGCCTGCTTCCGATTATAATCCTCGCTCAAGGATTAATTGATGTTATCGGAACAGTTGTTGATCGGCAAACAAAAGAACCATTATTCGGTGTAAATATCTTGGTGAAAAACACCTATTTAGGTACGAGCACCGATGAACTTGGAAATTTCCAATTGATTAATATCCCCTATGACCGCACGTTGTCAATCAGCATGATCGGATATAAGCAACTGTTACTAAATATTAATGAATTGGTAAATGAAGCCGAACTAACAATTGAATTGGAGCAGGATGTGTTATCTTCTCCATCGGTAATAGTTACTGCCACCCGCCAGGAACAGGATGTGATGGAATCCCCGCTTTCAATATCGGTCTTAGGACCGCGACAGATCTCCGCTAAGAGTACGGTCAGTTTATCTGAGGCATTAGTATATCTGCCCGGTGTCAACACCGTTTATGACCAATTGAATATTCGCGGAGCATCCGGCTATACTTTGGGAGCTGGCAGCCGTAGTCTTTTACTAATTGATGGAATTCCATTGCTTGGCAGCGCTGCCGGAAACATCAATTGGTCAATAATTCCTACCTCGGAGATTGAACGAGTGGAAATTATAAAATCCGGTGGTTCGGCAATGTACGGATCAAGCGCCATGGGTGGCGTATTAAATGTGATCACGCGTAATGTTCCGCTAAAACCGGAGACACGTTTCAGAATAAAAAGCGGTTTTTATAGTCAGCCTAAGTATGAGCAATGGGAATGGCGCGATGAAATGGGAATATTCAGTATTATTGAGCTGTCGCATTCGCGACCGATCGGTAAACATGGATTCTGGATACGCTTACAAGGTGAAGATAATGAGGGCTACACGCGATTGGATTGGCGTCAGTCCTATAACCTGACTTCGAAATTGAAATTGAATTTGAGCTCGAAATTAAGCGGTTCATTATATGGAAATTATTATAAAAGTCACAACGGATTAACCTCTCAATGGAAAAACGCTGCCGATCCATTTGAAGCGCCAATCGGTGATGAAAATGATGAAGCTGAAGGTTATAAATTCAATTTAAACGGTTTTTTGAACTATATTTACTCGAATAAGACTTTGATGAAGTTAAAATTGAGTTATTATGATATTGAATGGCAAAACGACGGACGCACGAATCAGGACTATTCGCACGAAACTAAAGGATTTGGCGAATATCAAATATCCAAGAATTGGACCAACAAGATCAATACAGTGATCGGATTGTCAACGCAATATGCCAAGATTGAAGCTAAAATCTATGGCGATCATCACAGCACTTCACAGGCAATCTATATGTTGGGGCAAATTAACTTAATTAACCAACTAAACCTATCGTTAGGCGGGCGCTACGAAGGTTATTGGGTGGATAACAAGCTTTTGGATGACACGTTTGCCCCTCAAATAGCCCTGAATTGGAACAATGGTATTTGGGCGCTCAGAGCATCTTACGGCAAAGGGTTCAGAGTCCCTACAATTGCCGAGATGTTCACCCGATCACAATTAAATGTCTTTCAGGTTGAACCAAATCCTGACCTGATTGCTGAAACAAGCGATGCCGTAGAAATCGGCGGTTCCGTTATTTTGGCAAATGTTGGTCCCGTATCGCTTCTAAAACTTGATGCAGCAATCTTCAGTAACCGTTTCAAGAATTTGATTGAACCGCTGCCTGATGAAAATGGCATTATCCATTTTGAGAATATTACCGATGCACGTATAAACGGAGCGGAAATTGGTACGAATGTTGGACTGATCAATAATAATTTAATTATTTCAACAGCTTATAC
>JANQGY010000001.1 GCA_028282845.1 bacterium | reverse complement strand
TGAAAATAATCATAAGTATATGAAAGGCGATTATAACTTTCTACAGTTAGATGGAGGACATTGGTTAATTCAAACAAATTACATGGAAGTAGAAACAGCTGTAATTGAGCACTTAACGAAAAATAAAACTGCACCCAGCAAAGGCTAAGAAAACAAGCAAGCTAATAGAGTAAAATGAAATTTCAGAGTTTCCGACAACTGTCATTTTAGTTAGGCGTTGTATGTACTTTTCAACGAAAGTCTTTCATGAGCACACCTGTTCATCTTAATAAAAATGAGATAGTTTAATTTTCTAAATATTTTTTAAGATTGAAGGTTATAAACCTATCCCAGGTGTTTGAACAGAAATCATAACAAATGAAATCCGGTATTAATCCTGCGTGTCTGAAAACAAGTTCAATCTCATTTTCATTTAATTGATTTATTGTCCATTGTAGCTGTGTACCCACCCATTCTTTTTCTACACCTTCGAGGTCACCAATAATTTGTCTAGAATCAATACATTCCCACGTAACCTTCCTATTTGGTATGTACTCTACGATCTTAAACTGATACCACGGTTCGCCCCATGACATTGTGAATACATCACCTAATTGATTTGCCGATTTATCCTGTTCACCCCACCAATCACCGATTTTGGTTGTTAAGGCCTTAAAAGCAACCTTAGGATTGCAATTAATCTTTAATTGTTTTGAATAGCCCTTTTGATTTGAATTCATAATTACTAAGTTTAAATGATTGTAAAATGAAACCAGTTGAAAATATAAATAACTAATTGTAAATTACAAGCAGTTTTAGAAAACTTTATTTTGAAAAAACCAAAATCATATTGTCCTCAAAATTTAACACTTGAAGTAATTGGTGATAGATGGACACTGCTTATTATTAGAGATATGATGTTTAACAACAAAAGGTACTTTCGCGAATTCTTGCAATCCAAAGAAAAAATAGCATCAAATATTCTTTCCCATCGTTTAAAATTATTAGAAGAAGAAGGTATTGTATTTAAACAAAGTGATGCACAACATAAACAAAAAATTCGTTACTCATTGACAGAAAAAGGAATTGATTTATTACCGATTTTGATAGAGAATGCACGTTGGAGTTTAAAATATAAGCCTGTTGATGAAGAAGATGCTATGATTGCTCAAAAGATAATGGATGGGGGGCAGAAAAACATTCAATCCATAATGGACAATTTAAAACAACAGCACTTAAAAAATAATTGAGAAATCAATGCTATAATAGTCAGAGCTGCTTTTAGTAATACACAACCATCATATCTTCTAAAATTCCTTCCACATATTCTCCATCTATTCCTACACTTCCTGCACGGCTTTAAGCAAGCAAAGTTACCCTATAGGAATTAATTTGTAATCTTTCAAATCATCTATCTATATTTTAAAAGAGATTTTTTACTGATTTTAATAAATTCCGAAAATATCAATTGCTATTGAGATATGAGTAAAAAAACAAATCCAAAACATGATGAGCGGATGGCAAAAATGGTGTTCTCAGCAGTTTATCCGCACTATGTAACCAAGGTAGTGAACAAGGGCAGAACAAAAGAAGAATTACATCAAGTTATTGAATGGTTGACCGGATCTAATGATATTAAGCTGCAAGAATTAATTGATGATAATGTAACATTTGAAACATTTTTTCAGAAAGCAAAATTAAATCCAAATGCTAATCTCATAACCGGCGTCATTTGTGGCTACCGAGTTGAAGAAATTGAAAATCCTCTAACTCAAAAAGTAAGATACTTAGATAAATTAGTGGATGAGTTGGCAAAAGGTAAAAAAATTGAAAATATTTTGCGGAAATAAAATTAATTTTGATCTTGTTATGAGTCTTGAACTTAAATGAATGTAAATAATATAAAATTCAATAAATAACAACGATTTGGAATAATAAATGAAGAGAACAATTGATATTATTAATGATAGAGATCAACTTAATGAATGGGTTTTAAGAAGTGTTAATCTTTATGAAAGTACACCATATTTGGATGATATACTATCAGTTTATAATTTGAATATAGCACAACCTCACAGGTTGGAAAGCGATTTAAGAAGAAGAATTATTTCAGCTCATCAAGGTAGGAGAACAAGAGAATTAATTACTATACTCCAAAATGAAGTAAAATTTCCATATGATGAACCAATATGGTTTATTTTAAAAAATATAAAAGATTGTCTACAAAGTAATCCAGTTCAATTACAAAGAATAGCTGACTCTCTTTATGCTATGACTGCTGAAGAAACTGTAATAAGACTAGAATCAGCCCCAAAATTAAATACACAAATGGGTCCTATGTTTACTGCTTGGTTAAGAGGAAATTTTAATTCATTAGAATTGGAGGAATTTAGAACATCAAATGAAGGCATATATATATTAAATGCATCGGAAGAGGATGCAAAGAATTTTATAAATAACGAATTAAATCAAAATCTTATTAAAAGACCTGATTTGGTTGCAAAAGTCAATAATAATTATATTGTTGGAGAGGCAAAATGGATTGGTTCACCCGGTGGTAATCAGGATAAACAAGTTGCAGAAGTTCTGGATTTCTGTAGAAATCAACGTGGTTCTGTAACACGAGTTGGAATTATAGATGGATTCCCTTGGGCTACTCGAAAAATTAACAATACTATTATAAATTTTAAAGCTGCTGTACAAGTACAAGAGTCAGAATATGATATTATAAGTGCCCTGTTATTAGATCAATATTTAAACTCATTTCTTTAATCATAAGGTACATATTCGTAAAAACTACAGCCTATACGTTTTTCTTTAAAAGTATTTTGTACAACGTTAATTGAATGCGTGGAATTATCAATTCCTATCCAATTACGACCATATTTATTAGCAGCTAAAAGAGTACTCCCTGATCCTGCAAAACAATCTAAAACAATTGAAGATTCATTCGATGAATTCAATATGATTCTATCAAGTAAATCTCTGTTTTTTTGAGTTGGATAATTTACATAAGATAATCCTTTATCCTTAAACTCCCAAACATCTTGCACTTTAAATCCTTTATGATCTTTAGCCAATACTATCTTTCTTGGATTACCTGTCTTTGACCATTCAATTAATCCTTTGTCATCAAGTTCATCAAGTACTTCTCTTCTGTAACGCCAATGTCTTCCTTTGGGGGGCATTAATCCTTTCCATTCTGATCCGGTATCACCATTTATAGTTTTTCCAGGGGCATGAATAGGGTTAGTTGTATATGATCCAAAATCAGGATGGTATTTGGGAAATAATTTTTTCTTTTTAAACTCATTCAACGGTTCTTTAACATCATTCCAAATTTGTTTATCTCTGTATTTCGCATAATATAAAATCATATCTGAATAATTTCCATATGCACTTCTAGCAAAGTTTTTTGGATTGCATTTTATTCTAGTAATATCATTTATAAAATTTTTGTACCCAAAAACCTCATCCATAATAATCTTTACATAATGACCAATTTTTTTATCAATGTGTAAATATATACTTCCCTGTTCAGAAAGTAACTCTCTCAATAATAATAGCCGCTTTCTTAGAAATTCTAGATACTCACTGTTTACTAATCTATCAGAATAAACTTCATTGTCATCGATTGAATTAAAAGCCTGTCCCGTTCCAAATGGCGGGTCAATATATATAAGATCGATTGAACTTTTATGTGAGCCTAATAATTTCTTTAAAACAAAATAATTATCACCGAAAATAAACATGTTTTTACTCGATGGATATTTAAAATCAATCATTCTAAAATCGCCATGTTTAATACTATTAATTACTTCAAATTCGTTTGATTTCCCTAAATATTCAAGGTTACAATTCTTGGTTTTATTTACATATGATATTTGAGGCTCTTCTATAGTTGAATTACTATTAATAAAATCTTCAAAATCATTTATTGTAATTCGATAGCTTTTATTAATTTTGATTGCATTAAGTTTTTGTGATTGTATATACTTTGATACAGTCTGCCTAGTTACCTTTAAATTTCGTGCAACTTCCTCAAGAGTTAGAAAATTTGATTCGTTCATGTTAAATTATTTTTATTTAATTTAACAACAATTAACATATATTTACAAGTGACATAAAATAAAATTTTTATAACACTTTTAATTCCTACCCCTTAAACTTCTTCCGCTTCTCATCCATCCACTCCTGCATTGCAGCAGGATCCTGCATTAATTTTCGCATTTTTTCCATTGCTTTCAAGTGCGCTTCGTCACCTTTTTCAAACATCTCTTTGCCGTGTTCCTGACTTAATTGTGCCATTTCTTCAAAGGTTTCAGCCTGAAATTCAAGATCACAAGCTCCACCGAGTTGTTTACAAGTCATTGTTTTCATGTGGCTGCCTATTTATTATTACTGGAATATAAAGATTTTTAGGCTCTTTCAAACCTTTTATCTAATTCCTCAAGCGATAACTGAATAATTATCGGTCGTCCGTGCGGACAATAATAGGGATGCTTAGTCCCGAATAATCGGTCAACAAGTTCACGCATTTCCGCCTGCGTTAAAACATCGCCGGCTTTAATAGCGGCGTGACAGGAAAAAGAAGCCGCAATGCTCTCCTGCAACGAACTGTATTTTTTATGCGATGATTCAAAATTATCAATTATATCGCGGATAACCTCTTTTTCCCTGCCCCAAGTCATTTCAGAGGGAATTGATTCGATCATAACCGTATTTTTACCGGATTCTTTCATTCTGAATCCGATTTTCTCCAAGTATGGCAAGATTTCCAATATGACCGAGTAATCATCGGGCGAGAAGGTCATTTCTTCCGGAAATAGCAAGGTCTGTGATGACATCGCATTTTGCTTAAAGGCTTCCATAGCTTCTTCAAACAAAATTCGTTCGTGTGCCACATGCTGATCTATAATTACCAATCCGCTGCTGATCGGCGCCAAAATATATTTGGAATGAATTTGCCAGAAATTATCAGTATCAAGTCCTTTTTGATTATCCTGCGTTTCCGCTAATTGCGATACATACGTTTTAGCGCGCTCCAATCCGCTTGGCTCAAAAGTTGGTTCAGTGTTCGTTTGGCTCTTACGAAAACTGAATGTATCTTGATTAGGATTGATATTATCACTTCTACTGTGACCGGTAAAATAATTCTCATCAAACCTTGGTTTTTCAAAGTCAGGAATTGTACTCAATAAAGAGCTGATAGCCTCTGTCACACTTGATTTCAGCACATGATGAACACGCCATTCATCTTTAAAACGAACCTGTATTTTCATAGGATGAACATTTACATCAACTTGGTCATTCGGCATCTCAATATTCAATACAAAAAACGGATATTCTCCTCTACTGACTAACGATTGATAGGCTCCATAAATAGCCGAGTTCAATAATCGGTCCTGAATAAATCTGTGATTCAAATATAAGTACTGCTCTCCCGACCGTGAGCGAACCAAATTTAAATTACCGACATAACCTGTTATTCGATAATCTCCCTTTTGAAAATCTACCGGTAAGATATTCCTACCGTAAGTCGGATCAAAGGTTGCATTTATGCGTTGATCCAAAGATTCCGGTTGAAAATCATAAATAGTTTTGTCATCGGATATTAAACTGAATTTCACTTGTGGGAATGACAAGGCAAAACGCCGCACCATTTGGATTATGTGGCGCATTTCCACCCGATTGGATTTGAGGAATTTTTTACGTGCCGGTGTATTATAAAATAGATCACGGACAGTAATCTGAGTGCCTTTTACTCCCGGGGCAGGCTTAACGACAGGAGATTGCCCGTCACTTATCTCAATCTTTCCGCCTGCTTCCTTGCCGACAGCAGATTCAATTGCTACTTTTGCCACGGAAGCTATACTCGCTAATGCCTCACCGCGGAAACCAAGTGTATTTATTGAAAATAAATCATCAACCGATTCAATTTTACTGGTACAGTATCTTTCTAAGGTTTTAGGTAGTTGATCGGCCGAAATTCCATGACCGTTATCAGTAACTTGAATCAGGTGCTGACCGGCAGCTTCGACTATTATCTTGATCTCGGTTGCACCGGCATCAAGGCTATTCTCAACCAATTCTTTAATAACCGAAGCCGGTCGTTCTACAACCTCACCGGCGGATATTTTACTTCTAATATCGTCTGAAAGTGATCGTATTTCAGGCAGCATTACTTGTTTATAATTTCCCGTGTTTTATCGAAAATACTTTGGTGTAATTCTTCCGAATCGGACAATAATTGCTCAACTTCTGTAATCATTTTATCAACATATTTTTTATCTGATTCAATCCCGTCCAAGTTAATAAGCACATTTAAACAAGCTCCTCTAACCGCAGCATAGGCAGCTTCGTTAGCCACTCCGGCATCACTCACCGAATTAGGATTACCTTCTTCAACCATTAATTGCGCTAATGCAAAAATCCTGAATGATAGCTGCGCTACTTCTAAGGGAATTTCAATGGCATATTTATTTGCTTTCAAAACTGCTGCGGTCTTGACCTTGGCTTCTTCGCCGGTTGCTGCCGATAGGCGGTTAGCCGCCATTACATTATTAAATGCGTTAGTATCTTCGTCAATTAAAAATGCTAATCGGTCTTTTATTTTTTGTGCCTCTACACCGGTTTTTTCCATCATACCGCGTTTTTTCAGATAGCCTTTTTTCTCATGTGACAAGGCAGCGACCATCGAGGTTAAGGCGGCAGCTAAACTGCCTGCCAAAGCCGATACACTTCCGCCACCGGGAGCCGGACTGTTCGAAGAAGTTTCATCAATAAAGCCTTTTACTGACAAATCAACCAAGCCTGATTTATCCGATCTAACCGCAAAATCAATTATTTTATCTCTGAGATCAAAAGGCGTTACATCATTCAAGCCTAATGATTGTATTGCAGTTTCAATCATTAATTCTTGGGTAACACCAGTGGTTCTTCCTTGCTTACACAAATAATGCTCGCCCGCCATTTTGATTGCTTCAAGCGGTATCAATCCCACTAACTCACTGCCGGTAACTCGCACACCCCTATCCACCGCCAATTCACAGGCTTTGTCGAAGACATCATGGATAGCAGATACTTTATAATTATTGAAATTGATTGATATTTGAGCACGTTTAAAGGTGTCAATGTACCACCCGATTGCCTTCACATCCTTAAATAATCCCGGTTTTTTCACTGCCTTACCGATTATATTTTCTTTTGTATAGCCATATGATTTCCAAATAGCAGCAATATCCAAATCATGCTCATCCTTATAGTGCTTTGCTAAATCTTCAATTGACTCAAACACTTGATCGGATTGACCGGAGGGATAGCTGTTTTCAGCATACCTTAGTATTTTACCATCCAATAAGTTCTTAGATTTCGGATTTGGTATTCTTGCCGAACGACCTTTTTCACGCAATTCAAAAGCGATGTCATTGGCTAAGCGTTTATCCTGCGTATTTAAATTTATGTTGTAGGCAATCAGAAATTCCCGTCCGCCCATCACAGTTGCTCCGGCTTGAGCATTAAATTTCGCGGGACCAAAATCCGGCTTCCAATGCGGATCTTTCAACTTATCGGCTAATCCTTCATACTCACCTTGTCTTATTGACGGTAATTTCACCCGATCCGGTTTTTGCGCGGAATACTCATATAAATAAACCGGAATTGCAAGTTCTTCACCAACGCGTCGGCCAACCGCTTTAGAAAGCTCAACACAATCATCCATGGTAACTCCGCTGACTGGAACAAACGGACAAACATCCGTCGCTCCCATGCGGGGATGCGCTCCTTTTTGTTGGCGCATATCAATAACCTGACTTGCCGTTTTGATCGCTTGGAAAGCGGCTTCCTTAACTGCCTCCGGATCACCGACAAATGTTACCACGGTTCGATTGGTGTCCTTGCCCGGATCAATGTCTAATACTGTGACACCATCAATCGCTTTTATGGAATCGGTTATTTGGTCAATTTTATTTTTATCCCTGCCTTCGCTGAAATTCGGTACACATTCAACTAATTTTTGCATTTCAAATTCCCTACCTCAATTAATAAACTGTTGTAAATATCTGATTAATAATATGATTGCTATCAGCATTATCAATAACTTGACAAATGACCGCTGTGGTAGACGCCGTGGTATGATCCGTCTAAAATAGCGATCCTTTTCCATTAAAATATTCCGAAAGTGAATAATTTCAGAAAAATGCTCATGATCGGCGATATAACTAAGGAAAAAATATTAAATCCGGTTATCATGCTGATGAGTATTAAACCAATTAATACCCGCGGACCATAATATTCGAATTTGGCTAATTCATTATGGTATCTGCTTGGCAGTAAACCGGCAAGAATCTTGGAGCCGTCGAGCGGCGCGATTGGTAAAAAGTTAAAAATTGCTAATACAAGATTGATTTGTAAGCTCATTATGAGCACAACCGTCAGGGTAGAATTTCCGCTTATGATCCCTGTTCTTAAGAACACACTTAGAAGTACACCACTTATAAAAGCTAATAGAAAATTTGAAAGCGGTCCCGCCAAGGCGATCCACATTAAATCATGCTTGGGGTTCATCAAATTGCGTGGATTAACCGGCACCGGTTTTGCCCAACCGAAGCCCATAAAATAGAGTGCCAAAGCACCGAACATATCTAAGTGTGCCATTGGATTAAGTGTTAATCTTCCATTCACTTTAGCGGTTAAATCACCGAATCGAAAAGCCATCCAACCATGGGCAAATTCATGGAATGACAGCGCAAAAATTATGATTGGAATTAAGATTACCTGAACAGCCGGATCTAACGATATAATACCCATATTACCACCTCGGATGAAAAGTTCGATGAACTTCTTTTAAATATTCTTTGTCTAAATGCGTGTAAATCTGCGTGGTTGAAATATCGGCGTGTCCTAACATTTCCTGCACGGCTCGTAAATCGGCGCCGCCCTCCAATAAGTGGGTCGCAAAGGAATGCCGAAAGGTATGCGGACTAATATCCTTCTTGATATTGGTAAGAGCAACATATTTCTTAATAATTATCCATACCATCATACGCGTGAGGGGTTTGCCATTCCTACTTAAAAATATTCTCCCACTGTTTTGGTTTTTACGGGCTAATCCCGGGCGAACCACCTTATAATAATCATTTAAACATTGTAGCGCTTTTGGTCCTAAAGGAACAAGCCTCTGTTTGTTTCCTTTTCCGGTGACCCGTATCATCTCGGCATCTAACAATAGATCGGTTAATTTTAAATCACATAATTCACTTACTCTAAGTCCGCCTGAATACAAAATTTCCAAAATTGCCAGATCACGTTTTCCCAAATTATTTGTTGTATCCACCATAGATAAAATAGTTTCAATTTCTTGTACCGATAATACCTGCGGTAATTTGCGCGGTGCCTTTGGTGTATTCAATAATAACATCGGATTTGCTTCAATGATCTCTTCACCCGCCAAATAATTATGAAAAGAACGAATTGACGAAAAAGCCCGGTTGATACTATTTACTGACAAATGTACATCATTCAATACCCGCAAATAACTCCGGATATGCTTTTGTTTCACCTTGTTCAGATCGGTAATCGACTGTGATTCTTTGATAAATTGTAAATAGCGGTTTAGATCTCGCTCGTAAGCTTCAATCGTGTTTGGTGATAGATTTTTTTCTATTCTAAGAAATGTGATATAATCTTTAAGATGCCGTTCCATTATGTCCACACGACTGTGATTAGCTACTGTGGATTGCTTCGGAGAATTGTTTCATCAGAGACAGGTTATCACTCTTCTCCGTGATCGTTCCGGTCACGATAAAATCTGCTCCGGCTATTACCCTCTCACGCGCATCATCGGGAGTTCTGATACCACCACCGACAATTACCGGAATATCAATTTGTTCTTTGACAATAGCTATTGTTTCGGTGGAAACCGGATATTTAGCACCACTACCCGCTTCCAAATAAACAATTTTTTTACCAAGATATTGTGCGGCAAGGCAATGGGCGACGGTTATATCGGGTCTATCCATCGGGATTGGTTTAGTGCTGCTCATAAATTCAACCGTCGTTGTTGTTCCTCCGTCAATTAAAATATAACCCATCGGGATTGTTTCAATCCCGATATCCTTGACGATCGGCGCAGCAATGGCTTGTTCACCGATTAAATAATGCGGATTACGCCCGGACAGGATCGACATAAAAAACATTGCGTCATAATGACCATTTAATTGTTGAACTCCTCCGGGAAAGAAAATAACCGGCATTTTAGCTTTTTTCTTAATTAACTCAACCCGCTCGTGATTCTTGGAATCCATCATCAGACTACCGCCAACTAATAATGCGTCAACTTCAGATTGATTGGCGGTATGAACAAATTCCTCGATTTTGGAATCATTCTTTTGATCAGGATCAATCAGTACCAAATAACCGGCACCTTTCTCCTTAAGAACACTGAGCAAATATTTATGGATTTGATTCTGCATTGAATTATTATTCAATCAGCGATTTGTATTCCTCAGCCGTTAGCAGTCCGCTCTTATCGTCAGCATCATCAACTTTTATTTTTACAAACCATCCCCTTCCATAACAATCTTCATTCACAGACTCGGGAGCATCTTCCAGATCAGAATTGATCTCGACAACTGTGCCCTTCACCGGTGACAGGAGATCTGTTACCGTTTTCACAGCTTCAATAGTTCCAAATGCTTCTTCATTTTCCACATTAGCATTGGCTTCAGGTAATTCAATAAATATAATATCACCTAACTCACTTTGTGCAAAATCAGTAATACCGACTGTTACAACATCTCCGTCAAATTTTGCCCATTCATGATCATTTGTATAAAGTAAATCGTTTGGAATATTCATTCCTAATCTCCTCTAATTATTAGCTATATTTTTCTGAATTAAACTTAAAATCCTCTAAAAAACTTGTATCGTAATCACCCGAAATAAATCTTTCGTCATCCAAAATTTGACGATGGTAGGGAATAGTCGTTTTGGGACCTTCGATCACGCATTCCGATAACGCCTGCCGCATTCTTGTGATTGCTCTTTCCCGTGTGGAAGCATGCACAATTAATTTTCCGATCATTGAATCATAATAAGTTGGAATTTGATAACCGGCATATGCATGTGAATCAATTCTGACCCCCTTGCCCCCCGGCATGTGGAAGCTAGTGATCGGAATTGGCGATGGTGTAAAACCTTTTTCCGGATCTTCCGCATTGATCCGGCATTCAATTGAATGACCATGCAACTCAATTCTTTTTAGATGATCGGGCACTTTTTCACCGGCATGCATCTTGATCTGCTGTTTTATTAAATCGGCGCCCGTTACCATCTCGGTGATCGGGTGTTCAACCTGTATTCTAGTATTCATTTCCATAAAATAGAAATTTTTGTTTTTATCGAGTAAAAATTCAACTGTACCGACACCAACGTAACCTACCGATTTAACGGCAGTTACCGCTGCTTTACCTAATTTTCGTCTTAACTTTCTATCAACCACCGGAGATGGAGATTCCTCGATAAGCTTTTGATGCCGTCTTTGCACTGAACATTCACGTTCCCCAAGATGAACGGCATTGCCATGACTGTCGGCTAAAATTTGTAACTCAATATGACGCGGTTCTTCGATGAATTTTTCAATATAAATATCACCGTTGCCGAATGCAGCTTGGGCTTCGGTCTGTGCTGTTTTGTAGGCATTTTCGATCTCAGCGGTATTTTTGACAAGCCGCATACCTTTACCGCCGCCGCCGGCTGATGCTTTTAACATCAGCGGCAAACCAATTTTTGTAGATTCTGTTTTAGCTTCCGCGACGTTCGCAATTACTTTGTTACTACCCGGAATTACCGGTACACCGGCTGCTTCCATCGTTGCTTTAGCTTTGGATTTATTCCCCATCGCTTCAATGATCTCGGGAGAAGGTCCAAGAAAGGTAAAATCATTCTGTGTACAGACCTGAGAAAAATTGGCATCTTCAGCCAAAAATCCGTAGCCGGGATGGATTGCCTCGGCGTTGGTAATTTCGCCGGCTGCAATAATTCGTGGTACATTCAAATAGCTTTCATTGCTAGGACCGGGTCCGATGCAGACTGCCTCATCGGCAAACTTGACGTGTAATGAATATTCATCGGCAGTAGAGTAAACTGCTACAGCTTTTATACCGAGTTCATGACAGGCTCGGATAATTCGCAATGCAATTTCACCACGATTCGCAATTAGGATTTTTTTGAACATTAACTATTCTATTTCAAAGAGAGGTTGGTTGTACTCTACCGGTTGCCCGTTGTCAACAAGCACTGATTTTATTATGCCATCTTTTTCCGCCTCAATTTCATTCATGATCTTCATCGCCTCAATGATACACAATGTGTCACCTTTCGAAACTTCATCTCCGATTTTAACATAAGTGGGACTTTCCGGTGACGAAGAAGTATAAAAAGTTCCGGGCATCGGTGATAATATCTTTTCATGATCGTTTGATTCCGTAATTGCTTGTTTATGAGGGGTCGGTTTATCGTCTGTTTCTACAGTTGATTCAGCAAGGTCTGATTGTTTTGAAAATGATCCGCCCGCTATAATTGAAGGATTTTTTACTACTCGATATTTGCGTCCCCAGAATGAAGCCTCAATCTCATTAACTTTGCTATTTTCCAATAAGTAAATAATCTCTTTTAATTTATCTTGCCACATAACTCACCCTCTCATTATGATTTAGCTCTTTCAACATATTCACCCGTCCTCGTATCAATTCGCAAAACGTCATCAATTTCGATGAATAATGGAACCTGAAGTACAAAACCGGTTTCGAGTGTAGCGGGCTTAGTTGCGCCGGTAGCTGTATTGCCCTTAAAGCCCGGTTCTGTTTCGGTAACTTTTAAATTTACATGAGGAGCTATTCTTACACCCAAAACCTCATTACCATCAAATAATAAATCTGCATCCATACCGGCGGTTATAAAATGCTTTGAATCCGATACAATTTCACCGCTGACCATCAACTGTTCATACGTATCATTATCCATAAAGTGGAAAGAATCTCCATCATTATACAAAAATTGCATGGTTCTTGCTTCGATACGAATATATTCGATGCGAGCTCCAGCATTAAACGTGTGATCAATTATTTTCCCCGATAACAAATCCTTAAGTTTCGTTCTGACAAATGCGCCGCCTTTTCCGGGTTTCACATGCTGAAACTCGACTACTTTCATTCGACGATCTTTATGCAGTATTACAGCACCATTTTTTATATCGGCAGTCGTTGCCATTGATTCTCCTCATTTTTAGAGCCTAAAATTTAATATATTGCTAAATTAGTTCAAATTTTTCATTATAGCTATGTTTAATATTTAAGGAACAAATAAAAAACAGAGAGGAATAATTATCGGTTAATGAAATGCGAATTGTTAATTATATATTCTTCAAGAATTTAGCAATCCAGTCATAATCGGACTTCCGTTCGGAAGTCGAAAATTCGTATTTAGCAAATTTAGCAAGATCGGCTCTGTTCAGAATATTGATAATACTTTTAAAATCATTCTTATCCAATACTATTTCATCCTCAAAGGTTTTTAGTTCATTCGTTGTCATTTCCAACGCTCGCACATAGAATTGATTTTCAATGAATTCCCGGATAATAAATGACGCGTGCAAATAAAATGTTTTACTATCCATTTTGATAGTATTCTCAAAATCACCGAGGCGCGCAATAGCAATATCTCTGGCAGACTTACTCGCTGAAACCGATATTTTTTCCAAATCCGGCTTCTTTAACCTTTTTCTCCATAATCCTATTAAAATCAGGATCAAGAATAATAAAATGATGAAAAGTATTGTTCGATACCACTCAATCGGCTCCTTGAGCGCAACAGGATCTTTCAATGGTCGCAAACTTTTATCTTCAGCACCCTCTACCATTGACAAAACATTTATTTTGATTGAATCAGACTTCATCGAAAAATCTAAGGCAGAATCAGCCTTTAAGAAATTGACCGGATATTCAGGAATGTAAAAAGTACCCGTATCCCAGAACACTATTTCGAATATTACATTAATGGGATTATTATTCTTTACAAATACATTTTTGCTGCGTATTTCCATTGATTCTGTTTCGGGCATGTCCGGAAACTGCACAATGCGATCTTCTGAAAAATGGCTTATTACATTAAAGTTGACCACATCTCCTATTCGAGCCAAAGCTGTGTCAACATTTGATTCAATTTGAACAGAATCATAGCTTTCCCGACTGGAACAACAGATGAGAAACATCAAAATCAATAACCATCCGAACTTCATCTAACTGCGTAATTCTCTTAATTTAAAATATTTCATTAGCGGTTCAACAAAATCATCATTTGTTGCAATATCTATCAGATCAAATTGGATTTGGTCACATTCCTTTTTGATTCCTTTGAATTGAGCCAATACCTGCTGATTATACAGCTTTCTTTCTTTAGACTTTCGTGTATCAATCCAAAATGATTCTCCCGTTTCCGGATCGTGAACCTTTTGATGACCGATATCCGGAAAATCCAATTCAGCCGGATCGTAAATACGGATTCCAATTGCATCATGTTTTTGATTAACCATGCGTAATTGCTTCCAATATTTCTCATCAATGAAATCTGAAATAATGAACACTACACTTTTACGTTTGGCAACTTTCAAAAGGAAATCCAAAACATTAGTCAGGCTTGTTCCTTGCCGCTCGGCTTTATGATATAATAATTCGCGGATCACTCTAAGGACGTGCGATCTTCCCTTTTTAGGCGGAATATATTTCTCAACATCATTTGAGAATAAGATCAAACCAACCTTATCTTTATTCTTTATCGCCGAGAATCCAAGCACAGCAGCAATTTCAGTTCCCAAATCCTTTTTAAATTTATCGATCGAACCGAAAATCCCTGAGGAACTAATATCAACTACAAGATAAACAGTTAACTCGCGCTCTTCCTCAAAGACCTTAACATGCGGTTCATTTGATCGTGCAGTAACATTCCAATCAATTAATCTGATGTCGTCGCCGGGCTGATATTCGCGAACCTCAGAAAATGTCATTCCACGCCCCTTAAACACGGAATGGTATTCCCCGCCAAATAAATCATTTACTAATCCACGGGTACGAATTTCAATATGCCGTACTTTGCGAAGGATTTCCTTAGGTATCATATTTGATATAGTTTAGGGTACTTCGATCGTATCAAATAAGCGCTGCACGATGTCATCGGTGGTAATTTCTTCCGCTTCGGCTTCATAAGTGAGAATTACGCGATGACGTAAAATATCAGCACCAATGTAGCGTACATCTTCAGGTGTGATATATCCGCGGTGCTCTAAAAATGCCCGAGCTTTAGCAGCTAAAACTAAATTGATACTCGCTCTTGGCGATGCACCGAAATCTATCAAATTGATCAGATCATTTAATTGAAATTCTTCAGGATTGCGGGTAGCGGAAACCAAATTCAGGATGTACTCTTCAACTTTCTCGTCAACATAAATTTCATTGATGATCTTTTGAGCATTAAATATTTCCTGTTTAGAGATTATCGGTTTTAGGGGAGCATTCTCGCTTGTTTTTGCTTCCTGGCGGATAATTGATCTTTCATCATCTTTTAAAGGATAATCAACTTTCAATTTTAGCATGAAGCGGTCAATCTGTGCTTCCGGCAACGGATAAGTACCTTCCTGTTCAATTGGATTTTGAGTTGCAATTACTAAAAAGGGTGGTTCCAAAGGATATGATGTATCTCCTATGGTAACCTGCCGTTCCTGCATCGCTTCTAATAGCGCACTTTGAACTTTAGCGGGTGCACGGTTTATTTCGTCAGCAAGAATAAGATTCGAAAATATCGGCCCCTGCCGCGTTTCAAACGCACTCTTTTTCTGATTATAAATCAGTGTGCCAATTAAGTCTGCCGGCAACATATCGGGAGTAAACTGTATTCTTTGGAAATTTACACTGATTAACTGAGCTATTGTATTGGCTATCAAAGTTTTAGCTAAACCGGGGACACCTTCCAACAGCACATGCCCGTTTGCCAACAATCCAATGATTATTTTATTTACGATTTCCTGTTGACCAATAATCCTAGTTGACAGGGATTTACACAGATCATCAACAAACGCAGATTCTTTTAAAATTTTGTCATTTATTTCAGATAGATTGAAGTTCGTCATATTTTTATTACCTAATTGTCACGTAGTTTTAATTCGTCTATATCTTTTACTTTTTTACCAAGGTATTCTAGTTCAAACTGTACTGACGGCGCCAATTCATGCTCCGGAAATTCTTGTAAGAATTCCGAATAAACAGGTTTTGCTTTATGATAATCGTTTTGCACGTTGGCATAAATATAACCGATCATAAACTTTGACATCGGTTCGAAATTTGTCCCTTTAAATTTGTGAATTATTTCTTGATAAGTATTGATTGCACGATAATGATCCTTAAGATCATTTAGATAGATATTCCCTTTGAGGTAAAGTGCTTCAGCTAACAGCGGATCATCTTTCAAATTATTGATCAGATAATCAATTGTATGCAATGCTTCAGTGGTTGTTGTATCCGACCGTAGCTCATTGGTTTTGTTAATTAACCAACGCGCAAAATTTTCCATGTCATTTTGGGCTGCTCTACCAACTTCCAATTCAGCATAATTTTCAGAAATATCGTGAAATGCTTCAAATCCATTGGCATATTCTAATTTCTTGTCTAATTCGATCCAGGCTATATTGTATTTTGCATTTTGAGCTAAGGTATCATCAGGGAATTTCTCAATCAATGTTTGATAGACACCAAGTGCCTTTTCAATTTTAGCACCTTCAACAAATTTATCACCCTTTTCCAATAATTTCTCAGGTGAGTTGCTACACCCGACTATTAATATAACAAACGTTATTAAAAATATATTTTTCACTTCTAATTAAACCTCCACTAAACAGTCAAAAAATTTATATTATCAAAATGAGGTAATTCAACAATTAATAACTAAGAATATAAGTAAAAGTTCTAAAAAATATATTGTACTCCAAGCTGTATTTTCCAATTAAGATCTTCGTTTAATGCCTTGGCAGCATCCAATCTTATCGGACCGAGCGGCGTAGATAATGTCAAGCCAAAACCGGCATTCCAATTTAGATCTTTTAGGGCAATATTTTTATAGTCTCCACAGATGTGTCCGCCATCGAGAAATAGTTCTCCGCCTAACAGCCAAAATAATGGAAATCGAATCTCATAATTATTTAATATACGAATTATATCACCTGACGGCTGATCATTAGCATCAACACGATATCGAAGCATATCCCAACCGCGCAGTGTGTTACTACCGCCAAGATAAAATTGATCATATAAATAATCGTGATATTCGGCATTCCAACCGATAATCATACCATATCTTATTTGTGAAGCAAAAATTATATTTTCAAAAATTGGTACATATCCTTTTATGCCCAAATCTATTTTGTAAAAATCTCGATTACCGCCTAAAATTCCACCGGTGCGGTTAAATTGCCCCGAATAAACCAATCCCTTTTTAGGATAGAGTACATTATCGGATTTGTCCAATCTGAAATTAATTTCAAAGGAATGTTTTTCAACTTGAATTTTACGCCCGTCACTTGAACTTCTTAGGACGGCAATACCGTTTTCTAAGTAATCTCTACGGGAAAACCGATCCAAGTACAACCGTGATTCAATATATGATCGGCGTTCAATCCGATCAATATAATAAGTGTTCAGTAATTCAATTCCATATCTCGTGACATAGGGTGAACCGATTGAGATATAGTCTCTAAATGATTCAAGATATATTTGTGCTTTTGTCGGAATTTTTACTTTGTATAACCATGGATTTGATAGACTAATATCAAATCGTATTTTAGGATTGAAGGAGTTTTCCGTAAATAAAGTTTGTCCGCTCAATTTAGTAGATAAACTCGTCGCCGAATCAAATAAACTTCGATTTCTCCATTCCACCAAAACACCCGCACCGGGCTCGGCTTCCGCTCCTTCATAATATTCAATCGGGTAATAACCCCCTTCAGAAATCCATTCATATTGTTTGAACGGCCTCAGTTCAACCAACAGATTAACCAATGTATCATTTTGAGCGACTTTAAGCGGTATAATATTGGCAACCGAATAAATTCCGGTTTGCAATAATTCCCTTTGACTTTGATTAATTTTATGCTGATCGTAAATATCACCGCTTTGTATTTGCATTTCCCGCCTTACAACATTCGTATCAATACGACCAACACCATTATAATATATATTATTGATATAAACATCGGGACCTTCGCTGATATTAATTGATATATCAACCGAATCTATTATTGTATCGGATATTTTTATGTCAGCAAATAACTTTCCGATTCTGCGATATTCGTCTTCAAGTTCATTAATCTGCACGTTGGTTCTGACCGGATTATAAGGCTTATCGGTTTGCAGTCCTAAAATTCCCTTAATATCATTATCGGTAATTACTTTATTACCGACAATTGAAATGTCATTTATGTAATATCTTTTCCCTTCGTCAACTATGAAATAAACATCAACAAACTCATTTGAATATGCCACTGAGTCTTTAACATTGACGCCCAAATAACCTTCCGACACATATAGTGTTTTAATATTAATTGCATCTAATTTAATTAGTCTTCTGTCAAAATCCATTTTAGACAAAAATCTTGCTTCATGAATGCGCAATACATCTCGCACCTCTTTAACATCAATGTTCTCTACTCCTGAGAAGTGAATGTCATTGATGACCAGTTTAGCGCCATCCTGACCAACGCCAATGGAAATTGCTATAATAAATATAGTTTTTATTAATCTATTCATTATTAATAAGAATACCGCAAACGATACTTTACGTGCATATAACCGCTGCGATCAATATTACCAACAATTGATAAATTTCGATTTAAACGCAATTCCACTCCCAATGAATGATATGAATCAGTAATTCCGAAGGATCTTCGATAAGCATAATTGATGTCAACGTTTTCGGTTAGCGGCGCAGAAATTGAGAAATCTTCCTGCGCAGTGAGCAATCCGGTAGTTCCCTTTACATCCACATCCTCCAAAATCCCAAGCCGATCCAATCCCGACATCTTCAGTATATTCTTATCCAACTGATTGCCAAACCATGATAATACAACATCGGATGCCTGATAGCCTAATCCTGTTGATGTTATCTCCTGATCCTCAAAGCGTTTGCGCCAGGTTAGCAACTCGAGGATGTCGCTTTGCGAGAAACCACTTTCAGACGAGAATGTTAATAAAGGATTATCTAGTTCACCAACAACGTTAATATCAATTCTTTCGTTGTCAATTGTCGTATGGGCGGAGATGTCAAGATACGGATTGAAACCATGACTATCAAAAGTCAGGTAACCATCTTCAATGGTAAATACATCACCATAATAATAGAACTTACCCTCCTCAACTATCAGTTCACCGGTAAAATCAGCCTCCTTGTTCCCAAATTGATTAATTCTTACATCGCCGATCAAAACAATCTCCAACTGATCATTTGTTAAAGTGAACTCACCTTTTATTGGAAAATCAATTTTATAATGTATGATTTTGCGTCCATCTTCCGCAGGTAAAGCACCCAAGTCAGATGTGGTCAAAGATTGAAACATCTCCAGATTGATCGGCGAGACTTCTCCTTCAAATAGCAATGTATCTCTTCCTGCTATTTTTATATTGAAATCTGTAATCCCTTCTAATTCGTAGATCAGTGATCGAAAATATACTTCTTCGCCCTGCGCATTAATATTCAGATACGGATCAAAAAATTTTGTTAAATCCATACCACCTTTCAGAAATAAATTTTCCGGTTTATTTGAAATACGGCGCGTGTCGCGATACATTTTCCCTTGCAAATTATCAATTACCAGTTGATTGTTATCAATCAGAATAAATCCATGCATTTCATTAATCGGATCGTCAATAAGCGGTGTAAATACGGTAGCATCACTAACCGATAATCTTCCATTGCGAATAATATTTTCCCAAATTCCACTGAGTTCCAAAGCTAACGTATAGTTACCCGTCGCACGATCAACCTCATCAAAATAATTAGTTATAAAATCAAGGTTTGTGGTTTTCCCCTCAACAAAAAAATACAATGAGTCTGTTCTTCGGAATTTGCCAAAGTTATCTGAGTGCAAATTCAGGTCAATCGGCAAGTATCCGTATCCTGTATAATGGTCATTATTACGGTCGGCCGAAAATGATTGAAATATTAAATTTTGACCGTCATAATTACATCTAAAAGACCCTTCGCCAACATCAATTCGTTCAAACCTGCCATTTCTGATTGACCCGCTTAGATCCGTTTCCATCGCATAACCATACCCGTTAATATCCATATTCCCGTTTATTGTACCTGCAATGTCGAACCAATCAGGTAGAAACTGCGCTATCATCTTGTAATCTGTTTCGACAAATTTAAATTTCAATTGGATCTTGTCAGTTGCTTTTTTATCCCGGTAAGGAAGCAAGCCCTCAATATCAACTCTTGAATTATTATTTTCTATGATCGAAAGATTTTTGATTGAGAGTAATTGATCAGTATAATCCATTTTGGCGGTCATTTGCTCAAAATTCAGTTTGGTGAATCCGCCGTTATTAACCACCAAGTCAATATTTAAATTCTGATACGGATTATTGTCAATGAACTTAATCTCACCAAACATATTTCCTGAAAATTTATTCCTTGGTTTTTTAATTAATGGATGTAAATATTCAGAACTGATATTGGAAAATCTCAAGTATCCGTCTAAGCGGTCATTAATACTTAATTTGCCTGCAATAGTCCCGCTATCTAACTCAGCTTTAAAATTGTCAATACCGATTTTATTTTCATCCAGAATAACTTTAAAAGGTGTTGAGCTGACCAATTTATGATCATCATATAACAAGTTAATTGTTTCGATCATGAACTCATTTTGATTATCAAAGATTGCCGAACCAACCAAAAACTCATCGCCACTGACAATAGTCACTTTAGTAAAACGTGTTTCATTTTTGTATAAATCAGTATGAATCTCAGCTTCTTCAAATCTTATGTCCTTCCAACTACCTTCTTTGGCATTGATTATTATGGAACCGAAATAATTTTCCGAATACTTTCGATCTCCCTGTATTTCAATTCCGCTGATATTCAAATCTCTATATTTAATGTCTTTCCCAATGATATTTCCATCAGCGTTGATTTGATCAAAATCTCCGTAAATATTCACATTCCCTGAGAATGAGCCATTGTCGAAAGAATCAGTCCAAAAATTATTAATTATGAACACGTCAGCATTTGATAAGGCAATATCAAGTGCTAAGTTTTTATTAACAAAATCTATCTGTCCCTCTGATGAAACTGAACTTTCCCCGATAGTTACGTTAAATGGTTCTGAAAATGTTAAAATATTATTCTTTAAAAATAATGATCCGTTTAATAGAACTGTATCGTCCTCGAACAATTCCTGTTCTACGGTTTCCAAATCCATAGATAAAGAAGTGAGTATTCCATCGTTAAGCTGAGCCGTTATTTCAGCTTTACCGGATAGATCGGTTTGCGGCTGCTCCGTTAACCATTTGCTTATATCAAACCGTTCTAAACTAAGGTTTGCGTTAATATTTTCATTATTCGAATAATAGCCATCTACCAATAAAGCAGCGTCATCACTACGTAATAAAAGGTTTTCAACTTCCCAACTATTTTCATATTTACTAATCTTAAATTCCCCAGTCATCTTCAGATCTATTTCATTTTCCAATGTAATATCCCCGGCAAAATTTGTAAAATCTGTATTAAAATTCAGTTCAGTATTGATTTTTGAAAATTTGACATCTAACGGTATTTGATCAAATACCTGTTCAGGAATAATAATATTAGTGACTTTTAAAATACCTTCCATGTTTTGAAAAGTATCTTGCACAAATGTTAATTCACCCTCTATACCGACATCATTGAGAGAACCGTGTACTTGCTCTATGGTAACAATGCGGTTATTAATATTGGCATTTGTGTGACTTAGTTTCAGTACGTAGTGAAAATCGTCATGCTTTATATAAAGCGAATCAATATCAATATTTAGACCTGATTGACCGGTATGTACGGCACTCGATATTTTCAAATCAATATAATGAACCGTATCGGGAAGTTCGGCTTTCAATGCACCGTTGAACGTCAGACTATCAACTTCAAGCGGAAAACGTTCATAGTTAAGATCAGGCAGTATAAATATATTTTTATTATTGTTAACCGTATTTTGACGATAATGAAAATCAAATATATTCAGTTTATTTAGATAAATCTTCCCGGTTAAAGAATTTAATATATCTATTTGAGTGCTTAATTCGGGGACAAATATTCGAGTTCCGTTTTCATGAATTATTTCAACATCTTTACTTTCAATATCTCTTAGCAGATGCCCACTTAGTTTACCAATTGATAATTCCCATCCGCTTTTTTCTAATACTTGTTTATTTAGAATACTTTCGATCCGAAATTTCCATACTCCCGGATAAGAGAGTATAAAAACGCCAATCGCCGGAATCAGTAATAGTAAAAATATTTTAATTAGGGTTTTCATTGACAAAAAATATACCACTCAAGTTTACAACAATCGTATAGAGTAGTTCCACAAACAAAAAAGCGTCCAAATAGTATGGACGCTTTTCAGATTTTTCTGCCAATTCAGTTAATCTACGACCTCAAAATCGGCATCCTCTATTTCACCTTCGCCTTTTTTACTCTTTCCACCTTTTTTAGCATTTCCCGTTTCCGTCTTAGGTTCATCGGTAGTTTTGGCAGTATCGTACATTTTTGAAGCTAATCCGGACCAAACATTATTTAATTCATCCATAGCGGATTTGATATCATCAATATTAGATCCCCCATTGGCTGTCTTCAATTTTTCAACGGCATCAGTCAAAGATTTTTTATCCTTATCATCAAGCTTTTCTTCGAACTCTTTCAAATTCTTCTCAGTCTGATAAACTAACTGTTCAGCTTGGTTACGTACATCAATTTCTTCACGTTTTTTCTTATCATCAGATTCGTGCTTCTTGGCATCATTAACCATTTTATTGACTTCTTCATCGGATAAACCGCTTGATGCCTCAATCCTGATGCTTTGTTCCTTACCGGTAGCTTTATCTTTGGCACTCACGTTCAATATTCCATTAGCATCAATATCAAAGGTAACTTCGATTTGAGGAATGCCACGCGGTGCCGGTGGAATTCCATCCAAATGAAAACGACCAATTGTTTTGTTATCAACAGCCATTTGCCGCTCACCCTGTATTACATGAATTTCCACCGATGTTTGATTATCGGCTGCCGTGCTGAATACCTGAGATTTCTTGGTTGGAATTGTGGAATTTCTCTCAATTAATGTTGTACTGACATTGCCAAGTGTTTCAATACCTAAGGACAAAGGAGTAACATCAAGTAACAGAATATCATCCACGTCACCCGCTAAAACGCCACCTTGAATGGCTGCTCCTAAAGCAACTACCTCATCAGGATTAACACTGCGGTTCGGCTCTTTCCCGAAAACTTCCTTAACAATTTCCTGAATTTTCGGAATTCGCGTTGAACCGCCAACAAGGATTACCTCATCAACATCGGAAGGATTCAATTTTGCGTCTTTTAATGCTTTCTTGCAAGGCTCAATCGTTCTGTTCAATAAATCTTTAGTTAACTCTTCAAACTTAGCTCTCGTTAATGACATATTTAAATGCTTGGGTCCTGAAGAATCAGCTGTAACAAAAGGCAAGTTTATTTCAGTTTGTTTTGAAGATGAGAGTTCTTTCTTGGCATTTTCAGCAGCTTCCTTTAATCTCTGCAAAGCCATCGGATCTTTGCGCAAATCAATTCCGTCACTCTTCTTAAATTCATCAGCAATCCATTCGATTAATTTTTGATCGAAATCGTCTCCGCCAAGGTGTGTATCACCATTGGTTGATTTGACTTCAAAAACGCCATCACCCAATTCTAAAATTGAAATATCAAAAGTTCCACCGCCTAAGTCAAAAACGGCTATTTTTTCATCCTTCTTTTTATCAAGACCATAAGCAAGCGCCGCTGCCGTAGGTTCGTTAATGATCCTCCGCACATTCAAACCGGCAATCTTGCCGGCATCTTTAGTTGCTTGCCTTTGCGAATCATTAAAGTAAGCCGGAACCGTGATCACGGCATCGGTGATCTTTGCACCGAGATGATCTTCAGCCATTTGTTTTAATTTTTGCAGAACCATCGCGCCGATTTCCGGTGGAGTATATTCTTTCCCACCAGCATTAACGGTAACGGCTCCGGTTTTTGTTTTACCAACTTCATAGGGTACTTCTTCGATCTCTGTACCTACTTCATTGAACATCCGTCCCATAAATCTTTTAATGGAATAAACCGTATTTTCAGGATTGGTCACGGCCTGACGTTTTGCCGGCTGTCCAACTAAGCGTTCCTCTTTTTTAGTAAACGCAACAACCGATGGGGTTGTGCGACCGCCTTCCGGACTTGTAATTACGGTTGGTTCGCCACCTTCCATAACAGCTACACATGAGTTGGTTGTTCCTAAATCAATACCAATAATTTTCGACATAATAGTTAACTCCTTAAATAAAATAATTCTGTATTAAAATGAACAATAAACATGCCATCAATAATATTCGACCTATATGGCACATAAGAAGCAATTATGGCAGATAATATAGAAGAGTTTTAGGAGATATGATTTATTGTCGGTTAATTAATGCGCCGTTTTCCAAAACAAGCTGACGGTCGCCAAGTTCTGCAACGGCTCGATTATGAGTGGTAATTATTAAAGATTGGTCAAAATCACCACTGATCTTTTTGAATAATTTTAGCAATTTATCGGCATTTTCCGCATCTAAGTTTCCGGTCGGTTCATCCGCAAAAACGATTGACGGATTATTGATCAATGCCCGCATTACCGCCACTCTCAATCGTTCGCCCCCCGAAAGTTGCGACGGATAATGTTCCATACGGTCAGTTAATCCAATATATTCAAATAATTCTTTAGCGCGCGCCTGTTTCTCTCTAACATTTCCTACTATTTGAGCTGGGATCAATACATTTTCATATGCAGTGAATTCCGGTAATAAATGATGAAATTGAAATATAAATCCAATTTTAGTACTGCGTAAGTAAGCCAATTCCCGTTCTTTTAAAGAGTTAATGTTTGTTTGGTCAATTATTATTTCACCCGAATCGGGCTTATCAAGCGTACCCAAAATATGCAGCAAAGTTGATTTCCCTGAACCGGAAGGTCCCATAATTGTGATCGTCTCTTTTTTATTAATATTAATACTCAAATCAATTAATACGGGCAGTTTTTTAACACCGTTACGATATGATTTATAAATATTTTTTGCTTCGAGTATCATTTCTCTAAATGTACGGCTTCCTTAGGTTCAATTAACATCGCTCTTTTAGCAGCGATAAATGACGATAATATTATCAACAAAAAGGCAATTAGTGGTACTAACAAAATATCCCAACCCGAAAGGATCATAGGTAATTTATCAAAGGCATAAATATCGCTTGGAAGCGGTAAAAAACCCAAGTAATTCTGCATTAAAACCAATCCTACGCTCAATAATAAACCAACCGCCGCCCCGATTCCACCGATCAGCAAGCCTTGTTTAATAATGATTGATTTGACAGTATTTGCCGAGGTGCCCAAAGTTCGTAATATTCCAAATTCTCTAATTTTTTGATAGGTTACTAAAACTAATGTTGAGGTCAAATTGAAGGCAGCGACTAAAATAATCAGACTTAAAACGATTATCGCACCGATCCGTTCCAACCGCATGGCACTGAACAATCCTTCATGAATATCCTGCCATGTTTCAACCCTTGCAGTATTTTTGAACTCATTCGTCAATTCCGTTTTAGTTTTTTCAATTTGCTTGCTATTCTCAAGCCGCGTGTCATAGCCGTCAACCGCTTTTTTTCTTAAAAATAACTGCTTGCCATATTTTAGCGGCAAAAATACTATTCTATCATCATAATCAAGAACGTCTAATTGGAATATCCCGATAACTTCGGCTTTGACCACACGCGGCAAGCCGATTTGCACCGGACTGTCAATCGGACTCATTAAGCGGACCTGGTCGCCAACTTGAACCTGTAATCTTTCTGCTAAAAGGGTGCCAAGTAAAATTTGCGGTTCGTTTAAATTAATCGGCAGGGCTTCAAATCCTAAATTATAGAATTCGTTGATCTTTTTAAATGGAACAGCTTTAAATGATACCATCCGGACACTATTATTTTCTGTTACAACTACTCCTTTACGTTCCATAAATGGTACGATTTGATCAATATTATCGTGTTCATTTAAATCATCAACCAAATCATTGTGCAAACTTCGGTTAATTCTTGAAATCCTTAAATCGCCTTCAAATCCGATAATTTTTTCAGCCACTTGAATTTCGAATCCGTTGAGGACGGCAATTGAAATGATTAAGGCAAAACAACCGATCGCCATACCGATTATCGCTATCCAACCGGTGAATTTGCTCGCGCCGGCACCTTTTCCGCCAAGCATAAATCGTCTTGCTATATAGGTAGAAAATTTCATTCGTAGCGCAAGGCCTCCGCCGGATGAATTTGGTTAGATTTATATACCGGCCAAAGTGAAGCCAATACTGCCGATATTGTTCCGATTCCCACAACGATTAATGTGTTCAACCAATTAAATTGAATCGGGATATGATCCATGAAATAAATATCTTCCGGAATAGTAAATATTTGGAAATGCGTTTGCAGGAAAGCAATGCCAAAAGCTATTCCAACGCCGACTAACGATCCTGCCAATCCTATTATCAATCCCTCCAACAAAAAAATTCGTCTTATATTTTTCTTTGATAACCCCAATGACAATAAAGTTCCGATCTCGCGTACTTTTTCGAATATTATCATTGATAAGGAAGAAATAATGTTAACCAATCCTACAAAGGCAATCATTCCAAATATAATTAGAATCGGCCACTTTTGAATAGTGATCCAATCGAACAGTATCTTGTGTTTGTCTTTCCAGGTCATTGAGTAAAATGGATAACCTAATTCTTGATCCAGATAATCTTTTAATATATCCACATTTCCGGGATTATCCACAAATAACATATAACCACTCACCTTATTCTCAGCATTGAAAATATATTGTGCAGCTTGCATATTGATATAAACGACCGTTTTATCATACTCAAGCAGGCCGGAGTGAAACATACCCGTGATCTCAAATTGTTTGAATCTTTGTCCTGAACTGATCCTGCCAATTGTTTGTAAATCGAATAAAACAACTTTGTCGCCAATTTCGATATTAAGATTCTCTGCTAAGCGCTTACCAACCACAATTCCATTTGACTCAAGTATGGTTGAGCCTTCAACAGTGATCGAAGAGATCATATTTTTATTAATATTATCAATGCCAATCGTAATAACCCCTTCCGCTTCCGAGCCTTTTCTCAACAAGGTTGGACTTTGAATAAATGAAACAACATCGCAATTTACCGGAGTGCTATCTATAGCAGATTCAAACAGGCTGCTTTCCGCCATCAGGGTTCTATTCATAAAATGTTCAACTCGCAGATGTCCGTCGAATTGAGCAATTTTTTCTGAGATAGTTGTTTCAAATCCTTTCAGGATGCTAAAAGTCAGAATCAAGGCTGCAATGCCAATACCAAGTCCAATAATTGCTAAGATTGCCGCAAAGGTTGTGAAGCTACCTTTCTGAGGAGCTTTTAGATGCCTGATAGCAATTTGACGTACTAACTTCAATATATGCTGATTATTTGTTATCACGCAGGGTCGGAAAAAGGATCACATCTTTGATCCAGCGGTTATTGGTGAGCAACATCACCAATCTATCAATCCCAATTCCTACTCCACCGGTCGGCGGCATTCCGCATTCCACAGCTTCCAAGAAATTTTCATCCACCGGATGCGCTTCTGCGTCACCGGCGCGACTTAACTTGGCTTGCTGTTCGAATCTTTGGCGTTGATCAACCGGATCATTAAGCTCTGAAAAGGCGTTGGCGAATTCCATTCCGCCAATAAAAAGTTCAAACCTTTCAACCAATTCAGCATTTCCACCGCGATGCCCTTTCGCTAAAGGCGATACAGCCTTCGGGTAATCGGTAACAAATGTCGGCTGGATCAAATTCGGTTCAACTAATTTGCTCATTAACAAATCAATCATTTGCCCATAATTCGACTTCGGCGGAACATCTATATCGAATTTTTTGCACAATTCGAACAACTCTTTCTCACCTAATTTTGATACATCTTTTTTGACAGCATCACTAAGCAATTCAAAAATCGGTCGGCGGGCAAACTTTTTTGATAAATCAATCTTCATGTCGCCCCAAGTAACTTGCATCTCGCCGATTTCGTTTGCTACATCATGAAATAATTCCTCAACAAAATCCATCATATATTCATAATCTACATACGCTTCATAAAATTCAAGCGATGTATATTCAGGATTATGATTACGGTCAATTCCCTCATTTCTAAAATTTTTGGCTAATTCATACACCTTTTCCATTCCACCTATGATTAATCTCTTAAGATATAATTCATCCGCAATCCTTAAATAAAAATCTTGATCTAAAGAATTATGATGGGTTACAAATGGTCGGGCATTAGCGCCGCCATATAAAGGTTGCAAGATGGGTGTTTCTACTTCAATATAGCCCCTATCATCAAGGAATCTGCGAACCGAAGAAATAGTCTTGGCACGCTTGATAAAGGTTTCTTTGACTTCATCGTTGACAGCAAGGTCTAAATGGCGATTGCGATAGCGTCGTTCTTTATCATCAAATGAGTCAAATTCCTCACCTTCTTTTTCTTTTACAATCGGAATCGGGCGGATACTCTTAGATAAAATTGTCAATGCATGAGCGTGAATTGAGATTTCACCTGTCTTGGTTTTGAAAACATAGCCTTCAATTCCTAAGTAATCACCAATGTCCAATAATTTAAAATTTGTATAATTATCTGTTCCTACATCGTCGCGTTTAACATATATCTGAATTCGCCCGGCGTTGTCTTTGATATTACAAAATGAAGCTTTGCCCATTTTTCTTAATGACATAATCCGTCCGGCGACTACAACTGTTTCACCTTCTAGTTTATCGTAAGAATCTTTTATTTCTTTACTATTATGTGATTTTTCAAAGGAATATGGGTATGGCTCTACACCATTTTCTCTAAGTTTGGCTAACTTTTCTAATCGAAAATCGATAATTTGTTTTAAACTGCGTTGTTCTTCGGTCATAATAAATCCTATAAACTAATTACTATCAATTTGTTGCACTAACCAAGCCTGAATGAATTGATCAATATCGCCATCCATAACAGCTTGCACGTTTCCGGTTTCGTATTTGGTTCGGTGGTCTTTAACCATATTATATGGATGAAATACGTAAGACCTAATTTGACTGCCCCAACCAATATCCATTTTTTGGTCTTCCAATTTCTGATTTTCCTCTTTTTCCTTTTCCAGTTTTAACTGGAGCAAGCGAGCTTTCAAAACTTTCAACGCCTGTTCTTTATTCTTATGCTGTGAGCGTTCATTTTGACATTGCGCAACCGTTCCGGTCGGTAAATGGGTAATCCGTACGGCTGAATCGGTGCGATTAACGTGTTGCCCGCCGGCGCCGCTCGCACGATAGGTATCAATGCGTAGATCAGACTGATTAATTTCAATTTCAATCTCTTCATCTGACAGTGGATAAATAAAAACAGATGCAAATGAAGTATGTCTCCTGCTGTTGGCATCAAATGGTGAAATACGCACAAGGCGATGCACTCCGGCTTCCGCTTTTAACAATCCGTAAGCATATTCGCCCTTGACTTCCAAAGTAACGTCTTTGATCCCCGCTTCGTCGCCCGGCTGATAATCAAGAATATTCTTTTTAAAATTTTTCTGCTCAATCCACCTTGTGTATAACCGATACAGCATATCCGCCCAATCCTGACTTTCGGTTCCGCCGGCGCCGGGATGAATCGTCAAAATAGCATCCGACATATCCTGCTTACCGCCCAATTTCAGTTTCAATTCAAGGTCAGCAATTTTATCTTCAAATTCAACAAATTCGTTCTGAATATCGCTTAACACCGATTCATCGGTTTCGGCAAATTCAAATAATACTTCCAAATCGCCTTGGCGTCGTTCCAAATCTTGCCATAATTCAAGTTCTTTTTCTATAATTGAGATTTTCTTTAAAATGGCTGAAGCTTTGTCGTTGTCATTCCAAAAATCTTCAGCAGTGGATTTTTTACGGAGTTCGGTTAGTTCAGTCTCTTTGAGCTTTAAGTCAAAGATGCCTCCGCATATCGAGGTACTTTGATCCGGTTTCGTTAAATCTGTCTTTTAGATCACTGATATTCATAGTCGGAAATTATTGAATTCTGATTATTTATAAATGATATATTTTCAATGAATTATCTAAAAACTTATCCAGCCGCCAATGCGATGGGCATTGCCAAGATCATGGTCGGAAAAACTGTAATCCAAACCGATTGAATATTGCCTATAATTAAATTTCAGTCCGAGACCACCCTGCAACGAATCTAAATAGTAACCCCCGCGAATACTAATGATGTCAAAGGTGATTACCTCAAATCCATATTGACTCTCATCGCTGTAAAGCGAATTTTTCTGCCACAGCAAATTATATTTTACCGGTAAATGTTTAAAAGTGTGGAAATAGCCGAATCCTCCCACTAATTGCATAGGTATATGATCTCTCTCGCCCGAATCCCAATATATGGCAGTATTAATGATATTGTTTAAGGATAATCCAATTACTAATTCATCGAACCATCCTGTTTCAAAAATGTTGTTGAAATCCATCCGAACCATTCCACCAAAATCAATGCCGATACCTTTGCCCTTGGTCTGATACAAATCTTTATGGATCAACTTAATATTTAATCCTAACGGAATGGACAGAGGTAATGTATTTGACATCCATTTAGCATTGACCGATTTTTGGATATTCTTTGAAATATTAAAATATATCGCAGTTTCACGCGTACTAAAGGAATTAAATCCCTGCGCAACTAAAGTTTTAATGGAATCCCTTCTAACTTCCAAGTTTGATATATTATTGATGTCCGGTCTTTCAAAAATATTGTCAACTAAAAAATTCAGCCCATAAATACCTAATTGATAACTTCTCTTAGTCGGATAGTTAAAACCAAATGAAAAATACTCGGCCATTTCAAATTGATTTATATATAAGCCGGTAAATGCATTTTGACTTATATTAGCAGTAGCAGAAGGATTTACCGTATATCCACCAATATTGTCAGGCAAAGCAACCACACTTTGCCCTAATCCGACCGACCTTGAAGACGCACCAATATTGATAAAGGAGTCAGAATAGCCTGTATTTTGACATATTGCAAAATTGATAAACAGGAATAAACAGATAAATGAATTTTTCATCCTGCAGAAATTTAATAAATATTTCAGACTAATTATTTATATCAATTACATAGATGAAAGGATCAATCACCTGACGAAATGAATAATCGCTCATTCAGAAAACGCCGTAAAGCCATCTCATCTTTGCCAAGATTCATTAAGCGACCATTTTCTGCGACTGAAACACGATGTGTTTCTTCCGATACTACAACTACAAGGGCATCGGTTTCTTCGGACAGTCCTAATGCCGCCCGATGGCGTGTTCCCATTTCAGGATCAACCATAGTGCTTTCAGTCAATGGTAAAATACAGGCTGCCGCTTCAATAATCTCATTTTGAATAATTATTGCGCCATCATGCATCGGTGACGTCGGATTAAATATAGAAATTACTAAAGGAGCCGTTACCTCGGCTTTCAGCGGCATTCCGGCTTCCTTGTACAATCTAAGTCCGGTTTCACATTGAAATACGATCAAAGCGCCCCATCCCCGATCAATGATCTGTGACGTAGCACTTACAATTGCTTCTATAGACTTGGCTGAATCCACTCTGAATATTGATCGGAAAAACCGATTCTGACCAATATAAATAAGCATCCGGCGAATCTCCGGCTGAAACAAAATCACAAATGCAACGACCCAAACCGTTTCAAATTGATTGACTAACCATGATGTTGCTGAAAAGCCCAGTGCATTAAATAAAAATGAGGCAATCAAAAGAATTATCAAACCAATCAACATTTGGCCGGCACGCGTACCTTTAAAATATTGATATACTTTAAAGAATAACCAGCTAACTAGCAGAAGGTCAATTACGTCAACTAAGGTAACGCTTAAAAATCCGATTTTGAATAATTCCATACTGTCAAAATTTACGATATTCCACAGATTTTTTCTGCGATTTTAATTACCCGCCTCATTTCTTTCACATCATGTACTCTTAAAATTGCTGCACCGTTCATTATCGAAGCTGTAACAGCAGCCGCAGTTCCCTCAAGACGTTGATCCGGCGGTAAATCCAAAGTATTGCCAATAAATGATTTTCTCGACGGACCAACTAAAATGGGACAGCCCAATTGCAAAAATTCATTCAATTCTCTAATAATTTCAAAATTGTGTTCAACCGTCTTGCCAAAACCAATTCCCGGATCAATAATTATATCCGATTGGGAAATACCGCTTTTGTCGAGGTGAGTAATCCTTTCTTTGAAATATAACAGCAAATCAGTTATTACATTATCATAAACCGGATTACTCTGCATATTCTGCGGATTACCTAATATATGCATCACAATAACCGGCGCCTTACGAGTTCTGACTACGTTTACCATTTTTTCGTCAAATCGCAATCCGCTAATATCATTAACTATATTTGCACCGGCTTGAAGAGCTTCTTCGGCTACTTGGGATTTATAGGTATCAATTGAGATTGGGATATCAGAATTGTTTCTGACTCTTTCTATCACAGGAATTACTCTGCTAAGTTCATTTTCAAGAGTAACCGGTTTTGCACCCGGTCTGCTTGATTCACCGCCAATATCAATTATATCGGCTCCTTCCTGCTCCATTGTTAATGCGTGGGTTAAAGCATCTTCTGTATTATCAAATTTCCCACCATCACTGAAGGAGTCCGGTGTAACATTCAAAATCCCCATTAAAAGCGGGGATTTTGATTCTTTTAAAAGCCAAGATTTGAATTGATCAATGTTCACTCTATAAATTTTACTGTTCCACAGGTTTGGACGGTCTTGGAGCAGCTTTAGTCTTTTTTGTAGTTGATTTCTGTTTTGGTTTTTTCGCAGATACTTTGTTCTGCGTAGTAGGTTTTGGCTTATTATTCTGATTATTATATTTTCGACTTAATATCTTTTTACCGGTTAAAATTCGTTTGATATCATCATCATCAATTGTCTCATATTTGATCAATTCTTCAGCCATTAAATGCAGCAATTTTTCATTATTTTGCAATATTTCGGAAGCTGTAGTTTGCGCTTTGCGAATGATTTTCACCACTTCCTCATCAATCATTCGGGCGGTTACCTCGCTGTAATCGCGATGGGTTTGGATCTCGCGACCGAGAAATATCTCTTCATTCTTTTTGCCAAATGTCATCGGTCCAAGCAGATCACTCATACCCCATTCACAGACCATTTTTTTGGCGATCATTGTAGCTTGTTCAATGTCATTACCGGCTCCGGTAGTCAGTTCATCAAATATTTGTAATTCCGCTGCACGACCACCCAAAAGGATTGCTAAACGTCCTTCAACATACTTCTTGGAATAACCATGCTTTTCATCTAATGGTAATTGCATTGTAACGCCTAATGCTCTACCACGGGGAATGATAGTTACTTTATGCACCGGATCGGCTCCTTTTATTTTTGAAGCAACCAAAGCATGCCCGGCCTCATGATAGGCGGTCAATTTCTTTTCTTCATCCGAGAGAATTACACTCTTGCGCTGCACCCCCATCATCACTTTATCACGCGCGTCTTCAAGGTCTTCATTATCAACAGACTTTTTCTTCTTCCGGGCTGCCAGTAAGGCGGCTTCATTGATAATATTAGCAAGATCGGCACCGACCAATCCGGGCGTTCCCTTAGCCAATGAGCTTAAATCTACTTTCCGCTTATTCAATATAATATTTTTTGCGTGAACTTTCAAGATACCTAATCGCCCGCGGTAATCAGGAACGTCCACAACTACCTGCCGGTCAAAACGGCCAGGCCTTAATAACGCCTTATCAAGTACATCAGGACGATTGGTTGCCGCCATCACAATTACGTTAGCGTTTTCTTCAAAGCCGTCCAATTCAACAAGCAGCTGATTAAGAGTTTGCTCGCGTTCATCATGTCCCCCGCCTAAACCTGCTCCGCGCTGACGTCCTACCGCATCGAGTTCATCAATAAATATGATGCAAGGAGCCTGTTTCTTACCCTGATCGAACAGATCACGCACGCGGGAAGCACCCACCCCCACAAACATCTCGACAAAATCAGCGCCACTTAAACTGAAAAACGGCACACCGGCTTCGCCGGCGACGGCACGGGCTAACAAAGTTTTTCCGGTCCCCGGAGACCCGAGTAATAAAACACCTTTCGGTATTTTTGCGCCTAATCTTTGCACTCTTTTAGGATGTTTGAGAAATTCAATTACTTCCCTTAATTCCTCTTTAGCTTCAACACAGCCGGCGACATCGGCAAAGGTAACTTTCGGTAAATTGGTAGTCATCGCTGTGGCGCGGCTTTTACCAAAATTAAATACATTCTTAATGCCTCCGCCGGCAGCACCCTGCATCCGACGCATTATAAATATCCAAAACCCGATTAATACTATCCACGGTAGCATATTGATCAGATAACTTGTCCAATCCGTAGTTTTTTCCTTAAAGTTATACTCTAATCCATAACTATCCCATTCTGCAAGTGTATCACGATCAAGAATCGGAATCGAAACAAAAAAGCGCTCGGCATCTTCAACTGTTCCGTAACTCGTATTTACATCTTCGGGTATTTTGAACTCACCATGAAAGATATTTTCAATAATTGTTCCCTTGGCAATTTGGCCATTTTCTAAATATTCTAAGTATTGGAAATACTCAATCTCAATTTCTTTTTTATTTGAATTTGTAAAAATTCCGGAAATTAATACTGCTCCGACTATAATCAACAGCCAGACCAATGATGTTCTACCGGCTCGCTTCCATTGAAAGGTAGCTTTGGGATCGTTCGGTTTGCCGCCCTGTTGTACCGGTTTTTTGTTCGGCGGTTGTTTCTTATCTGTTTGCTTGGTTGCCATAATTACTCTTCTAATCTGTAAATTTCAGGTAGATGTCGCAATTTCTGATTATAATCTAACCCATACCCCACTACAAATTCCGGCGGGATCTCGAAGCCGACATAATCTACTTCAAAATCTAATTTTGCGATATCCGTTTTTAATAATAATGTTACAATCGTAACCGATTTGGGATTTGCACCTTCTAAACGGTCACGTAAAAATTTAATGGTTAAGCCTGAGTCAATAATATCTTCAACAATAATTACGTGCCTGCCCGTAATATCAGCAGAGATGTCTTTCAATAATGTTACTGTACCAACCGATTCTTTTCCGGCATAAGATGACATCTTGATGAAATCCATTTCACAATCAATATTCAATTTGCGCATTAGATCGGAAATAAAAATGAAACTGCCGTTTAAGACTCCAATCAAGATTGGTATTTCATCTTTAAACTGTTCAGAAATAGCATCCGCAATAACTTTGATCCGGCGTTGAATCTCATCATTAGAAATTAAAGTTGTCAGTTTGTAGCCATATTTTTCCATATTCAACCTACATTTGACTTAATCGAAAGTTCCAAGTACTGCTTAGTTTTGCCATCTATTTTAACCTTTTCGCTCAACCGTTGACCACACAACCATATTATCTCATCAGCAGCAAGTAATACTAATTGCTGCTGTTTAGTAAAACTATCCATCTTTTGATCGATCAAATAGTCACTTACTAATTTTGTCCCTTCCATCCCAATCGGCTTAAAAGAATCACCTTTGCGCCAAAGCCGAATCACTAACTCTTTATTTTTGATTTTAGCTTGATCAATGTACTCGCGTTCTGGATTGTCATCAATTGTGAACTGATCAACCGTTCGTATAGATATAGTATAATCACCGTATTCAACCGAACTGTCAAGCTCTATCTTAAGCGGCGTTTGGTCAATTGCCAATTTAGGGCGAAAAATCCATTTATTTCTGTCTTTTAATATTTCAAATCCATTGCTCGTATAAATCTTTCCGGGTGTTGCACCGCGGTAGATCCGCGCCAGATCAAACCAGTCGTGTTTTCTCCATTTCCCATCATCAATTAGATATTGAATAAATGCTATCGCTACAGCGTCCGGAAATTTCTCCAAATAACCTGCATCTATAGAGATATAAGGATCTTCATTATCCTCAACAATTTTATTTTTCAATTCTTCAAAGAAGTAGTTGAGTATTTTACCATTTAGTTCTATATGATCAGAAACCTGCTGAATGGATTCCCCCAATTGGGGATACAATTCCTCCCATTGCGGTATAACGCGGTGTCTAAAAAAATTCCTTGTGCGATCAATATATTGATTGGTTTCATCTTCAATATGATCAATTGCTAATTCACTCACTACCGTTTCAATTTCTTTTCTGTCAATTGTTAGAATCGGACGAATTATTGAACCGGTTTGCTTATGTATTCCTCTTAATCCTTTGATCCCTGATTTTTCACTAAGACGTTGTAAGATTGTTTCAATTTGATCATTGCTATTATGAGCAGTTGCAATTTTATTAAATTTCAACTCATTTCTAATACTCTCAAGATTTTTATAGCGCAGGCGGCGAGCCCATGCTTCAATATTTTCCGCGTTACTTTTACCGCTAAAGTCTAATTGTCGAACATATATCGGAATACCCAATCTTTGAGCTTGATCAATAACAAATTTTTCATCATTATTTGAACCGGAACGTAAATTATGATTTATATGTCCAATCGCAATTTCAATTGCAAGTTCCTGTTTAATATCAATAAACAGGTTTAATAAAAACATTGAATCCACACCGCCCGATATGGCGAGTACAATTTTATCACCGGACTTAATCAGATCATTTTCAGAAATAAATGAAATAATTCGCGATTTTATTTCACGATAATTAGTCATTATAGTACAAATATTTATTTTATGGTTGAGACTACTTCTGCCACTTCCCGGGCAGTATTCATTATATAGAAATGGATACAGGGTACATTCGCCTCTGCCAATTCGCGGCATTGTTTTATTGCCCAATCCACGCCAACCTGATATATTTTCTCTTTTGATGACAAGCTTTCGACTTTATCCGACAGTTCTTCCGGTATGTCCACATGAAATGTCTTGGGGATGGTTTTTAAATGGGTATCCCTTGTTATAATTTTGATTCCGGGAATTATTGGAATATTGATTCCAATAGCCCTGCATTTCTTTACAAACTCAAAATATTTCTTATTGTCAAAACACATTTGGGTCACAATGTAATCCGCACCGGCTTCCACTTTTTGCTTTAAATATTTCAAGTCGCTTTCCATATTTGGTGCTTCCAAATGTTTTTCAGGATAACCCGCCACACCGATGCAAAAATCGGTAGCCGATGCACCGCTTAATTCTTCCAAATATTTTCCGGAGTTCATATTCTTAATTTGTTGCACCAAATCGGAGGCATAGATATTATGCGTTTTTCCATATTTCTCGTAAGTCATTCGGCGTAGTTCATCTCCCTGTACAGCCAGAATATTATTTATTCCCAAAAAATTAAGTTCAATCAGGGCATCTTCGGTTTCTTCTTTGGTGAAGCCGCGGCAGAGAACATGCGGAACGGTTTCAATATCATACTTGTTCTTGATCGCCGCACTTAGTCCGATTGTCCCCGGACGTTTTCGTTTAGTATGGCGGCGTAGAGTGCCGTCATCTAATTCTTCATAATATATTTCGGCTGATCTACTAGTCAAATCAATGAAAGGTGGATCATTCGGCAATAATTGTTCAATTATGGCAAATACACCGTCAATACTGCCACCTCGTTTAGGTGGAATTATCTCATAACTAAATAGTGTCTTATTTGCCTTTTGTAAATATTCAGTTATTTTCATAATTCATTGCAATTCTGCCAAAAAGGGATTGGAAACTAATTCCTCCTGCATTGTTGTACTGGGACCATGTCCTGAATGAACATGCATTTCGCAGGGCAATTCATCGATCAATTTTGATAATGAATTCATCAATGTATTATAATCTCCTCCGGGTAAATCGGTTCTACCGATTGATCCCTTGAAAAGCGTATCGCCGGCAAACATATCTCCGTTGAACCTGTAACAAACCCCGCCGGGAGTGTGGCCAGGAGTATGAATCACAGCTATATTATATTCGCCAATTTTGATTTCCGTTTCATTGGTTAACCATTGGTCCACTTCAGGTGTTTTATTGGGCGTCATACCATACATCACACACCCTGACGGGTAATGATCAATGAACATTTTTTCATTTTCATGGATATAAAATGGTATCGAAAAATGATCTTTTATCGGTTGGATTGCGTGAATATGATCTAAATGACCATGGGTATTTATAATTGCCAGTGGCTTTAGATCATTTTCTTCAATTGTCTGGATATATAACTCAGGCTTGTCGCCCGGATCAATCAATAAACAATGCCGAGTGTTTTCGCCATGTACAATATATCCATTCTCCTGAAATGGACCGGCGGTTATCTTATGAATCTTAATATTCAAATGTAGTCAAAAAATAGTTCAGACAAACACATAATCTTATCTTCATAAGAATGCGGATATAAAAACCATTCGGTAGCAGCGATACTGCTTAAAATCGAGTTTCCATCCTGCGGAGTAAAACAAAATCCGCTAATCTCATGATCATTACGTACCGTTATTGTTTGTTCAACGACCACGGTTTGATTAAGGATTCTGCCATAGTGACCTTGATCACGCCCAAATGAAAAAACCGTACTGGTTACATCTTTATTAGTCATCGCCACAAGCGGATTTTTATTCAATTTATCCATAACGTCATCAAGTTTAATCGGATCGTCAACTTTCAGATTGAACCACAATACATGCATATATTGACTATTTACTTTCATCGCTGAAGAAAATAGGTTCAGATCGTGTCCCAACGTTTGAAATAATTCAGCGGCATCCTGTGCATGGTGTGAACCATATTCATCGGTTAGATGTTTATTAACTTGCGGAGCAGGGATAAACTTACTCGGCTGACTAATGTCATTTGCTCTTCTGATACAAACAAACCGTCCTTCGATGAGATTGTCACTTTTTCCACCGAGTCCAAGCGTATTAACAATGCAAGATAAATTATGTGTATTACAGCTTACGATCTGAATGAATTGATCATCGGAAGACAATGCTTTATCGTTAATACCTCTTGCATACTGTTTGCCAAAACCATGTTCACTGCCTTGAGCCATAAAACCGGCAACTGAATCTGAAAATTTGCTATAGTATCTTTCCTTGTTTTTATGGCCGACACCGCTTGGTGTACAATCAATAACAACCGAGGCTCTTTTTATCGCTTCTTCCGTACTGAAATCCGCATCTACTCCGATCTCCTTAAATTCTTTCATTTTATCTTCATTGACGGATAATCGGGCACCGCGATGTAACAGACCCTTTAGTTTTGATGTATCACCTTTAGTAGCTGAATTTTTATTAAAAGTGATTTCATCAATACCCAATTGATCACGGTAATCTGCCAACAATCCGATCAATGGCTCTCCAATTGTACCTGTTCCAACTACATGTACTATCTTTCGAGACATTTTATTTCTCCTATAGAAATTATTATTAAAATATTGAAGACTCTTGCCATTCGCCAAATACCGCTTTCATCGCCGCTACAATCTCACCCAACGTAGCATAAGCTTTGGCAGCCTCAATGATCGGCGGCATTATATTATCTTTATTGCGACAAGCCTCCTTGATCTCATTTAATTTTTTTTCTACCAATGCGTTGTCCCGCATAGTCTTTAAATTTTTTATGGCGGCTATCTGTTTTTCTTCCGCTTCACTACCAATTTCAAGGATAGGTATTTCAATCTCTTCATTTTCCTTTACAAATTCATTTACCCCAACAACAATCCTTCTCTTTTCATCAACTAATTGTTGATAATCAGAGGCAGCTTGCGCTATCTCGCGCTGAAAAAATCCTACTTCGATAGCCGGTATAACACCGCCCAAATCCTCGATCTGTTTAAAATAGGCTTCCGCTTCTTCTTCTAGTTTATCGGTTAATGCTTCAACATACCATGATCCCCCGAGCGGGTCAATGACATTTGCGGCGCCGGTTTCATAAGCAATAAGCTGTTGGGTGCGCAGTGCGATTTCAGCCGCTTTCTCCGATGGCAAAGCTAAAGTTTCATCCATAGAATTTGTGTGTAACGATTGTGTTCCGCCAAGCACACCGGACAAAGCTTGAAAGGCTGTACGGGCAATATTGATTTCGGGTTGCTGCGCAGTTAATGAACAACCGGCGGTCTGCGTATGAAACCTTAGTTTCCATGACCTTTCATCCTTGGCACTATATTTATTCTTCATACGTTTAGCCCAAATGCGTCGGGCGGCACGGTATTTAGCAATTTCTTCGAAAAAATCGAGATGCGAATTAAAGAAAAACGAAAGACGCGGTGCAAATTTATCAACATCCAGTCCGGCGGCAATTGCATGTTCTACATAAGCGAAGCCGTCAGCTAATGTAAATGCCAATTCCTGAGCAGCGGTTGATCCGGCTTCCCGAATATGATATCCTGAAATAGAGATGGTATTATATTGCGGTAGATTATCCGAGCAATACTGCATCATATCAGTGATCACACGCATTGACGGCTCGGGCGGAAAAATCCACTCTTTTTGGGCAATAAATTCTTTTAAAATATCATTCTGCAAAGTACCGCGAAGATTTTCCTGTGGCACACCTTGTTTATCGGCTACGGCGATATAAAATGCCAACAAAATCACAGCAGGGCCATTAATGGTTTGTGATACAGATATGTCGCCTAAATTAATTCCTTCAAAAAGGATTTCCATGTCCTTCAGAGAAGCCACGTTTACACCACATTTACCGACTTCCCCAAGCGCAAAATCATGTCCGGGATCATAACCCATCAGGGTAGGCATATCGTAGGCTACTGATAATCCGGTCTGTCCTTGCGATAACAAGAAATGATACCGTTCATTGGTTTCCTGCGGCGTACCAAAACCGGCAAATTGACGCATTGTCCACAATTTACCCCTGTACATATTGGCATGGACACCGCGCGTAAAGGGGTATTGTCCCGGGAACCCTAATTCATCTAAATATTGCTCAGATTCTTCATCAGGGAAATATAATAAGTCAACCGGCAAGCCGCTGACAGTGCGAAAATCGTATTGACGATCTTTTGATTTTTTAAGATCAGATTGCCACTGTTCTTTCTTCTTCTTGAATTTATCCATTAGAACATGTCTTGAATTTGCTTTGCAACACTCTCAATATCCAATCCAATTTCCTGTAGCAACAGATCCCGTTGTCCATGCGCCACGAACCGGTTAGGTATCCCCAATCTTTTTATTTTTCCCGTATAATTATGATCAGTCAGCCAACTGGCAACACCGCTTCCGAAACCGCCATTCAGCACACCTTCCTCTAAGGTTAATACCTTATCAAACTTTTTTATTACCGATTTCAGATATTTTTCATCCATCGGATTAATAAAACGACAATTAACTATTTCACATTTTATTTTTGAATCGGATAATTGTTTCACTGCCTCCTTTACAGTTTGAACCATTGAGCCAACGGCTAATAGTACAATGTCTTTTCCTTTTTGGATTACATCCCAATCACCAATCGGAATGATATTCGCTTCCTTATTTTTGATAAAGGAAAATGATGAAGTCTTTGAATATCTGATCATGAATGGCCCATCGGTTTTATTCAGTCCTGTATGAATCAGATCACGTAACTCGTTGCCATCTTTGGGTGCTGAAACGATTAAATTAGGAATACACCGGGCATAAGCAAGATCAAGGGCACCGTGGTGGGTAGCACCATCTTCGCCTACTAATCCGGCACGATCAAGGCAGAAGATAACCGGTAAATTCTGTAAAGCAACATCATGAATAATCTGATCATAAGCTCGTTGTAGAAATGTTGAATAAATTGCTGCAATTGGTCGCATACCCTGCATTGCCAATCCGGCTGCAAATGTAACTGCATGAGCTTCCGCAATGCCTACATCATAAAAACGATCGGGAAATTCTTTGGAATAGGGGACTAATCCGGTTCCTTCTTTCATAGCAGCGGTAATACAAACCGTATCTTCTCTAACTCGACTAATTTCACAAGCAATTTGTCCGAAAGTATCTTGAAATGATGGAACTGATTTAACTTTTTTGGCAGGCTGTTTTTTGTTAGGTGAAATTCCATGAAATGTTACCGGATCTGACTCGGCTGAGTGCATACCTTTGCCCTTTTTGGTAATAATATGCAACAATACCGGCGTATTGAGATCTTTAATATTTTCTAAGGTCGAAACCATAAGATCCATATCATGCCCGTTGATTGGACCAATATAACGAAAGCCTAATTCATCAAACAGTAATCCGGGTGAGATCAAAGATTTTAAGCTTTCTTCCATCTTACGCAACATTTTTCGAGTCAAGCCTTTACCGGTTGGGAGTGAAGCGGTCGTTTTCCAAATTTCGTCTCTTACACGATTGTATAAAGGATTGGTAACAATTTTGGCTAAGAATGTTCGCATAGCTCCAACATTAGGGCTAATGGACATTGTATTATCGTTTAAAATGACCAATAATTGTTTCTTAGAGTGTCCGGCATTATTCAGTCCTTCAAAAGCCAATCCGCCGGTTGTAGAACCGTCGCCGATAATGGCGACAACCTTAAAATCTTCACCTTTGTGATCGCGCGCTGAGGCGATGCCAAAAGCGGCCGAAATTGATGTTGAAGCATGCCCGGCTCCAAAAACATCATATTCACTTTCTTTAGTAGATAAAAAACCGCTTAAACCTTTATATTGACGGATCGTATCCAATTTATCTTTTCGCCCCGTTAATATCTTATGTGCGTAACCCTGATGCCCAACGTCCCAAATTAGCTTATCCTTGGGAGTATCATATACATAATGCAAAGCAATGGTTAGTTCAACCACTCCGAGAGTGGAAGCTAAATGTCCACCGGTTTTTTCCACGGTTTGAATTGTGAATTCTCTAATCTCAGCAGCAAGTTTCTTTAATGCCGGAACAGATAGTCCTTTTAGATCAGTGGGATAATTGACTTTATCTAAGAATTTTTCACCCATTTTACTTATCACCATTTAGAAAAACATATTCATGTAAAATAGTAATGTTATCTAATTCCGGATGGAATGATATACCTAAATGTTTTCCATTGCTTACAATTACCGGTACATCCTCATATTGTGCTATTACTTTCACATTATTATAATCAACGATCTTTGGCGCTCTGATAAATGAAGCCGGGATGCTATAATCGGTATCTTCTAATTTTAATTCCACATTCACAGTCCCGGAATTGATTTGACGCCCATAGCCATTCCTTTTGATATTAATATCTAATAATCTTAATGGTGTTAAGTTACTATCAACAACCTTATTTGACATTAAAATTAATCCGGCACAGGTCCCTAAAACGGGATATTTTTTAGCAAAAGAAAGGATACCGTCATACAGATCAATACGATTCATCAATTTTGACATTGTTGTTGATTCACCACCGGGAATAATCAATCCCCGTACCATATCAAGTTCGTACGGATACTTAATATATACCGGTTCAATATTGATTTTTTCGAGCACTTTGCAATGCATTTCATAATTGCCTTGCAAAGCCAACACGCCAACTTTCAACTACCAACCCCTTTCTTGCAACCTTTGTTCTTCAGGTATTTCTGAAATATCCAATCCTTTCATTGCTGATTTCAAGCGGCTTGAAACTTCTGCTAATTTTTTAGCATCTTTGTAGTGGGTGACGGCGTCAACTATTGCTTTAGCGCGATTAGCCGGGTCCTCGCTCATAAAAATTCCCGATCCGACAAATACTGACTCGGCACCAAGCTGCATCATCAGAGATGCGTCGGCCGGTGTAGCAATGCCGCCGGCGGCAAAATTCGGTACCGGCAATTTACCGTTCTTAGCAACGATTTCTACTAGTTCAAACGGTGCGCCAAGATTTTTGGCAGTAGCCATTAATTCTTCAGAGTCCATAACGGTCAACTCTTTCATTTGGTTCTGCACGGTGCGCATATGTCGCACTGCTTCAACAATGTTGCCGCTGCCTGCTTCTCCTTTAGTTCTGATCATAGCGGCACCTTCACCGATTCTCCGCAATGCTTCACCAATATCCCGGGCACCGCACACAAATGGAATCTTAAAATCTTTCTTCCAAATATGGTTCTTTTCATCAGCAGGAGTCAGTACTTCACTTTCATCAATAAAATCTACTTCAAGGGCTTCAAGTATTTGCGCTTCGGCAAAATGTCCGATCCGGCATTTGGCCATAACCGGAATTGACACCATTTTTTGGATTCCTTTTATCATTTCCGGATTACTCATGCGGGCAATGCCGCCATCTTTCCGGATCTCAGCCGGAATTCTTTCTAATGCCATCACCGCTACAGCACCGGCATCTTCAGCGATCTTGGCTTGATCCGGGGTGGTAACATCCATTATTACACCACCTTTGAGCATTTCCGCCAAGCCAACTTTAATTTTGTTCAAATCTTTACTCATAAATGATTTCCTCATCAATAACTTTGCCAAGTTTTTTGACATGTTTAATAACATCTTGAATTATATCGTCCGGCGTGGAAGCTCCGGCAGAAATACCTACCGTTTCCGCATTAGCAAACCACTCATTCTTAATATCCTGAGCGTTGGTAACCTGATAAGAATGGGGATTTCGTTCCAACGCCAATTGTGTTAATCGTTTGGAATTAGCGCTCGTAAACGAACCAATAATTATCATAACATCGGCAACTTGTGCTAACTCTTTTATTTGTTCATGATTCCGTTTGGTAGGGAAGCAAATTGTATTAACAAAATGCAAGTCAGTTATTTTGGTTAATAACACACTAAAGATTTCCTGAATATTCTCAATCATCTGCGTTGATTGGCTGACCACCCCGGCTTTTTTCATCTTTCTTAATTCTCTTGCCTCATCGGCACTTGAGATCACAATCGGTTTTTTGATCTGTGATGCAATTCCCACTACCTCATCATGTCCATGGTCGCCTATAATAATTATGTTGCGGCCATCTTTTTCCAATCGCTTGACCTCCTCATGAATTTCGGTAACCAAAGGACAGGTCGCATCAATAATATTCAAATTCTTATGCTTCGCAGCTTCCCAAATACCCGGTTCGGTGCCATGAGCTCTAAATAGTAACGGTTTATCTTCGGGAACATCATCTAAGGAAGCAACAACTTTGGTGCCGGATTTTTCCAAATCTTTTACAACATGTTCATTATGAACGATATGACCAAGCATATACACGTCGCCATTATCTTCCGCTGTTTTATAGGCTTGATCAACAGCTTGTCTAACGCCAAAACAATAGCCGGCATCCTTAGCGACAATAATTTTCACTTTTCGATCCTTTCCTGATCTTTCATTATCTCAATCGTCTTATCCAATACCTTATCAATAGTTTCTGACAAAGTTCCATTTACTTTCGCACCCGCGGCAAAGGAATGTCCACCGCCTCCAAAATATTGAGCGACTTTATTGATTGAGTAAAATCCTTTTGATCTAAAATTAATTCTACAAGAATTATTTGAATTCTCAAAGATCATAAACGAAACTTCCACGCCTTTAATAGATCTTGCGAAATCAGTAAAGCCTTCAACATCCTCTTGGATTGCTCCTGATTTTGCCATCATTTCCTTATCAATTACAAACCAAGCCACTTTTCCGTGATGAGCGTACTGGATATTATCGGCAACAGCCGCCAATAGTTTTATCTTCGAACGAGAATTAGAACCATAAATCATTTGATGCAATTTCGCCGTATCAACGCCGGCTTTTATGGCTTCGGCAGCTATCTCATGGCATTGAATATTTGTATTATTATAGCTAAACGATCCGGTATCAGTCATTATAGCAACATAAATAGCTTCGTAAACTTCTTTTGTTAAATATTTAGGTTCAATCTCATTTAAAAAATCATATACCAATTCACCGGTCGCCGAAGCGTTAACATCCGATATATTAATGGTGAATGGATGTCCGTTCGGATAAGGATGATGATCTATGTTAGCTACGACCGTCCCATTCTGTTTGATTGCTTCCCACATCAGACCGGTACGGTCATAATTACCAATATCCAATAGAAGAGCCAAGTCAACATTCAATAACCATTCTGAATGCTTTTTTTCATCATATATTTCAAATGTATTCAATGGATCTAAAAATTGAAATTCTTCAGGCAACTGAGATGTCATTAAAATTCGGAAGTCCTTACTCTTCTTTCTCAAGTAATGCTGAAATACCACGATAGATCCGATACCATCACCATCAGGATTTTCATGGGTCGTCAACATAATCGTTTTTGCTTGTTCTATCGCTTGTTTTATTTTTAACCAATCACGCATTTATCTGCACTGAAAAACTTTAAATATACAATACATTTAGTTAATTATAATATGAAAAGACTAACCCGATCTTTCCCACTGTTTTTCTGTTAGCCGAATCTGTTGCAGGTGAAAACGTGCTGTAACAAACAGGAAATCGGATAACCGATTGAGATATTGTATCCACACTTTTTTGCCGGTTTCTACAGCGTTTAATTCTGTTATCATTGTTTCAGCTCGACGACAAACTGAGCGTGCGACATGCAATCGGGCCGAAAATTCATCATCACCCGGAATAACAAACTCCTTTAACGGTTGAAGAACTTTGATCAAATCGGCAATTATTGATTCCAGAAATTTCACATTTTCCATTTTGATCAAATTATGTTTTAAATCGGGTAAAGATATTTCTCCGCCTAAACTCAATAATTGGTTCTGTACTTGAACAAGATTATCTCTAATTGCATCATCTTCACAGGCGACTTTAGCATGTCCTATAAATGAATTCAGTTCATCAATCGAACCTAAACATCTGATCCGCAGATCAGACTTAGGAACGGTTTGTCCATCACCTAATTTAGTTTTACCGCTATCGCCTTTTTTGGTTGTTACCTTTGTTATTCTCATAAGAAAAACAGGATCGTAATTATAAAAAATAGTGGTATTAAAATCGGTATCGAATACTTAATCATATACCCAAAAAAACTTGGCATGGATATGTTCTGTTCTTCGGCAATTGATTTTACCATAAAATTTGGAGCATTACCAATATAAGTACAGGCTCCCATAAATACGGCGCCGGCCGATATTGCCAGAAGAGTATTGTGCAGCGGTCCCATTAAGGTAGCAGCATCCCCACCGGCAGTATTGAAGAAAACCAAGTATGTCGGGGCATTATCTAAAAAACTTGATAAAATTCCGGTAAGCCAAAAATACATATAATTAATAGGATTGCCGTCTGATGACACCGAATCAATAATTCCAGCCAAAGCGCCGTTTGTGCCGGCTTTTAAGATTGCAATAGCAGGTATTATCGTTATAAAAATTCCGATAAATAACTTGGCGACCTCCTGAATGGGGAACCATGAAAAATTATTCTTTTCACGCAATGCTTTAGAAGTTATCATCCAGCTAATAAAAGTCAGTGCCAATAGAATTACATCTTTAATAAGTTTTTGCAATTCAACATGAACGTGGTAAATATTGAAGGCAATATCCGGTTGCCAAATACCGCTCAATAATACTGCAACGACAACTCCCAACAGCAGCAAAAAATTTATTGAACCTTCAATTCCAATTTTTTGCTTATTGGTTACCTGTGGTTTTTTAGAATGATCTTCCATCCTGTAAAATCTACTATCAATTACATAAAATATCAGCAATAACGATATTACCATGAATAACATCGGGAGGAACATCGCGCTTGTCGTCCAGAAGAAATCCACACCCTTTAAGAAACCTAAAAATAATGGAGGATCCCCGAGCGGCGTTAAGGAGCCGCCGATGTTAGCTACCAAGAAAATAAAGAATACGATTATATGAACTTTATGTTTACGATACGAATTGGCTTTGATCAAGGGGCGGATCAATAACATCGCTGCTCCGGTGGTTCCCATCCAACTGGCTAAAATTGTACCGATTAATATTATAATCACATTCAAAGCCGGAGTGCCAACCATAGTTCCTCTAATATGGATGCCACCTGAAATAGTGAATAATGCTAATAATAACATTATGAAGGGAATGTAATCCAACAAAATTATATGCAACACCTCATACAAAGTAATCTCAAATCCTTCTACTATTATAAAGGGGATTATAAAACACAATGCCCAAAAAAAGGATACCTTCCCAAAATTATTATGCCAGAAATGCGGCCAAATCAGTGGAAAGACAGCAATCGAAAGTAGCATACCTACAAATGGTATTACCCAGTAAATACTTAAGATTGTCCCGTCAACATGCGGCACCGCATGATTGCTTTCAGCAGCTAAAGCAATATTAAATAAGATTAAAATTGATGTAACAATGGTGATTCGTATTCGTTTTTTATTTAGTTTAAGTATTTTCACAATTTTTCACATTTTTACACAAGATTGAAGTTAAGATTTTTATATAATATACTTACATACTTTTCAACAATTTATATGGAACAATTCTACCAGTGGTGAGTAATTTTTGATATGAACTTGTTAATCGGAATAGGAGCAATTGCCATAATATTGGCATTATTAGGACTTGGCACTTTTATCGGCGGCAAAGAGCTAAATACATCATGTAGTGGAGACGCTTCCTGCTCATATTGCGACGGCGATGTTGAAAAGTGTGAAAGCCGGGAAGATCGTTAGATTAATTCCACCCACTACTTTTAGTAACTTCAAACTCATCAATACCAATTCTCTCAATTATCAGCGCTTCCACATTCTCCAATTTTTCAATTAATCCAATTCCCTCCTTACCCATGACCATCAATGCCGTGGCAAACGCATCTGCCGTCATGCAGTTTGGTGCAATGACCGATGCCGAAGCAACACCGTTTTCAATCGGGTAACCCGTCCTCGGATTAATCGTGTGCGAGTATAATTTGTCATTATAAATAAAATAATTTCTATAATCTCCTGAAGTAGCTAATGCTTCATTATCCAATGATACAATTGTTTGTAAATCAGTACCGGGCAGGATTTCAAGAATTGGTTTATCAATACCAACCTTCCAATATTCATTATTTTGATTAAATCCGCTACAACGCACTTCCCCGCCGATTTCAACAAGGATGTTTTTATATCCTACATCAACAAGATAATCAAATACAATATCTACTCCATAACCCTTTGCGATCGCATTAAGATCAATCACGGTATTGATATTTAGTTTGCGAGTAAATTTATCTCGTAATTGGATTTTATCATAACCGACAAGATTCATGGTCAATGCTATCTCAGATCCTGAGGGTGGATTCCAATCAATTTGACCAGAACCTCCAAATCCCCACAAATCCACTAAAGGGCCGATGGTAATGTCAAAAGCCCCATTGGTCAGCTGTGACATTTTTTGAGATTCCTCAAGTACTGTATAAAATTCGTTTGAGATTTTCTGCCACGCGTTGTCAGTTCGGTTATTGAAAATGCTGATCTCGCTATCTTCGATATAGGTTGACATTTGTTGATTGAATGCCGTCAATACGGAATCAATTTTTGGCTTTAGTTCATTTTGGTCAATATCATATTTATCTTCGTCAATAATTTTAATTGAATAAGTGGTGCCCATAGTGAATCCGGAAATACTGATCGTATCGTCCGTTTTGGTACAACCAATTATTACAAAAAAAATAAAAAAGCCCAACAGTAGCTGAGCTTTTGAAATATTAGTAGCAAGCGTCTTTTTAGCCAAATTCATCATACGCTATCATTTCTTTTTCCACACCAAGATCATATAACATCTTATCCATTGCATCTATCATCGGCGGCGGACCACACATATAATATTCCAATTCGGTTGGATCTTCATGATCTTTTAACATATTATCGTATAATATCTGATGAATAAAACCAACCGGACCGTTCCAATTATCTTGTTCCAATGGCTCCGACAATCCAACTTGATATGAGAAATTAGGATATTTTTCAGATAGTGCTTTAAATTCATCGTCATAGAACATCTCACGCAGCGACCGAGCACCATACCAAAACGAGATTTTCCGCTGCGAGTTATTGGTTTTAAGCAAATCATATAAGTGACTGCGCATCGGTGCCATTCCGGCACCGCCGCCGATAAATACCATCTCGCGTTCAGTCTCCTTGGTGAAAAACTCGCCGTAAGGACCCGACAATTCTACTTCATCACCCGGTTTGAGATTGAAAATATACGAAGAAGCAATGCCGGGCGGAGCATCCGGTTTCCATGGTGGAGGTGATGCGATTCTTACATTCAGTATAAGTTTGTTGCCTTCAGCCGGATAACTTGCCATCGAATAAGCCCGAATCACTTCGTCATCGTTAGTAGCCACATAGCGCCACATATCATATTTATCCCAATCTTCACGGTATTCGTCCTCAATATCAAAATCGGAATATTTTAATTTGTAAGGTGGTACTTCAATCTGAATATAGCCACCGGCGCGGTAATCCATAGTTTCACCGGCAGGTAATTCAACTATTAATTCCTTAATAAAAGTCGCAACGTTCTTGTTCGAAATAACTTTGCAGCGGAATTTTTGGATGCTGAAAATTTCATCAGGCAGCGTAATTTTCATGTCCTGCTTAATTTTTACCTGACAAGACAAGCGCCAATGATCAGCTGCTTCCTTCCGACCGATATGCCCCGTTTCAGTTGGCAAGATATCGCCCCCGCCGTCTAAAATCTGACATTTGCACTGCGCACAGGTTCCCTGCCCGCCACAAGCGGAAGGCAAATAAATTTCATTACTTGTAAAAGCATTTAATAAGGTTTGGCCGGGACGCACGGAAATGGTCTTTTCATCGTCCTCATTTATTTCAATATTAACGTTCCCTTGCGGCAATATTTTATTGCTCACAAAATTGAGTATAATCACCAAAAGCAGGATTAAACCCGTAAAGAATAGAACACCTATTAATGCCGTAACCATCGCTAAATCCTACAAATCTATTCCTGAAAATGCCATAAACGCCATTGACAATAATCCGGTCAGCAGCATAGTAATGCCCAATCCGCGCAGTCCTTTGGGAACGTCGGAATAGCGTAATTTATGCCGAATGGCAGCCATCGAAGCAATTGCCAGAAAAAATCCGATCCCCGATCCAAAGCCAAAAACGGCTGATTCACTTAAAGTATATTGCCTTTCTACCAAAAACAGTGATCCTCCAAGGATGGCACAGTTCACAGCGATTAACGGCAAGAATATTCCGAGATTGATATAGAGCGTCGGCAAGAACCGGTCCATGACCATTTCCACCAACTGAACCATCGCAGCAATAACTGCGATAAAGGCAATAAAATTCAGATAGCTTAGATTCACTGCCGGAAATCCCGCCCAAGCTAAGGCACCTTCTCGCAGGAAAAAATGATGCAGAGCCCAATTGACCGGAGCCGTGATGGTAAGCACAAATACAACCGCCAGTCCAAGCCCGATAGAAGTTTCAACTTTCTTTGATATGGCCAAGAACGAACACATTCCCAAAAAATAAGATAATAAAATATTTTCAACGAAGATGGATTTTGTTGCTAATGATAAATAATGTTCTAACATCTTAATCCTCTTCGAATTTTGTTATTGTACTTTGGAACCATATAATCAAACCAAGAATGATAAACGCTCCCGGCGATAGTACGAATAATCCGACATTTTCATATCCACCTGCATAAAATGAGTCAGGTATAACTTGAAAATTCAAAACCGTGCCACTACCAAATAACTCACGGAAGAAGGACACTGCCAACAAATATATTCCATACCCCAATGCGTTGCCAAAGCCATCTAAAAATGATTGACCGACTGAATTTTTGGTAGCAAACGCTTCGGCTCTGCCCATTACAATACAATTTGTAATGATCAAACCCACGAATACTGATAATTGTTTACTTATGTCATAGACATAGGCTTTTAAAATCTGATCTGTTAAAATCACCAATGAAGCGATAACAGCTAGCATTACAATAATACGAACGCGGTTTGGAATAAAATTCCTTAAGAGGGATACTATTGTATTAGACATCGTTAGAACAAATATTACTGCTAACGTCATTACAATCGCTGTTTCCATTTTGACGGTAACTGCGAGTGCGGAACAAATCCCCAATACTTGAACCGAGATCGGATTATTCCCAAGCATAGGATCGGTTAAGGCAACTTTAGATTTCTTACTCAATATGCTCATAATATCACCTCACCCGCTCGCACACGATCTAAGAATGGCTTGTAGGTTTCTAAATCCTCTTTTATGAATTGATTCATACCTTTAGTGGTTAGAGTCGATCCTGATATGCCATCTACTTGGTGAATTGCCTTTTCATTGTTCGGATTAACAACACCTTTAACAATCTCAATACTTACCAACCCACCGCTCGGATCATAAATTTTCTTACCAATATAATTTGATGTAAACCACTCTTTTTCCAACTCACCACCAAGGCCGGGCGTCTCACCATGTTTATAAAATTTTATTCCTTTTACAGTTTCGCCATCCGATTCTAGCGCAATATAACCGTAAATTGTCGACCACAAACCCTTACCGGAAACCGGAATTGAATAACCTGATATCTCATCGCTCTCTCCTGCGATATACACAGGAATACCACCTGTTTCGATTCGTTTTCCATCTTCACCGACATTTATCGTCAAAATATTTTCATCATATAATTTTTCAATTTCTTCCTGACTAATTTTCTGATCCTTATCCTCCGGAATATTCAAGGAGCTTAGGATATTTTTCTTTATATCAACTTCAACATTAAAATCTTGTCTTGCTTCTAAAGAGGTTGCTGCAATTGATAGCATAAAGCCAAGAACAATCGTAATGGCAGTCATAAATAATAAGATATACAAATTACTCCGCATAGCGTGCCATCCTTTTCTTCATGTTCCCCTGCACTACAAAATAATCAATCAAAGGTGCAAACGCATTCATTAATAATATTGCCAGCATCGTGCCCTCAGGATAAGCCGGATTTACCGCTCTTATTACAACGGTTAATAAACCGATCAATATTCCATATATCCATCTTCCACGATTAGTGTATGCTGCTGATACAGGATCAGTTGCCATAAATGCTGTACCGAATAAAAATCCACCCATAACTAAATGATAATGTGGCGGTAGTGTTAACATCGTATTTGTTGAACCACCGGCTAATAAATTGGTTAGAAAAGCGGTTGCCACCAAACCAATAACAGCACCTGCCATTATACGCCATGAACCGATTTTTGTATATATTAAGAAGGCTGCACCAAGCAATATCATCAATGCCGAAGTCTCCCCGACCGATCCGGGTATCCAGCCTATAAACATGTTGAACCACGAATAATCGAATTGGGAAACATTGTTCAATACCGTAACCGCATCGGCTCCGGGATTTGCAACCGGAACTGCCAAGGGCGTAGCACCCGAGAAACCATCAACGGTTTTTACCCAAACTTCATCACCGGAAATTCGTCCCGGATAGGCAAAGAAAATATATGCCCGTGTAAGCAATGCCGGATTAAAGATATTCCGACCGGAGCCGCCGAAAATCATTTTACCAATTACTACACCAAAACTCGTTGCTACAACCATCTGCCAAAGTGGAATTGTTGGCGGAAGAATCAAAGGAATCAGCCATCCGGTAACAAAGAATCCTTCATCAACTTCCTGTTTCCGGATTATCGGGAACAGTAGTTCCCAGAAGAATCCGGTAGCATAACCAACTACCATGATCGGTAAATAGGATTGCAATCCTATCCAAAAATTTGCCAGCCATCCGCGTTCAATTCCCAAAGCTAACGCATGCTGATAGCCAACATTGATTATTCCAAATATAGTTGCCGGAATCATTGCAACTATAACCATTATCATAGTTCTTTTCAGATCAATACTATCACGAATATGAGGGCCGGATTTTGTTTGGTCGTTTGTCCAAAATGTTAATGTATCAACCGCTTCAAAAAATGGATAATACCGCTTTAATTTTCCTTCACCTTTAAAATGCGGACGGACTTTATTTAATATATTCAAAAAGAATTTCATATTATCCTTCCATCCACATTAAATCCAATCCCTGACGAATTGCTGCGCCAACATCAATCTTGCTCGGACAGGCAAAACTACATAATGCAAAATCTTCTTCATCGCATTCCCAAATTCCTAACTTTTCCATTTCTTCGATATCCGCCGCTAAAATGCTGCGATAAAGTGGATTTGGCAGGATGTCCATCGGCAGAACATTTTCCCAAGCATCAATCGGGACCATAGCACGCTGACTGCCATTCTGTTTGGTGCTAAAATTGAATGCTTGTTTTTTGAAAGTAAGGAATGAATTGGTCAAGCTGTATGAGCGCTTAGATGAACCGGGTTGAAACCATCCAAGGAAAGGTCTTGAACGATCTACCTGTAAAATTGATATTACTGTATCATAAAATCCTAAGAAATCATCTTCTTCAACACGTCTTCCGGTCAGCACATCACCGCTGATTATCCTAAAATCTCCACCACCAATTTGCCCCTCTATTAAACTACCGATACTTGCCCCGATTCTTGTTTTGACATGGGTTGGCACTTTCGCTCCCGGACCACCAATACTGACTATGATCGTCGGGTCAAATTTTCCGGTTAAAAATAATTTACCTAATATTATCAGGTGCTGAATTGTTATTGTCCAAATCTTGTCACCGGGCTTAAGCGGTGCAATATGATGGATCTGTATCCCGACATTGCCGGCCGGATGAGGTCCGGAAATCTGATGGGTTTCACAATTACTTAAATTATTTAACTCTTTGATGGAATTTTTTGCCGGCACACCTATATTAACTTTTCCATCTGTGAGATTATTTAAAACATTAATTCCGGCTTGTAAATAGTCTTTATTACCTTGCAATATCAACTCAAGGTTTGGTGATAGAGGGGCGGTGTTGTAGGCTGAAATGAAAATATCGCGTGGTTTATCCTTTGGATCCACCACACGGTTAAATGGTCTTTGACGTAACAGATGCCATAAATTAGCTTTTGAAATAATAGTCTTGATTCTGTCGGCTGATAATGCCGCTATCTGCTCAAGTGTAAAACTATCACCTAAATACTCATCTTCATGTTTATCTATTTCAATTACAATTTTTTCGATAACACGTCGAGCGCCAAATTTGATTTTCTTGACAGTTCCTGAGGCAGGTGATGCCCAATTAAAGTCGGGAGTTGTTTTGTCAAAGAACAAAGCTGTTCCGCGATTAACCCTATCGCCTTCGGCGACCGTTAGTTTAGGTTTAGTATAACGAAATTCCACAGGACGCATGGAAACCTGAGTAGTTATCAAGTTTTCTTTGATTATATTTTCAGGGACGCCGGCAATCTTAAGCGAGTGGCCTTTGCGTATTTTAATCTGTGCCATTTATACTAATTATAATCAGGGAATTAACAAACTTAAATTACAAACTTGAAATGTAAAATATAAGAGAATTTCTAATCCAATCGCTTAATGGTGCCCAATAGATACCAAATAGAATTGTAGTAAATGCTAAAACTATCAGTATTGACGTGATCGGTAAAACCGGTCGCGCTAATTCTTTCTGTGAATCACCATCAAAATACATCACTTTCACTACCCGCATATAATAGTATAATGAAATAACACTATTGATTACACCTACAAAAGCCAACCAATAAAATTGTGTGCCGCCTTTGATTAATGCCGCGAATAAGTAAAATTTTCCTATAAATCCGGCTGTCGGCGGCAGGCCGGTTAATGAGAACATGAATATCGTCATAATAATGCCGATTAGCGGCATTCGCCAACCGATGCCGGTATAGTCATCAAAAGTCTCTCCGCCTGTGTCATTTTTAACTGCAATTACTACGAAGAAAGCTCCCAAATTCATAATCGTATAAACAAATATATAGAAGGCGATCGCAAAAATACTTTCTGTTGACAGCACCGGAATGACCATTAACATATAACCGGCATGTGCAATACTGGAGTAAGCAAGCATGCGTTTAATATTAGACTGTTGAATTGCCACTACATTGCCCAATGTCATTGTCAACACAGACAATAGGGCTAAGATTTGACCCCACGGAATGTCGGTTAACGTGATCCAATTACCTGCTTGCATGGCACCGGCATCACCAAAAACAATGTGAAAGAATCTGATCAATACTGCAAAACCGGCTGCTTTCGGTGCCACCGATAAAAAAGCTGTGATTGTTGTCGGTGCTCCTTCATATACATCGGGGGTCCAAAAATGGAAAGGTACAACAGATATTTTGTAAGCAAAACCAGCTAAAATAAGTACTAATGCAATTATCATAGCAAAATTTGATGCCGGACCCAACTGCGCTAAAGAATTAGCTATCAAGTACAATTTTGTCGAACCGGTCATTCCAAATAAAATGCTCATTCCAAACAACATCAGTCCCGAGGAAAAAGCACCATAGATCACATATTTCAAAGCCGATTCGTTGGACCGTTTATTCTGTTTAAGATAACCGGCTAATACAAAGGACATGATCGAAACGATCTCGATCGCCAAATAGATCAGAAGAATATCAACAGCTGAGACCATAAGCATCATACCAAACACCGTTATTGCAATCAGTATGTGGTATTCACCGGTACGATAATTATTAAATTCATTATTATATCGGCTTATAATCACAACTAAGATGGTTGAAATCAATATAATTGTTTTTAATAATACGGCAAAGGGATCCAAGGTAACCATATCCGTAAATAGCGTTAGAACATTATGCTCGTCATGCATTAGTACGGCAAACAATGATAGGATCAATCCGCCCAAAATCCAATATCCGACCTTGAATGATTTTTGCCGGGAATATATCAAATCAGCAATAATGCCAATTAGAATTGTCACTACAATTATTAATTCAGGAATAAATAATCTTATACTTTGAATATTATTCATTATATGCTTTGATTAAAATACTCCTACCATTCCGCCTAAGGTTACTACGTGTTCAACGAGTCCTGAAATAGTAACCTTGATTATATTCAGGAATGGTGCCGGATATACTCCAAAAATGAATGTTATCACCGCTAAGGGAATTAAGGTAAATAATTCGCGTCCGTTGATTTCCGGCATATCGGCATATTTTTTATTTAATTGTCCAAAAAATATTTTCTGATAGGCTCTTAAGAAATAAGCAGCGTTTATCAGGATGCCTAATGTGCCGATGATCACTATCGTTCTAAAAACCGGAAAAGCGCCGACGAAACACATAAATTCGCTAATGAAGCCTGACAGTGACGGCAATCCTAATCCCGCAAAAAAAGCGATCGCCGTAACACCGGCGTAAACCGGCATTTGCTTGGCAAGTCCGCCAAAGCCGGCAATCTCACGATGGTGAGCACGGTCATAGACAACACCGGCAAGAATAAATAGCATGGCCGATATAGTTCCGTGATTGAACATTTGGAAAACTGCCCCGCTCAAGCCTGCTTCCGCCGCAGCGTAATTACCGCCATTGACTTCTAACGCTGCAATTACGGCTGCCATACCCATTAAAGCGTAGCCCAGGTGATTGATACTTGAGTATGCCACCATTTTCTTTAAATCTTTTTGGGCTAAGGCTGCCAAACCTCCCCACAATACATTTATTAAGCCCAAAACAGCCAATGCTCCGGCAAACCACCATACCGCTTCAGGCAGCATTCCATAATTTACTCTGAGCATGCCATAAACACCCATTTTCAACAACACGCCGGCAAGAATCACCGATATAGCCGTTGGAGCTTCAACATGAGCTAACGGCAACCAAGTATGCAATGGAAACACCGGCACTTTGATCGCAAAGCCGATAAATAACAATATCCAGATCACTTTGATAGCACTCACCCCCCACCATAACACACCACTCAGCGCCTCCGGTGCAGTTTGCATCAAAGTGACCATATCAAAGGTTTGTCCGCAGGTAAAGTACAAGGCTAAAATCGCAATCAGCATCAGAACTGAACCGACTAAAGTAAATAGGAAAAATTTGATTGCTGCATACACCCGTTGCGGTCCACCCCACATCCCAATCAGGAAATACATCGGCAACAGCATAACTTCCCAAAATACATAAAATAAGAAGAAATCTAACGCGAGGAAAACACCCATCATACCGGTATCAAGCAGCAAAAACAGCGCAAAATAACCTTTGACAGCTCGCTTTATATTCCAGCTCACAAATATCGCTAAAAAAGATAATAGCGGTGTCAGGATCACCATTGGCAAGCTCAAACCATCTACGCCTAAGGTATAAAAAATATTAAATGACGGGATCCAGGTATATTTTTCAGTAAATTGAAATCCAATTGCCGTCTTATCGAATTGCATCCATAATAAAATTGCTAAGAATAGCTGCAATCCTGTGGCTACTGCAGCCACAATCTTGATTACCTCCTCCTGTTCTCTTGGTATGAATGCAATTGCTACCATCCCGATGATCGGCAACCAAATAAGTAAACTTAAAATATTAAAATCCATAATAATTCCTTTTAAATCTTATAATACCTGCAAAATCAAAATTATGACAACCGCCAAAGCAGCGAATAAAATGTAGCTTTGGATTTTTCCGGTCTGTAATTTTTTCAATGATCCGCCTAAGCGTTTAGTGCCGCGACCAAAACTATCTACAACCCCCTGATCCAAACCTTCATAATCGGCAATACCGACTATTTTTGCTAGCCACACGGTAACCTTGCCAAAGCCATTTATAAAGTATTTATCATAAACATTCCAATCCAAATAGGCAACCCAATCCGCTAATTTCAAGAACGGTCGGTATAAAACCTTATTATAAATTTCATCAATATAATACTTGTTGTATGAAAGATTATATAAAGGCTTCAACCGTTTAGCCCAAACCTCAGCCGATAATGTTTTTTTGAAATACATTAACCATGCCAATAACAATCCCATAGCGGCAACGATTAAGGATGTTATCATAGCCGGAGTATGGCTGTGATGGATACTTTCTTCAATATCATGTACTGTCGGATTAATCCCGCCCGGCACAAGCGATTCTTTGGCTTCCACTAAATGGGTGAACCAACCTTTATCCGATAACGGATTAATATTCGGTAAGGTATAAAAAATATAGACGCTTAACACGCTCAACACAATCAGCGGGATCAGCATCGCCCTGGGCGATTCCTTCATCCTTGCGAATATTTGAGGTCTGCTTGGTTGGTTGTAGAATGTTATAAATATCATCCGGAACATATAGAAAGCCGTGAGCAGTGCGGCACCAAAGCCAAAGATTAGCAATAAATGGTGCGAATGAGTTCGCTCAACAAGGGCAAGTGTGCCGGCTAAAATTGCATCCTTAGATAAAAATCCGGAGAAGAATGGTATTCCTGAAATTGCCAAGGATGATATTAACATCGCCCAAAATGTTATCGGCATCTTAGCCTTTAAACCGCCCATATTACGCATATCCTGCGGATCGGTTTTGTGATCCTTTAAATCATGTAAAGCATGGTGCATACCATGAATAACGCTGCCGGCGCCATAAAATAAATTAGCCTTGAACATGGCATGGATCACAAGATGGAAGAAAGCTGCAATATAGGCACCGGTTCCCACCACCATTATCATATAACCTAATTGACTAAGCGTGGAATAAGCCAAAACCTGCTTTATATCAGTTCTCGTAATAGCAATGGTAGCGGCGAATAATGCTGTGAATCCGCCAATATAGGCGATTAAAATTTGGGCGTCGGGTGTAAGAATAGGAAATACTCTGACCATCATAAATACACCGGCTGCTACCATAGTTGCGGCATGAATCAAAGCCGAAACCGGAGTAGGACCTTCCATGGCATCCGGCAACCAAATATGCAAAGGGAACTGAGCGGATTTGCCAACCGCACCCATGAACAATCCAATTCCGGCTAAGGTTAGCAATGTGCCGGTTATTCTGCCATCGGCAACACCGGCAAAAATATCAGAGTATGAGAATGAACCGATAGCGGTAAACAGCAACATAATACCAATGAAAAAGCCAATATCGCCCACGCGGTTGGTAAGGAAAGCTTTCTTCCCGGCATTGGCAACGGAATCTTTTTCGAACCAAAATCCGATCAATAAATAGGAGCTCAATCCCACCAACTCCCAACTCATGTAAAGTAGCATCAGGCTGTTTGCCAACACTATACCGTTCATACTGAACGTAAATAATGAGAGGTAAGCGTAAAATCGTGAATAGCGCGGATCGCCTGCCATATATTTAAGTGAAAATATGTGGCTTGCCGACGATACGATTGCCACGACTAATAACATTATAATTGTAATGTTATCAATCAGGAAACCCATCGTTATTTTAAAGTTAGCCGTCTCAAGCCAGGTAAATGAGAAATTCTGCTCAAAATGAGGATTATAATTCAATAGCATTCCGGCAAATAATGCCAAGGAAAGAATCAGAGTTGTCAGTACCGCGCCGATCGAAACCCAATCGCCTTGGCGCGGCAATCGTTTACCGACAAAAATCTGAATACCAAATGCAATCAGCGGTAAAAAATAAATGAGCAATGTATATTGTAGGAAAATGTTCATTGTTTCAACTGCTGTGCTTCATCCACATTGATTGAATTAAAATTCTGATAGATATTTAGAATAATCGCCAATGCCACAGCCACTTCGGCAGCCGCTAATACGATCACAAATAAGGCAAAAATATGACCGGTAATATTCATTCCGCCGAAGCGAGCAAAAGCAATTAAATTAAGGTTGGCGGCATTCAGGATCAGCTCAACACCCATCAAAACGGCGATGGCATTACGACGGGTAATCACCGCAAATAAACCCAAGGAGAAGAGCAAGGCCGCAATAATTAAATAGACCTGCAAATTATCCATCAGCTCTCCTTTCTCGCGAGCACTGCAGCCCCGATTAAAGCACCTAATAACAGAACCGATGCAACCTCAAAGGGCAGTAGAAAATCGGTCATTAACAATGTGCCGATAGTATTAACAGTTTGTTCCGGTTCCATTGCACTTTCCATTTTCCAAGGCGTGATCTTTATCATCCAAAGTAAACCGATAAACAGGACTAAAACAACTGCTCCACCAATCCCTTTTTGAACACTTGTGTGTGATATTTTAACCGAGGTGATCTTATGAGTTAGCATTATTCCGAATAATAATAATATCAGGATGCCTCCAATATAGATCAACACCTGTGTTCCCGCCATAAAATCCGCCCACAGGAATACGTACAAGGCGGCGATTCCTAAAAAGGTTAGCAATAATGAAATTGCGGCATAAATTAAATTTTTATTCAACACCACCGAAAAAGCCGAAAGCACTATTAAAATGACGAAAAACCAAAATACTAAATTAATCATATTAACTCCTGCTGCTTAGGCGGAGTAGTATATTTCTTAATCTCTTTTTTGGTGAGCGTAGCAAATTTATAGATCAATTTATCCCGATCATATTGAGCGTATTCATAATCCAACGGTTGTTTCTCTGAATTAGGACCGCCGGTCATGTAGATGCAGTCTTCAGGACAAGGATAAACGCATAAATTGCAGTACATACATTCCGTCATATCAATGTCAAACCGCGGAACTAATAATCGTTTCAGCGTTCCGTTTGAAGTACTGCCTAAGTCAGTTCCTTTCGGTACTTTGATGGTATCAATTTTAATACATTGCACAGGACAAGCCCGTTCACATTTTCGGCAACCGATGCAGTCCTCAATGTCAACATGCAGTTTTGATCTGATGAGATTATAATTAGCCGGTTCAAAACCGATATTACGATCCGGTCGCGGCCATTTTTCTTCCGGATACTGCAAAGTCACATTGCCTTTGCGGATCTTGAACAGATGCTTTATCGTGATGCCCATACCGGTCAACAGGGTCTTTACAGTTTGCCATATATTCTTAAAATATTCTCTCATTTTAGCCTATTGTTAAGGTCCAAATTGCCGTACCAAATAGATTGAATAAAGCAATTGGCAACAATACTTTCCAAGCTACGTTCATTAATTGATCCACCCTTAACCTAGGAAAAGTCCAACGCCACCAAATCATTATCAAAATCACTACGGTCATTTTTAGCAAAAACCAAATTAATCCCCACAGAGGACCTTGCATAATTCCGTCAATCGGACTCTGCCAACCGCCAAGGAATGCCACCACCGCAACTCCGGCTACAACTAACATATTTCCATATTCGCTTAAGAAAAAGAACGCCCAACGCATTCCGGAATATTCGGTGTGGAAACCGGCAACAAGCTCCGATTCTGCTTCAGGAATATCAAATGGCGTACGGTTAGTTTCCGCCACGCCGGCAATGAAATAAATAAAGAAAGCCAAGAAAGTAAACGGATTATTGAAGATGTTCCAGTTTGGTAAAAATCCCCAAACCGTTCCGCTCTGATTTGCAACAATGCCCTGCATGCTCAAAGTCCCTGCCAATAGTAGCACTGCAACCAAGGAAAGAGCCGCCGGTATCTCATAACTGATAATTTGTGCAGCCGAGCGCATTCCGCCGAATAAGGACCATTTATTATCCGAGGACCAAGCTGCAAAAATAATCCCGATAACTCCAAATGAACTGACCGCTAAGATATAAAATAAGCCAATGTTCATATCTGCAGCTATTAAGGTGGGTCCCCATGGTAAAGCTGCTAAAGCAATGAAGGCACCAAGGAAAACAATAAAAGGTGCAATAATAAATAATTTCTTATCGGCGGCCTTGGGAATTATATCTTCTTTTAGGATCAATTTAATTGTATCGGCTACCGTCTGTAAAAGCCCCCATTTACCGGCATGCAGTCCCGGACCTTGTCCCATCGGACCGACCCTGTCCTGCATAAAAGCCGATATTTTTCGTTCAGCGTAAACTGCTACTAAGGCATTTACTGCCATTACTAAAAATATAGCTAAAGCTGCGATCAATACTGCTGCTACGTATAATGGAGCAATTCGGGCGTTGGGCAACCAAGACTGAAACCAAATGATGATATTATCAATGGTCATCGGTCAATCTCTCCTAATACAATATCCAAACTGCCAAGCACAACTAATACATCACTTAACATCCAACCCGAAGCAATTTCGCTCAAGGCACTCAAGGCTGTGAAAGCCGGCGAACGCATTTTCACTCGCACGGGCTTGTCTTTGCCATCACTTATAATATAGTATCCAAGATCACCGCGCGGAGACTCCGTCCTGAAATATATCGAGCCTTGCGGCGGACGCACCCGCTTTGGCAATGCTTCATGTACATCGCCTTTGCGGGGCATTTTATCAAGGGCTTGACGGACGATCTTTACACTCTCTTTCATTTCCTCCGCTCTGACCCAATATCTGTCCCAGGAGTCGCCAACCGAACCCATCAGTCCTTGCCCAACCGGAACTTCAAATTTGAATTTTTCATAAATTGAATAGGGCTCATCTTTCCGCAGATCCCACTTAACTCCCGAGCCTCGCAGATTGGGACCGGTTACACCATAATCAATCGCAACATCTTTTGGCAATACACCGACATCAGCAGTTCTTTCAATAAAAATTTTATTATAGGAAAGAATATTGTGATATTCCTCGGATTTTTTTTCAAACTCATCTAAGAAGCGATAAGTGGCTTCGACAAAACCAACCGGTAAATCGTGCGATACGCCGCCGATCCACATATAATTATATAGGAGCCTTGCTCCGCAGGTTATCTCAAATAGATCAAGAATGCGTTCGCGATCGCGGAACATATATAGAAATGGAGTATAAGCACCTACGTCCAATCCGAAGGTTCCCAAAGCCAATAAATGACTGGCAATCCGATTCAACTCAGCCATAATGATACGTATATACTCAACGCGCTCCGGAACCTGAATGTCCATCATTTTTTCAACCGCTACTACATACCCAAAATTGTTATTCATTGCGGCAATGTAATCGCAGCGGTCGGTAAACGGAATGACCTGTTCATAAGTCAAATATTCGCAGTGTTTCTCAAAACAGCGATGTAAATAACCGATGACCGGAGTTATTTCGGAAACGATCTCACCGTCAGTTTTAACTTTTAGGCGCAACACACCGTGCGTGCTCGGATGCTGCGGCCCGATATTAAGCGTCATTTCATCGGCTTTGATCAATCCCATCCTTTTCTCACTTTCGGTACTTTCATACCGTTATAGGTCTGCGGTGTCTTATAATCCTTGCGCAAAGGCCAACCCTTCCAATCATCAGGCAATAACATCCGCCGCAAATCACGATGACCTTTGAAACGGATACCATACATATCATAGACTTCCCGCTCGAACCAATCGGCTACGCGCCAAATCTGCTCAACCGATGGAATGCTTGGTCTTTTGCGATCCGTTGCAATCCTAATTTCAACTTTGTGTAGATGCTTTGTTGAGTGAAAATTATAGCGCACCTCAAGCTTTTCCGTTTCCGCACCCAAGTCAACGCCGGTTATACATTGACAGGAATCAAATTTTAATGCAGATTCAGTTTTAAGGAACTTTGCGATCTCATTCCATTTTTCAGAATTTAATTGAATAAAATCATTTTGCGGTTCTTCAGGAATAATTACGGACCCGGGAAATTTTTCCTCTACAATTTGGCTGACTTTTTGGTTTACATTCATTTCTTTTTGGTCAGTGGTCTTTCCTGTTTTATTTTTTCCTGCAATTTAATTAATCCTTCCAATAAAGCTTCCGGTCGCGGCGGACAACCGGGTACATAGACGTCAACCGGAACGACTTGATCAACACCTTTAAGAACATGATAACCCTGCCTTGAATATGGTCCACCGCTATTTGAACAGCTTCCCATTGAAACTACGTACTTGGGGTCAGCCATCTGATCATACAATTTTTTAACGCGCGTAGCCATTTTCAAAGTAACCGTGCCGGCTACTATCATAACATCGGCTTGGCGCGGTGATGAGCGTGGCATCATACCGATCCGTTCCAGATCATGTCGGCTAGCTGCAGTAGCCATCATTTCAATCGCACAGCAAGCTAAGCCGAACTGAAAATACCAAGCGGACGTGGACCTAGCCCAACTTAAGAGTTGATCGAGTTTGGCGGTTACTATATTGTCTTCAAAACGCTCTTCTAAAAAACCCATACTATCTTTCTTCTCCGCTCAGTTTTTGATACCTTCCCTTACCATATTTCACACGATATTTAACCCAATCCAAGTCGCGTTTTTTCCAAACGTAAACCAATCCGAATATTAAAATAATCAGGAAGATCGCCATCTCAACAAATGCCAGCCAGCCAAGTTCCTTATAAACAACCGCCCATGGAAAAAGGAATAGAACCTCCACATCAAATATTATAAAAATAAGCGCTATAACGTAATAGCGTATATTGAATTGTACCCAAGCCGATCCTTCCGCTTCTTCACCGCATTCGTAAGTATCTAACTTATTTTTAGAGGGTTTGGAGGGTGCCAGTATTTTGGCTAATAACAGGGCGGCTGTAAGCAACACCGCGCCGATAATTACAAACAAAAAAACTGTTCCAAAGTCTCTGTACATAAATAGGTTTTGTAATTGAAGTCAGGAATTTAGAGCTATGGTTTTTCAGCAGTCAAGGTAAACTTGGAACATCTCTGATTCTTTTATACAAAACAAGACATTTTGGTTTTGTTTTGAACAGTCTTAACTTGATAAATTCCCGTCCAAAATGAAATTCATAAATTCAATCCTTGTAAAGTTCTTAGCATATTTTCCTAAGTGGATGGTCAAACCTTTTGCTGCTCCCTATGTAGCCGGCGTTACTGTTGACGAAACGGTAAAAGTCGTCAAAAAATTGAATGACCAAGGCTATACGGTAACAATGGATATTTTAGGAGAGCATGTCCGCTCCAAAGAAGAATCATATCGCATACGCGATGAATACCGCAATCTATATGATGTAATTGAGAAAGAAAAATTAGACTCCAATGTTTCGCTAAAGCCGACGCATCTTGGCATGGAAATTGACCCGCAATTAGCTCAGGAAAATATTCTTTCAATTCTTGATAAAGCCCAAGAATATGACAATTTTTTGAGAATTGACATGGAAAATTCGCCCTATACCGATGACACCATTGCAATTTATAAAGAATGCCTAAAACGTTACGATAAGGTGGGCACGGTATTTCAAGCTTACTTGCATCGTACATTAAACGACATTAAGAAGCTCGATTCAGATAAATTTAATTTCCGGATTTGCAAGGGTATTTATCGGGAATCCGACCAAATCGCCTATCATGACAAAGAGGTAATCCGTGAAAAATTTATTGAAGACGTGCAGTTTGCATTGAACGGCAAGGGATACGTTGCAATTGCCACCCATGACATTCCTCTGATTGATAAAATTGAGCAGTGGATAATTGCTAATAATATCTCGAAAAATAGATTTGAATTTCAAGTCCTATACGGTGTACCGATGGGTAAACGCATAAAGCAGTTGCTTACCAAAGGTTATACCATTCGCAACTACGTGCCCTTTGGCGAAGCATGGTTCGACTATTCCATTCGTCGTTTAAAAGAAAATCCCAACATAATGTGGTATGTATTGGGTAACATCTTTAAGAAATAGTCATCTAACATCAAAATATAGACTATTATGAACGAAGAAAAAACCATCCGGAAAATACTTGCGTTGAAAACAATTGCAGTTGTCGGACTTTCTCCAAAAACCGGACGCCCAAGCAATAATGTCGCAAAATATTTACAGAGTGTCGGTTACAAAATTGTGCCGGTGAATCCCGGACATTCCGAAATCCTTGGCAAAAAATCTTATCCAACCTTAAAAGATATTCCTTTTGAAGTTGAAGTGGTGGATGTTTTCCGCCGTCCCGAACACGTCATGCCGATTACCGAAGCCGCCATTGAAATTGGAGCAAAAGCAATTTGGTATCAGGATGGCGTTATAAATGAAGAGGCTGCCCAATTAGCTGAGGATAATGGTTTATCAGTGGTTATGGACGATTGTATGCTCAGGCAACATAAAGCATTAGGTGATCCAAATTACGCTCCCCATTGTGAGATTTGATATTTGATGTTAGATATTGGTTGTTGGATTTTAGATTTTTAATAATATAATAACCGTCATTCTGAACAAAGTGCGGAATGATAACTACTTTTTATTGATTAACTGCTAAATAGTCAATCATAAATCATAAATAATCAATTCTAATCTTCTTCCCCGCGTTTGCCCCAACCCATTTTGTTGCGCAAAGTAGTGTAATAGCTGCAATCTTCAAAATCAATAAAGCGAATTTTATAGCCCGCTTTGCGAATTTTGATGATTGCTGTGTTGTCGTAATCGTGAAATATTTGGCCGTCTAAGGTTACCCCGATTTTTTCTGCCGGCTCATTCGGAAAAGTTATTTCAATTTCCGATGAATCGGGCACAACTAACGGTCGGGAAGTGAGTGAGTGCGGACAAATCGGTGTAACGATCAATGACTTAACGGTTGTTTCAACAATCGGACCGCCGGCGGATAAGGAATAGGCTGTGGAACCGGTGGGCGTGGCAACAATGATCCCATCGGCTTTGTATTTGCCGATAAATCTTCCGTCAGCTTCCACCATACAGGATACCATACGGTGCGTGGTTCCATTATTGATAACAATATCATTAAGTGCGTATGACAAAACCGCATCCCCGTTGTGAATTATTTTGGATTCCAAAACACGATGTTTGCTAACAGTGTAAGTCCCGGCTTTGACCTGACCGAGCCTTTTTAGAATATCAGGTAAAGTAACCTTTGCCATAAAACCGAGATCACCTAAATGAATTCCTAAGATCGGTACCTTTCTGTGGGCAATCGCACGGGCGGCTGATAAAATGGTTCCGTCACCACCAAGTGTTAACACGAAATTCACATTATTAAAATCATCGGCTTCATTTATAACCGGATAAGAACGGTCGTCAAATTGCTTTACAATTCTTGTGGTAAGATAGGGTTGCACCTTATTTTGCTTGCCCCATTCCAAAACCCTTGGCAGGGTTTCCCAGAACATTCGTTTATCAGTATTTCCCCAAATGGCAAAGCTGTTGATTTTTGTCATTTTATATCTTCCAATTCAAAGGTATTATCGGATTTCTTGACCAATTCTTTTATTTTTTGGTCAGCAGAATCAAGCTTGTTGCGACAAATTTCAGTTAATTTTATTCCTTCTTCAAATAATTCTAAGCTTTTTTCTAATGTTTCCTGTCCGGATTCAAGCTTGTTGACAATTTCTTCCAATTGCGCAAAAGCTTGCTCAAAATCAAATTCTTTTTTCTTGTTAGCCATTGTCTAAGTTACAAAATGATTATTTATTGTTCTTTAATATCTTTTATTTTTTTGGCGGAAAACGCCCCTTTGGCCGTTAGCAATTCAAAATCCTGATCACTTCTAACATCACTTGCAGATCTGATGATCTTTCGCTCCGGCAATTTAAAAGCAACCGAGTATCCACGTTCTAAAATTGATTTTGGATTCAAAGCAGTTAATTTTTCATAAAGCGGCATCAATTTTAGATTTTCCAATTCCCTGCTCCGCATCATCGCTTTAACAAATCTGCTGAATAAATTAGTGAGTTCTTTATTCTGTAAATCAATGATATCCTGTGGTTTGCGCTTGGCATGCCGTAGATACAAATCATCTAATTTTTGCCATAGCCGTTCTAATAAATTAGATATACTGTTGTCAATCCGGGATTCATATCCGTTTAAATAGTCTTGAATTTCAGTGCTTGATAAACTGATTATTTCCGCCGCTGCCGATGGTGTCGGCGCGCGATAGTCGGCAACCATATCCGAGATCGAAAAATCAGTTTCATGTCCAACCGCCGATATGATCGGAAGCTTAGAATCAATGATGGCACAGGCTACTGCCTCTTCATTGAAGGGCCATAAATCCTCCAACGAACCTCCACCTCTCCCGAGAATAATAACATCAACATCTTTAAATTTGTTGAACTCGGAGATCGCGTTGGCAATATCCTGAGCAGCACCTTCACCTTGTACCTGCGCCGGTCTTAAGACAATTTCAACAAACGGTGCCCGTCTCTTTAGTACCTGAAAGATATCTTGAACCGCTGCACCGAATTTACTTGTGATAACACCGATTTTTCTTGGGAAACGCGGTAGGCTTAATTTCTTTTCCTCATCGAATAAACCTTCTTCGGCTAATTTATTTTTTAATGCTTCAAAGGCTAAATACAATGTACCAATGCCGGAAGGCTCCATCTGTTTTATTGAAATCTGATAATAACCCCGTTTTTCATAGACCGTAATTCTTCCACCGGTTAAAACCTGCATACCGTCTTCCGGCTTAAACCGCAAATATTGATTATAGCCTCTAAACATCACCGCTTTGATCTCGGCTTGATCATCCTTTAAAGTAAAATACATGTGCCCGGAACCATAATGATTAAAATTGGATATCTCGCCGGATATCCAAATATTGTCGAATTTAGCTTCGAGGTTATTTTTTATTTGGGCGGTTAATTCACTGACAGTAATGGATTGGGCTGCGTCAGTCATTATTATATTTATTGAATTTCGGGGGAACCGGCTTTAATCCAACAACTATACCAAAAAGATGCAATCCGTTGCGCTGCACTATTTAATCTTTCATGTAAAATTTCCGATGTTTCATCATACAATACTGAAAGATATTCATCTTCAAATGTTAATTTTTCATAGGTATTCAAGCTATCAGCCTGAGCCTCTGTCAGCGGAGCACGGGCTTTAGTATCGGCTTTCAATAATTCAGGATACACTGCAAAGGATTCTTTCACAATTGTAAAAGACATTTCCACGGGATCAGCAATATATTCTGCGGAACCATTGGGTATGATTTCATTTACATATCCCTCAACTAAGGATTTTTCCCAACGAAAGTGGATACCTTCGTTACCGGTCAATTGTCCGTTATAATTAGCACAGGTGTGTAACGGCATGTGCAAGTCGGCGATGTAGTGGCTCATTGCTGACATCGCATGAATTGATTCATTCCACTTTTTGTTTTTGAATAAATCAATAGTTTTAAAATAATAGTCCTCGACTACCCATGGCGCAATTCCATTTTGTACCACAACATCGGCACCATATTTAGCATTTAGTTCATCATAATCGCGCGGTATTCTGTCAAATGGATATTCATCATACAGATCGGCATCAAGAAAATGACGCGGTAACTCATCGGGATCAACCTTTCTCCAAAAATCGGGATTGGCAGAATTATATGACAGAACATCTACATTATTCTGAAGAAAATCGCCGAATTCCCCGCTGACAGCCTGTACTGCTGCACGGCTTATTCGGCGATGCTCATCATAACCCCAACCAAATAGTTGGTTTCCAATAAGAAGAATTTGGACAATTATAATATGGACGGCTAAACGCCGCATCGCATAACTCCTATTTACGTTTCTTGTGACGATTCGCTCTTAAACGTTTCTTACGTTTATGCGTGTTCATCTTGCGTTTCTTGCGTTTTTTTCCGCTTGGCATTTAGTATCCTCAGTTATTTCAATGAATTTAAAACGTTCATCCGCATTTTCTTAGCGGGCTTAAAGGTTGGGACATAGCGCTCTTCAAGATAAATAGTTTCACCGGTCCCCGGATTACGGGCTTTTTTGGGTAAGCGATGCTTAACACCGAAAGTCCCAAACCCGCGTAACTCTACTCTTTCATTTCTTGATAATGCATCAATGATCTGCGACATTACGCCATTCATCACTGCTTCGGTTTCAACCTTGGTCAATCCGGTTGCAGCCGCTACATTATCAACGATTTCTTGTTTGGTCATTTTCTACTCCTATTGCCAACGATAAGCCGGCTCGACTCCGATCCGGCTGCCGATATTCTTTGGAATATCACTAAATAAAATATCAAGTATTGAACGGCGGTCTTTTCTTACTTCAATTTTTTTGGGTTTACCTTTGATACCGGATACTTCTCCCGCAATAGCGATGGCATCATCAAAAGTTCCGATAGTATCAATTAGACTTAACCTAAGTGCCTGATTTCCCGTAAATATCCTTCCGTCAGCAATTTCCCTCACTTCATCAAGTGATAAACTTCTTCCCTCAGCTACGGCACTAATAAATTGTTTATGTTGATCATCTACAACAGCTTGAAAATATTCACGGTCTTCTTCAGTTACCGGACGTGATGGTGAACCTGAGTCTTTCAAATCACCGCTTTTCACAGTTTCAAATCTTAAACCTAATTTATCCAACAATTCATTCACAACCGGATAATCAAGAATAACACCAATGCTGCCAACAAGCGAACCGCTATTGGCAACTATTCTGCTGCTTTCCAATGCTGCATAGTATGCTCCTGAAGCCGCAGCATTATTTACTGATACAATAACGGGCTTAATCTGATTAACCTTTTTAACCTTCTCATAAATTTCCTGCGATGCACCTACGACACCGCCGCCGCTATTGATCCGTAATACGATTGCTTTAACATCGGAGCGATCGGCAAAATGTTCTAATTCCTTGTTAACTTCTTCTGCCGAAAGGATCAATCCTTCTAACCTTACCACAGCAATTTTATCTCCACCCAAAAATCCACTACTGGATGAGGAACCGAACATTCTAAATACTATAAATAATAAAATGATAGCAGCTATTGAAATCCAAATCCACCGATTAAAACTGTTTTGTTTTTTGTATCTCAACTTTGCTTGATCCATAATGTTAATTTTTGTCCGGGATAAATGTAAGCACCATACTTAATCCCATTCCAACTTCTGATGTCTCGTGCTAGCACTTCATAATTTTCAGCAATTTGACCTAATGTATCGCCTTTGCGTACCGTATAAACCTGCTTGGTTGTCCCGGGTGGTCTCGATGTTGAATAGGTTACATATCTTGCATTTGCTTGTCCCGGTACAGGGATCGTTAAAACTTGTCCAGCTCGAATTTTGTGTCTATTCTTGATTTTATTTACCGAAGCAATATCGTGGATTGAGACACGATATTTCCTTGAGATCGATCCTAAATTTTCGCCGCTGCGAACTCTGTGCGTTACATATTGCGGTGCAAAACGTTCGGATTCAGGCAGAGCAGCGTAATTTGTCTCAAATCTACTTTTTCTTCCAAGCGGTAACCGTAATTCATACGCTGTGGTCGGCGTAGCCGATTGCCTTAACTCCGGATTGTATTCTCTCAGGGTTTTCAGAGAAATACCGGCTGATTGCGCCAAAATGGACAGGTCAGCACTTTTCTCAATTTTTACAATATCATATTGCCAGGGATCATTAGGGGGGAAATTGAACCCGTATTTTTGCGGGTCGCGACAGATAATTGAAGCAGCCAAAAAGTACGGAACATAATTACGCGTTTCACGCGGGAGTGAATACAATTGCCAGAAATCTGATGTCTGATGTAACCGCTGCGCACGCGCAATCCGCCCACTGCCGGCATTATAGGCTGCCAGTGCTAAATACCAATTATCAAATTCAGCATAAAGTTCAAGTAAGTATTGGCAAGCGGCTCTAGTTGCCTTTTCGGGGTCCCGTCTCTCGTCAATGTACCAATTGCGATCTAATCCGAATCTTTTTCCGGTGCTGTAAATAAATTGCCACATACCGGAAGCATTAGCTCTTGAATAGGCTTTTGGATTCAATCCCGATTCAATCATAGCTAAATAAATCAATTCTTCCGGTAGTTGATACTCTTCTAAAATGCGATAGATCATATCACTGTACAGCGCATATCGGGTTAAATAGATGTTGAACTGCTTTCTACCTTTGGTTTGGAAGTATTGTATTAATTGTTCAACCCTTTTATTGGTAACGATCGGAATATGACCATCGCGGTCGTCAAGAACGGTATATTTTGTATTTCCGAGTTCCACTTCGATCGGTTCGATCAACATTGTAACATCGTGCCGTAGTTTTTCAGCGGTTATCGAAACATCGGAAGCTTTCAAAGTAGATAGCCGATGAGTATAAATATCAATCAGACTGTTTTCAAAGCGGTTGAATTCCGCTTCATCGTCAAGATTCATTTCGCCGAGTTGATCGGCTTCCGCCAATAATTCGAAAATACGATCGAGATTATAAATCACTTCATTTGTGTCCTCATGGACATCGGCGATCATCGCCTCGGAAAGATATACTTTCACATCTCTTAATAGTTGCGGTAAACGGTCACCCGATTGAGCAAAGCCGTTTCCGTTAAGATAGATTGCTGAGTTGGCGGTACTGCTGTCATCAACAGCTACCGTGTTTTGCGCACCAATAATTGATGTCGCTACGGCAATAATCACAAATCCTGTAAGTAGTCTAATCATAAGCTATTTAGCGGAACAACGGTCGTAAAATTAATTGAATGGTAAGGGTTAAACAAGCTTTATATCTGCGCATCTTTAACTATTTTCTCAATCAATTTTGAAGTTCCATATCCTTCTATAAATGGAATTATTTTAACCATACCGCCCCAGGTCTGTATCTCTTTGGCACCCACAATCGAGGCGATGTCATAATCGCCTCCTTTAACCAATATGTCGGGTTTTAGTTCACAAATTAATTCAAGCGGAGTATCTTCTTCAAAAATGGTAACTAAATCCACCGAACGCAGATTATGTAACATCTCAGCACGGTCACTTTCACTTTGATATGGTCTAGTTGCGCCTTTTAATCTTCTGACTGATTGGTCGCTGTTTAACCCAACCATCAGAAAATCTCCCAATTCTTTTGCCCTATTTAAGTATTCCACATGACCGCGATGCAGAATATCGAAACAGCCATTTGTAAAAACAATTTTTTGTCCTTCTGCATGCAATTTAATTACTATTTTTTTGGCTTGATCTCTGTCAACAATCATTATACTTATCTTTTAAAGGACAAACAAGACAAAGGTTGTTTTGACACCAATTCGCATCAATCTCAATCAAGCCCTGTAAAACGGGAAATGATTTTAATTCCTTTGGCGGTAACATCTCCGCAAATTTTTGTTGAAACTTTCGGTATGGGATGGGCAGCCTGAGATCAGACCATATATTGATAATATTTTTATAGTCTTTGTAATTCCCGTGAAATAAATTTCTTGATGCCAAATACGGTATTATTACATTTCCAAATATTTCAGTCTTCATTCCTTTACCGCTTAATGATGGACATTGATCTAATATTGATTGCTCTACTGCTTTATATTCAACGGATTTACTCACTTGATTGGAACTGAAATATTTAGCTAACTCCGCCGCCAAGCGCATTCGATTTTGCGGTTGGTGAGCAGGGCGGATCCCCCTCCTTAGCCAACCTATTCTTAATTCCGCACTTTTAACTTGCAAATATTCTTCAATAACATTCCTATCTAATTTTGACAAATAACCAATATCTATGTTATTCGCTAGCAAATTAAACTGATTTTTATTTCCGCCGGCTCCTATAATGGAAAAACTATCACGAATCAACCTTTTTGATAATTCGATGCAATCAGTCTGTACTCCGCTATAACTATTGATTTTTCTTTCCATTCTTGCATGACCGAAATTGATAATAATGCCGACTGCATTTTCGTTTTTATTTACCAATGATAGGGTACATTTTTTCTTTGGTAGATATTGAGACTCGAGTGTTACAGTCGGGATATCCGGATTTCTTTTAGTGCTATCAAGATTTCTAACAACGTGTAAGATCACATTATTGTAATTGCCGTTAATATGATGCTTATGACGATACCAATCAGCTGCTTCTAAATGGCATTCTACGTCTCCGATTTTTAGTTTGCCATCCACTATTAATTGGGCATGGAGTATATCGGGACCTTCATGTTTGTTTATAATTCCGTTGTTAACAACAATTATTGACTTATTTCGGGAAGCGATCAGAGTTGCGCCCGGTTTGATCGTTAACCATTGGCGAACAAGCTCTACTTCATAATCTTTTGATGGTTCATTAACCCGATACTTGGTAGCTTGATAATGATTGCTATGGTAACTGCTGTATAACATAAGTTAAAATTATCCACTATACTCGTTTCTAAGACGAATAACTTCTTGATAAACTAAATCGGTTAATTCATTACGATCTTTATAATCCATACCCTCAGTCTTAATTGGTTTTCCAAGACGCAATTCGATTTTGTTTGCTTTAAGTTTCCATTCACCTTTGATCGCTACTGATCCGGTACCGCATAATGCCATTGGAACAATCGGCAATTTCGATTTAATACCGAGCAACAGCCCCCCTTTTTTAAAGGGGTGAATTTTACCATCTTTTGATCTTGTCCCTTCAGGAAATAATAGGATGGACCTCGGATTTTTTCGCAAACTCAATGCCGCTTTATCTAATGATTCCAGAGCTTGTGTATGATTTTTACGATCTACAAAAATATGCTGTGCGGCCTGCATGGCCCAGCCCATTATGGGAACCCATTTTAATTCAATCTTCGAGATTGACACCAGATGATGTTTAATTCCGGCAAATGCTAAAGGTATGTCAAAGGCTGATTCATGATTACCGACAAATATATAATTTTGTTTCGCATCCAAATTTTCATAACCGTGCACAGTATATTTGACTCCAGCAGCCCATAATAACAATTTAGACCAGATTTGGGCAAATTTTCCAAGGATTTTACCACGCCATTCGAAAATTGATAGAATTAGCCCGAGACTGCCAAAAACTACCGTCCAAACTATCAGATTAATAACTAACCAAACGGTTCTCATAAATCTATTTTGTCAGCTCCATAATATGGCTGTAACGGTTCTGGCAAAATGACACTGCCATCCGGCTGTTGATAGGTTTCTAATAATGCTACTAACAAGCGCGGTGTTGCCACCCCTGAACCATTCAGGGTATGCACAAATTCTACTTTTTTATCGGATCCTTTCCGATAGCGTATTTTCCCCCGCCGTGCTTGAAAAGACTCAAAATTACTACAGGTTGAAACCTCTAACCATTGTTGTTCACCCGGCGCCCAAACTTCAAGATCGTATGATTTTGCCGAAGCAAAACTTAGATCACCCGTACACAATGACAAAATCCGATAACGGATTCCCAACGATTGTAATATTGCCTCCGCCTGGACCGTTAATTCTTCCAATTCTTGATATGAATTCTCCGGTTCAACGAATTTAACTAATTCAACTTTATTAAATTGATGCAACCTAATGAAGCCGTGCGTGTCTTTGCCATACGAACCGGCCTCCCTCCTGAAACAAGCCGAATAAGCTACATAGTTTAATGGCAGACATTCTTCCGTCATTATTTCGTTTTGATGGATATTTGTTAAGGGTACTTCGGCTGTAGGAATTAGATATAGCTCATCTTTCTCAACCTGATACATATCGTCTTCGAGTTTCGGGATCTGTGCTGTGGTTAACATCGCATCCCGACGGGCGACAAAAGGCGGAAACACTTCAGTATAATCATGATTTTGAACATGAAAGTCAATCATATAATTGATCAGAGCCCGTTCCAGTTTTGCACCCTTGCCGGTGTATAGCGGAAAACCGCTGCCGGCAATTGCGGCCCCTTTCTTAAAATCGAATAAAGCTAATTTCTCCCCGATCTCAAGATGATTTTTAATCGTTAAATCAGGCTTGCTTTTTTCACCCCATTTTCTAATAATTGCATTATGATCGGATCCGGTCCCGATTGGCACGGATTCATGTGGCAGATTGGGTATTCTTAATAAGAGCGATTCAATCCTTGCGTCAAGCGTGGTTAATTCAGATTCGAGTTTCTTAATGGTAGCTGATAATTTTTGCATTTTTGCAATTGTTTTATCGGCATCTTTCCCGCTTTTCTTGGCAAGTCCGATTTCTTCCGATACTTTATTTCGAAGGGCTCTTTTTTCATTTAAATCGGTTAATATTTTTCTCTGCTCCAAATCAAGATTAATAATCTGATCAATATCAACCGTTTCCTGTTTATTTTCGGTACCCGCTTTAACAAAATCAGGCTTCTCCCTAATCAGATTCATGGACAACATTGTTATTTACCGACCTTCTCCTGAGAACATTACCCAAATCGTACTGATCATAATTTTCAGATCAAGTCCGAAACTGATATTTTCTATATAATAAAAATCATATTTGAGCTTTTGACGGATATCTTCGAAATTCTTATCATAGGATTGCTTTATTTGTGACCATCCTGAAATCCCCGGCAAAACAGATAGCCGACGGTGGTATAAAGGATATTCTTTACTTAATTTCTCAACAAAATAGGGTCTTTCGGGGCGTGGGCCGATAATGCTCATATCGCCTTTGAACACATTAATAAACTGTGGAAATTCATCAATTCTAAAGCGGCGCAATAATCTACCGACCTTAGTGATTCTCGGATCATCCGGTTTGGCCCAGATCGGTCCCGTGTCTTCTTCGGCATTATGCCGCATTGAACGGAACTTGATGGTTTTAAACTTTTTAAAATCTTTTCCTACTCTGACTTGCTGATAAAATACCGGTCCCTTGCTTTCGAGCTTTATCGCCATTGCGATGATTATTCCGAAAGGCAGGAATAGCAATAATAATGGAATAGAGAAAATCAGATCTACAATCCTTTTTAAGCCGCGTTGATACCAATTACTATATTCCAAATTGATGTCCATCAGCGGCATACCGGCAATTTGCTGTGTTCGCAGTAAGCCACTCATAACATCATATAAATCCGGAACGATTTTAACCGTTACCGGAAATCCGTTGATCAGTCCCATGATTGATATGATTCGAGTATGGTCAGGACTATTCAGTGCCAGAACAATATCGGAAACTTCATTATCTTGAATGATTTTTCTCAATTCCTGCTCATGGCCTAAAATTGGAATATTCTTTGTATTAATATCTTCCTTAGGATCATCGGAAGCTTCAATATAACCAACAATGTCATAACCCTGATCTTCGTGATGAAATAAATAATTTGCTGCACTTTGACCGCGTCTGTTTTTCCCCAAGATAATAGTCTTCTCACGACCGATTCCGTTCCTCAAAAGCAGCTTTTGGAAAGAACGAATTCCAAATCGCGTCGTTAAAGCGATTGACATAAATATCAACCAGTAGCGTGCCATACCTCGGGCATTAATGGGGAAGTCAATAAATCGCAAAGCATCAATGAACACATACAATACAACAATGGTGAATGTGATTTTTAACATCGTCTCAATTTCATACATTCTGGAAACGACGAATTCGCCTTTATACAGACCGTTAATTAAGAAAAGGATATTCCAAAGGATTTGAAAGATTGCCCAAATTATAATCTGCTCATATAAATGGGGAAAATACTTAGCGATCACATCCTGTAAAACAATTGAATAAGCTATAAAACCCGCAATAGTATCAGTCGCTAAAATTGTCCATGATACTATCCATTTGGGAACTCTGATCCGGTAATGTTGAAATAATCTTTTAATAATCAAAAACTATACCCGTTTACAGCCTTTTATTTATTTTAGTGAACGAACTAAAAATTACGCTTAATAATAGTTGAATAAAAGTAGGTTTTGCTGTGAACAGTTGTTATACTGCCAAATAGTCCTTAATTATTCCGGCAATCCTTCGTGCCGAAGAGCCATCCCACAAGGGAGGAATGTCATACTCTTTATCTAATTCAATATTGTGTATGGATTGTGGAATTTTATGATAATCCAGACCAATCAATTGATTAGTTCCCATTGTCACTGTAACCGGCCTTTCAGTGTTCTCACGTACAGTTAGACAGGGAATTCCCAACCACGTTGTTTCTTCCTGAATACCGCCTGAATCGGTTATGACCGCTTTGGCATTTTGCATCAGTCCCAAAAATTCCAAATAACCTATCGGGTCAGTCAAGTGCAAATTGCCCGTATTATTTAAATCTATATCAATCTTTTTTAATACATTTTTAGTGCGGGGGTGTATCGGAAAAATGACCGGAAAAGTTTTACTGACCTCGATTAAAGAATCGAAAATGGAATTTAAATTGGTCACATCATCTACATTAGATGGTCGGTGAAGAGTAACTAAAATGTAATTGTTAAGTTCGGCATATTTTTCAGGTGGATTTGCTTTTGCAAGTAACTTTTTAAGAGTATCTATCATTACGTTACCGACAAAATGAATCTTACGATCATTAATGCCTTCCTTCAACAGGTTTTGATCGGCATCTTGAGAAGGCGTAAAAAGTAAATCGGCTAATTGATCGGTGACTAACCGGTTAATTTCTTCCGGCATGCGACGATCAAAGGAACGTAATCCCGCCTCAACATGTGCAAAAGGAATATAAATCTTGCTGCAAACCAAGGCTGCGGCAACAGTCGAGTTAACATCGCCGTAAACGATCACTAAGTTTGGACTAACATTCAGTAAAAGATCTTCCAAACCGATCATTATTGCAGCGGTTTGATGGGCATGTGTCTGCGATCCTATATTAAGATTGTAATTCGGTTTCGGTAAATTTAATTCCTTAAAAAATATATCAGACATCGCCTTATCGTAGTGCTGCCCGGTATGCACTAAAATTTGCTCGAACAGTTGCAGATCTTCAATAGCTTTCCATACCGGTGCTGCTTTCATAAAATTGGGGCGTGCGCCGACTACATGAATTATTTTCTTCATTTACTTAAAACCTGATAAATCACTTCTTCTAACTTTCTGGCTAATTGCTTTCGATCCAAGTTTTCCATCACATAGTTATAACCATTCAATCCGAACTCTTCTAATTTGCTTGGTTGGTCTTTTAATTCTATAATTAGTTTTTTTATTGTTTTCGGATCATTAGAATTTAAAACAGCACCACCACCTATATCAGTAACTATCTCCTGTGCCTCACCACCGGCAATTAATATTACCGGCAACTGGCAGGACCAGGCTTCAAGCAGTTTTGACGGAATTGCATCTTTTAAATTATTATTAACTAACGGAATGATACCTATGTCAGAACTCCGGAGTAACGCAGGGACCATTTCTTTTGGTTGCAAATCCACAAAGGTAACATTTTTCAGTTGTAAACTATTGGCTCTTTTTACTAAAGCTTCTTTATTCACTCCTTCGCCCACAACTAAAAAATGGATATCATCAGTATCCTGTAATAATCGAGCGGTTTCAATTATGTAGTGAACACCCTGCGCTTTACCGATCAGACCGGCGTAGGTTAATAAAAATTTCCCTTCAAGATTATATTCAGTTCGCCAGTCTTTAATAATCGACTGTTCAACGATATCTGAATCAATTCCATTTTCCACAATTGATATTTTGTCCTCAGCAAATCCATATTGAACAATCTTCGTTTTCTTACTTTTTGTTACCGGAATAATTCGATCAGCCTTTTTGTACAAATAATTTGCTAATTTTCCACCCCAACGATTAATGAAACTTGATTCTTTAATAATACCTGCTTCAACACCAACATCAGGCCAAATATCTCTAATATCAAAAATCCAAGGAATACGGTATATTCCTGACAGGATATGCCCGAGAATCCCGATTGTTAAAGGCGGTGAACTGGCAATAATTATATCAAATTGATTCCTTTTCCTTAAACCAATCCATAACGAAGTAATCAGTAAAGTGAAATAATTTAGTAGTCTTACTATTATTGACTTATAAGAAGCGGCAATAACTTTTGCCCTATATACTTTAACGCCATCAACCATTTCATATTTAGCAGATGAACTTTCATAACCAGGGTAAATTTTTCCCATCGGGTAATTAGGGAATCCCGTAATCACCGATACAGCATGTCCATACTTTGCCAACCATTTAGCCAATCCGCTAATTCGTGCAGCTGCCCCACCGGTTTCAGGCGGATAGTAATGTGTAAGAAATAATATTCTAATTTTCTTGTCACTCATTTCAGCTTTATTGTACATAATGATCGCGAGCCGGTATGAGCCGAATCAAAACACACATACTCGCCTTTGCGATCCCACCGCGGATGCAGATCGCAGCGAATATCTCCGGTAAATCTTAATGGTGATTTTAGGATCGCTATATTTTCTCTGACTTCGTTTCTTAAATCATATCGAATTAAATATTGCCGCCTGAACCGATCAGGATATGTATCTGTTATTATTAATTGTCTGTCCGGTGAGTACTGCGGATGACCATCCGACGTAAATTCCTGTTCACCGATTATAACAAACTCGTTGGTTCTGTCTTTTAATAGATAATAGTGATCTCCAATTTCTTTTTTTAAACCGTACGCCAATAGATGGTCTTCATCCTGCCACGCTAAATGGGTTACAACTCCTGAAAAATCAAATTCAAACAAATCACTGCCATCCACATTACAAGTAAATAATCTTGTCCAGGTTTGCTCATTTTCATTTACGCAGCGATGGTAAAAAGCAAAGCGTTTACCGTCAGGCGAAAACAAACAATGTGTAAAATAATAATATGAATTATTGTTATATTTCATATTACTTGTAATATCCTCTAAAGAAAAAAGTAATTTGCTTTCCCCCGTTACAAAATTTAACAAAAACACTCCATCATCAGCCGGGCAATTGTCGTTTGCTGAAATCTCTTCTCCGTTTGCGTAACCATAAGCTGGCGCTACTTTCTTTAACCGTACAAAACTATGACTTAGAGCAAATGTCCCCTGTGGATTCACAGCAGCAATCGGACAGTCGAATGTATTGATCAAATTACCTTTAATATCTATTATCTTGCAGATATGTTTGGAACCATCAAAATCATTATATATGATATTATTAGTACTACCTAACCATTGCAGCATTGCTCCCATTTGCCAATTCCATGTTTTGGTAGTGGCTAAAGACTCAAAATCCGTAAAATCATTTCCTTTAAAAAGTCCGATTTCCACTTTATCTTTTGAACCTGGCATTTTTAAATCAAATTTGAATTTATGCGCAAGTAAGTATTTATTATCCGCGGACCAAGGACATTTATCATGAAATCCGTAAAAGTAGCCTTCGCGCACAATAATTTTATAATCTGATTTATATTTCTTAAGCGGTATGATTGAAAATAAAAGCTGGTATAAATCCACAATCGTTTTCTTCAGCTTTGGAGAAAACCGGACTAGGTTATAAATATACCGTTCAAGGGAATTCATTTATTTATTTTATGATTTCCAATATTTCATCTTTTTTGAAAATCAGTACACCACTATATTGTTTCATATTTCTTATGTTAAAATAATATCTATCAGCTGAATAATTATCCTCATATTTAGGAATACTTATAGCGGGATATTGAAAGTACTTAACAGGTAATATATCTCTTTTCAGTGATAATAATTCAAACCAATCTTTGTTATTTTGGCTGACGTATAAATTACTATTTGGGGATTTATTAACAGAACTTGGCTCAACCATTGTTCCTACAAATGAAAATTCATTAATTCTATCCGCAGCAATTGAACTGCCCGGAATTTCCTTGATATTTGTTATAGTCTTGTCAAGATAGGAATAATACTGAATATAATTTCTCATAACTTCAGTATCGGTTGGAATAATTAAACCCTCCTTGAGTGGAATTAAAGAAGTTGCTCTGTACTTTTGATTACCACTTAAAACAGGTTTAATATTTATAAAATCGCTTGTTTCCCAAATCCCGCTTTCGGCATCGGTATCACCGGTTAAGATCCAATAATGTTTCCTAAATTTATCGTAAATAATGTTATGAATATGTCTGACGATTCCCGGCGAAAAAGTATATACAATTTCCCAATCCTTTCCAAAATTGGTTGAACGGTAAATATTGATCGGGAGTCTTTCGCGGCCTGCGACATAATCGCCCCAATAAATAGAGCCTTCTTCGGCATTGTAACAGACATTAAGCGGTCGTTTACAGGTTTCTATTTCAAATACGGAATTAATTTTTCCACCATGAAGCGTGAATATTCTACGATCAAAAAAAATCACATAATTATCATTTATTTTTATTACATGATGAATTCCTCCTCGCAAAAACCTTTCAATTGGTCCCCGGTTGATTATTCCTAAAAACGGCTTTTGGTATTTAAATCTATATATTTTTGTAAAATTATTTTCATCATAATTATAATAATAAATAGTACTATTTTTTGATAAGACCGCATCCCCGTTACCGGAAGCCCAATGCGCTTTATATCCTGTAATATTTCTCATCATTATATCCGCTTATACCAAACGTATAAAGTCGTAAAAATGTAAAAAACCGGTTTCAACAGTGACAATCGAATTTTAAAAAGATAACTAATTTTCGGATTAGTTTTTTTGTAATTATATGATTTAAAAGCGGGAGCAACTAATGATTCTGTCAAAGCAATTGATTTAACATCCAAATGTTCTTTCCACTTGGATTGATTTTCTTTAATCAGCGGTGAGAAAACTTCTTTTTTCCATTCTAATTCGTCCTTGGCAATTAATTGTTCGGCTGAATCAGTAAAACTCAACATATCCTGATTATACTTCAAAGTTAATTTTTTACAAAGCTGTGCTAATTCTTTTTCTGGATTTGGTAATAAATCTTCGTAATAAAGTTCATAAAAATTATCGGGGAATTTTGCGCTCCATTTTGTCGCTAATTTCAATTGAGCACAGCCGGCAAACAAGTGCTTTAAAGTATTACTTTTTTTTGACCAGCCTGCATTTCTTTTAGATAATAAAACATCACGCGGATCCCTTATAATATGAATCCAATAAATGCCTTCTATTCGTTTATTGATTTTGCCTACCAATTCAATACTGCGTGGGTCTTTATCGCCCGCGAATGATTTGTTATTAATTCTACAATTCGCATCTAAAATCGCTTTATACAGTTCACTGGCAAAATCAGTTTCTTCAATTTTTTCTATGTTGATATCATTCAAGATATTTTCATCTAAGCGCCTGATCCATTTATCATTTTCAAGATCCTTAATAAAGCTATCCTTATTCCGTCGAAATCTCTTAAGCAATCTCTTGTTAAATAGAAACCGTCGCATATAATTGATTTCTGGAATAAAAGCAATTTCAGGATGACTGTTCAGCATGTTCTGCAATAGTGTTGTTCCCGACCTACCAACGCCGACTATGAAAATAATTTTACGCATTATTTATTACTTACTAATTCATTATAGTGGTTGTTTATAGCGTCAATTTTAGCACTTAATAAATAATTATTATTAAAGTTGTTATAGGCATTAATTGCTTTCTCACTTGCAGATTTCCTATTATTATTGATTTCAACCAATGTGTTATATATATCTGTCGAACTTTTCTCCTTTATAAAATAAGCCGATTCTTCTTTAAGTATATCGCTTAGAAAACCATTTCTTGTACTTATAATTACCATTGTATTCATCATAGCTTCATTTATTGAATTACTATGTCCTTCACCGCTATGAAATGTTGGATAACAAAAAATGTCGCATTCCTGCATTTTAGATAAGATAAATTCATGAGGTTTACCGCCAAATCTATTTATTTGTAATTTATCGGTAGTATTCATTATCTTCGTAAGATACTCGCTGAAGTCGTCATCTTCTTCGCCGACAAAATTTAACTCAACTAGGATATTATTCTCCGTAAGCATTTTTACAGCATCAACTAAATGAAACACTCCTTTCTCGTAATAACAGTATCCAACGTACAATATCTTAATAATTTTGTTTACCAGTAGGTTCTTTTTGACGGGCGGTACTTCTTCATCAGGTACTACGTTAGGGAAATAATTGCTGCTAATCTCAAATTTATTCATTAAGAAATCCAAATATTTTTTGCCTTCAGCTAAAATGATTTTACTATTTAAAACACTGTATCTGACTAACTGCTTATAGATTTTGGATCCGTCAGCATAGGCATCAATAAAGGCACCTGCTTTAATTTCATATAAAACAGGTTTATTGATTATTTTAGAAATAAAAATATACATTACTTCCCGCGGTAACGCATCGCGATATTGGGCCATAACATGAATTCCGTTGGGCTTAACAGTAACCAAGCAGTACAAAAATCGTTTTAGATCAATCAGGAACCTAAGGAACTTGGAAAATGTGTTTGATCCATACTCTTTACGAGACGTATGGAAACATGGTACAATTCTAAAATTTTCACCTTGAAAATATTTAAGATAAACGCGCATATTGCGTACATAACCACCACCGCTACCGACCGTACCTTTACGGGTTTTATCTGTCGGCTGCCCGATGAGTAGAATACTATTCATTGGAAATCATCTTGCTAAATATATGTTCCATATTTACTTCCGGTACGATCTCCTTATCCACGGTGAGTTCACTATAATTGAGGATTGCCTTACTCATCCCTGTGATATCATCAGTCTCCACAACATAACCGTTTTTACCATCTTTGATAAACCGTTTAAAAAAAGGTATGCAATTGGTAACCACAACGGGAGTTTGTAAAAAAAACGCTTCAAGGACCACATTAGGTAAACCCTCCCAACGTGATGGCAAGACTAGTAAATCAGCATATTTATAATACGGATAAGGATTATTTTTAAATCCTAAAAATTCGACATATTCGTTAATATTATAATTGTCAACAAGCTTAAGCAGTTCATCATAATATTCCCGATTTCCTATAGCTCCTAAAATATTTAATTTAAAATTAGCATTCTTTCGGACAACCTCTTCAAAAGATCGCACAAGAAAATCCTGTCCTTTTTCTCTGCTTATTCTACCTGACACTACAACATTGATTTTATCATTAAGATACGGATTTTTCGCACCATCCAATTGGTTGTTAATAAGCGCTTTATCGAGTGGGTTTATTGTGACTATTATATCATTTTTTGGTTGAGCGTAATATCGGATAATTTCTTCTTTCATTTCATCGGTTTGAGCAATAATATAATCCGCTCTTGTATATAACACTCTCATTAGCCAAAAATAATACCTTGGGAAATGTTTATTTTTAATCTGCGCACTTGGCATTGATGGTTCATATAAACAAAATCTTGTCTCTTTCGAAACAAATATAGAAGCAAATAAGACTAACAGATTCAAATAGTTGGTTGTTGAAACAATTAGATCAGGCTTTATTCTTTTGATATTTTTCAACAATTTTAAAAATCCGAATCTTGTCCTTTTACTGTCTAAATTGATCATATTTACGTGAGAAGGAATCTGATCAATAAATGAGCCGACTTTGTTAATCAGAATTAAATATATGTTAAATTTATCCTTGTTTATTGATCTAATATAATTGACAAAAATCCTTTGTGCTCCACCAATCTTTAAGTTTGGGATAATAAATACAATTGTACTATTGTTTTCTGCTTTATTCAATTGACTCTCGTTCCGTTGTGTTCTGCCTTATCTTATTATACACAAACAATATCAAAAAAGTATTAAATAACAGTCCGACCAATGCAAACAAACCAATCGAGGCAAAATGGCTGTTAAAAAAACTGAACCCGACGTAAATACTGACTGCCCGGGCAATTGCAAGAAAGAATTCATATTTCAAGTGAAATTTCTGCATCCCAAGTATTTGAATGCTCATTACCGATGGCGGATTGACAGTAATTGTAAAAATAAAAAATATTATATATTGAGCATAGATTCCTGAAGTAACCCAATCGCTGCCGAAAACAATCGAAAATATATCTCGTGAGAATAGTCCTATTGCCAAATATGGTATTAACGTAACCTTTATTAGATTAAGCGTAACTTTCTCATAGATATTTTTAATACTCTTACCACTACTATAAATTTTTGATGCTCTTTCATAAAACACCTGCCTAACGGATCCGCCGATTAATCTAGCTGGGGTGTTTAAAGCACGGTGAGTCAGACTATAAAATCCTGCTATGACAGGTGAATAGAATATTGTTAACAACATAACAGGTAAATGTTGTGAAAAAGAGTTAATTAAAACCGAGAAGCTTTGGTACTTAGGAAAATTCTTATATTCCTTAATATTATATAAAATTCTGTCTTTTGAGAGGGATTTCAGATGAACAGTGTTCATTTTGATTGAACGATACACAAGAACTAAAAGTGATAGAATAAAACCGATAATACTACCCCAAATAAGCCCCTTACCGACACTTGATAACGACCTAAATGAAAATTGTGAAATTGCTGTTGTACCGGATTGCACGATTCTTGATCCTGATACGTTGCGGTAAAATTGGTTCCTTGTGTTCCAGGCTGAAAAAACCTGTAACATTCCAGTACCAAAAACTCCTAAAGGAATTAACCAGATAAATACTTTAATGTTAGCAAATATTTGTATTAACTGATTTCTGAATATGAACAGCACAATTAATATCAGGAGTGACATTAAAATTGTAATCAGTGATGAAACAAATAACAATGCCTGAGCATCTTCATCTTTTTTCGGCAGCATTATGGCAAGTTCGTATTTCCAACTTGACACTACCGATATGGTGGACACAATTGCTAAATACAAAGCATAGTTACCAAATTCTTCAGGGGTATAAATTCTTGTCAGTATCGGCATTACCGTAAGGGTAATACCCTGAGAAACTGCTGTACCGGATACAAGCGTCAGCACATTAAAAATAAATCTGTTATTTGATTTTTTATTAATCAAGATAGGCTTGGTTCATTTAGAAATTTATCCGAATATGAAACAATTATTAGTAATAGCATCCAGATAAATTTGGAATAATATGTTACTGTTACCAATTCGATAATCATGATACAACCAAGAATTGTGATAAATAATTGTACCAATTTCAATTCAGTTGATTCGAGGCTAAATCGTTTTTGTAGTTTAAACAATTTGGTAAAGATTGATACATATACTGCGTAATACATTAAAGCACCGATCGTACCGATCGTTGTTAACAGTTCTATGTAGTTATTATGAGAGTATAATCTGTTACCAATCGGATTGTAATGTTTAATTATGGCACGGAAATTATCTAAACCGATTCCAAAAATGGGGTGATCTTGCCAAATCTCCACTCCGTACTTTAGAAGTTTCCGTCGCTCATAAGCGCTGTAATCAATTATCCTTGACAAATGTTCATTTGATGACTGCATACTTATTTTAATAAATGCAATAAATGCTTGGATGCGGTAGGAATACTCGGTTTGTTGGAAGGCATAGATGGCAATAACCACCATTACTACGAGAGCAAATAGATAAAAGGTCAGCTTCAAAATAAAATTCTGCTTATTTGCAACATTCCGATACTTGTGAATGATTTGTATCGCACTGTACAAGATGGTTCCAATTAATACCAATAAGATGCCTTGTCGGGATTGGGTTAAAACAATTCCATAAAGTATAATACAAATAATCGGGATCAAGAAAATTAATCTTATTTTTTTTCGTTCGGTTTGGAATAGAAATAGCGCAATAATAAAAGCAAATGCTCCTAAAATGGATAAAGCATTTGGATCTCCAGCCGTAGCAGTTATTCTATTTTGGGTGACCAAAACATCCGGATTGTATTGTGCTATAAATCCAAACACAAATATTCCGAAAACAGAAAATATTATTAAATAGAATAAAGTATTAATACTGAATTTGCTGTGAGTGAAAATTGAATAACCGGCTATAAAGAATAAGATAAGTTGAAATATAGTAACAACTTTTACTATTACTAGTTCTATGTTTAACGCAACTATACCTGATAATATGCAGAACAGAAACCATATCAAAAATAATATTATCTCACGATTTATGTATATTTTGCTCTTTCCAACTAAAATGAGCATCGTGAAAGTATAAAACAAGATTACACCAATGAGCCGCGAAACAATATTCCCGATTGGTATCATTGAAAATGATATAACAGATATGATATAAAAAATTAGAAGGAATTCAATAAATTTAACCGGATTATATTTTAATAGACGAATTCCATTAAATTTTATCTCCATCAAATTAAATTTTTAATCCTCACTGTTACCATCTTTAACTATAACAAAGCTAACAGCAAGTATTCCAGACAATACGAATACTATAATTACTATGATCGCTCTTTTGGGTTTAGCCTTTAGTTCAGGTGTGACCGCATAATCCAGAACTTGCAAAGTCGGAATATTTTTCGCTTCCTCAAATTTTTGTTGTTCATATAAAGGTCCCAGATATTCAATTATTCTTGAATAATATTCAACCTGCCTTTGGTACTTAATAAGCTCCAATTGCATGTCGGGGACATCAGAAAAATTAGGCACTAAGCCTCCAAGAGAATTAGCGTTTATAAAATCCTCATATTTCTGACGTAAACTATTCAATTCGAACTTGATCAAATTTATAGCAGGATTATCGTTGGTAAACGATTCCTGGGCAACTTCCAATTCAACCTCTTTTTTGATTATTTCACCTTTAAGGATGGCTGCTTGTTCGACACCAACAATTATCTGATTTTCCAAACTCAAAATGCCATTCTCTTCCATGAAATCAGCCAATGCCTTACCTGTAATTTCAAGACTATCAATATAGCCGTTGACTCTCTCCTCCATGAATATTCTGTTATTTCTTGCATTTGAGACGCTTAGTTCAGCGTTTAATGAGTCTAAAACAAATACAACATAATTTGTCATATCGGCTACTAAGTATTGATCCCTATCATACATTGATATTTCTATCTGGCTTTCATCACCAACCTCAAAAATCAGGTTATCCTCTAATTCGCGCAGCGTTAATTCCATATTTTTAGATTTATATTTTTCCTGTAGATTAAATTTGATAGCCAAAGTCTCTTCAAGAGATCTGCTTTTTAAAATTGCCAGGTATCTGAAGATATTTTCGTTGCCACCCAGAACTGAGCTCAATCCGAGATTACCCAATATATTTGCCATGGGGCTGATTCCGCTATCGTTTATCTGCGGAGCTAAAATTACCGCTTTTGCCTTATACCATTTGGGAAGTAATAAACTTACGACAATTGATAATGAAGTGATCAGAAACACGAATAATATAATTTTATTTTTCCACCGCCAAATAATTTGAAATAAACTTTTTAAATCCAATTCTTGTCTGTCCATATATTCTCCAACTAATTATTTTGATCTTCGATATAACGATATATTAAATAAGCTGATGAAATTACCGAAGCTATCGTCCTGATTAAACCATCATTGCCAACAATCTGCGACATAAACTTGGGTGGAACCTCAATCATATCACCCGGTAAAACATTTTCATTTAAGGCATTTGATATAACGGTCCCATCCGAGCGGTAAATCTTTGCTCGTTTCATATTTCCGATCGGGAAGCTGGAATTTGTGCCAACTGTACCACCGGCTAAAGCTATGTAATCACGAACCGTATAACCCGGGAAATACCGGAATGTATTACCTCTGCTATCGCGATTTACAAAACCGTAAATGATAACCTGATTATTATTATAAGACGTATCCGAAAAATTATTCGATTGTGCATATTCATTGTATGGCACAAAGATTATATCGCCTGATTTAACAAAAATGTTCTGTGATTGGTCATTATCTGACAAATATTTTGAGAGATCAATATTGATAGTTTCCCCGTTTCTAATAATTTGAATTATATTGGGATCAGCGAATTTTTGTACCCCGCCATTATTTAATATTATCTCATAGATACCGTCAACCGGCGACACATAAATATATCCGGGATTATTAACCGCTCCAAGCAATTGAATTTTAAACCGTTTCAGATCTAATAATGTTATGTCAACAATTGCATTCTGAAGGGCATTTGTTGCAATATACTCGCTTACTAATTCTTTAGCATCGCTGAGCGAAATTCCATTTACATTTAATACTCCGACTGAGGGGATCATTATCTCTCCGACCGGATTCACCCTGAGTGGTAATGATATATTTTGGGTAGATATGATATTAATACCTAACAAATCTCCCGGTCCTAAAATATATGTTTCCGGATCAATCGCTAGCTCTACAGGCGTGTACGTTAAGCTCTCTAAATCGGTAAGACCTAATTGCTTAATGGATTGTGTCTGTTGCGTATTCAATTCTTCGGAGTCACCGGAAAAAAGGTCGCTGATATCTTGCGCATAAATAAACGTTAAACATAAAAAAAGTACGAGTAATCTTTTCATTATAATCCCTTATAATTTTGTTTATAATATTCCAAATATTCTCCAGATTTTAACGGCTTCCACCATTGTTCGTTATCCCGATACCAATTAATCGTAGATTGCATAGCTTGTGAAAAATTATGTTTAGGCTGCCAACCTAAAGCAATTAATTTATCACAATTTAATGAATATCTTCGGTCATGCCCCAAACGGTCTTGCACAAACTTTTTCAGGGAATTGGGCTTGTTAGTTTCTTCCAAGATTATATCGGTAATTTCAAGGTTGGTTAATTCATTACCGCCACCTATATTATAAATCTCTCCGATAACTCCGTTATCCGCAATATATTGAATCGCAGCACAATGATCACTGACATATAACCAATCCCTGATGTTTTTACCATCTCCGTAAATTGGTAGTTTTTCATTCTCCATCGCATTAGTGACAAACAGTGGAATTAATTTTTCAGGAAATTGATATGGTCCGAAATTATTACTTGCCCTCGTGATAATCACCGGCAAATCATAGGTAGCAAAATAGGAATAAGCCAAACGGTCAGCACCAGCTTTACTGGCTGAATAAGGATTCCTCGGCATTAGTGGGTCGGTTTCCGAAAAACTACCTTTTTCGATGCTTCCATAAACTTCATCCGTGCTAATTTGGATGAACCTGTCAATGTTATGCTCGCGAGCTGTTTCCAATAAGGTAAATGCCCCGAAAATGTCAGTTTGAATAAAATCATCGGGTTTACCGATAGACCGATCAACATGGCTTTCGGCTGCAAAATTGATCAAATAATCAGGCTTGTGATCGACAAATATTTTGCGCACGATCTGTTGATCACAAATATCACCATGATAAAATATATATCTTTCGTCGTTTTCAAATTGCTCTAAATTTTTGAGATTGCCCGCATAAGTCAATTTGTCAAGATTTATAACGAGGGCATCCTGCTTACCTCTTAAAATATAATGAACAAAGTTTGAACCTATAAATCCGCACCCGCCTGTAATAAAATATTTTTTCATGTTATTTATAAATTGGTAAATGTTTTTTATCAATATTTTTTAAATCGGGTAAATTTTTATCCTTTTTGGAAAGAACAGGATTTTTAACCTGCCAATCCACGTTAATTGCTCCATCATCCCACGCAATTCCATATTCATCTTCGGGATGATAAACAGCAGTACATTTATACTGAAATAACGCATTTTCGGATAAAACAACATAGGCGTGTGCAAATCCTTCCGGTATATACATAATTTTTTTATTATTTTCCGACAATATCGTTCCTACCGATTTTCCAAAGGTTGGTGAACCCACTCTAATATCAATTGCTACATCAAATACTTCACCCTGAATCGCTCGCACTAATTTACCCTGCTGATGATGCAATTGATAATGAAACCCCCTCAACGTTCCTTGCTTAGAAAAAGCCTGATTATCCTGCACAAATTTAGTTGGTAAGCCTAATTTATTAAAATCAACCGAATTGAATGACTCAAAAAAATAACCGCGTTCATCTTCAAATATTTCCGGAGTAATTATCACGATCCCCGGAATTGATGTTTTTTCTATTGTTTTAATCTTCATAGGACAGATTTACGACCCACATTATCAAATGTAAATCCTAAGTCAATTAATTTACTCATGCTTAAAATATTTCTTGTATCTAGTATAATCGGCGATTTCAGCAAGTCTTTTACTTTTACCAGATCCAAGCCGCGAAATTCATGCCACTCGGTCATAATCACACCTGCATCAGCAGATTGAACTGCCGACTCCCAATCATTACAATAGATAATGTCAGGAAATATTTTCTTCATATTTGCCATGCCTTCCGGATCGTATGCTTTAACGTTTCCACCATTACCCAATATTTTTTCAATCATTTCAATTGCGGCGGATTCTCTGACATCATCGGTCATGTGTTTGAAACTCAGTCCCAGTACAGCAATTGTCTTACCATCAATGTCATTATCCAACAGATTGAATAATTTATTAACCATACGACTCTTCTGATTATTATTTACCTCAATTGCCTTCTCAACCGTTCTGATAGTTTCGTTCAATTTTTTGGAGGTTGCAACAAGTGCTTTAGTATCTTTGGGGAAACAAGAACCGCCAAAACCCGGGCCCGGATGTAAAAACTTTGGACTTATGCGTCCGTCGGAACCCATCGCTTTTGCGACGGTGTGAACATCGGCGCCAACCGCCTCACACAAATTCGCGATCTCGTTAATATAGCTAATCTTTAACGCCAAGAAAGCATTACTGGCATATTTGATCATCTCAGCCGTCGGAACATTGGTTGTAATTATCGGCGTTTCATTAATGTATAAAGGTCTGTAAACATCTCGTAAAATTTTTACCGCTTGCTCGCTGGTAACGCCCAACACAACTCGGTCCGGCTTTAAAAAATCCTGAACCGCTGCGCCTTCTCTTAAAAATTCCGGATTGGAGACATAGTCAAAAGTGTTGTTTGTTTTTTTACTTTGCTCAATAATATTTATAATCTTTTCGCCGGTGCCGATTGGTACGGTACTTTTTGTGCATACTATTTTATAATCATTAAGATTTTTAGCGATCAACTCCGCAACAGCAAATACCGCCGTCAAATCGGCTTCACCGTTTTCCCCTTCCGGTGTGCCAACTCCAATAAAAATAACTTCTGATTCCTGAATTGCCTTTTCAATATTTGTTGAGAATGATAACCTCCCATGAGCAACATTCCGGTCAACAACCTCTTTGAGTCCCGGTTCAAAAATTGGAATTTCATCATTTTGCAGTAATGCTATTTTTTCTGTGTCAATATCAACACAAACAACCTGATTGCCAAAATCAGCCAAACCTGTTCCACTGACCAAGCCTACATATCCGGTTCCTACAACTGTAATCTTATTCATTTGAATCAATCAAAATATTAGTTTAAAAAGTACTAATTATCCTCTATAATAAAAATTAAAACGTTGCGATTTTTAAATTGGGTTTAATCCCGAATTCAATTTTAGAATGAACTCTATTTTCTAATTTTAGTTCACCCAAATAAGCGATCATTGCAGCATTATCGGTACATAATTCAAGTTCAGGATAAATAATTTTTCTATTCCCGATCATACTTCTTATTGTTTTACGTAAATTCTTATTTGCTGCCACTCCTCCGGCAATCACACAGGTATCTACATCATATTTATCGGCTGCTCTCATCAGCTTTAAACTTAGCACATCAATGATTGCTGCCTGATAGCTCGCAGCTATATCTTGGACTGTCAGCTTTGAATTACCATCCGTAAACTTATCCATAAAGTATAATAACGAGGTCTTTAAACCGCTAAAACTAAAGTTAAAGGAATCATCTTTCAACAATCCGCGCGGGAATTCCACCGCTTGGGGATTGCCTCCTTGCGATTCTTTTTCAATCGCCGGTCCGCCGGGATAACCAAGTTTTAATATACGGGCTCCTTTATCGAAGGCTTCACCGGCTGCATCATCGAGGGTTTCGCCCAATAATTTGTATTTGCCAATATTATAAACATACCATAATTGCGTATGTCCACCTGAAACCAATAAACAAATAAATGGATACTGTAGATTGGGATCGGCCAAGAAATTGGCAAAAATATGCGCTTCTAAATGATTTACACCAATAATCGGAATGGATAGACCCTGTGCTAATCCTTTGGCAAAGCAAACACCGGTTAATAGAGTACCGGCTAAACCGGGGCCTTGGGTAACTGCTATTCCATCCAATTCTTCAAGCTTATATCCTGATTTTTGTATGGCATCATCAACAATTGTGTTTAATAAATATTCATGCTCACGGGATGCAATTTCCGGCACAACTCCGCCAAATTCTTTGTGAATTTGCTGTGAACTGACAATACCGGTTACAATTTTGCCATCATGGCAAATGGCTGCGGCAGTTTCATCGCAGGAGGTTTCAATGCCCAATACAATCAATTATTTTCTCTTGTAATGATCAGTTCAACGTTAGGAGGCGAAAGATCCTGCCAATCTATGATCCCGCTTGGAACATTTACCATCGGTTCATAAAATTGAACATCCGGTTGCCATTGCCGGTTAAAATCAATTGTCAGTGAAATATCATCAGCATTAATATTCTGGATATAATCCACACCACCAATAATCGTCAATGAAACAGTATGTGGACTGACAAATACACGGTAATTACTTGGGATATTGATTACATTTACCGGAACTTCGCTTATGATCCGTTCACTTAAAGGCTGGATGTCAACGCTCAACTTAACTTGCGGTGAAGAGAATTGTATTTGCCGATAAGGAGTGTCATATCCGTAATAATCAGCAATATCGGTAGTAACATTCGTCAAAGTATCGCTTATCGTATTTAACGTGACAAGACCATCAACTATTTCCCTTGGTCCGGCAACTTGTATTTCTGCCGGTTCGATCAATTCGTTCCCGACAATCACATAACCCGGCGCAGTCTGGATCACAACCTGCGAATTGATCGGAATATTCCGAACTGCATAATCATCCAAGCTGATCTGAATTTCGCGCGGAGCAACAATCTCGATATAAGTAATATCAAATTCGTTTGGTATTACGATTTTCTGCGGGTAATTGCGGAAATACTCATTGAGTACAAATTCATACTCATCGGAGATTCTGTCAAGATCCAAAACTAACTTAAAATCCTTGTAGAACCGCTTCAACAATATTGTTTTGAGCAGCATACGGCCACTGCCTTCAAAGCGAACTTCGGCAGTTTTGGGAACTTCTTCACGGAGTGCCTTTTGCTCACTTAGATTACGTACCTCAATCGGCATTGTAACCGTCATTTCGTAAATTTCGCTGCTAACGATAAAGACCCACAACAGAGAAGCCAAACCGAAAGCCCCCAACCAAAGTCCGAATTTCCGACTTGTGAATGCTTCAATAATGCCGGAAAATTTCATACTTGCCTACCTATTCAGTTGATTCCTTACTTAGCTCTTTTAGCTCTTCAGGAATTTCAATCTTTTCAGATGCCGGTCTTTCTTGGTTCTTTAGATATTCTTTTACAGGATTTTTAGATGTCTTTTTCTTAGGCGGTGCCAATTCTTCAACAAATAGTATTACTTTTTTATCGTCAGGTTTTACTTCCATGACAATTGCTTCGATATTAGCGCCTGTTTTATAATTCTTAGTACTGACCTTGCGATCCCGTTTGGAAAGTGAGCCGAGCGGAACAATCCCTTCAACATCTTTTTCAAGTTGAACGATTACGCCCTTATCCAATACGCGAATTACTTCCCCTTTAACTTTTTTACCGGTTTCAAAGAATTTCACTATTTCCGGCCAAGGATCTTCTTCAACCTGTTTTAGCCCTAAAGATATTCTGCGGTTTTCTCTTGAGACTTCAAGCACTCTTACTTCAAGTGCCTGACCTTTCTCGATTACCTCTTTAGGATGCTTAACAACTTTAGTCCATGACAAATCAGATACATGAATTAAACCGTCAATGCCTTCTTTCAATTCTACAAAAGCTCCAAATTGGGTCAAATTCATGACCTTGCCTTTATGCACCGTTCCAACCATGAATTCTTCTTCAATCTTATCCCATGGATCGGGTTCCAATTGTTTGACACCCATGCTGATCTTTCTTTCTTCACGGTCAATAGTCAACACTTTGGCCTCAACCTCGTCACCCATCGAATACATTTCGGAAGGATTTTTAATATGGCGAATCCAAGACATTTCGGAAACATGAATGAGTCCTTCAACGCCCGGTTCCAGTTCAATAAATACACCGTAATTGGTCATACTGACGATTTTCCCCTTAACAACCGTACCAATCGCATATTTTTCTTCAACTTCTTCCCAAGGATGTGGAGAAAGTTGTTTTAAACCAAGTGATACACGTTTCTTATCCTGATCAAAGTCAATTACCTTCACTGTAATGGTTTCATCCATCTTGACAACTTCGGAAGGATGATTTATTCTGCCCCATGACAAATCGGTGATATGAAGCAAACCGTCAACTCCTCCGAGGTCAACGAATACACCAAAATCGGTAATATTCTTTACACGACCTTCGAGGATATCACCTTCTTTAATATTAGAGAATAATTCGGCGCGCTGCTCTTTGAGCGTTTCTTCAATTAATATTTTATGTGAAATAACAACATTCTTACGGGCTTCATTGATCTTTACGATTTGGAAATCCATTTCCTGATCAATAAATTGATCAAAATCCTTGATCGGTCGCACATCTATCTGCGAGCCGGGTAAAAAGGCTTGCACAACACCAACGTCAACAACCATCCCGCCTTTTATTCTGCGAATGATCTTGCCTTTTAGAATCTCACCTTTTTCATGAATTTCATGCAGTTCAGCCCAACGATGCATAAAATCAGCTTTGGTTTTGGACAGGACTGTATTGCCTTTACGATCTTCTAATTTTTCTAAATATACATTAATCTTTTCACCAATCTCAGGTAGTTTGGTATCTTCAAATTCCTCGCGCGGAATCAATCCTTCGGACTTGAAACCGATATCAACTAAAATTTCTTTTTCATTCATACCAATCACGCGGCCGCTTATGACCTGATTGGCTGATATATCTGAGATAGTTTCTAAATACTGCTTCTGTAAATCTTCCGGTACTTCTTCAATAACTTCATTATTTTCAAGCTCGGCTTGTTCCATCACCTTAACACCGGCAAAGATTTTCTCATCTAAATAATTTACGATTGGTTTCTTTTCAGTAACAGGTTCAGAATCCGTTATGACAACCGGCTCCGGACTGACCTCAGCAGATGGCTCTACCTTAGCCTCTTCAGTTACTGGTTCGGTAATATTTGTTTCGGGCATTAATCCTTCCTTTTTGGTTATTAAATTGTTTACATGGTCAATGATCATGGCAACTTGTTCTTTAACCGTTACATTTGATGTATCAATCTCAATTGCATCATCCGCCATCTTCAAAGGCGATGCCGTCCGCGTCGAATCTTTCTCATCGCGCTCTTTCAAATCCTCAATAAGTTCATCAATTAATCGTTTTTCACCAAGCTCTTCCATGTCCTTTTGGCGGCGTTTGGCGCGCGATTCATAATCGGCTGTGATATAGAATTTGGCATCGGCATCCGGGAAAACCACTGTACCAATATCACGTCCTTCGACAACACAGTCCGTACTTGCGCCTAAATTGCGCTGAATTTTTACCATCGCTTCGCGCACAGCCGGAATAGCGCTTACTTCGCTCACCGTTTCTGTGACTTTGACGGAGCGTATCGCTTTTGCGACACTGCGGCCATCTAATTTGATCACAAGACTTTTTCCTCTATAATCAATATTGAGATCAACATCTTTGAGGAACTTTTGTAATTCGGTTGCTTTGTTTACATTGACCTTTTTGCGCAGAACGGCTAACGTAACAGCACGATACATTGCTCCGGTATCGAGATAAGCATACCCCAATTCCTCGGCTACTTTCTGTGCCGTTGTACTTTTTCCGCTTGCGGCGGGACCATCTATTGCTATAATCATATATTTTGCTTCTTGTTTAGCCCGCAAAGTTAAGTTTTGGAGAGGAGAACTCCAATCAATTTAAAACAAATATTTTTAATCGGTTATTGTGGGAAAATGATTATGATTATTATACTTTTGTCATTCTGATCCCGATTCATCGGGAGAAGAATCTATTTAACCTTTTGTGGATTCTTCACTATGTTCAGAATGACATTTATGTTTTACCCCCTCTCCCGCTATGCGGGGTCTCCCCCTTTAAAGGGGGGAGAATCAATTTATCCATCGTAATTATTAATGTAGAAGGAAGAAAGGGGTATTTTAAAATACTGAATTAGCGCAATAGAAGCATTTTCTTGGTTTGAGTAAAATCTTTGGTCTTTAGAGTATAGAAATAAATCCCACCCGGCATTTGCTTACCCTGAGCGTTCTGACCATTCCAATTTATTGTATATTTACCAACTGTTTGATTTTTATCAACCAATTTGACTACTTCCTTACCAAGTGTGTTATAAACAATTAATTCAACATCAGAATCTTGTGGTAATTCATAGGAAATTTGCGTAGTTGGATTAAATGGATTGGGGAAATTCTGAGATAATATAAAATTATTTGGTTTAGTTAAAGTATCTCCGCTTTCAACATCTAGCAGATGTGTTTCACCATATTCAACACCATTGATTCTACAAGCTATAAGTTGCTTGCTATTAGACGAATCGGGAGTCTTATTATATTGATTATTAATCGTTAAGCCGATACCTTCAATATATTCTTTATAATATCCACCCGCTGTTGGTACGTCCATCCTCTTTATAATTCTTTTCCTATATTTCCCATAAATAAAGACAGAATCATTTGAAGTTGAAAAATCAACTATTTCTCGATCAGAATTATCCTGAATGTTAAAATAGAATATTGAAATTGAATCCGCTCTTTGAAATTGGGAATTTAGCACAGCATATTTCTTGCCATTTATCACAGTATCTCTCTTTAATTCAACCATTGAAGTGTCAGAGTTATAATAGTACGGATTTAGACATTCTGAACGATAACGGTACACCCACTGATTCCCAATCTCCAACGACTTGGCGGCACCGCTTTGTGAGAAGGAAATTGAGGAGAGGAGTAAAAGTACTACAAATATATGTAATAGTTTTTTCATTACAATGATGAAATTATGTTTATAAAAATTAAAAACTAAATATGCTTTATACAAGCATACATAAATTTTATTGTCATTCCCGCGAAGGCAGGAATCTATTTAATTAGGGATTCCGCATCACCGCTGAGCGGCACAGGCAAGCGCGGAATGGCAGTTATTTTCTTAATTTATTGATCTCCGCATTACTCAAGCCGCGCCATTGCCCAAGTTGTAAATTACCAAGTGTAAGTTTACCATATTGATAGCGGTGTAGGCTATATACTTTTTTACCCAAAAATTCAAAGATACGCCTTACCTCGCGCTTCTTGCCTTGATGGAGTAGAATTTTGACAGTTGAACGACCTTTCTTGCTTACTTGATTTACAACCTCCCCTCGGCCCCATTCACCATCGCCAATAAACACACCCTTTTTGATTTTAGCAATTTCCTTGTCGCTTAACCTGCTGCTGATCTCAACTTCATAATAACGGGGAATACGGTTGCGCGGGTGCATCAAATAATTGGCTAATTTACCATCATTGGTCAACAGGATCAAACCGGTTGTATCCTTGTCTAAACGTCCAATTGAAAATAGGCGGATATTCTGTGGAACATAATCAAAGACGGTTTTGCGCCCATGCGTATCTTTGGCGGTAGTGATCACATTTTTGGGCTTATTAAGCATATAAACAACCGTTTCTTCCTGTAGCCGCAAAACCTGTCCATCATACATAATTTGATCTTTATTTGAGACTTCATAAGCAGGATCATCAATCAATTTACCATTGACCTGAACAGTGCCTTTTTGAATTAATCGGTCGGATTCCCGCCGCGATGCTACTCCGGCATGCGCGAGATATTTATTCAAACGCATCAGTTTGGCTATCTTGCGGAGTTTCCGATTTTTCTAAATCGGCAATCTCGGATATTTTCGGCATATCCGATAAACTACTTAATCCAAAATATTCTAAATATTTTTCAGTTGTAGTGTAAAGTAATGGTCTTCCGGGACCGGCATCACGTCCTTTGATCCTGATCAAATTTTTGGATAACAGCGTTTTAAGAACTCCGCTCGAATCAACACCGCGGATTGATTCAATCTCATAACGATTGACTGGTTGACGATAAGCCACAATTGCCAAGGTCTCCAAAGAGGCTTTGGTAAGCGCTAAACGTCCGCTCTTTTTTAACAAACGCCTGATAAAAACTTCAAATTCCGGTCTTGAAACCAATTGGTATCCGCCGGCAACATTAACAATATTAAAAGCATTATCATTCTGATTGTACTTATTGCGCAATTCTTCAATTATTTCTTCTAAGTTTATAGCTTGCAACTCAGTTACGTCCGGTTCAAAGATCGCATTGATTTCTGTTTGAGTCAATGGTTCCGGAGAGGCAAAAAGTAAAGCCTCAATAATTTGCTGAATTTCTTTTTGTTCCATCTTATTCTTTGACACCTTTGATTTGGATTGCCATTTCACCGAACAATTCTTTCTGAATAATTTCAATTTCTTCGTTTCGGATCATTTCCAAAATCGCTAAAAAAGTAATAATGACCTCGATTTTGGTTTCCAATTTACCGATCAAGATCGAGAATTTGAGACTTCCTCTTTCGTCCAAATTTGCCAAGATTAAAGCTTTTTGATCATCCAAACTCAGTTCTTCCCGCTGCAATTCATAGCGCGAAATGATCGGTTTATTCTCCATTGCCACTTTAAAATATTGGGCAATGTCATACAAAGAAACTTGTCGTAAATAAACACCGGGGTCTTCTTCTCCGGTTGGTATCGGAGTTTCATAACTACGCGGGAAATAATGGCTGCGCTCTTCGGATAATTGCTCCAATTGCTGTGCTAATTCTTTATAGCGTCGGTATTCGAGCAACTGTCTAACCAATGGCGAACGGGGGTCTTCAATTTCTTCATCTAATTGCGGTTTTGGTAATAACATCTTGGATTTGATCCGCATCAGCGTTGCCGCCATTTCAATAAATTCACCGGCTACCCCGACATTGATCTGCTGCATCTGATCAAGCGTGTCAAGATATTCCTTGGTTATATGCGAAATCGGAATATCGTAAATATCAATCTCATCCCGCCTGATGAAGAATAGGAGCAGGTCTAAAGGACCATCAAAATTTTCAAGATGAACTTTGTACATTTATCCTGAGTAATTGAGTCCCATTGCCCTACGAGCTTCATTTAAATAAGTATCGGCTTCGGCCGCTGCCTTGGCAGCACCTTCTTTCAGTACTTGTTTTACGTAATCCAAATTTTTAGAGAGTTCTTCCCGCTTATCACGATAGGGATGGAAATACTCTAGTACAGTCTCAGCTAATTCCTTTTTGACCTCGCCGTATTTTAATCCGGGTTCATCAAACCTATCCCTCAACTCCTGTTTACCTTTTTCATCGAGGAATAAGGAATATAATTGAAATAGCGGTGTATTTTTATCCTTGGGTTCGTCAATCGGCGTTGAATCGGTAGTGATTGACATTATGCGTTTCTGTATTTTTTTTTCATCATCAAAAATCGGGATGTCGTTTCCATACGATTTACTCATCTTTTGTCCGTCAATACCGGGAATTAACTGCGATGATTTGTTAATGTCCGCTTCTGGAATCACAAAAACATCGCCATAAATATTATTGAACCGCTGTGCAATGTCACGCGTTATCTCAAGATGTTGCTTCTGATCTTTACCGACAGGAACTATGTCTCCTCCAAAACAAAGGATGTCGGCAGCCATCAATATCGGATAATTAAATAAGCCGGCATTAGCGGCAATACCGCGGATTGTTTTATCTTTATATGACGTTGCTCGCTCCAATAATCCCATGTTTGTTACAGTTGAGAGCAACCAAGTTAGTTCGGTTACTTGCGGAACATCGCTTTGTATCCAGAATATCACTTTTTGCGGATCTAGCCCCAAAGCTAAAAAATCAATCGCTGCATTAAGTGTATTTGACTCTAACTTTTTGCGGTCGTTAATCGTGGTGAGCGCATGATAATCCACTATAAAACAGAATAACTCATTCTCTTCCTGATATTGGATCATGCGGGACATCATCCCGAAATAATTACCAATATGTAATTGGCCTGAAGGTTGAATACCGCTTAAAACTCGTTTCATAAATATTACCTAATTCAAAGATTCCATAAACAAAAATGGTCGCCATTCTCTTTGCTTGAGTCCGACAAACTGTTGGAAATAGTGAATCCTGTTTGGCTTGATCGGTCTTTTACGGAGCACCATCCCGGCTGCTTCCGGTGTGCGATTGCCTTTTATTATATTACACGGTGCACAAGCCGTTACCAAATTTTCCCAAGTGTCCATTCCGCCTTTTTCTCTTGGTATTACATGATCAATTGTATGCGGTCCGGACTTGTTGCCGCAATATTGACAAACATGATTGTCGCGGTGAAAAATATTTTTGCGACTCAAAATCAATTCCATGCTATTATGCCGCACAAAGTCTTTCAGTTTAATAACACTCGGTATATTCAGGATCACCGATGGTGAGCGTACAACATCTACATAATTAATCAATACATCAATTTTTTCTAAATAATATAAACAGATCGCTCGTCGGGCGGAACATATCTCGAGCGGGGCATAATTAGTGTTGAGCACCAATACCGCCCGATTTAATAAACTACCATTTTTTGATATATTATGTACACTCATGGTCAATCTAACAGTTCTTTTACGCTAATTGCGTGCAAAAATAAGTCGCGTAATTTACTATTGTATTGGGAATTTTTCTCATCAATACTTTCAACCCCGACATAGCCACGGGCATTAATAAAATTCAGCCCTCCTAACGAGATTGCAACATGGGTGATTTTTTCCTTTTCACCAAAAAATAATAGATCACCTGCCTGCAGTTCATTTTTCGCAATGCGATAATTTTTCAGCATTTCCGCCTGCTGAAAAGCATTACGCGCCAAACCAATGCCGACTGACTTGAAAACGGTTTGAACCAAACCGGAACAGTCCATTCCGTAAGGAGTTTTGCCACCCCAAAGATAGGGAACGCCAATAAATCTTTTTGCAATATCAATGATGTTATTTCTGTTCGGAATTTGTGCTTTTTCTTCAATCAGCACTTTGCTGAAGCCTTCTCTTCCATCGGGTAAAATAATTTTACTTTTTTTGTTAACAATTTTATTATACAGCATAGTTCCAAAAACTACGTTACATATAGTCGTACCATCTTCGTTTTGAATTTGTCCGTACAAATCCTGTACTATTGCATTCGTCATATATTTTGCATCGCTGACAATCCCATGGAAATAGTAAATCCAACCGGTGTAATCATCCCATTGCCTAATATGATACCAATCATTTTTGACGTCAATAATTTCACATGATTCACCCAATAAGGCTTGTGTGGTAACCGCCGAATCATGTGCAGGCTCTGCATAAACGTTGGCAACTGTTGTATTTATAATTAAATATTGCATGATTAAAGGCTAAATGTTAATCACTATTATTATGATTTGTCATTAATAAAAAGAAAGGTTTCCGGTGCGTATTTTTTCAAATTTATATAAATCAATATTTATTATTACGAAAAGTATGTAAGTTTAATCGGCTATTTGGAAAATCAAACAATTATATCAAGGGAAACTCGTGCGAATCGAGTACAGTTCCCGCTACTGTAATCGCGAGCCTAATTTGAAGTCAAAGGCAAAATGACATGAGTTAGCCATTGTCCCCAAAAGGATGAGAAGGCGATGTCATTTAATAGCGTAAGTCAGGAAACCTTGTAATTGTATTTTATAATCTAAAGACTTGCGGGTTAAAAGTCATGATATGCTATATTAATAAAAATATTTATTCATGTCTCAAAGCCCCGATTAAAATCGGGGTTCTGAGTGTCTAAACTATTCACCTTAATAGTTGTAGCGGTAATAATCCCGTTGCAATTGTCGGGCGACATCAGCGGCAGGACATATTCTACCAATAATCAACCTTTACCATTTGTAGCTATTATTCATCAAGCCACCGGACAATGGTGCATATCCGATGAAAACGGAAATTTCTATCTGCATTGTAATACCGCACAAGGCGATACAATCAGTGTATCGCGTTTTGGATATTTGAAGAAGCAAATTGTACTGACCGAATCAGCATATTATACAATTCATCTGCAATCTGATAATATCCAATTAGCGGATATTATTGTTGAGGGCAAAACCAATCCCTTGGAGGAGGCAACCGCTACCGTTACACGCTCTGCTGCTAACAGACTATCAACACATAATTGGATGAAAGAAATCCCCGGTCTATCTATCCGATCTTATGGGAGCGCAGCCAGTAACCTTACTATTACCCTGAATGGTGGTTCGGCAGTTCATACCAAAGTGTTATTGGAGGGCGTTGATTTAACAAACCCAATAGTCGGTCAATCTGATATATCACAGATACCATTGTTATTAGTTAACAAAATTACGGTGGATAACTCCGCCGGTATTTTGCATGGTTCCGGTGCAATAGATGGAAGTGTAAATCTCAAAGTTAAACCGACCGGTTCATATATCTCTTATGCAGCCGGAAGCTTTGGGTATCAATCATTTGATTTCAATTGGAAAAAACATCGCAAGAATTATTCATTCGATATAGGAGCAGGTACTTTTAGTGAAGAGGGGAATTTTGACAGTACTTGGCGTGATCAAGTTATTACGCGTGAAAACAATGCCATGCAGCAAAAATATATTTTCACCCGTTTGGAAAGCATGTTGCAACAAAAATATGTTGTTAATGCCTATTACTTGAACACTTGGCAGGATCGGGAATTGGCCGGACAAATTTATTCCCCGACACCCGATGCAACTTCAGAGGATGAACTACGTTTAGTAGCACTTAATTTGATAAGCGCAACCTCTTTTGGTTATGTAAGAGGCAGGATCAATCACAGATATAACTCTTTATATTATTATAATCCCTGGACGACACCGCAAAATAGCGACCATTTCACTGAATCCAACCAAATACAAGTGGACAGCCGGCTGCGTTTTGGCAGGTATTGGGAAATATTTATTAATACGGAAATAGCGTTGGATCGGATCAATAGCACTGATGCCGGTGAACACGATCGCACAACTTATGCAACTGCATTGGGTTTCAATTATCAGCCGTTAGAATGGTTATCATTAGCGCCGGCCGTTCGCTACGATCATTCCCTGGATTTATACGGTGAGACTACTTACGATCTAAGCTTACTTATACAACCATTCAAATCTATGTCTGTCATTTATTCCGGTGGGACAGCATTTCGTTATCCGACTTTCAGTGACATGTATTGGACTTATGTCGGCAATCCCGATCTTGAAGCCGAGCACACCAGTCGGCACTCATTGACGCTAAAATATAATCCTCTTCCAAACTACTATTTTGCGTTGCTTATAAATGATACGAACAGCAAAAATCTGATCAAGTGGCAGCCGGGCAATCCTTATTGGCGGCCGGTAAACCTTGCTAAGGTACATCGCACTGCGGTTTCTTTACAAGCCAAGACAATAATCGGTTCATGGTATGTAAGTAGCAATTATACCTTTGTTAGCGCAATGAATCTTGCAACGGACCGAGCCGTACGTTATTCGCCAAAACACAGTGGTAATGCTTCTTTAAATTACCTTGGGGAACACATTAAAACCGGATTACAATTACGTTTCACCGGTAAGCAGATATACATCTATGACTATCCGGAAGATAAATATATAGAGCCTTATGCCATTCTATCTTTCAGCTTACATTGTAAGTGGGAATTTTTGAGCCACAATCTGAGCTTTGACGCATTGATAGACAATCTTTTGGACACCGATTATATGAATGTCTATGGCTATCCCGAGCCCGGCATAAACTTTCGTTTAGCACTGACTTATGATTTTAATTAATAATAAAAGGAACAGAAAATGAGATTAACAAATATTATGATTGTTACGCTTGCTTTTATGTTTGTCGGTTGTGAAACCGATGATTCTAAGCACGATATATCATTAAATGATATAAATGTCTTTGCCCTTTGCGAGGGCAACTTTGGAGCCGGCAATGCTTCTTTATGGCGCTTTGATTTAGAAGGCGTTGAGGCTGACGGACCTATCTATGAAAAAATAACCGGTGATCAGCTTGGCGATGTCGGGCAGTCACTTACCCTGGTTGATGATAATTTGTTCATAATTAATAATAATAGCAATACGATCGAAGTCCTCAATCTTGCCGATGAAATCACCTACACCGGTACGATTGATTTACCTTGGGCAGGCCCGCGGGAAATGGTCGCACTCGATGGTATTGGATATGTAACAAATTGGTATGCCGGCGGTATCATTGCCATTGATCTTACAACACTTGCTATTATTGATACGCTTATCTGCGAAGGAATGACTGAAAATATCGTGGTTGATGGAAATGATCTTTATGTGTCAGTTACTATGAATTCTGACTGGACAAGCGCCAATAAAGTTCTACGAATATCCACTACTACTAAACAGGTTACCCAAGAATTTGAAGTCGTTACCGGGCCGGGTCAATTAAAAATAAGTGGCGATCACATCTATATTGCCAGTACCTATTATGATGCTAACTGGACAACTTACGTCGGGCTGAGCACCATTAACCTGAATACCGGAACAGTTATTATGAAAGAGTATGGCGCAACCTTCAGTTATACTTCTGACCTCGTTGTTATTGACAATACCGTTCATTATATCACAACAAGCGGTGCAGTTCCGGTCAATGCTGATCTTTCTACTAATGAAAGCCAACAGATCGCAACATTGAAAGGCGTTTACTCCGCCGGAGCATTTGATGAATACTTGTATTTCGGAGTTACCACTGATTATATTGCACCCGATACCGTTTATGTGTATGATATGGACGGAACTTTGATCGGATCTACGCCAGTCGGTGCAATTCCCGGCTCCTACGCTACTTATATCCAAAACTAATCATTATTGAGTTTAATATATAATATCCTGTAAAATTGTTTTTGATTTTGCAGGATATTATGAAAACAGCAGCCTTTTTCGATTTTGATGAAACTTTAATTGATACAAACAGCAGTAAAATCGGTTTTACATGGCTTTATGAAAACGATTTACTCTCTAAACGCTTTCTCTTAAAAATAATCCTTACCGGATTCTTCTATAAATTAGGTTTGCTCTCTGAAAAAAGAATGGCATACTCTTTAATAAAATTTTATAAAAATAAAGAGCTGACCTTTTTCGCGGCTCAAGCCGATGATTTTTATCATAATTTGCTCAAACCAAGACTGATCCCGGGAACCATTGAAAGATTAAAATTCCATAAAAACGAAGGGCATTATTTAGTGATTGCATCCGGATCAATCAGATATTATTTGGAACCGGCGGCTGATGATCTCGGTTTTGACAATATCGTTTGCACTGATCTCGAAGAAGATCCGGATGGACGGTTAACCGGTCGTCCGGTCGGGCAAATTTGTATCGGCGATTATAAACGTGAATTAGCCGAACAATTAGCCAAGAAAGAAAAAATAGACCTAAAGAAATCCTTCGCCTACGGAAACAATGGAGCGGATATTCCACTGCTCAAATTAGTTGGCAATCCGGTTGCAGTGCAACCTAGCCCGAGATTAAGACGATTAGCTCAAAAGCATAATTGGCCGATAATAGATGTTTCCAAAGATAATTAATCCTGTGGTCGTCGGACGAACAAATAGGTAAATGGAAATAATACTCGTATTATTGTTCTGAACCAAAAGTAGGGCCACAAAAACCCGCCATGTCGTCGAGTAAAAATCATCCATTCTTTAGCCGGCGGGACACCTCTTGGGGTTCGCATCTGTTTTACTCTATCTTTTAAAGACTGTGAATTATCAAATAGGGTTCCTTCAGTCGCATTTGAGGAACATTCGCCAATAATGCCGAGCACTACCCAAGTTTCAAAACCGGCGTATTTGGCTCTTAATCCATAGTCAATGTCACCACTATGTTGCTTGCTAAATTCTTTACTGATATTCCCGATCGTATTACTGACCGCTTGAGGAATTAAGACAGCATTGCCGTTGAAAGTATCGCATCTTTGCGCAACTTTGCTTTCCTTTACTAACTGAAATACTAAGGGGTGCCACCGATCTCTTTGTCTCCGTCCGCCATAGTTCTCATTACCGCTTTCAGGATCAATTACTGTACCGGTTACAATCATTTCCTTTTCACTCAACGTATTATCCAAATTAAGCATTCGCTGCAGGGCATCATCATACAAATAGGTATCGTCATTTAACCAAAAATAATAGTCATGCTCGGTCTTCATCGCCTCCGCGAAGGCTAAACGCATTCCACCATTCCAAAACAGACTGCCATCACCTTGCAGAATATTTATTTGCGGAAACTGCGCCGCGATAGCCTCGGTTGTGCCATCGGTACTGCCGTCATCAACCAAATAAACAAACAAGTCAACATTATCAATTCCTCGTTGGTTAAACAAACAGTTAAGCGCTTTGAGGGTTTTTTCCTTACGGTTGTGGCAGGTAATAATCGTTGCAACTGTTATTTTCGATTTACCCATCAAATTAATTATCAAATTCCCAAATAATATTTAGGGTTACGAAACGGTTCATCGGTGGAAAAACATTACTATTGGTTATTAAAAGATAATTTTCATCCAAATCCGGGAAAATTTGCTCGCTTATGCTTTCGTAGGTTTTTAAAATATTATTCACCTGCCAACCGATTGTCATTTTCGAAACAGTTACGGCAAAATCTAAATTAAATACCCAATAATCAGGGATTGATAGATCTGTGTTATCAGTTAGGTATGGTCCAAAGTGAAAACCGTCATAACTAAGCTTAGGATTACGCTTTAAATATCCATCCGCCCACAATTTTAACTTTGCCTGTAGTCTATTTTTGAATAAATCTTCCGATAGATTCAATCCGACTTTAATTCTATCACCGATACCGTCACTATATAAATTATGTTCAAAAATATGCCGGTAATTCAAATCAATAGTCCAGGTTCTGATAAGCGGCAATTCTAGACCGAAACTCGATGAAATTAAGTTTTCGGAAATATCCAATGATCCGGGGTCTTCGGAATATTTATATATTAAATCCACATCAGTGTTGGCATAATATATATCAATAGCTAAGGGAATGTTAAGTATATCAAATTCACCTTTTATTGCCGCAGTGATCCATTTTTCGAACAAATCATCACTTTCCGAATAATACAATATATGTTTCGGTTTAGCTGAATATGATATATTTGACAAAATATTTGCAAGATCATTTATCTTGAACTGATTCCTTAAACTAAGGTATGGGATGATAGCTCCGTTTGAAATTGAACTTCCGAATTTAATAGCGGTTGATTGATTAGACCATCCACCATATAAAGTTGACCAAACGCGATTAATATTTTGATCGTCAATAATTGTAATGTCCTGATTGTCAAACTCTATTCCTAATTCCAACTGTGAGTCATTATCCAACTTCCTTATTAATGTCTGATTAATATTTATGCGATTCAAATATGCTTGTGTGGTATCGTACGACATCTTGTAATATTGTTGGAATAGCGCTAAATAGGAATTATAGTGCCATTTGGCAAATTCCTTTTTATAACCAATGCCTGCCGTTGCTATTTTTTCTTCATGCCTAAAATCAGCGGGATCGTTCAAATTCAGCCGGCTGTCAGTATAAAAATATCCTACTGAAAGATCAAACAGGGCATTATCATTTTGAGATGAGTAATCAATTCTGTAGGATTGGTGAAGCGGATTAGTGCTGCCATCCGCCTTTGCATATTGTCCGTAAGGACCGCGGTAAGTACGTTTAAATCCATGCAGCGCAATAATGCAATGCTTTTCTTCGAAATTAAAATCCATTTCCAATTGATCGTATGAAAAATCACCACGGTAATAATTTGCCCGACTGCTGATATTATTTGTATCCGGTATGGCATGAATTTGCCGATAGGATTCGGCTATGCTCTTTACATTAAACAAATTACTGTATGAATCTCCGAATCTAATCGGATAATTTGAAAAAGTGCCATCAATCAATAGTGGTCCGATTTGCCAATCCTGATTCCACAGCAATTGTCCTTTATTCGATAATACACCGTATTGCCCACTCCAATCGTAGGGAATATCATCGTATTGAGACCACAGAAAAGAATATGCTAAAAGCACTATTGTTAAATATCGTCTCACGCCAAATGCTTAACTACTTTAGGCACGATGATCGGAAAAATAATTGCATTGGATATTTGATGCAATAAAGTAAATCCAATGCCTGAGAGGTAAATGCCAATTGTTTGCGGAAAATCAAAGCCAACACTGATCGGATATGCAAGTGTTGTCATCGAATCAAATACCAAAGTAAGCAAAAGTCCGCAGCCTGCTAATAGTATTAATCTTTTGCGTGTGAATTCCTGCCTAAAGAATACTACGCGTAACAGACCGCCTGCCATGCCAATTATAATCATCGCAACAACCTGCGAAACCAATAATGGTGGAAATATCAAGCCTGATCCAAAGGGATTTAACACAGAAAAAAAGAATTCGGCAGTCCCGCCAACCAAAGCTCCCCACCACACGCCTAAAGTTAGACCGGCAAGGAAGACAATTACGGTAATTAATTCAATATTAGGAACCATTAATAACGAGAAACCCATTCCAATGGCTAAGGCAGTAAATATTGCTGCACGAACTAAGTTCTTAAGTTTCATTTTTTGTTTAGATCGCCTTTAAGTAACGGTACGCGGAAATAATTGCTACGTGCTGTCCAAATTCCATCTTCGACATCCTCTTCAATAGCCTTTTTAATTAAGTTCATTTTAGCGTCCAAATTATCAATAAGATGCAGTAATAATGCCTCTTTAAATTTGGGCTTTTGAGGACTTTGCCATTCATATTGACCTTGATGGGAAAGTATCATGTGTTCGAGTTTTTGGAGCAAATCCTTTGGGAATCCTTTGATTTTTTTAGCAGCACCAAGCACAATATCGCGTCCCAAAACAATATGCCCCACTAAGTTACCATCATCGGTATAACTCGCTTCAAGCTCGGAAGTAATTTCTTTAACTTTACCAATATCATGCAGGAGAATACCTGCCATTAATAAATCTGTATCTACCTGATAGTGACTCGCTAATTTTTCACCAACCTTGACCATTGAAAGAGTGTGTTCAAGCAATCCCGAGCGATAATTATGGTGCATTACCACCGATGCCGGATGGGTTAGCAATGTTCCTTTATATTTTTTATAAATGGTCGCGACCAACTCTTTCAAATGCACATTTTTGATTTTATTAATGTATTTTCTGATCTCTCTCCACATTTCTTGCGGAGCGGCAGCCGCCGATGGTACAACTAAAGCAGGATCATAACCATAACGTCCGTATGACTGCACCGTCGCCTTGTTAATTTTCTTAACATTCAATTGTAATTTTTCTAAATATGCCTCGACCTGTGCGGCTACGACTACGGCATCGCCCGCGGAAAATTTATCTCGATATTCCGCTACGTTATCCCAAACCTTAGCGTTGACCCTGCCGGTTATATCGCGCAATACAATATCCAGATAGAGATCACCGGAACGGGTATGACGTAAATGTTTCTCGACACACAGGAAAAAACCCCGAATATCCATTCCCTCTTTAAAATCTATGATCTGAGTAATTGATTTCATTTATTTGTATTACTTTAGTTATCGGAATTTATCATTAATTTATCTGAAATTTACAGTGTCAATTAGTTAAATTTATTTATGAAACCGGAAATCACTATTGCAAGCATTTCTTATGATAACAAAAAAGATGTTCGCATTCTGAAAGCCTGCTTGGAAACATGGTTCCAAAATCCAAAAGATCTGAACCTGACTTCTCCGTCTATGCGCTACCCTTTCAGTTTCACACAATGGATAGCCCATTCTTATAATAATAAAAATACAGTATCTTACGTAATTAAGAAGGACAATTGGATCATCGGGCACATGAGTTTGCAGTTAAATTCTTTAACAAATTCAGTACATTTATTCCATGTCTTTATTGATCGGGATAATCGCGGCAAAGGATACAGTAAACTTTTAATTGGCAAGGCCATAGCGTTTGCCAAAGATTCTAACTACGGCGCCATCACTTTATATGTGTTGCCTAAAAATGAACCGGCTTTAAAATTATATAGATCGTATGGATTTAGTGAAACCGGTGATTTCAGCCAAACCGGTAGCCCCCGGTTAAAATTAAAGATATAAAAAATCTAATTACATAACGGGCTGTGCCTTTTGAAGGTAGCACAGCCCATTAATTTTTCTTAATTAAGCATATTTCCGATTTTTACACCAACATAGATTGTTCTAGGTGCTCCCGGTCCATAAATGTAAGCCGGATCACGATCAATTCCGGAATCGAAATCATCTTGGTATGAATTAAGGATATTCTTTACTCCACCAATTAATTGCAGGGTAGAACCAATTAATTTGATATTGTAGCTGAATTTCGCTCCTAAATCAAAGAATGGATCACTTTCCCTAAGCTCTCCTGCATCCGGATCAGCAATCTCTAGTCCAAAATATGGCACTAACATTTTGCCGGTATAATTTCCGGATAAAGATAACTGTAATTTTTCAGCAGGCTTCCAATTAACTACTGCATAACCGTAGCTATCGGGTGTTCTAAAGAATTTTTTCTCATCGAATTCCTGTTCGACAGCATACTCACTATTTTGAATTGTCAAACCACCGTTCAAGTTCAAATTACGTGATGCAACTACATTAAGTTCAATATTTACACCTTTTACTGATGCACCATCTTCAGCATTTACACGTAAGTACTCAACAACTCCATTTTCATCCGCCTCGCCGAATTCATTGACGAAAGGATCTACTAATGAAGTATAGAATCCGGCCACTAAAAATCCGACGAATGCTTTACCCACCTGTTTATTAACATCTACTGAGGCAGTGTAACTATGACTTGTTTCCTGGGTCAGGTCAGGATCGTTGATGTGAAGAACTTGTCTTGAACCTGAAGTCTCAATGTGTAAGTCCTCGTCAAATATTTGCGGTGCTCTGTATCCTTGAGAATAACTTAATCTACCTTGAATATCACTTGTAAAATCATAAAGTAAATTGACTCGAGGAATAATTACATTTCCTGACTTTTCTTCACCTTCATGTTCTTCATCACTTACCGTGTAATTATCAAATCTGCCACCAAGCGAAAAGGTCAGATTGCTTATTTTACGGTCATATTGTACAAAGGCACCATATACTGTAGATGTTTGATCAGCAACTGTGGTGTTTCCTGTATGTACATCATTTTCAACATCAAAATATCCAAGTTTTTCATCTACTAGGTTTCCACCGGTTATCTCGGCTCCACCGGTCAGAGTTGATTTCCCTAATTCATATTTATACTGTAAACCATAATTATAGGAAATATCTTCTGTTCTGCCATAATCGCTCAGTGATTGTTCCGCACCATAGTAAGAATCCCTATCAACTTTCTGCATTGAGGCATAGGCTGAGAGTAAGTCATTTTCACGGAAATACTGCTCATATACTAATGTACCTGTCGTAATAGAGTGATTTAATGCTTCGGAAATATCTGTTTCATGCAATGGAAGTTCAAATTTATTACCGCCCCGGCGTTCTTCTTTAATATTGAACAGGTCCAAGGTTAATTTATTCCGCAAGCCGGGTCGATAGAAAAGTCTGCTTCCCAGGGTTGTATTATCAATGGCTGACAATTCAGAAAACTCATCACCATTTGCATCAAAATTATCTCTTACACGATGAAATCCATACAATGACATTCCTGATTTACTATCGCTTCCAACTATCGAAGTATTAAAATTAACTGTATAATCGGGTGCTGCATCTCCTGAGCCATCAACACCTACCCCGGTTGAACCGGTGCTAAATCCTACTTCATAATTATTAATCAATGGATCTTTTAGTATTAGGTTAATGGTCCCGGCAATGGCATTACTTCCATACAGCGCCGATCCGCTACCGCGAACTACCTCTATCTTCTCAATCATGTTTGATGGAATTAATTCCAATCCATATACACCGGCAAGCCCACTGAAAATTGGTCTATTATTGACGAGTATTTGTGAATATGGTCCTTCCATTCCATTCATTCTTACCTGGGTAAATCCACAGTTCTGACAATCATTCTCAACCCTAACACCCGGGGTAAAATTCAATCCTTCACTGATTGTTAATGATTGAGTTGAATTGAATTTTCTTGGAGATAATACGTCAACGATGACTAATGACTCTTTACGTTTTCTGGTATTTCTATCACCAGTGATAACTACCTCATCCAATCCAAGAACATCCGGTTCAAGTTCGAACTTTATTTCTTTGGTGGTATCCAATTCATTGGTAATTGTTACTGCTTGTGATTTATAGCCAATATGGCTTGCTACAACTGTATATTCTCCAACCGGCATATGGATCAACTGAAAGTGACCGGTTTCATCAGTTACCGTACCAATGGTTGTCCCTTGTACCGATATATTTACAAATGGCAAATGCTCTCCTTCACTTTGTACATCACCAATTATATTTGCATCAGTATGTTGATGCGTTGTTTGCGCAAATAGTATCTGAGTAGATATTAATAGCGCCATTAGTATTATTTTTTTCACAATATGTTCCTTTAAATTTTTTAAAGCGTAGATAATTAATTCTGAGTTGATTTAATTCCTTTGGTACAAATAAAATTATCAGGAATTAAAAAGTATTGGGATTAAATCATTAAGGGCGGTGCTCTATCCGAGACTGCTTTTAGGATAGTTCGAATAAAACTATGATAGGATATATCCAAAGACACATGGATAACATTTAAACAAATCAAAATCAGAAGAATATTGACAAAAATCAGTAGATTTTTCTGAATATCAAGATATATTAATTCTTCTTTGGAATGATGATGGCTGTGCTCTTGGTTATTTGCATCTGATCTGTTAAAGGGATGGGCATGAACAACAATATTACCGTTCTCCAACTTATGTGAATGCGTAAATAGAACGCTATTTAGATGGTAAAGGCCGATAAAGACAATCAAGGATAAAGATAAAATTTTAATAATATTTTTGTTTACAAAATATTTCATTTTACCATTTCTTCATTTTTTCTGCCTTCAATCAAAGTAATAATAACTAATACGATCAGAACAACTGTGATCAACGTTATTTCCAGCCAATATTCAAGCGGGTGTATCCATATTTCTTTGAAGAATCCCCACCGTCCTAATACTTCGACAAAATTCCAGAATATTATTACGGTTGGAATAGCATATCTTATAGCATAACCAAATTTGTTGATCTTTAGTAATTTTAAGAATAGATATACCGACCACAATAACGAACCGAAAGCAACAAAATAAGTAACAAAATGTTTGTCGCCAAAAAATGCCGAATCATAACTGAACAGTAGAACTAAATAAAATATCCATAGTATAGTAATAATTTCAAAAGCCGTAATAACAGCGGAGGATCTATTGTCTATTTTATCTGACTTGGCTCTATTTATATTCAATCTTTTCTGCCACCAAACAAAAAAATTGCATTTTGTAAATTTATTGAATAGATAAAATAGAATCAGCATAACTATAAAACCGATGGAGGATGGTAATAATAAATATTCCGGTTTGGTAACAATCTCGCCATTTTCCATAAGCGGCTGAATTCTATATCGTGTAGCGTAATAAACATACGCAAATTCTATCCAACCGGTCCAGATTGCCAAACCACCAAACAAACCGAATATGGTTGCGGTTGAATCATTTTTGATTTTATAACCGATAATCACTAACACTGCACCGAATATTCCCAATAATATCGCCGCTTCAAAAACATATTCATGACCCTCCATCAATATCATTGCCGAATGCCCTAACGGCATCGTTAAAAGAACGATAATAAATGCCACTATGCCAGTTACCGGTTTTCTGTTTACCATTTTATAACACTCTACCTTTTAGTATTTTTTAAATCAGGGACGGGACAATTATCACATCTGGGATAGGTTTCGGCTTTGGAAAATTGCCTTACAATTATTTTGATAACGTAGAATAAAGCCGCTACACCGATAATTACTGTTATCACTGTTTGCATCATCTTAAAACCCCAATAACCTGCCACCTTGATACACAACCAACGAAGCAACATAAGCAAGGGCTGTCATATAAACGATCATAATCATGGGCCATTTCCAGGAATTGGTTTCCTGTTTTATTATGGCAAATGTTGCCAAACACTGTGCAGCATAAACAAAGAAAACCATCAATGAAATAGCAACCAAAGTATTGAAGACCGGTAAACCGGTTTTCGGATTGATGTCAGCTTTCATAGATTCAGACAGACTAACCATGTCTTCTCCTTCATCCTCAACACTATAAAGTGTCGCTAAAGTACTTACCACCACTTCGCGGGCAGCAAATGAAGTTATCAGACCAACGCCGATCTTCCAGTCGAACCCGAGCGGTTCGATTACCGGTTCAATGGCATGACCGATTTTTCCGGCAAAACTATTGTGGATTGGATTCACTGCATTATTTTCTTCCACCGTCTTAGGGAAGGATGCCAGAAACCACAATACTATTGATACTGCCATGATTATTTTCCCGGCATTCATCAAAAATTGTTTCCCGCGAATATATACTTGCCGGAAAACCGATCGCATGAGCGGAAGCCGGTAAGGCGGTAATTCCATCACAAATGAGGATCGTCCCCTTTCTTTGATAAATTTGCTTAATATCTTGGCAATAATTAGGGCTGTTACTGTTCCTAAGAAATACATAACCACCAATGTCAAACCCTGCAAATTGATAATGCCCAAAACCTTACTGGCGGGGATAAATGCTCCAATCATCAAGGCATAAACCGGGAGTCGTGCAGAGCAACTCATTAATGGGAGAACCATAATGGTGATCAGCCTTTCTTTCCATCCGTCAATGTTGCGTGATGCCATTATTCCGGGGATGGCACAAGCATAGCCGCTCATAAGCGGTAAAACCGATCGGCCGTGCAAACCGGCTTTAGTCATGAATTTGTCCAACATAAACGCAACACGGGACATATAACCCGAATCTTCCAACAACGCCATGCAGAATACCAATATCAAAATTTGCGGCAAAAATATTATAACAGCGCCTACGCCGGCAATTATTCCCTCAACGATCAACTCGCGCAGAATTCCGGGAGCCATAACACTCAATACCCACTCTCCAAAACGGGCTACTCCGTTATCAATCCAATCCATGGGATAGGAAGACCAGGTAAAAATAGCCTGAAAGATAAATACCAATAAGGCGATAAAAATAAGCGGTCCCAAAACGCTATGAGTAAGGACTGTGTCAATTTTCTCGCTGCGTGTTTTTTCTTTTAGCTGCAAAACCTCTTCTTGTGCAGACTGCTTTAACAATTTATCTAACCAGGAATACCGGATGGTCGCTTCGATCGTGCGATGATTCAAACCGGACTGTTTAATTTTTTCAACCGCTTGATTTCTTAATTCTTCAATTTCACGGACGACTTCATCGCTAAAACTGTGATCACCGGCATGCGGCGGACGATATAGATCAACCGCTGACTGTCGCGTAATTAATCTAAGGGCTTGAACGCGGGCAACTCTTGGTGAATAATTAAATTGATTTAATAAATAATCAGATAGGGGTCTGAGCAATTCATGTATTTCCGGGTGTTCTTCAAATAATTTTTTTCTTTTTCGCGGAGCCGGTGAAGTGATTGCCTGCTCAATTGCCGATTTCAATTCTTCAATCCCCCATCCTTCCAAAGCCGACATCGGCACTGCCGAAGATAATCCAAATCTTTGTTCAAGTTCGGAGAGTTCCGGCAACACCGACCTATCCTTTACAATATCCATCATATTCAGCGCCAAGATAACGGGTATGCCGATATCTAACAGCTGAGTCGTCAAATACAAATTCCTGCTAAGATTGGTAGCATCAACTACTGAAATAATTGCTGAAGGTTGATTAATGCCATGGAGCCAATCCATTACCTGCTCAGCCACTACGCGTTCATCAAGTGATTCCGGTGTGAGACTATAAGTGCCCGGCAGGTCTAAAACATCAATGCTATCATCAAACTCACATTTAAGTTTGCCGCTTTTCCTCTCGACCGTAATACCGGGATAATTGGACACTTTTTGGTTCAGGCCGGTGAGATGATTGAAGATCGCTGTTTTACCACAGTTGGGATTTCCGATCAATGCTACATATTTGTCCTGTGCTCCTTTAGGATTCATATTCAATCACCTTAATATTTTCAGCTTCCACAACTCTGATTGATACGTGATAATTACGAATTTTCAATTCGACCAACCCCTTCCAAGGCGCAAATTTTACCATCCTGATTTTCACGCCCGGCACAAAACCCATTTCCACTAAGCGGCTTTGCAATTCTATGCTACCGGTAAATTTTTCAATGGTAAAAATATCGCCCGGTGAAAAATCGGTTACCGATTTCATTTATTGACAGTCCTCACAAATACCGAATAAATGGTGGCTATGGTGCAATAACTCAAATTTGTTCTTTTTGGCAATTTCGCGCTGATATTTATCAATATTTTTACTGTAAAATTCCACAATTTTTCCACAAGCTGTACAGATTAAATGATCATGGTGTTTATATTTATCATTGTATTCAAACCGTGCTTTACCATCTCCGATATCAAGTTTTTCAATCATATTATTTTTTACTAACATATCAATAGTACGATATACTGTTGCCCGCGAAACTTGGATACCTCTATTCATTAATGAATAGTATATTTCCTCAGCATCGCGATGCTCCTTAGATTCAAGTAATTCGTTCCAAATCTCTTGTCTCTGGGAAGTATATCTGAGTCCTTCGTTGTGCAGGATACTTTTTAATCTTTCTTTACATGCTATTTCAATTAATCTCATAAGCGTTTTATCTAATTTGATGGTTATTAGTTATTTCTTCTTATCCTTTTCACACCTTTTGACGATAGTGGTGGTTGCTCATTGAATATATGGTATTCTGGTTATGGCAAATATTGTTGTTAATTAGTCTCATTAAAATTAACGAAAAATATATATTGAAATAACAACTATCGCTGTTCCTAAGGCCATTGGGTCTGTCAAGATTATATTGTTTCATTTTTCAAACGTTTCGGATTAGCCTCAGCCCAACCTTCCTTTATCCGTTTTTCCTGGCGATATATTTCCACGCCATCCCATACAACCGTAATACCGAAAACACCCATGATCGCCGACCACAAATCACTGTAATGCAAAGACAGATACATCAATCCCAAGCCTATCACCAATACTAATGGCGCAAATTTTATACCATAGCGATAAGTAAATTTTCTGACGAATACATGTCCAAAGCCAATTCCCGCCAATGCCACTACGGCAATGATTATTCCGCTGAATTTTTCCATTATCACTTCCTCATGCTTAAAAGTTTCAACAGAAACTTATTCTTGATCTTGTCGCAAAATTTATTTGATCTGTCGGGGAACATGCCTATTTTAACCCGATCGGTTTGTTGTGAAATCTCAGTAGCACCCCAAACAATTGATGCCCCGACAATACCTATTAGAGCAGATAGCATAAAATTTGGGATGAAATAAGTTACTGCAACGATTAGAACACCTAATATGAAAACTCCCAACTTCATACAGGCACCTATATAATATTCTCCTTTAATGACCCAAACGAATCCCAAGCCTATAATTAATAGGGTACATATTCCTAATATTAAACCGGTATAATTCATGACAATTTACTCTCGACGTATTCTTGCGCTTTGATCATGAATTCCTCATGATTTTTACAGTTATCGCAGGTAGTGTTCGGACAACCATTTTTAAAATCCCAACAATGACATAAATCAAGTAAAACTTTTATTCCGGCAATATTTAACTTATGTTGATTTATCTGCTCGCGAAGACATTCTACCCATAACAAATCTTCTTCGGAATAATAACGGTGTCCTGAACGTGCCCGGTGAGATTTAACCAAGCCTTCACGCTCGTACAATCTTAATAATTCCGGTGAAACGCCGAGCTTCTTAGCGGCAATTCCTATTCCAAGAATAGGTTCATTTGAATTTATCTTCATTTATCCTCCCAATATTATTCTGTATTAACATTGGCTTATATGTTACAGTTATTCTTAAAACTCATATTTTGAATATTCACCAACTTTGCATTACAGTCCAAATTGCGGTTTGATTTGATCTATCCATTGCTTAACACGCTCCTCGGTCAGGTCTTCCTGATTATCTTCATCTAACGCCAAGCCGACAAATACTCCGTCTCGTTCCGCTTTAGAAACGTCATATTCATATCCTTCGGTTGACCATTCACCGATAACCTTCGCACCGCGTTCTATTATTTTGTCATACAATATTCCTACACCATCTATAAAGTATTCGGCATAATCATACTGATCACCTAAACCAAACAATGCAACGGTTTTACCATTGAAATCAATTGCATCTAAATTATCAAAGAAGGCATCCCAATCACTCTGCAAATCACCATCATACCATGTTGATGTTCCAAAAATTAACAATTCGTATTTTTCAACATCTTCTGTTGATGAATTGGCAATGTCATGCAAATCCACATTACCCTTGCTAAGTAGGTCCTCGATCATTCCGGCTACTTTCTCAGTATTTCCCGTATCAGAACCCCAAAATAGTCCAATTTTACTCATTTTTAATCCTATTATACTTTCTTGTTAAACCATAATCAAATTTGAGGCTTTATCAATTCTGAAAGGAAGCGGGCTGTATTCTCTACCGGAATCGGCCACAAATATTCGATAATTACTTCATCATCATTGATAAGTTTCCTGCCTCGCTCTAAAGCTTTGGGAATATCTATTTCTGAATGATTTCCCCCCTGCGTCAACATTGGTGTTACTACCAATATTTTGTTAGGTTGGAAATCATTTACGATTTTGACCATAGCATCTTCGATACTTGGTGCGCAAAATTCATTAAATGCAAGAACTACAGGTATGCTTGTTTTAGCCTGCAAGGCATTTTGTAGTAGCTCAGATCCCCAATAAAATGGATCATTATCTTTACTCCGCGGCCAATTGCGCAACTTATGTTCCAATTGATGTGCTTCATCATAAACCGCTTTATCACCGGAATGAGCTTGGGTATGTAATTGCATAAATTGCTGCAGATCATCTTTTGGAAAATCAGACGGTACGCCGCCATGCATCGCTAACAATATTACCGTATCTTTATTTTGAGTATTGTTTGCAGTGTTAAGCGTTTTTGCATTAGTAAAAACTAATCCAATTAATGTAAGTGCAATTATTAATTTGTTTCTCATTTTTTATCCTTTATTTTTTCTTTACCAAAAGGTTTAGTATAACTAATTAAAGCCGGGGTTACAAAATAGTCGGCAATTAGCGCAGCGAGTAAACCCATCGGTGCCAAGTAACCGATTCGTACCATATTAGCGACAGGCGATAGCATAAACATGCCGAAACTGCCACACAAAATGATTGTTGTCATGGCTAAGTTTTTACCCACAGTGGTAAAAGCTCCAATAATTGCATCGTTGTAATTGCCGCATTTTTCAAATTCAAATTTGATTTGATTTATGAAATGGATCGTATCGTCAACGGCAATTCCCAATAACATGGGCATAATAGTCATAGTCATCATATCGAGCGGTGAGTCAAAATGTCCCATATATCCGCCAATAACGACAAGCGGCATCAAGTTCGGGATCATTCCAATAAGTCCGGTTTTCAGACTACTGAATACGATGATCAATAGTAAACCGATTACCGTGAGCGCCAAAATAACGGATCTAAGTTCACCGGTCACTATTTTATTGTTTAATTCGGCAAATTGTACCGCACTGCCCACGTAATTAACTTCAGCTCCGGCAAAGTTTTCCTTACCAATCCCTCTTAGGATTTTCAGTTCTTCAACGATCTCAATGGCCACAAATTTCTCAACCTGAACCTGTGCCCGTAACATTGAATACTCTTCATCAATCCAATTGAAGGTTTTGGTACCGCCCGATAATTCATAAAGAAAAAGCAGTTGGGCAATCATATCGCTATTATCAGGAATAACATGATACTTAACACTATCACCATTCAGGGTTTGGTTCATTTCTTTAATTATATCGAGAATCGAGAAAATCGAAGCGGCATGTTCATTCTTCTTAGTAAGCTCAAAAGCTGCTACCGTATCAAGCATGGCTTCAAAATTTCTAAGCACCTCCGGATCCTTTATAGCATCGGGTTCATCAAACTTAATTGTGATATTATAGGTAAGATATGACCCTAATTGCGATTGGGTAACATCGTGAACACGTTTAAGATAAGGGACCTTAGTCCCCAAAAACTTAAATAAATCTACATTGGTTGTTACTTTTAGAATTCCCGGAGCAATGATTAAAACGGCTATTGTAAAAACAGTAAGTACAGTTTTACGGTAGCGCAATACAAAACGGCCAAGGTTTTCCATCCATTTTTCAAGCAGCATTAGTTTGTCTTGTTCCTCAACGGCAATTTTCTTGTCTTTACCAAAACTCATTAACACTGGAATAAGAATTATCACAAACAGATAATCAACAAAAACAAATGCCGCACAGGCGTAACCTACCCATGCAATTGTAATTATTCCTGTTGAAATAAACGATAGTACCGAACCAATGGTTGTCATTGCCGTGAAGAATATGGGCCAGCCTACCTCCTCTACAGCTTCGATAACAGATTGTTTGCGATTACCCGATTTTCTAAACATTCGCTTAAATGCATTAAGCAGATGAATTGAATAGCCAACCGACAAAGCCATTCCCAAAATTACCGGTAACATCATCATATTCTGATCAATACCGATACCAAACCAACCCATACCTCCAAAAACCACAAGAACGCCAATAATGGTTGTCAATGAAGGAACCAGAATACCGCGCAGGGAACGAATGAATAATGCCAATAGTATGATCATCACTATAAAGGCTGAAATAAAGCGCTTCATCATTTCAGGTCCAAAAAAGTCACGTTCCTCCGTCTCCGTATAGGGCAACCCAACGGGTTTAAGAGTATAATCAGCACTTTGCCATTTTGGATTTGTAATTACCCTAATAGCTGCTTCACCATCCTGATACATGGGATCTAAGTTGGTAACCTTTTCCCATTCTTCTTTTTCCGGATATTCTAATAATGAGAGACTAAGCCATGTTTCAGTGCAATCTTCTGATATTAATTTACCTTTGAGCGCCTGACGGGAAAGAACTAACTTACGGATTTCTTCCAATTCCTGCGGGTCGGTTGGAATGCCATCTTCAAATGGATTAATGACTTCAATTCCTTCCTCGGTACCTACCGATATTTCCATCTCAGCCAATGATGTTATCTCGTCGGCGTAAGGAACGCTGTCAAGCAGTGCTTCGCCAAGCTCCTTTATCACGGTAAGCACCTCAGGATTGAAAACATCCTTAGCCTCAATTAAAATACTGATGTTATCATTATTGCCGAACTGCTCTTCAAATTCATCGGTAGTAATTTCAATCGCCTCAGCATCGTCAAACCAATTGTCACGCGCATTTGCGATTTCAATGCGTTCGAGTCCGGTTATTCCGAACAACAAGAGCAATAAGGATAGAACAATCAATAACCACCTATATTTTAATTGAAAGCTGCCAACCTTATTAAAAAATTTGTTTATACGCCGTATTTTCATTTTATTTATTCATTATAAGTTCAAAAATCGTGTTACCACTCCTCACCAAAATGTTTAAAGTAAAATGGTGTACCTGTTGTTTTAATAATAGCCTCAGCGCTTATCTCACCTGTAGCCATATCATAAGTGTAGAATCCGTTATCGGTATCGGTAGCCAGTCCAAACATAATTTTATCTTCGTAAAGACCTGTCGAACCAAAACCATTGCTGCGTGGCAAATCAAGCGCTGTAATCGTTTGGGCATACAGGTCAACTTCTACCGGTACAAAAAATCTGTCTTCTACAAAACTGCCCGTAGTGAAATAAGCCATTACGGCAGCTTGCCCATATAGTTTTCCATTACCGGCATACTGCGCACAAAACAATGTTGTTGCGTTAAATGGATCATTAATTATGGGAGCATCTTCCATATTAAAACTATAACCGGCATCAAATTCGGTTTCACCATTTTTAATTCGTAGTATTCCAAGTTTATGACTGGGGACAGCGCCAAAAGCTGACTGACAAATAATATATATATCATTGTTTTCATCAGTAAATATTTGATTGGCTTCAATTGGTCTAGTGGGTTGTGAGAAACTGCTAGTTTCTTCAGTAATCATCTTTTCAACTACATTCATTTCAGTGTTTATAACAAGTACATCTACTTTGGCTCTGTCCGGCGAAGCATAGAAACCACCTACCGCTTGGGCCAAAGCAACAAACAACTTACCATCTCGTATAATCATTTGTTGGGCGTCAGGGTTTCCATCACCAACCGCATAAGCGCTGATGTCAATTTCTCCGGATTTTTCCATTGTCAATGGGTTAACTATCAATATTTTTGGTCTTCCGCTAAGAGCAATATATGCTTTTGTATCATTTTGATAAATTATTGAAGTCGGACCTGAGTTGGCTTCCATAATGTATTCACCTGTTTTATCAAGACCCCCCTCATCATTGCGTGTGTACTTTTCTATAACATCACTATCAAGCCAAGGCAATTTGTAGATATTATCCCCCCTAACAGTAATTTGATCACTGTTCATTGTAAATGGTAAGGCAGTAGTGTTGTCATAAGTAGCCGGACTTATATCATCAATCAACTGTAAATATAAGCTGCCCGAAAAACCATCCGGATTGGGGACGGCAGAGACAATAGCAATTTCACCTTCTGTCGGTTTATCTGAAGATGTAGGGTCTTTTTCGCATGATGCGATTATCATTACTACTGTTACTGTCAGTATTAATAATACTAATCTGAAATAATTAATTTTCATTTTAACAACTCCTTCTTATTTATCATTATTTTCAATTTTATTACTTTTGAGTAATTTGTTATTTCTATCCATTATTATTGGCTATTTAAAGATGTAGCGCAATTTTATTGCCGCCGTCCTTCCGGGCATCGGACGGTTAAAAATTGTGATCTGTTCCTGATCAAATATATTATTGACCTGCAAGCCAATTATGACATTTTTATTTCTAAAGCTATGTTCTAATCCCATATTAAATATTGAAGAACGCGGGATGCGTCTCTCCTGATAAATACTTTGTTCAAAATCGTAGAAGTATTCTTCGACAAAGGAATTTTCAAAATAGAATCTGCTTTTTTGATCTTTTCCACCGAACAAATTATTTTTATGTAGTTCAAAACCGGTATTGTAATAGAAATAGGGAATATTCGGCATCCTGTCGCCATAGGTGGGATTTTCGACAGTGGAGCCCGGCTCGAATTCGCGCGCGTCTCGTAAATCCTGATATGTCGCGTTGGCGTAAAGGTACAAAAATGATGTAAGGTCATATTTAAAATCAAAATCTACTCCCATACTTTTCATTTCACCAAAATTCTCATAGTTGGATTGCAAAAAACCGCCCACATAACGTATCATGTTATCCAACTTCGTATAAAACACATTTATCTCTAATTGAAGTCTATTATTAGAGAAATTCGTGTGATCATACATAACACCAATATTGATATTATTATTTCTCTCAGGTTCCAAATCACCGGCCGGCATTATAAGAAAACCATCGCCCAACAATTCATTTTCAGCAGGAAGCCGTACATCATAAGCATAGGCAGCTTTAATTAAAAAATCAGGCGTAAACCTGTATCTTATTGCATTACTAAAACCAATATCATTTTTATGATAGATATGTTTTCCCTGTACAAAATGCGGAAGCTCCGCCAAGGTTGTATTGGTACTATAATAATAGTGTTTCAATGTGGCTGAATTAGTCAACCTATGTCCAAAAAAGTTTGTTTCATAATTCAGACCGGTTATAATACTATGCATCCTGTTTTTAAAATCGGTCTTATGACCAATTGACATTTCTTTAAGCGAATCTTCAGGGATTCCATAGGCATAATTATAAAGAACATTCAAGTTAACCGAATTATTTTGATCAATGATATAATTGAGATTTGTTTTCTGCATTGCTGTATATTTTTGATCATAAGAATCATTAGCGTCTGTTCCTATTTCCCCGCCGTAACTTGTGAGTGGATGATAGGTAGTGCCATCCCAATTATAGCGTTGCATAGCTTTATCCTGATGTTTAAATATAGTGTAGAAAAAACCTCCACTTAGATCAAGATCAAGTCCTTCAGTCAGAAAATTATCCTTATTCACACTGACTGCAGCAATATAAGCATTCGAATTATTTTCAGCTTCCTGAATATTGTACTCAATCCCCTGAATCTCCTTTTCTGTATCAATATAGACAAGTTCAATCTCCACTTCGTCAAACCACCATTCGTGGGATTGCAGTACAAGACCTCCCATAATTTTTTCATAAGCATCGTGATCTCTTGTTATTTTTAAATCGGGATTATAGGGAGAATTAAAAGTGTAATCATTGTCGGAATAATTATAGAAAATACCTGCCCCTACTAAAATATCTCTGTCTCCAAGTTTACGTTTATGAAGCAGTTTTACATCATAAGTATTATAAGATTTCATAGTATAAGAAAGATCCGTGTAGTGCGGGGGGAATTCTTTAAGTACAATATTGACTGCTCCGCCGATTGCAGATCCTCCGAATTTAGCCGGTACAATTCCCTTGTACACTTCTACTCGTTCAATGATATCAAGAGGGATTTCATTCATATCCACAAAATCCGACTGATCATTTAGAGGCGTGCCTTCAACAAAAATTCCGATACGCTTCCCTTCCAAACCCCTAACCGACATGCGCGTAGAACTGCCCGCTCCGCCTCCACTTCTTACTTTTACCCCGGCTGTTTTGGTCAACAGTTCATTCAAACTTGTAACGGTTCCTTGAATTTCATCAATTCTGAATACGGATACAGGAATTGCCTGCTCTTGGATTTCGCGGGCTTCGGTTTTTGCTTTGACCTGAATTGGGTCCATCTCTACCGCCTTCTTGTCTAAAGTAAAATTAACATGCTCATCCGTCTTAAGATTGATAGTTCTATACATTGTAGTATATCCAATCATGGAAGAGATAATTTTATTTTCCCCCGGCGATAGGCCTTCTATTATATAAAAACCATCTTCCCGTGTCGCTGCACCAAAATTGGTTCCCTCAACAACAATATTTACATCTGCTAAGGATTTTCCTGTTTTTGCATCGGTTACAAAACCCGATATTGTATAAGTGTTTTGTGCAAATGCTAACGAAAGCAATGCAACTATTGCACCAATGTATGATTTAATTCCTGAAAACATTATTTCCATTCTCCATAAGGTCTGTTAAATATTCTATTATTAATCATGTTAAAAACTGTATTTTGCTTTTATCCATATTTCCGAATTGTCCTTATACTGTCCGAACATCCCGGATGATCTTCCACCTATAATATCTACCCCTGCCAAGATATGCAGTTCATCGGTTAAGGCATAGTCCAAGCTGCTACGGTTAAATATTTCTTTTTCATTTAGACCGACATAAGCAAAGGTCGAAAGTTTTAGAGTATTACGGAATAGACTCTTTGAGATGCTGATGGTGGATATCCATTGATGCTCGTCAGCGTTGATTGCTTTATTATAATCCAATATAAAATCATCGGCGATTTGCGCTGAAACGGTCCACTCGTTCCCCGGATACCAATCCACTCCAAGCAGCGCCTTCAAGGAATTTCTCTCTATGATACCTTTTGTTGAAGTAAACCGATTATTGAGAAAATAGGCTGTCTCTCCTCGCAAAACAAAATCGGATAGCGAGCTTGAGAAATCAGCGCCGATAAACGAATATCTATAATATTCCGATTCGATTGACAGTGAATCCCCGAAGACATGCATATTTGAAACAGGGAAATCACTCCAAGTATACAATGCGGCAAGCGACAGATCAATACCGGATAAGAAAAATGATAACCGACCACCGAATTCACCGCTATCTAAAGTTTTTTCCGGTTCAAGTGCAGCACTATAATTTATCTTATTAAATTGTGAAAGGTCATCTAAAACAGGCGCCCAGGGACTTCCTTTACCGGGCATTATTCCGGGCTGAAAAATGGGTAGCCAAAGCAATTCCAAATCGGCATTAAGTATCAATAACCGCAACTTGAAAGCATCTACGGGCATACGTATATCATCATAATCGCGCGCCAGAAATTCCGTCATGTCGTAAGGCGAAATTTGATCAGTAATTTGCATGCCATCGGCTTTACCCCAAATAATGATCTGCCGGCCGACTCTTAAATCCCAGTTATCGGCAACATAATCGAAATACACTTCACGCAATTCAATGCCATCCTGATCTTCCAGAACGTAGTTCTTCATTGCATTGAAAGAGGCAAATAGATGCGTATTTTCAAAATACATGTTTGCCTCCAATCGCAAACGACTACGGGAACTTAAAAAATCATGCGGTTCCTTAATGCGCGCTGCAAGATAACTATCGGCAAAGCCGTTAATATTAAATTGGGCATAAACAACGGCTGAAAAGATTAGACTTAAGAATAATGACAGGAGCAATCTTTTTGATAATATTACTTGAATACTCACCAATCTGCCTACCACAAACTATTTCATAACACCGCGTTCTAAAGAAGCTACTTTGAACAGATTGTCCTTTATACCGATATTATAAGTTATTTCAACGAACTCAAGCAATGTTTGGTGCTTCTCCTGCTTATTGTCCATAAACATTCTGAAAGCAGTCCATATTTCATTTTGTTTTCTGATGTCAGATACGGTCAGAATTTTCATCAATTTGCCGTGTTTATCGTAATATTCAACTTTCACCGCCAACAGCGCATCTTGGCGGATCCAACGAATAACCTTTGAATACATATAGCCCTTATCTTTTGGAACGGACTCCAACACCCAACAGTTTACACCGTCAATTTCCTCTTCTCTGAGGAATTTATGATCATCCTCATCAACCGACCGACCGCCCATATCATCATAGGTAAAATCACTGCCCATAAAATAATCATTTTTAGATGAACCGGAAATGCGGCGAACTTTTTTTAAAGCCGGAAGATATAACCAGCGGTCATCATCTTTGCTCGGATCATCATATTCCCACGATAAAAATCCGGTTCCTTTTACATCGGCCGGTTTTTCAAAGAACATTATACTTTTAGAATCCTTTCCATAATGTTTTAGGTATGAGAACAATTCCCTGATTCGTTCCTGTCCGCGCTTATTGATCAAGGTCATTCTTGTAGTCGCTTTTTGGTCGTTCCCTACCCAACGATCGTCAACCAAAACTATAATTTCACGACCGGTTAATTGCGCTTCCTGCGCAAAGGAAAATTGAATAATAAATAATATTACCCAAATTAATCTGACATTCTTATACTTCATAATTTGCTCACTCTATTTAATTTTTTCATATTTACCACATCTCTCATCAACATTATTAGAACAACAATTAATGTTTTTTATTGTAAATATTTCCAATCAATTGTAAAAGTGCCGGAATTACCTTGGTCATCATAGTAATTCATAATTTTGAAAGCGGGGAATTTTCCATCCGAAGTATTTACAATATAAACATAATCTTTGGGAGTTAGTGAATGATCGTCTCCATAATTGTACCAACCGAGGGTTACATAAGACGGATCAACATCACTGTGCATTCCACTACCATCAATGTTTGCTACATCACCAAGAGCGGTATTTTCCAATTTTTTAGCTGTTACATTGGGACCAAGCCACAAACTGCTACCGTCAACTTTAACATCACATTTGGAGAAACTATTTACAGCGCCATCAGTAAATGAAAAATAACGAGTTTCATCATAAGCATTTCCGGTTGCAAAGGAATCAACAACTGCTGCGGCAAAATCGGTTGCGCCGCTATCATTGAATTTAAATTCCCAAACAATATTGCTGATCTGGTGAACTGTTGGGTCATAATCATAACGCTTAACCGCAAGCAGTCCATAATTACCGACACAAGTTTTTACAGCATAAATATCCGGTTTAACTGAGAATTGATCGTCAAACCAATCTTTACCGATAAAAGCCGCACCCTCGGTATCATCGGCTATAAAATTGCTGTTTGCCGGAACTTCACTAACTTCTTCTAATGTTGCGGCGTCAACTATTGCAATGCTTGTTCCCGAACCGGTAAAGATAACCGGATCGTTCGGCATTGTAAAAAACTGACAAGGCGCTGTTTCCACTGTTAAGGGTACTAGGCCAAAGGCGATGTCCCATTGAGCCGGCTCAGTAGTAGTACCGCTGTTATCGGCAAAACTGAAATAATGTTTACCTTGCTCTTTGACATTCACCGATTTAAATGATGAAACCTCCGGTTCCTTATCCTTATCAGAATCTGTTGATGACTTGTCACAGCTGACTACCAACATTATTCCAAGTATTAATGGTATTAGCTTATTCATTTTAGCTTTCCTTCTAATTTGGTAATGTTTGTTGAAAATTTGTTAAATATGATACATCGCCGTCTATTTTTACTATTTCGTTAAAAATAGCTTCCTCTAAAAGCAGGATGTCTCCGCTACGGATACTAACGACCACCGAACCAAAGGTGATATTAAGCGGCTTCTCGTTAGCGGCGTTGATCTCTTTATTCTTGTAGCGTTCAATTATTTTCATCAATCTATGCAAACCGTTTTCACCGATATTGATTTTGATGTCCCGATAATTAAGTTGATATTTTCCACAATGGCATCTTGAAACGGAACAATTGCACCCTCCTTTGGGTATCTTGTAGTTGCACATCGTTAGCTTCCCTTTTTATTGTTATTATCAAAAGCAAAGGATAACCCACCGTAAAGCTCACGACCGGGCATGGGACCCCATACTTTATCTACATAATCTGTGAGATTTTTAATTCCTAATGAGACATCATAGCGTTGGAAAAGTGTAAAAACTGCATGCGTGTTCAATAGAAGATATCCGTCAATCCGTTCTTTTGTTAAAATATCAGGATTTTCGTCAGATGTCTCCCAGTAAAAGCGCTTGCCTTCATACCGACCACGAACATTAAAATTAATATTGTCGTTAAGGGCTATCTTAATTGCACCATGTGATCTATGTTTAGATTTAAACGACAAGGGTTCGCCGGTTTCCTCATTTTCGGAATCCAAATAACTGTAGCCCACCGTAATTTTTAACCAGTCATTAGGGAAATATTCCATATCCCATTCACCGCCCCAAGTGCGAACTGAAAGCAAGTTTTCTGTGCGATAAGTCCCATAACCGTCAATAATGCCCTGCCAATCGTAATCAATTAGATTTTCGATCTCATTATGGAATAAATGAATGCGGGTGTGATAATTATTACTGTTCCAAAATTCAAAATCAATTTGGTAGGCATCGGATTTTTCCGTTTTCAGCTCCGGATTTCCGATTATATGATAGCCCACTGAAATATTTGTATAGTCTATATATAATTCCTTAAACGCCGGTGCTCTGAATCCTTTTCCGTATGATAATCTGACTCTTTTATTGTGTTGCGGTGAAAACATCATTGAGATTTTAGGCGAGAACTGTGTGCCGTAAACCGAATGAGCATCATATCTGAATCCTCCAACTACTGTGAACCATGTCAATGGCGTAACTTCATCCTGAATAAATATATTATGTAAGGTCGTGTTACGATGCTCACCCACCACGCGGTCTGAATCAATTGCCTCATACTCAAAGGCATAACCACCGTTAATTGTGTGGGTATTCTTTTCAAAGTCAAATAGAATATCAGCCTTGGCGAGTTTATCCGCTGTCAAGGAGCCCTTTTTAAGATATCCCGAACTCACCACCACCCTGTCGAAAACATGATCATGCTGAGAAAACTCAAGGCTGCTCTTTAGATTCAACCATGACCCGATCGCTTTCTTTTCAACGGAACTGCGAAAGGCATAATGGTCATTATGGATTTGATCTTTGAAAGTGAGACTGCTTACGACTTCATGCATCTCGGTAAAATAAATCGCTTGGAAACCCAACTTGAGATCATTGGTAAGATTGCCTTTAAGATCTAATTGTCCATTATATTTTTGATATGCAGTGGCATCTTCACTGGCAGTTTGATCGCTCAGGTCATAACCACCATAATGCCGATAGGCGAAGTTCAGTCCTGAATGCCACTTACCAAAAGGCATGCTCAAAGTTATTCCGCTATTAATTCGCTCATAGCTGCCAAAATTTCCCCAAAGATTTACTTTTAATTTACCCGAGGGTTGTTTTGTAATGATATTAATAACACCACCCAAAGCCTCACTTCCGTAGAGCGAAGATGAGGCGCCCTTTACCACCTCTAATCGCTCAACCTGTGAAACGGGTATCTGTGACAGATCAAGTTCACCGTTAACCCTGCCGATCATTTTAATACCGTCAACCATCATTAATACATGCTCACTGCCAAAGCCTTGCAATTCGATAGTATTGACACCTGTACCAAATTGATTATAATTAACTGTAATACCGGTAAATTCCTGCAGAGCTTCCGATATATCGGTTCCGCCGGTATTTTTAAGATCAGTTTTATCAATTACCTGAGTAGTTACCGGAGTATTTTTTAGAAATCGTTCCGTTCTTGTGCCGGTTACAACGATCTGATCTAATTTTAAATAAGATTCTTTCAGTGCAATTGTTATTAATTCATTCTGATCCGTTGGTAAAGAAATATGCTTTACATCCGGATGGAAACCAATGTAGGATACTTTTATCTTGAACTCATTGCGCGTTACACCGGACACATCGAGTTCAAAATAACCATCAGCATCGGCTGCGCAACCGATCGCGGTTCCTTGAATAATTATATTCGCACCACCTAGCCCCGTTTTGTTCCTGATGTCAATTACTCTACCTGAAATAGTGTCCGCATTTATTGTATTCAAGGTGAGCAATATCAGTAGTATAGTAAATAAAATGCCTGCCTTCTTCATCAAAAGTCCGTAATTACTAAGTTAAATCCCGTATCAATATTTTGAATTGTTATCTGCATAGCTGACTTCAAAGCCACTAAAGATTAATTGTATTGAGACTGAGTCTCATTAAAATTAATAAGCAAAACAATCACCATACAAGAATAAAAGGTAAAATAGTCCTAATATTGTTTGTACTTATTTCCTTTTTAGAACTAATTTAAAATCTCTGAGGCGTCGTTTTATGAACATTTTACGCAATAACATTAGTTTTTTATCTATTGTAATAATCATTATACTTATTTCACTTACAAACTCCTGCAAGCTGTTCCACTCTGATGACGGTGAAGACAAACAAACTACTTATAAAATTGCCTTTCTAAGAGATCGAAATCCTGATAATGCATTATACAATGATAATGACCTGTGGATCATGGATATGGATGGTTCAAATCAAACTCAACTTACATATGGAATTGATGATATTACTGATTTTCTTTTTTCACCGGACGGGGAGAAAATCTGTTTTAAAAGAACTTATAGTTATGATAACTCTGATATTTACCTAATGAATAGTGATGGTAGTAATATCAAAAATTTAACCAACGATAATAAATATCATAGCATTCCTATTTTTACTGGTGACGGCCATCAGTTGATTTATAGCACTGAATTAACTCCACTATCAGACATCTTTGTGATGAATATTGACGGATCAAGTAAAACCAATATTACAAACACTGATTCCGTGTCTGAAATTTATCCGAAATTTATTCCAATCGAAAATCGGATTCTTTACAGATATACTGATATAAATGCTACCAATCACTACCAATTGTATACCATGAATTTAGATGGTAGTGACAAAATTTGTATTACTTGCCAATATGGTAACATTCAGCCTAAGCATCACCAAGTTACATCGGATGGTGAGAAAATACTATTTCTATCCACTTGGCCATACATTTATAGTAATTCCGATCTATATTATCCATTGTATATTTTTAATACTGACGGTTCTAATTTAGAAACTATCCATTTATTTGACATTAGTAATGATATTTGGGATATCCAGCTCGCACCTAAAAATGAATTTGTCTTATATAGTCTGAACTATTCGGAATTTCATAGAATTGATATTGATGGTGAAAATGAAATGCAATTGACTAAGGGATTTAATAATTCTTTCGCACCAGATATTTCATATTATAGTAAATACATTACTTTCACTGAATGTAATGATCTTTCATGTAAAATCTACGTCATGGATTCTGATGGGAGCAATCAACAGTATTTAACCGAAGGTCTCCGGTCAAAATTTCAACCCTTAATCGAATAACAATTAATTAGGAGATTCAAATAATGAAAAACACAATAAAACTTTTACTGTTGCTATCATTTGGATTTATATGTCATCCATTTGCACAAGATTATAAAATGAATTCAATATTTGAGTCCTATAGTAAGGGGTCTTTAAATGCGGAACAAATCAAAGTATTTAATATTGTTACCAAACAAGACCATGTAATTGAACCACAGATTGTATTATTCAAAGGAAAAGAAATATTTGATAAAAATCCAGAAATAGAATTAAACATATCTCATGAAATTAGAATCGAAGCAAAAAGTAGATCCATTGAATATGAGAACGCAAGGCATTGGACATGGTTTGGAGATATTTATAATGAAAAGGAAGAAATTGGTTATTCATTTATTTCAGTTAATATGGGTAACCTATCCGGTGAAATCTGGACATTACAGAATAGTTATCATATTGTACCTTTGAATGATAATAAAGGAATTTTATATAAAATAGATCGTAGCAAATTACCTCCGGCACATAGCCCTGACTACCCTACAGGTGCTTTGGATACTAATTATAATATATATAGTAATAGTAACAGTTTAGGTAAACCAACAGCTCAATATAATTATGACGTTTTAGTGTGTTATACCAACAATGCTGAAATGGCTGTTGGTGGGGCAGCAAATATGAACTCGTTGATTTATGACTCTAAAAACCAGGCCAATACCGTCTATAATAACATTCCAGGTCAATATGCAAACAAACCGCTCTGCACAATTATACACACAGCAAAAGTATATTACAATGATTTAAATGGAAATTGGGAAGATCATTTGAATTGGTTTAAAAATAATTATACTGTAAATCAGTTACGAAACACTTATGGAGCAGACGTTGCTATCCTAATCGTGCAACCTCAATCTAGTGGTTGCGGACTGTCTGCTTCTATCCCCGCAACGTCGTCATCTGCTTATGCTGTAATTGGTAGCAACTGCTATGAAAAGAAAACTTTTGTTCACGAAATTGGTCATTTGTTTGGAGGACGCCATCAAAACGATGGAGAAGATGGACCAGAAGCTTGGTGTCATGCCTATATGCACTCCAGTAAAGATTGGGGCACTGTAATGGCTGCAGAGAAATTTACTAATCCCGATAGAATCGCTAAATTTTCTAATCCCTATGAAGGGATAGGTGATACATCTTGGCGAAATGTTGCGCGAATACACTCAGATAGAGCTTATATTGTAGCAGGATTTAAACCACCAAGTTTTTTGGTTACCATCAGTGGTCCGGGTGCCCTAGGTTATCGTCAATGGGGTACATATGTTGGCTACCCCAACGGAGGTTCTTCATACCAATGGCAAAAAAAACTGAATGGAGGTTCGTGGGTCAATGTAGGCAGTGGGCAATTTCATAGTGAAATGATGTGGTCAACCGGGTTTACTCTAAAATGTACAATTACAAAAAATGGCATAACTAGCAGTGGTACGAAAAATATTGAGTATAATCCTAGTGCAAAAATAGCTGAAATTCCTGATGAAGAAATCGCTATCTCAGTTAACTATCCAAATCCTTTCAATCCTAGTACAAATATTGCATACTCCATTGACGAACCAAGCGATGTTACAGTAACAGTCTATGATATAATGGGGAATGAAGTAATTAATTGGGATTATCAAAATGTAAGTCCAGGCAATAATCAAGTACAGTGGTCAGGCATTGATTTTAACGGAAACAAGGTTTCCGCGGGAACATATTTATATACCGTTACAACTACATCAAAATCCACCAATGAGACCATTTCTTATACAAATAAAATGCTCTTATTGAAATAGAACTGATATTTAAATAAATAATTTTTTAATCTACCTTCTTAAGATTGGCATATTTGACGATTAATTTTTTCTTTAGTCCGTCTTTAAAAACTACTCCCACGCGTTGATTTTCGCCTGCTCCGCTTAACGCCTTGATCTCACCCTTTCCAAAGATGGCGTGTTCCACCATATCACCGATTTTAAAATCATCGAAAGTAGTTACTGTTCGTGTTTTTTTAGCTTCAATACGGCCCGGTTTGGTTTTGATTACTTTTCTTGTTAGTGCCGATGAGAATGGTATCTCTTCAATGAAATCATCCGGTATTTCGCGCAGGAACCGTGAAATTAAACCTAGCTCATAGTCGGCTCCCATACGGCGTCTTTGTGTTGCATAAAGCAGATAAACTCGCTCCATTGCCCTTGTCAAACCGACATAAAACAAGCGCCGTTCCTCCTCCAACTCTTTGCGGCTGTCTAATGCCCGGTAGAGCGGAAATAAACCGTCTTCCAGTCCGGTAATAAAAACAATCGGGAATTCCAATCCTTTAGCGCTATGCAGGGTCATCAGCGTTACGCGGTTATCCTGATCATTCCAAGAATCAATATCGGTTAATAAGGAGACTTCTTCAATAAATCCTTTCAGCCCCCCCTCAGGATTGCGTTGAATATAGGCATCTACACTATTGAACAATTCACGTATATTCTGATAACGTTCAACCTCTTCATGATCATTAGAATTTTTAAAATACTTTAAAATTCCAATTTCCTCGCTAAGAGCAGCGATTAATTCCCGGGCATCAAGGCTGTCAACTAAATTATGATAATTAATTATGATATTGTGGAAATTCCTAAGAGCTTCAGCCTGTTTTCCGCGAATATCAATTCCGCTTGGATCTCTCAATATTTCAAATAATTCCTTACCGGTTGCTTCAGCTTTTTGAACACATTTATTAACGGTTTTGATCCCGATTCCACGGGGCGGGAAATTCACCACTCGCCTCAATGAAACGGTATCCTTGAGATTGAGGATCAGCCGTAAATAAGCTAACATATCCTTGACTTCCTTACGCTCATAGAATCGGATTCCGCCGATAATATTATAAGGAATGCCCATGCGCCTGAAGCTATCCTCCAAAGCCCTTGATTGGGCATTGACACGGTATAGTACGGCAAAGTCGCTAAAAGATCGTTTATTTAATTTGATCTCTTTTTCTAAGGCTGATATAACGGCATCGGCTTCTTCCAATTCATCCATGGTACGAATAAATCCTAATTTCTCGCCGGTACCGTGAACCGAATATAATTCCTTAGCGGCACGATCAACATTATTCTTAACCACGATTGTCGCGGCATCTAATATCTTTTGCGAGGAACGATAGTTTTTTTCCAAAGTAAAAATGGTGCTATTGGGGAAGACTTTCTCAAAATCCAATATATTTCTGATATTCGCTCCGCGCCAACCATAGATTGACTGATCATCATCGCCTACAACACAAATTTGCTGATGCTTCTCAGCTATTTTGCTCACGAATAAGAATTGTGGCAAATTGGTATCCTGATACTCATCTACTAAAACATATTTCCATTGTTTTTGGTAGGAACTAAGGATGCGGGGATGATTCTCAAATACTTGCAATGGCAATAACAATAGATCATCAAAATCAACGGCATTATTATCTTTTAAAGCCTGTTGATAGGCGGGATAAACTTCAGCCAATTTTTTTTCAGCAATGGTGCGCGCCTTTTGAGCAACATCATCAGGCGTTAGCATCTGATTCTTGAAAAGACTGATCTGCGACGAAACACCTTTGGGCGTCATCATCGTTTTGGAAACATTCATCTTATCCAATATTATTCTAAGCAAATCCTGTTGATCGGCACTGTCATAAATCGCAAAATCATTAGTATAACCAAGCCGATGAATATGCTTGCGCAATATCTGCGCACAAATTGAGTGGAATGTACCAATGGTAATTTTTAATACCGGATCCTTCAATAGAGTGCGAATACGCGATTTCATTTCCTGAGCAGCCTTATTAGTGAAGGTAACTGCGATAATATCTTCCGGTTTATACAGATCCTCGCGCAGTAAATAATATATTTTATGCGTCAGTACGCGGGTTTTACCACTACCAGCACCAGCAAATATCAAGACCGGACCTTTTGTTGCTTCTACTGCCGATCGCTGAGTTTTATTAAGATTCTTTAAACTCATTTGCTACTTAACCCTGCCTTGCCATTCTACGTACTTTTTGAAATTCGCGCTTAGCACGATTATGCTCATCAATTGTTCTGGTGAAAGTATGATAACCATCGCCACGGGCGACAAAGAATAAATAATCATTATCATCGGGGTACAGTGCCGCCATGATGGAAGACCGGCTTGGATTACAAATAGGTCCCGGCGGTAATCCCTGATAAATGTAGGTATTGTAGGGCGAATCAATTTTAAGGTCATCCAAGCTCAATCTTCTTGGTCCATCACTAATTATATATTGAACAGTTGGATCAGCCTGTAACAACATGCTTCTTTTTAAACGATTGTGATAAACAGCGGATATGATTTCGCGCTCGCTGTCAAAAATTGCCTCTCCTTCAATAATTGAAGCGATGGTTATTATGTCGTGTTTTGTATAACCAAGTGCTTCTGCCTGGACTGCCATATCGTCATCAAAAATTTCATTAAATTCGGCAACAATTTGACCAATAATGACTTTGGGATCTTTTTCGATCTCCAAAAACAAATAAGTATCCGGGAATAGATAACCTTCCAAAGAATTAGCATTAAATCCCAATTCACTTATGAACTGTTGATCATAGCATAAATTAGAAATGATCTCTTTGCTTAATCCTAATTCATCTGATAGTATCTGCGCTACATCATTTATTGTCCAACCTTCTAAAATTGTCACTTTGATCATTGATTGGTTATTTTCAACAAGTTGCTTTACAATTTGTCGATTAGTATTGGCATCCTGTAGAGCAAAAATACCGGCTGGGATATTATTACTGTAGCCCATTAATCGTGTACCTAATATGAACATTTGTTGGTTAGTTACAAGTCCCTTTTCCAACAAAATTTCAGAGATATGCGTTAAAGATGATCCGTGCGGTATAGTTACTTTTATTTTGCTATCAAGATTATTTTGCGGCCAAAGAAATAGTACAGTAGCTGTTGCAATAAAACAGATCAATAAACCAAATAATAGATAGACGGCATATTTGGACAAATTATTTCTTAGGGATTTTTTTACCATTTTTGAGCGCCAAAATTACGTCGCAAAGAATTGCAATGTCAAAAAGTAAATTGTACCGTGCAATTGCAGTAAAATCGTTTGGTTAAGCGTAGCACATATATTAATTTTGACGCCGCTATGAGTGAGAAAAAAGTATCGGAAGAAGTCCATCTATTTGAAGGTTGGGAATTTAAAAAGGTAAATTATTTGATATTTCTTGTTGGAATATTGTTAATCATTGCCGGATATATCATAATGGCAACCGGCTCGGTAGATAGTTTTCAAAGTCTCACGCTTGCTCCAATATTACTTTTTGTAGGCTATGTGGTTGTTATTCCGGTAGCGCTCATTTATCGTCCTAAGAAATAGATTTTGGGATCGTAGTTCAGATTGGTTAGAACGCCGGCCTGTCAAGCCGGAGGTCGCGGGTTCAAGTCCCGTCGGTCCCGCTCCTTAAAATACCCATTTTCTCGTCGAGAAAATTGTAATTTGCCCCTTTTTTCTGAGCAGTATGGATTAGTATCAAATAGTATGATTATAGAGTAAATATAGAGTAAAAATGATAAAGATAGAGTATATATGGAGTACAAAATTGACTTAAATATTGGTTAAAAAGTGTTCAAATTTGTTAGAATATTCAGTTTGTAATGATTGTATTAATCCCACGTAATGAGATTCTGTAACTTTAACAGAACTATGCCCTAAAAACCTACTTGCTGCAAAAATATCTTTAGTTGCCATGTAATAATATGCTCCTGCTGTTTTT
>JANQGY010000003.1 GCA_028282845.1 bacterium | reverse complement strand
ATAACAGGCTGATCCCCGCCGAGAGTTCATATCGACGTGGGGGTTTGGCACCTCGATGTCGGCTCATCACATCCTGGGGCTGGAGAAGGTCCCAAGGGTTAGGCTGTTCGCCTATTAAAGTGGTACGTGAGCTGGGTTCAGAACGTCGTGAGACAGTTCGGTCTCTATCCGCCGTGGGCGCAGGAAATTTGAGGGAAGCTGCTTCTAGTACGAGAGGACCGAAGTGGACGAACCTCTAGTGTACCAGTTGTTTCATCAGAGGCACGGCTGGGTAGCTATGTTCGGTCAGGATAAGCGCTGAAAGCATATAAGTGCGAAACCTATCCCAAGATTAGATTTCCCTACCTTAATGGTAATAAGGCTCGTTGTAGACTACGACGTTGATAGGCCACAGGTGTAAGTGCAGCAATGTATTCAGCCGAGTGGTACTAATATGCCGAACGGCTTTACCAAACTTTTGATATTAATATTGAATACCGCGTCAATTTTCGAAAATTTTTTCCGGTGATTATAGCATAGGGGATCCACCCGTTCCCATCCCGAACACGGAAGTTAAGCCCTATTGCGCCGATGGTACTGCACGGGAGACTAGTGTGGGAGAGTAGGTCGTTGCCGGGAACATTTGTAAATCCCTCTAATGCTTATTAGGGGGATTTTTTATTATTGGGTTTTTGTGTTATTATATTGTTTGTAATATCAGATGCTCAACAAAAATAAATAATAATATCTATGCCCCAATTCAAATATCTGATATTTTTTACATTATTATCAATTACTCTATCTCAGGATTTGGAGACTGCTACCACAAGATTGATGATCGTCAAAACAATGGATTATAATTCCTATCTTGGCACTATTAATTATAAAACGGATGATTCATTGAGTATAACCACCTATGACAGTGAAATAATTAATTTATCACAATCTGAAGTAGTAGCCATGTATGATTTTGAAGGTCGTATAAAGCGCGGGAGAATCCAACGGAAAGATCCTAATGCAAGTTTCTATTTGTTTTCACCATCGGCTTTCGCAATAAATAACGGTAATCTATATTGCCGGGATTTCTGTTTATTTTATCCCTCAGTGAACTATGGCATCGCAAATATTGTTTCTTTACAATTCGGCGCATTTTGGTATCCCGGCATGGATTATGAGAATATTCCCTATGTCGGAAACTTAAAATTCACAGCATTTGAATCGGATATTGTCTCCATTGCCGGCGGTGTGTCATATATTCACTTGCCGTTAACAAAAGATCAGGAACTGTATAGCGCCGGTTACGGCTATGCCACGCTTACATTTGGGAATCGCTATAATCATGTTTCTCTCTCAACCGGTTGGGGTTATGTTCAGGATGAATCGGAATGGCATCAATTGGATAAACCGATTGTAGTTCTTGCCGCCAATTTAAGGATATTTAATTCAATGAGTTTTATGACGGAAAATTGGATCATTCCTGATAAAGACATAGAAGATTCATTATTATCAGCTTCGCTTAGATTTTTCGGAAGACAAATCGCATTGGATATTGGTGCAATCTTTTCAGTAAAATCAATTCAAGATAATATTGAACCCATCCCTGTAGTCAACATTACCTATCATTTAAGATGAGTTTTAAATTTGAATTAAAAATCTTTCTTAATCCATACAGATTTATAAAAAACATCATTAATGTATATCTCAGCTTTAACGTCTGGTAAATCGAATCTTTTTATTCCAAGTGGGTCAAGATAGCCAATTTCTGAAGAAACAATAGCTAATTTTATTTGATTAGGTCTTAAAGGTGTATCCCCATAATAAATTGTATAATCTGTATCCGTACCTAAAACTTCATTATTTGATTGGACAAAAGTGGCTTTTACCTTTAATTCTTTAATATCATTGCCTGATATATTTTTTACTTTTATTTTTAATTCAGGTACTAACAATTCGTTATAATCATTACTAATTGTGGATTTCCAATATGACTCTATTGAAATGATTTCTATTCCAATTTTTTGTTGAGCTTCAACAAGTGCTTTTTGCTTTTCATATAGTTTCCTATTTCTTTCAAGAGCTTCAATTAATTTAGTGTTTAAATCTTTTGAAAATGAATATTTGGAAAGTGTGTTTTGTATCAATTCAATAGATTCATTAGCATTAATTGATTTTACTCTATTGAGAATTTCGGTTACAATGGAATTTTCTTCACTTCTATAACTTTTCAATAAGTCTTCGGCTGCTATATGATCTTTACTATAATTGCTTGATGGGAATCTATTTTTAATTGACTCTAATTTCTTGATAGCTTCAATAAAATTTCCATTCTTATAGTAGTCATGCGCAAAAAGAAAATACGATTCTGGCGTTTCTTTTAATTTATTTAATTCAGTTTGTAAGCTATCAATTGCTTCATCTTTTTGTTTTAACTCTTGTTTATTAGCACAAGAAGAAACTATAATACTTAATACTAATAAAAATAATGTATATAAATTTTTCATTTTAACTGGAAATTGTATGTTATTTCTGCTGTTTGATTAACTTGAGGTTCATCAGATTTTAATGCTCTAAATTTCCATAACTTCATTGCTTTTACTGTTACTGCCTCCAATGTGGCGTCCAATTTTTGTAATGGTAAAATATCTCCCATTGATCCATCAGGTAAAACAGTAATTCTCATTTTTGTTTTTCCCTCAATATTAAGCCCATCTGGATAAATTGGTAAAGTATAATAAAGCGGTTCACCTCTATCTACACCCTGCCAGTTATCTATAGTAAACGGTTTCTCAAATTGTACATCGCCGCCTTTTTGTCCGGGAATTGCTACTGCGTCAACTTTTTGACCAACCGATTGCTCAGAAGGTTTAGTTCCAGGTTTAGTATTATTCAGAATATCTTCATTTAAACTTGAAAGATTATCGTTAACACCATGAATGGCGTCCCTTTCAACATCAATTATATCGGCATTTTCCGATCGTGTTAATTGACCTTGGTTTTCAACCGGAATTCGATTTACATCATGTTCGGTCATCCGCCGGCTTGGTAGATCAACTTTTCGTTTAGGTTGTGAAGTAGGGGCAGACCTAGGTTGTGTACTTCTCGGAGATGATACAACCGAAGGGGTTGGCGGTGAATCGGCTAAAACATTTTCCTCAACGACCGGGAGATTTACCGGATTAAAGCTTGAAAAAGTCAGATTAGCATATTCCGATAGATCAATTGGTTTGTCATATACGATGAATAGAAAGATTAACGATAAAATACCATGAATCAGGATGGATGCCATCCAACCTTCATATCTCGATATTTTGATAGATTCCTTCTTCATTCCGATTTTTCGGTGGCAATATTAAAATTGGTTGCCCCAACCCTTTTACCGATATCTAATATGGCAACAGTTCTTTCAATTGTTACACCTTTGTCGGCCCGAATAATTATTGCCTGATCAGGATTGATTGCCATTAATTGATTCCATTTCGCCGGCAGATCATTGAACGATACTTTTTCCTGATTCAAATAAATGCCACCTTTATCAGTCAAAGTAATTGTAATGTTTCTTTCATTGGTTGATTCGGCGGTATCGGAAACCGGTAGTTTAACTTTTATTCCCGGTTGGATGATAAAGGTTGACGATAATAAAAAGAATATGAGCAGCAAGAGGACAATATCAGTCAATGATGAAAATGAAAATGTATCTAATACTTTATTTTGCGGTCTGATTTTCATAATTCGATACTTTGTTGAGCATGTCTTGTCTCTAAAATAGAATCAACAAGTTCCTTTGAGCTTGACTCAATTGCAAAAGCCATGTGATTGATTCTTGCGGTAAAATAATTATAAAATAAATAGGCGATAATTCCTACAGCAAGACCAGTTGCCGTAGTCATCAATGCTTCCCAAATTCCACCGGCAAGCACATTCGCATTAACATTACCACCTAATCGTTCGATTTCCATGAAAGCACTTATCATTCCGGTAACCGTTCCTAAGAATCCGGTTAATGGTGCTACACCGGCGATAGTTGCTAATGTGCTCATATTTTTTTCCATAAGATGGACTTGTTCCGTTCCGGCAGCTTCCATATAAGATTCTATTCCGTCTTTATCCAAGTGTGAATGCTGCAATCCTTCTTTAAGCACTAATGGTACTGCACCTTTAGTTCCTTCACAAAGTTTGATGGCTTCATCTTTTTTGCCACCGGCGATCAGTGCTTTTAGTTCATACATGATATGATTGGACTTAGTTTTAAAACGATTTAGATCAATATATTTATTTACGATCAACACCACTGCTGCAATTGAAAACAACAGAATTGGTATCATTAACCATCCGCCTTGGGCAATTATTTTAAGTAAGCTCATTCTTCCTCCAAAAAGTATCTTAAATTTTTACCAAAATATTCTTATGCCGCCCCAACCATTAATTTCCGGTGCCGCATAACCTTTATAAATCTCGTATTCACTATTAAGTATATTATTTATTTGTCCATAAATCTCAACGTGTTTTCCGATTTTTTTGCTAATTGACAAATTAGTTAAGAAATAGGCATCCAATTTATCTTCATCATCGGTATCAGCTTCAAATGGCAGGGTATATTGTTCACTGACTAACTGTCCACTTAATAATAATTCAAACCCATGTCCCGGCAATGCTCTGAGAACAAAATTAAGATCGAAATTAGGCAAATATGGTATTTGGTCAGCAAAATTACTTTTATCTACCTCATAAAATTTATAACCAAGTGAAGACCACAAAGCAATTTTTTCATTCAATCCCCAGTTTAGCATTGCGCGAGCTTCATGAAAAATAACATCATTGTTATATACAATATCCCATCGTCCAAAGTTTTCTTCATCAGTACCTGAGGTTTGAGGAATAATAATACCATAATTATCAATATATCTGTAATTATAATAGGTCTCAAACGAAAGATCATAGGCACCTGAGCGCCGCCACCCAATTTTAAGATTAGATACTATATCGTTGTATGACAAAGAAGCAGACATATTCACGTAAGGATTCAGATCTAAAGTATTTATTAATGATACATTCTTCAGGTCAGGTTCAAATGTACCAAAGATGCTGCCCATCGGTCCTAAATTAAATTCCACGCCGATAATTGGATATATCGTAGTTAATTCATCTTGCGGAGGCAAATTTTCTTTATCTTCTACAAGACCGTGCTCATTATTATTTATGTGATAGGCAATATTTACACCGGCTTTCAGTTTAAGATTCCGGCCAAAAACATGTTCTAAACTTGATCTAAAATTGCCATGCAGGGCATCACTTAGAAGCACGTTATTAGTGATGTCATCGCGGACTCTTTCCAAGTATTTAATAGGTGCTGAATTTCTATTTTCGTCTAACCATTCATAAAGACTGTCGAGTTGATCAGGATTCAGCGGTACTTCAATCCGATCAGCGATTACATCAATTTTCGTAGTTAGATAGGATTTCCCGATCGTATTTCCAATGTTCAAAGTTGACCACATTCCCCAATTGAATAATTGAGTCTCATCCGGGTCCATATAACGAATTCCGGCATCCCATCGAATATTCGCTTTTTCCCAACCGGTTACACCGGTTGTTGTGGAAACATCAAAATTAATTCTTGATCTTTCTTCATCAGGATCAACTAATGCACCATAAAATTTATAAGTGTTATCGGTGACGTTAAATTGTGTTTTGTTTTGAACATAGCGGTTAAACCGATGAACATTGGTTAGGGTATTTCTAAAATTATAATATTCAGCATTCTCAATATGACCATCATTGTAACGGTAATCCATGTCTAAGAATAACTCGTCATCTATGTATTGTTTCCGCAGTTTGATACCGGCATTAATATCATTATATCTTCCATAAGACGCATAGAATTCATTACTTATACTCGTGGTTGGATAAAAAATTGATTGATCCATTTTTGCACCGCCGGCTCCTCGAATCCAACGATTACCTTTGCCCTCACCGGTGGGATTGGCTGTAATTGCCGGTAAATTTGCTTTATCGGTTACCTTTTCCGTATCAGGAACATCGGTTATAATCTTTTCACCGATGATCGTATGTTCCTTTAATTCGATGGTCGGTAAGCCGGGATCAGCCGATTCGGTTTGCTCAGGTTCTTCTTGGATAATTAATGTCGAATCTTGCGGGACGGTTGTTGATCGAGTTGGTTTTTTCTTTTGCCCATAAGCAACTGTAGTCAATATAAAGATCAATAATAAAACTGAAATCCTAAGATTATTATTCATATTAATTTTTATCATTTCAATTTTTTCAAGGCGTTAGCAGCCTCTTCGGCAAATTGATTGTCGGAATTATTTTCAAGAACAAGATTATAGAGCTTAATGGCTTCATCCTTTTTGTTTAGGTTCTCCTGACAAACAGCTGCATCTAAAGTTGCTGAATTAACCCAAAAATCATGACGTTGGTATAAATACCTGACCTTTAGAAGTTCTTCAACAGCCGTAGCGTAATCTCCCTGATTCAAATATGACCAACCAATTAAATACTGTGCTTCCGCCGCGATTCCATCGGTGCGCCGGGCAATAACCTGTTTGAAATAGGGTACGGCGGTTGTTACGTCGCCTTGAGCGGCGATGATACGGCCGAGCTTATTCCGTGCTTCGTCGGACTCGATTGATTCCGGAGCATTGTCTATTACGTATTTATAGTTAGCGCGGGCGGAATCAGTTTTGTTCAATTGCTCCTGACTCTTGGCAATGCCAAGATAAGCCGCAGCCGTTTCTGAAGAACCGGAATAGTTTTTGATAGCTTTGCGGAAAGTATTTTCCGCCTCAGCAAAACGCTCTTGCGAATAATATATATCACCAAGTTTTACCAATGAAAATGGTGCGATGTCGCTTTGCGGATATTTTGTGCTTATTTGACTGTAATAAATGATTGCCTGATCTTGATCAGCTTTCATTAAGTAAGCATCTCCAAGCCCTAATAAGGCATTTGAGGCAAGCGGATGATCAGCATAATTATTAACAATTAAATTGAATTGTCCGATTGCCTTATCCGGTTGTTCCTTAACAAGATATGAATCAGCATTTTTTAGTAACAGATCAACAGAAAATTTGCTATCAGGATTGCTGTCCACATAGTCTTCAACCACTGAATTTGCCTGATCAATTCTGCCAAGAATCAGATATGAATCTTGAACTCCGGTTACGGCATCGCCTATTAAAGGGCTATTAGGATAATTCTTTATTACATAATCATAATTTGAAATTGCGTCTTCATAATTCTGATCATTATAATAAGCGTTACCGATGTCAATGTAAGCATTATCTACATAATCGCTACTGGGATAATTATTGATCAATCTTTGATAGATCGCGATGGCATTTTCAATATTATCCAATTGGCGTAGATTGATTGAGGCTACCTCAAATAATGCATTGTCGGAATAATCACTATCGGGATAATTAGTATAAATTTCTTCAAACTCATTAATAGCACCATCATAACGATCAAGATTTGCCAATGACCGCGCGATCTGATACGAGGTTTTTGCTCTTAAATCATTATCGCCGCTTTCTCTTTGTAATATTTGCTGTGCCGATTTATATGATGCCAACGCATTTTCAAATTCCTTTAATATGAAGTAACAGTTCCCTTCCTGAAATTTAGTATCATAGCGATGCTGTGTCTTGGGATATTGATTGATAACAGCAGTAAAATCTTTGCGTGCTTCAGCATATTTTCTTTGGGCGTATTTGGCATAAGCCCGTCCATAAATGGCATCCATGCGTTTTTGCGAAGTGCTGTGATGCAGTAACAATTGAGTGAAGGTTCCTTCGGCATTGCTGAATTTTTTGTTCTCATACTGCACCTCGCCAAGCCAATAAAGTGCCAAGTCTGTTAATTTATGCTTGGGATGTTCATTTACGAATTCCTGCAAAGATGCTTCAGCAGCACTAAGATTGCCGGATTTATACTGGCTCCAGCCAAGCCGATATTGACTTTCTGCCGCCAATTCATTATCGTTTGAATCGGCAGTTAATTGGTTATATACTTTTTCCGCATCGCTATATCTTTCAAGTTCTAATAAACATTCACCGGACATCTTTAAGGCTTGGTCATAGACATCGCTATCTTTATAATAAGTTGTAACTCGTGAGAATTTTTGATAAGCCGTCTGATAGTCTTCTTGATCAAAATAACCTAAGCCCAATTCAAACAAAGCATTATCGGTAAATTGACTATTTGGTGCTGTGGCAGCCAATTCTTCAAGAACTATGTCCCCCCGTTCGGGATGTCCGGAATTTTTGAGTGCTATTCCAAGCAAATATTTAGCTTGATTGCGCAGTTCGCCGGATTCGGTATTATTGGCAAGGTTCTCATAAATAACAACAGCATCGTCATAGCGCTTTTCTTTAAGATATATCCATCCGAGCCCGATCCGCGCTTCGTTTACAAAAGCACTATTTGGGAAATCGGTGATGACCTTCTGAAATTCGAATATTGCTTGTTGCAAATTATCAGTTTCGTAGTAGGCATCGCCAAGGAAGTAGTGCCCGGAAGCCTTATATTGTTCGCTTTCACTATCCATATCAATTGCTGACATGGTATGAATAGTGGCAACATAATCTTGGTTACGCCAATGTGATTCACCTAATTTGAAATTAGCATCAGCAACGAGTTTACTACTCGGGAACAGATCAATTAGCGACTGAAATGCCGCTATTGCTGCGTCATAATTTTTATCTAATAAATTCGACCAACCAATTGAATAATAGGCATAATCTTTCAAATCATTTTCACCAGAGTTGGTTACTTGCGTATAAAAATAGATTGCTTTATCGTAATCGGGTACTTCAAAATAACTTTCACCGGCCCAGTAATTCGCTCTATTTAGAATATCACTTTTGGGGAAATCCTCTTCAATCAAGGCAAACTGTTCCGCTGCTTCAGCATAATTTGTTTCTTCGTAATAACTCTCACCAATCAGGAAAACGGCGTCATCTACTAATATGCTAAAAGGATATTGGATCATAAATTCCTTGAGAACATTGCGGGCTTCGGGATATTTCTTTAAATAAAATTGACTTTTAGCCAACAAATAATAAGCCGATTCACGCCACTCACTTTCAGGATATTTATACAAAAACTCCTGCAAACGCAATTCGGTAGATTGATATAGCCCGTCTTCAAACAACCCCAATACTATTAGATAATCATTCCGTTCATTATCAATTGGACCTTGTGAGTGAGCGGTGTTCATCGCAATTATTAGGATTGCGCAAACAAAAAGAGATTTTATAATAGATTTCATATTGATTGGATTTTCTTTAAACAATACGATAATTTAAGAAAATATTTAGTAATTAGGTTTCAATTTATCTTATTTCACGAAAATAAATATGGAAAGTTTCCCAAATTAAATCTTAAGGCTAATTAAAATTGAACATTTTAAATTCAATGGCATTAATATCTTAAAAAATCAATTGTTAATACACTGTTGAACAAACCAAGAGCACATATTATTTGGATTGATGATGAAATAGATCATCTGAAACCGCACATCATTTCTCTGAGAGATAAAGGATATGAAGTTACTCCGGTATCCAATGGTTGGGAGGGAGTCGAAACAATTCGGCAGAAAAGTTTTGATTTAGTTCTATTAGATCATTTTATGCCCGGCATGGACGGTATCGAAACGCTGCGGAAAATAAAAGAGATCAAGCCGGGTATTCCGGTTGTTATGATAACAAAAAGTGAGGAAGAGTGGCTGATGGATGAAGCGATTTCGGAGCAAGTGGTGGAATATTTGATTAAACCGGTAAATCCTGCTCAAATATTCAGTACCTGTAAACGAGTTTTGGAAAAAAGTCAGATCATTGAAGAAAAAACAACCGGCGATTATTTGAAAGAATTTCAATCAATTGAAAATACTTTGCAGAAGTCTTTAAGTATTGATGATTGGTGGAAGCTATACAACAAATTAGTGAACTGGCAAATCACTTTTGATAATCAAAGAAAGCCTGAGCTTGAAGGCATCTTAGATGAACAAATCCAAACCTGCAACCGGGAGTTTGTTCATTTTATTGAGAAAGAATATCCGAATTGGGTCAGATCAGAAAACAGACCGGTTCTTTCACCGGATATCATCCCGCAGTTTAGCATTCCCAAACTAAAAAATAATCAGAAGGTGTGTTTGTTTGTTCTTGATTGTTTGCGCTATGATCACCTTTTAACCATAGTTCCTGATCTCAATGACTATTTTGATATAAATATGAATTACGCCGTTTCAATATTGCCGACTGCTACACCTTTCGCACGAAATGCGATATTCAGCGGTTTATTCCCTGATACCTTGTTCGATGAAAACCATGAGCAGAAAACAATTGTTGAGAACCATGCTCCTCATCAAAATAAATTTGAAGAAGAATTCTTGTTGGATTTGCTAAAGAAGCATAATATTGCCGATAAGAAGGTTCATTATCATAAAATTTGGAAAGTGGAAGAAGGACAAAAATTTTATAATCGCATATCCGATTATTTTGACAATGACCTCATTGCTATTGTTATCAACTTTATTGATCTGCTTGCTCACAAAAGATCGGAATCCGATGTTATCAAAGAAATGGTTCCCGATGAAGCAGGTTATCGTCAGGCAGTGCAAAATTGGTTCGAAAATTCCTGGTTCTTTGACTGTCTAAGAGAATTGGCTGAAACTGATTATCAAATAATTATAACCAGTGATCATGGCAGCGTCAGAGTTCAAAGAAGTGTTATGGTAGCTGCTGATAAAAGTGCCTCGACGGGTGTGCGTTACAAATTTGGCAGGAACTTGAATTGTAGTGAAAAAAATGCCTTAGTGATCAAAGAACCAAAAAAATATAGACTACCGGAACTCGGACCGCAGGCAAGTTATTTAATTGCCAAAAACGATGCTTATTTTGTGTATCCCAATCAGGCTCATAAATATGAGGAACAGTATAGTGATAGTTTTCAACATGGAGGAATCTCGATGGAGGAAATGCTGATCCCGGTTGCCACTTTAAAGGGTAAGAAATGATCGGTAAATATTTAGTTAAATCAGTAGAAGAAACCAAACACTTAGCTTCCAATTTTGCAAAGCAGTCTCAATCCGGCGATGTTATCGCATTGATCGGCAACCTTGGCACGGGCAAAACCACCTTTACACAAGGCTTTGCTGATGCCTTTGGTGTCAGCGAACCGGTCGGCTCACCGACATTCAAGTTAATTAGTGAATATATGGGAACTGAACTTGCCCTTTTCCATATTGATTGTTATCGTTTGGAGAATGTTCAACAATTCATCAATATTGGCGGAGAAGAGTATTTAGAGCATACGAATGGAGTTACACTGATTGAATGGGCGGACATTATTACGGATATTTTACCGCAGAATACATATTATTTAAATATTAATCGCTTAGCCGAAAATGAGAATCACCGGGAAATTCGGATATATAAAAAATGAAGATATTAGCCATAGAGACAGCAACAGATATTTGCAGTATAGGATTTATCAATAACGGTAAGTGCGCTGCTTTAGTCGAGGATAGGATTCCAAGAGAGCATGCTGAACGACTGCCGCTTTTTTATCAGGAATTGATAAAACAAACTGACTTAGAATTAAATAACATTGATACCATCGCGGTTTCAATCGGTCCCGGCTCATTTACCGGTTTACGCATCGGACTAAGCTATGCCAAAGGATTAGCTTATAGTCATAGTAAACCAATTATTCCCGTCCCAACATTAGAATCATTAGTTTTCGGTAGTAACATTGATTTCAAAAATGCGATTGTGTTATTATTATCACACGGCAATAAATATTACTTGCAACAATTTCAAAAAAGTGGAGACAGTTACGAGGGTGATGAAATTCAACCAATAGAATTACATTCTATTAAGGAATTAGTTGATTTGACAAAAGACACTAAGATTATCCATTATGGCTGTGAAAAATTGTTTGATGATAAATCAATTTCTTTTGAAACGATAAATCCATCTGCAAGATTTATAGGTGAGTTAGCCGCTATAAATTATGATAAATGGGTCAACAAGGAACCATATCAAATTGTACCACAATATATTTCGCCTTTCAAGATAGGTGGATAATTTTTAGAAATAATTAATTTAGAATCCATCAGTTTTCAATCTTAAATTAATTTGTATAAATTTGATATTCAGCATTAATTAAAATTAGTCAATAATAAATAATCAATTGCATGGCTTGGTTTAAGAGAAAAGACGAAAAGATTAAGGATATCCAAAAGAAATCTATTCCTGATGATCTGTGGATAAAATGTCCTTCGTGCTCGGAGATCCTTTATAAACCCGAGCTGAATAAAAATAACTCGGTTTGTCGTTATTGTTCGCATCATTTTAGAATTAAACCTGTTGAATACGTGGAGCTGATATTAGATAAAAATTCTGCCAAAGAGCGATTTCAAAATATTGAATCTGTTGATGAATTAAATTTTAGATCTGAAAATCGCTATACCAATCAGTTAAAAGAAGCCAAGAAAAAAACCAATCAAACCGAAGCAATCTCTTGCTTCGAAGGTAAAATTGATGGAAAAGCGGTCATTTTGGGAGTTATGAATTTTGAATTTATTGGCGGGAGCATGGGTTCTGTGGTTGGTGAGAAAGTAGCTCAATCAATCAAGTTAGCGGATAAGAATAAGATTCCGTTAATAATTGTTTGTGCTTCCGGCGGAGCAAGAATGCAGGAGGGCGCAATCTCATTAATGCAGCTTGCTAAGACCAGTGCAAATCTTGCCAAATTTATGGAAAACGGTGGATTGTATATACCGTTATTAACCAATCCTACAACCGGCGGGGTAACAGCAAGTTTTGGCATGCTTGGCGATATCATCCTTGCCGAACCAAAGGCTTTGATTGGTTTTGCAGGTCCACGCGTAATCAAACAGACAATCAGTCAGGATTTGCCGGAAGGATTCCAACGATCGGAATTTTTATTGGAAAAAGGTTTTATAGATAAAATTGTTTCCCGTTCGGATCTGAAAGTCACTATTTCCGCAATACTTAAAACATTATCATGAATAAAAATCCAAATATATTAGTTACGAATGATGACGGGATATTTGCACCCGGGATTTACGCTTTATGGGAAGCGATGAATGAAATTGGACAAATTACGGTAGCTGCACCTGATTCGGAGAAAAGCGCCGTAGGACATGCCATAACAATTACCGATCCGATCAGGGTGCAGGAAGTCAGCGGGAAAAATGGTTATAACGGTTTTGCTGTAAAAGGTACGCCGGCTGATTGCGTAAAACTTGCCTGTAGCGCTCTAATGGAATCAACGCCTGACATTGTTGTATCCGGCATTAATTCCGGCGCAAATATGGGTAATGATGTAATTTATTCCGGTACGGTATCAGCCGCTACCGAAGGTACCTTACTTGGAATCCCTTCGGTTGCTTTTAGTTTAACTTCCGTTCGAGGTGGCGAACTGACGGGGGCGCAAGCGGTGGCAAAAAATATTGTGCAGAAAGTTTTAGAGTATGGACTCCCAAAAGGAGTTTTATTAAATGTTAATGTTCCGAATATTACCTACGATAAAATTAAAGGCATAAAAGTAACCAAATTGGGTAATAGAGTATTCAAGGATTCATTTGAAAAGAGAGAAGATCCGCGGGGAAAATATTATTATTGGATGAGTGGAGAACATAGTGAAGACAATGAAGACGGAACTGATGGCGTTGCCGTAAACGATGGTTTTGTAAGCATAACGCCGGTCCATCATCGGCTAACCGAACATGAATACATTGAAACTCTCAATACCTGGAATTTTTAGTGGATATTCGTCACAATCAGGTAGTAATCCTTGATTTTGGTTCACAATATACTCGCCTGATTGCCCGTAGAATTCGCGAACAACAAGTTTATACCGAGATATTACCTTCCGATGCGCCGGTCGAGATCATTAAAAAGCATAATCCGAAAGCGTTGATTTTATCGGGTGGGCCGGAAAGCGTATTTTCTAAGAAAGCACCAAATTATGATGAAGCAATATTTGATTTGGATATGCCGATATTGGGAATATGCTACGGCATGCAGTTGCTTGTTCAACATTATGGCGGAAAGATTGAGAAGTCAAAGGTGCATGAATACGGATTTGAAAATATAGATATTATTGATCAATCTTCATTATTGGATAATATTCCTATTAAGACCAATGTCTGGATGAGTCATTCCGATTTTGTCGCAAAGATACCTGAAAATTGGGCTGTAGTTGCTAAATCTTCCAATGACATTATTGCCGCTATTGAAAATAAAACATTAAAACGCTTTGCCACACAGTTTCATCCCGAAGTTAATCATACTGCGAAAGGTACAGAGATACTTTCCAATTTTCTGTTCAAGATCGCAAAATGCGATCAAAACTGGACAGTCGAGAATTTTGTAAATGCCAAAATTGAGTCAATTAGACAACAAGTGCCATCTTCGGCAACGGTTCTGACTGCCGTAAGCGGTGGTGTTGATTCGTCGGTAGTTGCAGCATTTCTGAATAAAGCTATTGGAAAGCGCGCAAAGGCGGTGCTAGTAGATCACGGATTGTTACGAAAGAACGAAGCACAAAATTGTAGAACATCGCTAAAAAAGAATTTGGGAATTGCCGTTGAAGTAGTAGATGATTCGAAAATATTTTTCAAAAAATTAAAAGGTATTCGTAATCCGGAGAAAAAACGGAAAATTATCGGGGAGCAGTTCATTCGGTCGTTTGAGAAATTTACTAAGAACCAAAACATTGATTATTTAGCGCAAGGCACCTTATACACCGATGTTATAGAAAGTGGCGGCAGGGGTGTTTCGAATACTGCCAAAGTCATAAAAAGTCATCATAATGTAGGTGGATTGCCTGAAGATATAAAATTTGAGCTCATTGAACCGTTGCGGGATTTATTCAAAGACGAAGTTAGGAATATCGGTAAATTGCTTGGTTTGCCGGACAGCTTATTGAATCGGCATCCTTTCCCGGGGCCCGGTTTGGCAGTCAGAGTGCTCGGAGAAGTCACCAAGAAGAGAGTCAAAATATTGCAGGAAGCCGATGCCATTTATATTGATATTTTAAAAAACGAAAGAATATATGATGATATTTGGCAGGCTTTTTCGGTATTAATACCGGTAAAAACAGTGGGTGTCATGGGGGATAACCGGACCTACGAAAATGTAATCGCATTGCGGGCTGTTACCAGTTTGGATGGGATGACGGCAGACTGGTATCGGATACCGGACAAAGTACTATCAAAAATCTCAAATAAAATAGTAAATTCGGTCAGTGGCATTAATCGCGTAGTATTTGATATTACTTCAAAACCACCGGGAACAATTGAGTGGGAATAACTTTTAAGTTAATTGTTTATTTAAAGGATTTTTTATGTGTGGAATAGTAGGGTATTGGGGGAAAAAAGAATCCGTTCCGATCCTCATTAAAGGTTTAAAAAGATTAGAATACCGTGGTTATGATTCAGCAGGTATTGCAGTCATCAAAAGGAACAATCTTAATTATTTAAAGAAAACCGGTAAAGTTCGGGAGTTAGAAAAAGAAATAAATAGAGAGAAATTAACCGGTCAGATTGGCATAGCTCACACAAGATGGGCTACGCATGGTATTCCAAACGATATTAACGCTCATCCGCATATGGATGTGAGCGAATCAATGGCTTTAATTCATAACGGGATCATCGAGAATTATTCTACATTACGGGAAGTATTATTGAAAGAGGGGGTAAAGTTCAAGAGTGATACCGATACCGAAGTTGTAGTTCAATTAATTTCTTCTATATATAAGAAAAACGGTTTATCGCTCGAAGAGTCGGTGAGAGCGGCTTTGCAACAGGTTATCGGAGCTTATGGAGTTGTGCTTGTCAGCAAAGATGAGCCGGATACATTAATCGCGGCGCGGTTTGGTAGTCCTTTGGTAGTTGGAATTGGTGAAGGTGAATATTTTGTCGCTAGCGATGCAGCTCCGATCATTGATTATACTCGTAATGTAATGTATCTTGATGAAGGCGAGATGGCGATAATTACCAATGGCGAATTGACAATTAAAAATATCTTTGAGAATAAAATTATTTCCAAAGAGATTTCAAAAGTGGATTGGTCGGTGGAGCAGATTGAGAAGGGGAATTATCCCCATTATATGCTCAAAGAAATTAATGAGCAGGAGCGTACGGTCGTTGACACGATGCGCGGTCGCCTGCGAGTTGAAGACGGCGATGCGCATTTGGGCGGTATTCGGGATTTTATGCCGCGCATTGAATCGGCAAGAAGATATTATATTACAGCCTGCGGAACATCCTGGCATGCCGGAATGATCGGAAAATATTTATTGGAAGAATATGCCGGTATTCCGGTACACGTGGAATACGCTTCGGAATTTAGATACCGTGAAACAATCGTTGGTCCGGATACCGTTGTAATAGCGATCAGTCAATCCGGTGAAACAGCCGATACCTTAGCCGCTATTCGAAAAGCGAAAGAAAAAGGTGCCCTTACTTTGGGTATTTGTAATGTTGTGGGGAGTTCCATTTCGCGTGATACTGACTGTGGTGTTTATACACATGCCGGACCGGAAATCGGGGTAGCGTCAACCAAGGCATTTACAGCTCAGGTAACCGTGCTCTCAATGTTGGCTTTAATGCTCGGGCGGCGTAAAGATCGCCTATCAAAATCGCAGGGGCAGGAAATCACGCGTTCCATGAATAAATTAGGAGATTATATCAAAGAAGTTCTCACCGATGATAAGCAATTGCAAAAGGTAGCCAAGGACACTCAAAACGTAAACCATTATCTTTATCTTGGACGCGGTCTCAATTTTCCGGTTGCTTTGGAGGGTGCGCTTAAATTAAAAGAAATATCTTACATTCACGCGGAGGGTTATCCGGCTGCAGAAATGAAACATGGGCCGATTGCGCTGATTGATGAAAATATGCCGGTAGTCTTTATTGCACCGCATGACAAAACCTATGAAAAAATATTATCCAATATTGAACAGGTCAAATCAAGGAAAGGTATAACAATAGTCATAACTGATAAACACTCCAAGGACCTTGATGCTCTAGCTGATTACCTAATAGTCATTCCTAGTACACATGCTCACATTTTCCCGATATTGGTGTCAATACCTTTACAATTACTCGCCTATCATCTTGCAGTATTGAGAGGATGCAATGTGGATCAGCCTCGAAATTTAGCGAAAAGTGTTACGGTTGAATAGAAAGACAGTTTTATTATTTTTATTTATAATAAGTCTTGCCTATGGTCAAAGTGGCGGGGTAAGCAGTGGTTCTGATTATACATTCAAAGATGCTGTGAGCCGGTATAATCGCGGTGCATATTTAGAGACAATTAAAATCATTGATAATCTTCATCATTCGGAAAAATCATTTTATGATGAAGAAATTGAATTGCTGAGTATGAAAGCTGAATACCGGTTGCATAATTATGTAGAAGTTAGAAATATTGGTAGAGCTTACTTGATCAAATATCCGGGCAGCAAATATGAGAACGATGTATTAACTATCTTTGGAGATATTTACCTTGTAGAAGGGAACTATGAATCCGCTTATCGGACTTTCATTAAGGCATTGCGCGGTAATGTTGAAAAGAAAAATGTAGAACAACTCGAAAATCGTATCTTTACAACACTACAGTATGGAATTAATAAAAATGTGTTAGATGAATTGCTATTGATCGAAAGTAACACGAATATTATTAATATACTTTGGATGTCAAAAGCTCACATTGATCTGACTAATGGTTTAATTCATCAGGCAAGCGAAGTTTTAAATGGTATTAATCGCCGCGATCTTAGCAGTACCGGAAAAAAGTATTATGATCAATTGATTGATAAAACCGAACAAACCAATAAAAATGCAATAATTCCGGTTATATTGCCGATGTCGGGCAAGAACTCCAAAATTGGAAATGAGTTTCTTGATGGATTGAAATTTGCCCAATCACAAAGTTCAACAAGGGGGTTGAACCTATCATTTATTGTATATGATAATAAAAGTGATCCAGTTAAAACTTTAGGAATATTTAATGAAATAAATAAAAATCCTAACACGACAGCAGTCTTGGGTCCAATTGATTATAATAATTCAATTGTTGCCGGAAGTTTTGCGATACAAAACGGTTACCCGATATTGCTACCCGATGTAATCATCGGCGCTTTGGCGGATATGTCCGATAATATATTTTTAATGAATTCTAATCTAAAATTACGCGGTCGATTGGCAGCAAAATTTGTTGCTGAAGAATTGCAGGCGGAAAATATTGCCATATTGGCACCGGCAGATAGGAATGGCAAGATATTGGTCGAAGCCTTTGAAAATGAATTGGGACTATATGATTTATCGGCTTCCGTTGTAGAATGGTATGCCGGCGTGCCGATAAGCTTGGAGCGGCAATTTAAATCAATCAGGTCTAAAGCGTGGGAAATTCAGGAATTAGCTGATACAACCGAATCAACAGATTCCACTTTCATTTTTAGTGAATCACTATTTGCGGATTCAACATTTATTCTTGGATCAGATTTTGAATCAGATAGTTTACATTCTTACAGCGCCTTAATTGATTCACTATTGGCTGTGTTTAAATCCGAAGAAGAATTAATGACCAAAGAAGATTCCGCCAAAGTGGTTTTAGAAACCATTGATGCGATCTACATGCCGATCAATGAGGATGATCTTGATTATGTCGGAGCTCAATTTCCGGCATATAATCTGAAAACTACTATTGTTGGTAATGATAATTGGACTGATCTGAATATTCTTAGAAAGGAAAATATCGGTACTCACATCAAGGGATTAACTACTATTTCAAATTATGCCTATTATAATATTAATCAGCTAAATGATATATTGAATGAAAAACGTTCCAAGTATTTTTATGAGGCAGTTGATGCCTATGACATTTTAGTAGAAGCATTTATCGAATTAGATGATTCTGATCGCACAATGAAACAGGTTTTGTATGATATTGATCAATTTGATGGAATATTCGGTTCCTACACATTTTTTGGCGGTAATAATGCGAACAGTAATTTGAGAATCTTGCAGTTTGACGGTTATAGATTTAAAGAAATTGAAAGTAATAACACTCAAAATATATATTGATAATGACCAATAGCAGATGGTATGATTATTCAAAATATTTTAGTGATGATTTTTTAATCGCCGGTTTTACTAATATCAACTTTCCGTTTAATCCGCCGCAGGACCGGATTGAGTTTGCCCGACTATTAGGATTAAACTCCCAAAATATTGTTAAACTGAAACAAGTCCATTCCGCTGAAATTGCATATACCCGGCAGCCGGGGCAAATAGAAAATGTTGACGGGGTAATAACTAATAATACCGATCTGATTTTATCCATTCAGGTAGCTGACTGTATTCCGATTTATATTATTGATAATAGAAATAAAATATTTGGACTAATTCACGCCGGATGGCGTGGAATTTCCAAAGGGATTATAGAACAATCGGTTCTCAAATTAGCTGAAATGAATTCTAATATGGCTGCTATTAAAATTTTGCTTGGTCCCGCAATCAGGCAATGTTGTTTTGAAGTTGGTCCTGAAGTGTCAAAATTATTTGATTCAAAATTTCAAAATGATGGTAAGGGAGACAGATCATATTTAGATTTGCAAGGAATAATCATCAATGAATATGTGCGGAACGGTATATTAGCTGAGAAAATAAGCGATATTGAAATTTGCACTCATTGTTCTGATGATTATTATTCTTTTCGGCGAAATGGAAAACGAGCCGGTAGAATGATTGCTATGATGGGATATAAATCGCCTGCCAAAATATGAGAATCATTATATGACAATATTAGAAGCATTTCTTCTTGGTATTATTCAGGGACTGACGGAATTCCTGCCAATCAGTAGTTCCGGTCATTTAGTGATTGGGCAGGAGCTGTTAGGTATTTCTATCGTGGGCAATACATTTGAAGTAATTGTGCATTTAGGTACACTATTCAGCGTAGTGATTGTTTTCTGGAGTGATATTTATGAATTGTTAACGACTCTTAATAATAGAAAAACACAAAGATATATTTTAATTATTTTGATTAGCACAATTCCGGCAGCTATAGTTGGATTACTATTTAATGATTTGATCGGAGCAGCGTTTGAAAATATTAAAGTAGTTGCCATAACCCTTTTGGTCACCGGGATCATTCTAATTTTGACCAAATTTATTAATACTGAAAAAAGAAATATTTCAGTTGGAAGGGGATTATTGATTGGATTGTCGCAAGCGTTAGCAATAATTCCCGGATTTTCACGTTCCGGATTAACCATTAGTACCGGTTTATATTTAGGTATTTCAGCCGAAGAAGCTGCTAAATTTTCTTTTTTATTGGCAATTCCTGCCATAATCGGAGCAGGGCTGCTGACGGCTTCAAAAGCAATTGGCTCAGAGTCTGCTTCAATATCATTTATAGTCGGTTTTACGGGATTTGTGACCGCTCTGCTTGTGGGTTGGCTATCATTAAAATTTCTGATAAGTTTAATTAAAAAAGGTCGTTTCCATTGGTTTGGCATTTATTGTATAATTGTTAGCCTGTTATGTTGGGTAATTTGATATGACTATAACCGGAATTGTATTCATTATTTATTTAGCCGTCCTGATATTTGTCGGTCTGATTACTTTTAAGTTAAATAAAACTCAGGAAGACTATTTATTGGCGGGAAGAAGACTCGGACCCTGGGTCGTAGCGTTTTCGGAGCGAGCATCCGGTGAATCGGCTTGGTTATTGATGGCATTGCCGGGCGCCGCAATTGCGATAGGTATGGGGGAGATTTGGGCAGTTATCGGTATAATTAGTGGAATAATTCTATCCTGGTATATTATTGCCGATAAACTAAGGGCTGAAACTGAGAAATACGGCGCCCTCACCATTCCGCAATACTTACATCGTAAATATCAGGATAAGTCAAATATTATCAGATTATTCTCCTCCTTTATAATTGCTTTTTTCTTTGCTTTTTACGTCTCGGCTCAGTTTCATGCTTCCGGTAAAATAATAAATTCTATATTCGGTTTAGATGAAATTATCGGCATATCAATTGGCGCATTGATTATTGTGTTATATACTCTCATGGGGGGATTTTTTGCAGTCGCCTGGACCGATTTGATTCAAGGTATCATAATGATCGGAACACTTGTCATCTTGCCAATTATTGGAATTATCGAATTGCAGGAATCGGGAATATCAATTACCGAAAGTGTCATTAATGCGAGCAATAATCAAGCCTCATTAACAATGGGATTGAGCGGTTGGGCTGCGGTTTCGGTGGTGATTGGCGGTTTGAGTTGGGGATTCGGATATTTTGGACAGCCACACCTAATCATACGTTATATGTCAATACGAAGCAGCACAGATATTAGGACTGCTCGCAAGATCGCGGCGGCTTGGGCTGTGCCCGGTGTTTCCGGTGCTTTCTTAGTTGGAATAGTCGCTTTAGCGATGTTCGGTGAAGGCTTCTTCCCCGATGTCGAACAGGCAATGCCATATTTAGCGATGCAATTACTGCCGGGTTGGATAGCCGGAATATTGATCTCGGGAGCAGTGGCGGCCATGATGTCAACAGCTGATAGTCAGCTATTGGTATCAACATCAGCAATAACCGTGGATTTTTATAATCGCTTCTTAAAGCGCAAAATAGATGACAAAAAAATGGTTCGTCTAAGCCGAATAGTGACGATCGGATTTGGGATATTCGCCTATTTAATAGCATTAATCTCGCAATTAACCGGTAAAACGATTTTTGGCGTTGTTAGCTATGCTTGGGCCGGATTAGGCTCATCCTTCGGCCCGGCTTTGATTTTAACTCTTTGGTGGAAAAAGACAACGCGAAAAGGCGTAATTGCAGGCATCCTGACCGGTGCTATAACAACTATAGTTTGGGCAAATATCAATGTTTTACAATCTGCTGTAACCGAAAGGTTGACTAGTTTTGTGTTTGCATTCATGGCTATAATTATTGTTAGTTTGGTTAATCGAAGTAGTTCAAATGAATAGCTCAATTACGAAACTGATGAGTTCCTTGAAAAGCGGTGTAGTTGAACCGATTTATCTTTTTCAAGGAAATGATAAATTCCTGCAAAAGTTTTTATCGGAAAAAATTGCGGATACCTTTTTTGAATCGGGCAAACGTGATAAAACCTTGCTGATTCCTGAGGAGATGAAGGGTGATGAGATTATTCATCAGTTGACAGCTACCGATCTTTTTAGCAGTAAAAAATTGTTTATTTTGCTCGAACCAAAAAAACTAAAAGGGAATATCCGCAAGGAATTCTTAGCTTATTGTGACAATCCGATTTCCTCAACCTGCCTGATAATTATTTTGGAAGATTTTGGGTATAACGTTGCAATGGTTCGAGAATTGACTAAACGATTCCAAGCGATCAACGTAAGCTCTCCTTTTATTTATGATATGAAAAAATGGACACAATATTTTTTAAAGCAAAATGGGATCAAAGCAAATTCGGCTGCAATCAATAAAATTACCGAATTAGCCGGCGACTCAGTTGGACATGTTGCTAACGAGATTGATAAGATCAGCATAATGTTGGAAGAAGGGCAGGAATTGAGCGAAGACGTCATAGAACAATTTTCAGGTTGGAAAAGGGAACATCAAAGATGGGAATTCTTTAAAGCCTTAGGGAATAAAGATTTAGATAATTCATTAAAAATTGGATTGTCATTAATAACCAAAAATGAAAATATGATCTCATTGATCTACCCGCTTACTGCCTTTTATCAGGAATTATTATTCAGAAAAATATCGCCTAAAACGCCACCGGCCCGGGGCGCTTATATCCCGCTTTCAGAAAGTGTTAAGAAGAATTTACCGAATTATCTGAGAAATTATTCCAGGGATGAAATTGAACTTGCTCTGAGCTTATTGGGTGAAATTGATCTGAGAAGTAAAACTACCACTATCTTCGATGAGACAGAAATGTCTAAATTCATCTTCAAATTATTGACACGATAATGACCGATAAATTCAAATATACGGATGAGGAACTTATCGCCCGCTTCCAAGGAGGCGATGAAAATGCTTATACCGAACTTGTTAATCGTTATCGTAATAAACTTATGACATTTGTTTATCGCTTTGTAAGCGATATGGAACAGGCTGAAGATATTGTCCAAGATGCGTTAGTCAAGGTTTATACCCACAAACATTATTATAAGGAAGTTGCCAAATTTTCAACCTGGGTTTATACGATCGCCGGCAATCTTGCCAAAACTGAATTACGTAAAAGGAAACGCCGGCAGACCTCTTCATTGAGTACTTTAGGTTTAGATGACAAGGATTATGAATTGCCGGCAGTAGAATTAGAAACCGGTGAACACATTCAGGGAGAATACACCGAGAAAAAAATACAGGAAGCAATCCAATCTTTACCGCTTCATTTTCGGACGGTAATAATTTTACGTGATATTCAGGAACTTTCTTACGAAGAAATTAGTAATATTGTTAGTGTCCCATTGGGAACGGTGAAATCAAGAATTAATCGTGCAAGACTACAGTTACAAGATGCACTTAAAGAATACAAATAGGAGATAGCCTATAGATGGATCGTTATCAATTTGAAGGTTATATATCAGATTATATTGAAAATGCTTTAAGCATTTCAAGAAGAAAGGAATTTGAACAGTATTTGGCTGATAATCCTGAAGCCAAAGAGCAGGTTGATGCTGTTCGAAAGACAATTAAGAGTTTAAATAATCTATCGCAGGTACGTACTTCTGATGCATTTGTTGAAAAACTGCAAGCGCGTATTGCACAACAAAATGTGATTGTACCAACTGAACAGCAAAATCGCAGACCGCTAATATTTGGATTTACGCCTTTGACCGCAACGATGATGTCATTAGTAGTTTTAGCAATTGTTTTCGTGGGGTATGAGTTACTGCCGAGTAATCCGGCTACGCAAACTGCAATCCCGACACAAGTTACAACTAATAATGTTATTCCTAACCCAAGTACGGTAGCACCGGTTACAAATGTTAATAATGAATCTGTAGTTGCCGAAACGGTTGAAGATAGTTTATCTAACGAAATTGAATCGCCACAGAATAAGCCTGATTTTGATGATCGGATTAACTATGTGAAAACTCAGTAAAGCTTACAATCTACCTTTGATAATCCCTGTTGTTTACGTAAGTTTAAATAACAGGGATTTTTGTATCTTAAATGCGTTCAAATATTAAAAATATCAGTCTAATTATATTATTAATTGTTATCGTTGTTATATTATTATTTCTAATATTTGGAAATACTGAGTTCAACTCTATCTTTACGTTTTTATTTATTGCCGGATTTGTGGTAGTGCTCGGTTATTCGCTATGGGGCTATCTGCATGAGGAAATCAAATCCAAATCCAATGAAAAATTAGCATTACCGAGCTCCCGATTAGATGAAGATCCTAGAATTGTATTTAACCAGTCCTTAAAAGTATTCAATGATCAGTTAAAAATTATACAACCCTCGTTTCAACACGCTTTATATCTGATTGACCCGGAGCGGCAGGAATTTGTTTTACAAAATAATACTACCGATGTCTTCTTTGAATCGACTGATTTAAAAAATAAAATTTTCCAAAGTATCTTTGGTGAGGAGCAAGCATTATTACTCAAACCGAGCGAATTTAACGAAAGTTGGTCGGCAATGATCGATATTGAAAAAACCAATGAATTATATTGTATGTTAGGAGCCAAAATCGTTTTCAAAGGAGCCCCGATTGGCGGATTATTTGCGTTGGCTAATGACGTTAGAAAATTTGAGTCGAAAGATCAAATATTCTTAAAACAGGTGGCGCAGCAGATCACAATATCGCTCTCGATCATAGATAATATTGAATCATTGCAAAACCATCAAAAAATAATTGAAAAAATCAATTCGATTACGCACTCAACAAATATTTCAGATAATAAATCTGTTTTTTATGAGCAAATAATTAAAGTATGTAAGACAATTTTTTCTTATGATAAACTAACAATTATGGTAGGTTATCAGGATGACGAACATGCCCGAATTGAGTACATTGACGGGCACACACTTGATATTAGCATCCACGAAGTGTTCTCATTAAAAAGGTCTATTTTTGGAAGCGTCATACAAGATCAAAAAATAATTAACTCAGCAAATATATCTAAAGATTTTGCTAAAAGATACCGGTTTTTTAATGATGAAAAACCTTCGCACAGTATTACGTCCGTCTTGGCAGTTCCAATATTACTTGATGATCAATTAGGAGGATGTCTGGCAATTGAAAGATTTGAGGAGAAGAAATATTCCAATATTGATCGGTATTATCTTGAAGAAATCGCACGGGTATTGGGTACTCTGCTTTACTGGCAGGCTGAATATTATAAGATGTATTTAAACACTACGCATGACAGCCTGACCGGATTATTGAACTACAGAGCTTTTCTGCAACGGTTAGACATTGAGTTGAATCGCGCTACCCGCAACGATAATTCATTAGTGATCATTATTATTGATGTTGACAAATTTAAACGCATCAACGATACGTTTGGTCATACTGCCGGTAACGAGGCTTTGAAAGAAATCGCCGATTTGATTCAAAGCAGCGTCCGTAGCATTGACGTAGTTGCCCGCTATGGAGGAGAAGAATTTATAATTGTTCTTACTGATTCCGATTTAAATAGAGCTGAACAAATTGCCGATAGGATAGTTAACAAGATTTCCGATCATATATTTTTATTTGATGAGCAAAGAATGAGAATTACAATTAGTGCCGGCTTGGCTGAATATCCAAAGGATTCTGATCAGGTACAAAAATTAATTGAAGCGGCTGACAAAGCGATGTATAATGCTAAGAAGCATGGGGGCAATACTTTTAGTATCTAAGACAGGTAAATAATTGATGAAAATAAATCAACAATTAGTACAATTTATAATTTTAGTATTACTTCTGATTAGTTGTCAATCAACTAATAGCGCAATCCAATTAAGTCCCGATGCTGTGGCAGATGACGCACAAATGGGAGAATTATCGCAAATTAATAAAGAAGCGTTGCAGCATATAATGGACGGACAATTATATTTGGATCAAGGCGATTTTGCTATGTCGATCGTAGAATTACAGGAAGCGCAGATTCTTGAACCGAATGTGATTGCAATATACATTTCATTAGCTGAGAGTTATTGGCATTTGAACAAAACAGACCGGGCTTTGGAATATTTGGAATCTGCCTCGGAGATTGATCCAAATAACAACGATTTGTTGGAATTTAAAGCGGAAATATATTTTAGAATGCGTGATTTCAAACAAGCACAAACGCAATATCAAAAATTGAGAGAATTAAATCCTGCTGTTGCTGATTACAGTTTAGCATTAGGTGATATAGCTAGAATAATGAACAATTTTACCAAGGCTTTGCAGTATTATGAGGAAGCCTATGCGATTGGCGAAGATAAAATTGCTTTGGAATTAGCGGCTGATCTGTCACATCGTATCAGAAAATATGAGAATGCGGAAAGTTATTATGACCGATTGATCGAATTGGACACTCTAAATGTTGATTATCTTTCGGCCTTATCTGACATTAAACTACAGTTAGGCAAAGCCGATGAAGCAATTGGCTTGGTCAGGAAGGTAATTCAAATAGAAGGTCCTTCAATCGAACGGCAGATCCAATTAGGTGTGTTGTATGGCGAATTAGGTAAAAATGCAGAAGCAATCAAATCATTCGAGGGATTATTAGACAGTGATAGTACGCGCGCCACAGCATTGCACTTTCTGTCAACTATCTACAGAGAAAATAAGGAATATGGAGAAGCTCAAAAGTATGCCGACGATTTGATAACGCTCCAGCCCGAAAACCCTCAAGGTTATATAAACAGTGCTTTAATAGCGTTGGAACAGGATGATCCTGAGCAGGCAATTCAAATTCTGAATCCCGCCGCAGCCGATTTCCCCGAGGAATATCTTATTCAATATTTGCTTGGTTTGAGTTATTATCAGACTGAGAATTACAAAATTGCAGCCGTATTTTTGGACAAAGCCCGCCAATTAGTACCACATTCAAGAAATGCTCTGCATCTGTTGGCAATTGCCAATGATAATCTCGAAAATTGGGAAATATCTGATGGAATTTACCGGCAACTTATTCAAACTGATAGTACTGACGCTCAAGCGCTAAATAATTATGCCTATAGTTTGGTTGAACGCGGAGAACAATTAGAGTTGTCCAAAAAATATGCCGAACGAGCCATAGATTTAGAACCGGAGCAAGCTGCCTATCTTGATACCTACGGATGGATATTATTTAAAACCGGTAAAGCAAAGGAAGCTCTGAAGTATATACAAAAATCACTTGAAATTGACGGTGAGAATGCAGAAATATTAGAACATTTGGGCGATGTTTACTACAGTTTGAGAAAATATGAAAAAGCCCGGGAATATTACCAAAAAGCTCTGCAGATTGATCCTGATAATCAAAACTTGATCGAAAAACTAAGTGAATTATAGATTCTCGGTTCTACTGATTTTTATTTTAGTATTTGGCTGCACGAATCCACCTGAAATAATTCCGGATGGATATATAGATTTAACTTACGATGAATTAAAAGCGGATTACCGGTCATGTATCGGAAAAGGAATAATGACCTCGAAAGGAACTAAATCATGGAAATTAAATTATACTTTTACAACGCGAAATGATAGCTCCTTCATTCAATTTAGAGATATATTCGGAAGACGGATTTTATTTGTAGAGGCAATTCCAACCGGTATCACACTGTGGGATATACAGGAAAATATTCAGTATGCCTACAAAAAAGGAACTTCCATACTAATATTGGACATGGTAGGGACTTATGATATAGCTCAGATATTGTGGGGAGAAGTACCGGTTAAATTTGTAAGCGATACAACAGAATCAAGTTCCGAAAGGAACTCAAACTTAGTAAATTTTGGCTTGTCAGCTTCAAATATAGGAATGGTATTGGATCGGATTACCTTTAATATTGACTCGTTGGACACAGTGATTGATTTCAAGATATTTGAAAGAGAATTCGGCAAAAATGATTTACAATTATCAAAGGGCATTCCACTTTCCATACCATATAATTAATTATGAATAATTCAATTTCCGTTGTTGTTCCAATTTTTAATGAAAAAGATTCAATTCTCGAGTTATGTAATGAACTCACCAAAATTCTTAAACAATACAGCGAGTGGGAAGTAATATTTGTAGATGACGGCTCCACCGATGGTTCTGCTGAGCGTTTGATCGAACTGGCTGGAAAAGAAAAAAATATCAAGTTAATCCAACTGCATCGCAATTATGGAAAATCGGCGGCACTTGCCGAAGGGTTTAAGTATGCCGCTGGGGACTATGTTATAACAATGGATGCCGATTTACAAGATGATCCAAATGAAATACCAAATTTGGTCAATAAAATAGAGGAAGGATTCGATTTAGTAACCGGATGGAAAAAAAATAGAAAAGACCCTTGGTCCAAACGGTTTCCATCGAAAATCGCCAATTTTACCACAGGGCTTATTACAGGAGTAAAGGTCCATGATATGAACTGCGGATTAAAAATATATCGGAAAGTGGTTACTAAATCGTTGGATATTTATGGCGGTCGGCATCGGTATATACCGGCTTTGGCAGGACAAAAGGGTTTTAGAGTGGCTGAATTGCCGGTCAAACATCACAAACGAAAATACGGAACCACCAAATACGGCGGATCGCGATTATTCCACGGCTTTTTTGATTTGATTACAATATTATTTTTAAATCGCTATACCCAAAAACCTCTGCACTTATTTGGTTTATTCGGGTTAGCCTGCTTATCAATTGCGTTCCTTTGCGAATTATATGTTGTAATATTGAAACTGTTTTTCGGTCATCCTTTTCAGAAGCATTTTGCTATGATGCTATTTGGAGGTATGTTATTTGTATTGGGCTTATGGTTTTTCTCGGTCGGGCTGATAGGTGAAATGGTAGCCCAAACAACGCAGGATAAAGAAGATCGGGTTAAGCAGGTTATTGAAAATTAAGCTTGTAATGCGCTAATTGATGAAAATTACAATTATCGGTCCTTTTCCACCATTTAGAGGTGGAATTTCCGATTTTAACTATTCTTTAAGCCGGGAACTCTCTAAAGATCAAGAAGTACAGTTAATAAATTTCATTACTCAATATCCGCGATTATTGTTCCCCGGCAAAACGCAATTTCGATCAGATTTTGATGACAATTTCAAGAGTCAGCGAATACTGAGTTCTGTAAATCCGCTATCCTGGAATAAAACGGTTAATAAAATATGCAACTTCAATCCGGACTTGATAATTTTTCAATATTGGATGCCCTTCTTCACATTTGCTTATAATTACATTATTGATAAGGTTAAAAAACGAATTAATACTGAAATAATAGCAATTTGTCATAATCTCACACCCCATGAAGACAAGAGCTTTTATAAAAGTCTCACAAAGAGATATTTAAGAAAGGTAGATAAATTTGTAGTAATGTCCGAAGTTGTTCAATCTGATTTGGAAAACTTTAAACCGGAAGCAGTTTATAAAAAATTATTTCATCCGTTATACGAATTATTCGGTTCTGAATTGGACAAGCAGACAGCGCGAGATTTACTCGAATTGAAGAACAAAAATATTATTCTTTTCTTCGGATTGATTCGGGAATACAAGGGATTAGATTTGCTTTTAGAGAGTATTCCGTTATTTGCGCAAGTAGTTAAAGATTTTCAGGTAATCATTGCGGGTGAATGTTACGAAAATCCGAACAAATATCTAAAAATTGTGGAAGCCTTAAATATTGAGGAATATGTCAAATGGAATATGGAATTTGTTCCCGATGATTCCGTCAATCTCTATTTTTCCGTAGCAGATCTGGTGGTGTTGCCTTATCGCTCGGCTACGCAGAGCGGTATTACGAAGATAGCATATAATTTTAATCGGCCCGTTATTATCAGTGATGTTGGTGGTTTGTCTGAGATCGTGGAAAACGGTAAAACCGGATACATCGTAAAACCCGATAAGCAGGAATTAGCTGATGCCATTATAAACTTCTTTAACGGGAATAAATTCCGAGAATTCAGTAATAATGTTAAGCAATTTAAAGGACAATATTCTTGGAATACTTTTGCTGCACAGTTATTAGAATTTAGTAGAGAATGAAGCCTTTAGTATATATAATAATTGTCAACTGGAACGGTGAGAGAGTAATAATTGATTGCCTAAATTCCTTGAGCAGGTTGGATTATGATAATTATAAGATTTTAGTCGTTGATAATAATTCATCTGATAATTCTGTTAATGAAATAAACCGGTTATTTCCCGCTGTAAAAGTATTAGAATTAAATAAAAATTATGGATTTGCCGAAGGTAATAATAAGGGTTTTATGTCCATCTTGGAAGATACTCCCAAGTATGTAATATTTTTAAATAACGATACGGAAGTTGATCGAAATTTTGTTGAACCATTAATTACAGCTTTGGATAAAAATCCCACGATAGGACAAGCCGTGCCAAAAATATATTATTCCGATCAAAGGAATAATATATGGTTTGCCGGTGGCAAAGTAAATCTTTGGGCGGGGCAAATTAAACATATTGGGATCAGAAAGAATGACTCTGACGAATTTAATATTTCAAAAGAAACCCACTATGCCACCGGTTGTTGTTTTGCCATACGTACTACGGATTTCAACGAATTAGGCGGTTTTGATCCGTCGTATCCAATGTATTGTGAAGATGTGGATTTATCGTTAAGAATGAAGAGTAAAGGTCAAATTGTTTATTTCGTACCGGATTCAAAAGTATATCATAAAATATCTTCTTCGGTCGGTGGTGAATTTGCTATGAAAAAAATATTACGAAAAATTAAAGGATACATCAAATTATTCCGGAGGCACGCGTTCTTATTACAAAAATTTACAATTGGTATTTTATGGCTGATCGCTATTCCATATTTTATTATAAAATTGGCATATTTCAGAATTATACGGAATGGTTAAACATATTAATAACAGATTGAAGAGATTATCGGTCAATTACCGCCGATTTGGTTTAATCAATACTGTGAGGTATCTTTTCTATAACGGACTGATTAAGCGGGCAAAAAATCGTTATAAATATTTAACTAAAGGTAAGGAATATCCCCAAAACATTATATTCATTACATCGCTTCCCAAAAGCGGTTCTACCTGGTTGGCAAATATGTGTGCCGAAATTGACGGTTTTGATTTGTTCGCACCCTATAAATGGAATACCTACATCGCCCAACAGTGGGACGATACAAGATGGGACTTGTCCGAAAATATATTTTCAGAGTTCAGTAGAAATTTAGCAGTGATTCGCGGTCATACCTGGGCTACACCGCAAAATATTAAAATATTGAAAAAGTCAAATTTGAAATACGTAATCGGAGTGCGTGATCCGCGTGATAAATTGATATCGGAATATTATCATAGCAGAAATTTCCCCGGTCATTGGGCACATGCTGAAGCGGGTAAACTAACCATAGAGAAATTCATTGCAAAAAAATTAAATAGTGGTGAATTTGAGAAAGAATCACTGGAATGGATTAGACTTTGGTTGAAAGCGCGGGATCAGGCAAATTCAATTATAATTAGATATGAAGATTTGCTTGACAAGCCGCATCGGGTTTTAGCGGGATTATTTGAGTTTCTATATTTTAAAATAGATGGTACAATTATTAATAGTATTATAAATAAGCACAGTTTTAGAAAAGTTACCGGACGCTCAAGGGGCGAAAGCGATGATGCGAAATTCGTTAGGAAAGGTATTGCAGGAGAGTGGAAAAAACTGTTTAGCGAAGAACATAAAATTCTATTTAACAAAATTGGTGAAGATTTGATAGAAGCTCTAAACTATGAACCGACATTGAAAAATGGATAAGCAACATTTTACTCCGGCACAGAAAATAGGCAAAGAAAGTGTAATTTCATTTGTCGGAATGGGTTACGGTCAATTTCTAAGGTATTTCTCCACAATAATTTTGGCAAGATTGGTAGGTGTCAGTTATTTGGGTATGTATTCCTTGGGAACTTCAATCACGACACTTGCTTCCGTGCTTGCAAAAGCGGGGATGGATGTTGGTCTTATGCGGTCTATTAGCGGAAAGGATTTAGGTTTGGAACGCAACCAACTTCGACAAGATATCTATTCATCATTAAAGATCGGAATCCTTTTTTCATTGCTTGTAATGATTATCTTGATATGCAGTTCGGGGTGGTTGGTGGAAAATGTATTTCGTGCATCAAGCTTACTTAGAAATGTTCTGATTGTTAATGCCGTAGCCATTCCTTTTATTACACTGAATATGATCTCAATTCATGCTACGCAGGGTTTTCAACTACTTAAATATAAAATATTTATCGAATATATCCTTAATCCGACCATTCTGTTACTTAGTGTGATCCTTATTTATTATACATTATCGGCAGAATTGGTCATCATTCTACCGTTAATAGTGGCTAGTATAATATGCAGCATATTTTCAAGCATGATCCTCAAAAAAATTATCAACGTAGATATTTTTAAAACCTGGAAAGCAAAAATGGATACGGAGATATTGTTGTTCTCCCTGCCGATAATGTTTACGGTTATTCTTGGAACAATGTTGCATTGGTTGGATATTATTATGCTTGGCTATTTCACTAACACTGAAACGGTCGGTTTATATCATCCCATAATTCGCACGGCCGGTATGCAAAATACAATCTTAATTGCTTTTAGTGGGATTTTTGCACCGATGTTCTCAAAATATTTCGCGCAGAGCGATAGACAAAAAATGCAGCATATTTATCGCATTGTAACGCGCTGGATACTGACTATGATAGTCCCTATTTTTATATTTATCTTACTTTTTTCCAAAAAAATAATGCTACTGTTCGGAGCGGAATTCCTGCCGGTTGCCGATGTACTAATACTATTGACAGTTGGGACATCTATTTTCGCTTTATTCGGGATTAGCGGATCAATATTGGTTGTGAGCGGCTACCAAAAACTAAATTTGGTCAATACCTTGCTCGCGACTATTCTTAATATTATACTGAATATAGTATTGATACCAAAGTACGGATTAGCCGGTGCGGCTTGGGCGACAGTAATATCGTTAACGTTTATTGCCATTCTACGCTTGATCGAAACTCAATTGATCTTAAGAATAAATCCTTTTTATTATAAAGATATTAAATCAATTATAGCAGGTTTGATCACTTTTGGTATTATGATTTATATCAAACAGTACATTACCCATTTTCATACTGTAATAACTATTATTTTGGCAGTGACAAGCATTGCTTTGATATATCTTTTAATGATAATGGTCTTGAAACTTGATGAGGATGATAAGGATTTTTTGAGATCAATCACATTTTTAAAATCGAAAATAATCAAATCACGGAATTGAGATGTTGAATAAGAAGCAGTTATTAGTATTACCAATTTTAATTATTCTAATTTGCATGATTTTTTATCCGGTACTTTTTCAAGGAAAGATTTTTAGTACACCGGACTCGCTTAATCCAAAGGCGGCTGCAATCATTTTGGATAAATCGCATGCTGAAACCGGTGAATACCCGATGTGGCAGCCGTGGATATTTAGCGGCATGCCGACTGCAGAATCGTTCACCAATACAAGCAATTTATACTTCCCTGATTACCTCTTTAAAATGCTTAAAATCCCGGCAAGTATTGTGCATATTTTACATTTTCTATTTGCGGGATTAGGTGTTTATGTATTGCTCAGATATTTAAAAATATCGCAATATGTTGCAATTATTGGAGCAGCAGGATTTATGTTAATGCCCTATCTTGTAACAATGGAAGTTTTCGGGCATGGCAGTCAGGCAATGACGTCAGCATATATCCCTTGGGCGTTTTGGGCGGCATTAAGATTATTTGATAAAAAAAGATTGCTCGATACCGGTATTTTTGCTCTCATCCTTGGGTTTCAATTGCAACGTGCCCACGTTCAAATCGCTTATTATACATGGATGTTGTTAGGCGCCTTATTTGTTTACAAAGTCATCCTGTTATTGATTGATAAGAATAAGCGGATTGATGCTGCCAAGATCAGTGGGTTGTTTATTGCAGCATTACTGATAGGATTAGGAATATCGGCATTGGTTTATCTGCCGAGTTTGCAATATTCTGCCGAATCAATCAGGTCCGTTGGGCAATCCGGTTCAGCCGGTTATGAATATGCCACCAGTTGGTCATTACATCCCAATGAGATGTTAACATTCTTAATACCGTCTGCCTTTGGTTTTGGAGGTCAAACCTATTGGGGAGCTATGCCGTTTACCGATTATCCCAATTATATGGGAATTTTATTCTTAGCTATGGCAATCATCGCTGTTATAAAATCACGGGATACATTAGTATGGTTTTTAGGTGTTACCACAATTTTAGCTTTACTAATTTCATTCGGAAGTCACTTTAATCCGGTTTATAATCTTTTTTATAATTTTATCCCCTATTTCAACAAATTCCGTATCCCAAGCATGATTTTAATCATTGTTCAATTCAATGTTATAATTCTTGCCAGTCTTGGTTTGGAAGAAATATTGAATATCGAATCTATTAAAATTTCAAAATGGTTTTGGTGGTTAGTTGGGCTATTGGGCGTATTGGCATTTATTTTATTATTTGGTAGTGGGGCGTTAAAAAATGCCGTTTCGCAAGGATTCACACAGCCAATGACTCAGGATCCGCGTGTTGTAAGCTTCATCAATAATTTAAGGTGGACTATGTGGTATAAAGATGCATGGATGCTCATCGTATTAATCGCCGGATTCTTGAGCGGCGTATATTTATTAGCCAAAAGCAAAATTACTAAACTGATTTTTACAATTATCATCGGAGTACTCGCAGTAACCGATCTGATTATTGTTGATAACAAAATTGTACATCCTGAAGATAATTCCGGTCGCGCTTCACAATTAGTCAGTAAAAATGCGATTGACAGGTATTTTGCCCATGATGAAGTAACGTCTTTTTTAACAAATAATGATGATAATTTCAGAATTTACCCGATTGGCAGACTATTTGGCGAATCAAGACTGCAAGCGTTCGGAATAGAATCGGTCGGGGGTTACCATCCGGCAAAACTTGCCATTTATAATAGATTTTTGCAAAATACGAATAACATCAGTACCCTGCCAATTATGCGCATGATGAACATCCGCTATATTCTAAGCCCGCAGGCGATCAATCATCCTGAGCTGAAATTAGTATTTACGGAAAATATGCAAACCGGAGTTGGTCGGATCCCCATTTGGGTCTATGAATTGAATGCTCATTTTGAAAGAGCATGGATTGTTGAAAAAGTAGAATCTGCCAATAACGATGAAATATGGTCAAAAATAATGAATGATTCGTTTGATCCCAAAATGATTGCCTATACAGATTCGGAATTTGACAATCAATCCTTTGCGCTTGGCAAGGTTATATCGACTGACTACAATCCCAATCAGATTAAACTCAATGTCAATTCGGAAGGCGAAGGCTTTTTGGTGGTCAGCGAAGTTCACTATCCTTTAAGATGGCAGGCATACATAGACGGTGAAAAAGTAAATACTTACGAAACCAATGGAATACTAAGGGGTATCATTGTTCCTGAAGGCGAACATCTTATAGAATTCAAGTATGATAAATCGGTTTTCAGAAACGGCTTGAAAATATCAGTAGCAGCCGCATTATTCTCCCTAACTTTAATAGTAGTTGGTTTGCTAAGAATAAGAGAATGAATTGGTATAGATATTCGGTAAATATTAAAGCCGGTCTATTCATAATTGGAATAGTATTGGCATTATTTTTTGTTCTCTTCACCCAAAGAATTGTAAATGATCTGCGGGAAGATAATCGGGAAATCGTACAATTATATGCTGAAATAATAGCAGGCGTGGCGGCTGATGAAACGGACGAAAGTCTAAATTTTATTTTTGAAAATATTATTCAAAAAGTTCGCTTTCCTATCATTCAATCTGATGTTGAAAAACTGCCAATCTCTTGGAAAAATCTACCACCTAAAATTGTGGCTACCGATCAATTAATAAATATGCAGAGGACGATGGACAAGCAGAATCCGCCTATTCCTTTGGAATATGTTAATCCTAATACAAATGAAGTGCTTATTTTCGGTTATCTACATTTCGGCGACTCAATATTAATAAATCGTCTGATTTGGCTGCCGTATATTCAGATCGGCGCCGTGGGATTATTTATTTTGTTGGGATTTATCGGTTTTAGTATAATCAGAAATAGTGAAAAAAAACATATTTGGGCCGGCATGGCGCGCGAAACCGCTCATCAGCTTGGCACGCCTGTTTCGGCACTTATGGGATGGATTGATTTGCTTAAGACCAAACCGAGCAATGCAGAATCAATCCTGCGAGACATTGATACCGACTTAATACGTTTGCAGGAGATTAGTGATCGCTTTGGCGATATGGGATCTAAAACGAAATTTGAAGAAATAGATTTAGTTGGACTGATTACATCAACTGTAGATTATCTGCAGCGTCGCGTGCCGGATTCTGAAATAAATTTTAATTATAATGAATCAATAAAATATCATTATAACGGTAACAGCAAATTGCTGAGTTGGGCAATTGAAAATATCATCAAGAATGGAATAGACGCTGCCAAAACGAAAATAAGTAACACTGATATTGATCTTCTTGAAAAGAATAATACGTTTATAATTGATATATCCGACAACGGTTCGGGGATACCGCGCAGGGATTGGAAGAACATTTTCCGTCCGGGATTTAGTACCAAAAAATATGGTTGGGGATTGGGATTATCACTCACCCGACGAATTATAAGCGATTTCCATAATGGAAAAATATTTGTAAAAGAATCAGTGCTCGGTAAAGGCACAACTATTAGTATTGTTCTTCGATAAGTTGGTAGTATTACTATTATACAAGATGTAAATTTGACGCCAATTTTGAAGCATTTTATTGATTATAGGAATTATTTATGAAAGCAAAATTAATTGAACCTCATGGTGGGAAATTATGTGATCTATATGTGCCTGATGAGAGAAAGCAGGAATTAAGAGACCAACTGATCAAATTTGAATCATGGACGTTAAGCGATCGTCAAATATGTGATTTGGAGTTGATCCTCAACGGTGGATTTTCACCGCTCAAAGGTTTTTTGAATAAAAAAGATTACGAATCAGTATTAAAGGATACGCGCTTAAGCGATGGAACCTTGTGGCCAATCCCAATTAATCTTGATATAACCGAGGAGTTAGCCGAAAAACTTTCCGTTAATGACAAACTTGTTTTGCGGGACAAAGAGGGCTTCCCCTTAGCAGTACTGCATATTGATGATATTTGGAAGCCTGATTTAAAAGAAGAAGCCAAGTTTGTTTTCGGTACAACCGATGTCACTCATCCGGCGGTTAGTTATTTGTATAATTTCACCAATCCGGTATATGTCGGTGGAATCTTGGAAGGTATGACACCGCCGAAGCATTATGATTATCAAGGCATTCGGGATACCCCTCGTGAATTACGCGAGCAATTTATAAAACGCGGCTGGGAAAATATCGTTGCTTTTCAAACGAGGAATCCAATGCATCGCGCCCATGTGGAGTTGACTATGCGAGCCGCGAATGAAATTGGTGCCAATGTATTGATCCATCCGGTTGTTGGTTTAACAAAGCCGGGCGATGTTGATCATTATACACGTGTAAGATGTTATGAAAAAGTATTGCCGAAATATCCTCATGGCACAGTTCTATTGAGTTTATTGCCCCTTGCAATGCGCATGGGCGGACCAAGAGAGGCTTTGTGGCATGCAATTATTCGCAAGAATTACGGCTGTAATTATCTGATTGTCGGGCGCGATCATGCCGGTCCCGGAAATGATAAGGACGGCAAACCATTTTATGGTCCTTACGACGCACAGGAATTGTTGCAAAAGCACGAGGTAGAACTCGGCATTAAAATGGTTCCGTTTAAATTGATGGTTTACGTGGAAGATAAAGCTGAATACTGTCCACAGGATGAGTTAACGGATGATACTAAAATTTTAAGTATTTCGGGAACCGAATTACGCCGTCGCTTGGATAAAGGATTGGAAATTCCAAACTGGTTCTCTTACTCCGAAGTTGTTGAAGAATTGCGCACAACCCGTCCACCGCTGAATAAACGCGGTTTTGCCGTATTCTTTACCGGATTATCCGGTTCCGGTAAATCAACGCTTGCTAATGGTTTAATGGTAAAATTATTAGAAGACGGTCGGAGGCCGGTTACTTTACTTGATGGAGATGTGGTACGTACGCATTTATCGAGTGAGCTTGGATTTTCCAAGGAACATCGGTCTTTGAATATCCAAAGAATTGGTTATGTTGCCAGTGAAATAACTAAAAATTTTGGCATCGCAATTTGCGCACCGATTGCTCCCTACAGAGCTGATCGTCAAGCTGTTCGTGAGATGATAGCGCGTTATGGCGGATTTATAGAAGTACATGTCAGTACATCTTTAGAAGTCTGTGAAAAACGTGATGTGAAAGGCTTGTATGCCAAAGCCCGTCAAGGTATCATTAAAGAATTTACCGGTATCAGTGATCCGTACGAAGATCCGCAAAATGCTGAGATCGTGATCAATTCCGAAGATACCGATCCGGAAATCTTGGTACAGGATATTTTATTGAAGATTGAGCAGTACGGCTATATATAAAGGTGGTATTTAGTAAGAGTAATATAGAAACCCTCAAGGTTTTGGAAACCTTGAGGGTTTCTATTTATATTTAGATTGTTGACCAAATCAGGAATGACCAAAATACAGATGTCATACCCGCGAAAGCGGGTATCTAATTATCATATAATCCTTTCCCTCTTTATTCTTTCTTTCAGTCAGGGGATTTTTGGTACAATACCTGATGTTATCAAAGTCAATAAATCTGTAGAGTAGGTTGTCATCGCGTCCCGGAGGTATTCCCAATCTTTTGGAAATGACTATTTTAGAAGGAGTTTGTCCAACATTTTCAATAAAAAGTTTATCTTTTTGTAATGTTTTTTGGTTCCAATCGGGGACTTTCAAGTTCAATGATTTGCATAATAAGGTTTGCCCTGAACACAAGCGTTTTGGTCCTCTGATTCTTCCACTATTTTTTACAGGATTATTTTTTTGCATTTCCTCTATCATCTGTTGATTGATTTGGTCACCGAGATATGGAACCCCTGATTTGATGAGAACTGCATTCCCCGCACCTTTACAACTAAAATTCAGTGAATCTCCTCCTCTTGCATAATACATATAAATTGTTCCGGACGGCATGAACAAAGCTTTGCGCGATGTACTATAGCCAAGCGAAGCATGACTACCTTTTTCTACTTTATAATAGGCTTCGGTCTCGATGATCTGCGCCGATAACCAAATATCATTGCTTTTATGATGAATTACCTTACCGAGCAAGCCCCGGGCTACCGTGCAAGCGTCCCTATCAAAGAAAGAATTTGTAAGAATATTATGTGTCTTTTTAGTCATATATTTATCTAATAATGATTCCATTGAGATTAACTTAAATTCACGGTAATTTTCAATCCTAATAAGAAGGAGAAATAAATTGGATATTTTATTCGCAGGAACACAACCGGGCGCTACCGGTGGCAGTGGCGGAATGTTATCACTTTTGCCGTTTGTGTTGATAATGCTCATACTTTATTTTTTAATGATTCGTCCGCAAGCCAAGCGTCAAAAAGAAAAGCGGGTAATGTTAGAAGCCTTGAAAAAAGGTGATCGGGTGGTTACAATCGGCGGTGTGCATGGAACGGTTGTAGGAATAAAGAATCAAGGTAAAATTGTGATAATCAAAGTTGATAAAAATACAAATTTAACAGTCGTCAAATCGGCGATTGCCGGAATGGCTGATTCAGTTACCGAAGAAGATACAAGGATTGAAGCCTAAAAAATGTCTGTACAGGAAATCGTAAAATATGGAGATCCGCGCTTAAGGAAGAAATGCGCAACTGTGGAAGATTTCAAGATTCTTCCTGATATTGTTAATGAAATGTACGATTCAATGTACGAAGCCGATGGCATCGGTCTGGCAGCCAACCAAATTGGCTATGACCTCAATTTGTTTATTATTGACATAACCCATACCGAAGAAGCTGACGAACCGGCGGAATTCGTTAACGGAGAAATTGTTGATTCGCGCGGAGAATCAGCATTCAGCGAAGGGTGTTTATCAGTTCCCGGCGTTGAATTTGAAATCAAAAGACCGGAATTTGTTACTTTGAAATATCAAAAATTGGATGGTTCGAAGCACAAAACTGAATTTGGCGGACTTTATGCCCGTGCCATACAGCACGAGATGGACCATCTAAATGGCATATTAATAATTGACCGGGTGAGTTCAGTTGCAAAGTTACCGTATAAAACGCAGTTAAAGGATATTAAAGAAAGGGCAGAGATCAATTATTCTGAAATAAAAAATATTTCCGGAGCCGCAGTTCTGTAATATATATTATTTAAAGAGCATTTAACTATGCGCATTATTTTTATGGGAAATCCGGAATTTGCTGTTCCGAGTCTAAAAAAGGTATCACGATCTAAACACAAAATCTTGTATGTAGTTTCGAATCCTCCTAAACGTTTTGGACGTGGTAATAAACTGAAAGAAACAGCCGTGACTGCCAACGCCAAGGCGATGGGTCTTCCGGTTTTGCAGCCTGCCAAATTGAATGAAATCGAGTTTTTAAGGTATGTCTCATCCATGCAGCCCGATATTTTTGTTGTTGTCGCATATAAAATACTGCCGATGCGGTTGCTGTCAATTCCAAAATTCGGTGCAATTAATCTACATCCTTCCAAGCTTCCTCAATATCGTGGAGCAGCGCCAATTCAATGGTCACTTATTAATGGTGACAAAGAAACGGCAGTAACAACAATTAACTTATCGAAAACAGTTGATTCAGGTTCAATATTGCTACAGGAAATTACGGAAATAAATGATGACGACGACTACGGGACCCTTTCCGCAAGATTAAGCAAAAGGGGAGCAGAATTGGTAGTAAAAACATTAAATGGGATTGAAAAAGGTTCAATTGATGGAGAGCAGCAAGATGAATCCAAAGTAACGCTTGCACCGAAAATAAATAATGATGATTTATTAATTGATTGGAACAAATCAGCTGTTGAGATCAATAATCGGATCAGAGCATTTTCTCCCGCACTGGGCGCATTTACTTTTTTAAATGGTAAGCGGTTAAAAATATTCTCAGCATCGATTATAAATAATCTAATTGATAATGATAATATTGGCAAAATCACAATCACCAATAACAGTGCCGTTGCGGTTCAAACCGGAGCAGGGCAATTAGCCCTTAATCAATTACAATTGGAAGGCAAAAAACGGATGGATGTAGTTTCATTTTTACGCGGAGTACAAATCTCCAATGTTACACTTGGTGATTAATGACTTCTTACCGTCAGCACACCATCGCAATAATCAATCAGTTTTATGATACTTCGCTAAATCTCAAAACCTTACAAAATGAATATTTTAAAAAATATAATATAAAATTAGATGATCGAAACCGTGTAATTGTTTTAACGCGAGAAATATTACGGTGGAAGAGCCGGTTAGATTGGTATATTGAAAAACATCTTAATACTCCCTTTAATAAACTGCAAACGCAGTTGCTGTCTATCTTGGAAATGGGTACTTATGAATTAATGTTTGATGAAAAAGTACCTGATTATGCTTCAATTAATAGTGCCGTAGAAATAGCAAAACAACAAATTAATAAGAAAGCGAGCGGCTTGGTCAATGCCATACATAGGAAAATAAGCGTTGATAATTTTACGGATAAACCGGAAGAAATTGAAGATTATCAATGGTATTCATTTCCGCGATGGCTGTTTAACAAATGGAACCAACAATTTGGTTTTAAAAATACCGTTCAATTAGCTAATCATTTCAACGCACCGCAACCGCTTATAATCCGTAGAAATAACATTAAAATATCCGGTGATGATTTTGAGAAGAATATCCCCGATGATGTTAAAATTGAATCGTTGGATAATTCTGATAAATTTTACGTTGTAAAAAAAGGAGGTTCGTTATTAAAAAAACATGATTCGTTTAAAAGAGGTGAATTCTCTTTTCAGGATCGTGCTTCGGGAATGGTTGTTGAAGTTTTGGATCCCCGACCCAATGAGGTTATTTTGGATGTTTGTGCTGCACCCGGAACAAAGTCCAATTACATAGCAGAATTAATGGGCGGTAAAGGTACGATTTATGCGTATGATGTTGCTAAAGACAGAATTGAATTGGCCAAAAATGATTCCAAACGGTTAGGAAATGGCAATATTATTTTTGCTCAAGAAGATGCTACCAAAAGTGAATTTCCCGTTGCCGATAGAGTATTGATTGATGCCCCATGCACAGGTACTGGAACCATCGGGCGGAGGCCCGATATTAAATGGCGCCGAACACCGGAGCATCTCAAAAAAATTACGCAATTACAGAAGTCAATTTTGAACAATGTACATAGATTTGTAAAACCGGGCGGCGTTTTGGTGTATGCCACCTGTTCCATTGAGCATGAAGAAAATTGGGAAGTGGTGGATGCATTCCTTAAATTTCATAATGATTTCAAAGTGGTTTCTATCGGTAATCAACTACCGGAAAAATATACTGATGAAAAAGGTGCTCTCAATATCTATCCGCACGACCATAAAATGGATGGAATGTTTGCAGTAAAAATGATTAAAAATGCTTAAAAAATTAGCCAAATATTTAATAACACTCGGAATTATAACTATCATTGCGCTGATATTGTTGGAAGCAGTGATAATGCCGTTTTATGTTAGACAGGGTAAAAGCAAAGAACTGATTGACGTAACTTCTTTGGATGTTAGATCTGCCCTGATTATGATCAGAACTTCGGGATTTAAAGGGGTTGTGTCTGACACAATTTATACCGACCAAGTTGAGCCAAATATTGTGTTGGATCAATATCCCAAACCGGGTTCAATCGTTAAAAAGAAGAGGACAGTGCGCTTAAAGATTTCACAGTCTGAGCGAATGGTGAAAGTTCCTTACATTGTTGGTCAATCACAGAGGAGTGCTGAAATATTGCTTAATAAGAGCGGGCTAAAAATGGGCGCTGTCAGTAAGGATTATAGCCCAATTTATCCTGAGGGAGTGATAATTGAGCAAATTCCTGATAGCATGCAGACCATTCCAAAAGGTTATAATGTGCGTGTTATAATCAGCCAAGGGCGTTCACCTAATGAGATTTTGGTGCCAAGTTTATTCGGGCTTAGTAAAGACGCTGCCTATGTTGAATTAGAAAAAGCCGGACTAAAAATCGGGAAAATTCATTATAAACAAAATGAGGATTTGATACCTTATACCGTATTGGATCAATCAATTCCGGCCGGTACAGTTTTAGAAGAATCTAAATTGATTGACCTTACAGTAAGTGTTTTGGACTTACAAGATATCTTTCAAGATGTGACCAATTAGTATGCGTCAGGAACTACCAAGAAAAGCACTGCACTTAGCAACCAATTCAGTTATTCCCATAGTATATTATTTTATGGATATACCGCAAATTATAATGTCGGAATTGCTTGGTCTTGCCGCTATCATATTTGTAATTATTGATCTTGGGAGAACACGGAATATCTGGATCTCAAAAATTTTTCAGAGGTTTTTTAATCGCATGATGCGCTCGCACGAACTTGACGGAAAACTCACGGGTGCGAGCTATCTATTAATCGGTTCATTTATAACGGTGATACTATTCCCCAAAGGCATTGCAGTATTAGCGCTGTTGTTCGCCACCTTTGGTGATACTTTTGCTGCCTTGATCGGCAAAAAGTTTGGCAGAATTAAAATCGGTAGTAAAACTTTAGAAGGATTTTTAGCAGGCTTAGTGGTTTGCCTGTTCATTTCTTATTTGGTCCCCGATGTACCAAATATTATAAAGTATTTTGGCGCTTTTTCAGCGATGTTCATCGAGTTAATGCCGATTAGAATAGACGACAATTTACGCATTCCATTGTTTTCCGGATTAGTAATGGACATCGTTAAATTTTTTATGTAATAATTTAAAAGTATGTCATCTAACTTAGCTTCCAATAGTAAAGAAAAAGCAATCTTAGTAGGTGTAATTCATGACAGCTTAGAAGAACATGTGATTCATGAGCATCTTGATGAAATGGAATTACTTGCCGATACAGCCGGAGCCGAAGTAACTGGCAGAATTACGCAACGATTAAACAAAATTAGTCCGGCTTTTTTTGTGGGGAGGGGTAAAGCGGAACAAATTATAAATCAGGCTAAAGAATTAGATGTATCCTTAGTTATTTTTGACGAGGACCTTTCACCCGCTCAGACTAAGAATTTTCAATCACTCGGCAAAAATATTAAGGTAATTGATCGCAGTGCATTAATATTAGATATTTTTCAAAAACATGCCAAGACCAAAGAAGCCAAAACACAGGTGGAATTAGCACAATTACAGTACATGCTTCCCCGATTGACAAGAATGTGGACGCACTTGGAACGTCAGATGGGTGGTGTCGGCACGCGAGCCGGTGCCGGTGAAACACAGATTGAAGTGGACCGGCGATTGATCGGGCAGAGAATCGCCAAATTAAAAAAAGAATTGGTTAAAATTGACAAAGAAAGGGATACGCAGCGCAAAGGCAGGAAGGATAGTTTTAGTGTGTCGTTAGTGGGTTATACCAACGCCGGAAAATCAACATTGATGAATGCTATCACCGGCGCCGACGTTTATATCCGTGATCAGTTATTTGCCACATTGGATACAACCATCAGATCGGCAAAAATTGATGATGAGCATGAATTCCTGATCAGCGATACGGTCGGTTTTATCAGGAAATTGCCACACCATCTTGTAGCGAGCTTCAGGAGTACTTTACAGGAAGTCGTTGAATCCGATCTGATACTCATTGTAATGGATGCGTCATCACCGCAAATAACCGAGCATTATGCTACCATAAATTCCGTTCTAAAAGATTTGGGCGGTAAGGATAAAGAAAAATTGGTTGTACTAAATAAGATTGATTCAATCAACGAAGAAGGCAGGATTGGTTATCTTAAACGAACTTTCCCGGACGGCATCTTGATCTCAGCAAAAGAACATTTACGGATTGATGTCTTATTGGATGCAATCAGAAATATTATTAACAAAGATTACACAACTGCTGACGTCAGTTTCAAATTTGAGCAAGCCAAAGAAATTGCCGATGCTCAACAAGGAGTAACCGTCCTTGACCGCGAATATACTGAGACAGGTGTACAGTTCAAGATCCGCGGGCCGGTAAAACGAATCAATCAGATTGTTGGGAAGCAGTAGGCGGTAGATAATTTCAATATAATATTTCGAATCTGATTTAATTAATTTACCCCCTCTTTAATTCTCCCCCTAAATAGGGGGAGATGTCCATTGGACAGGGGGGTATAAAAAAACCGTACCGGTTGTTTTTCAGGACCATTAAATGATTAATGGTGGGAGCCTCTCACCGATAGCAAACTTCCCTTTACCCCGCCTTGGCGGGGCGGGCCTGTTTTTTACAGGCGAAGTACAGCACCCTATTGCTAGAAACTTGAAGATCCTGAAATAACGAATTCCGGTACGGAAATTGTTATAATTCTAAATAAAAATTAGTATTGAAATTGAGCGCTGTCAATCAGATTCGGTTAATGTTTATCTTAAAAGTACCATTTTTTTGGTTTGATAAAATCCACCAGCTTTTATAGTATAAATGTAAATACCGGAACTTAAGGCGAATCCTTTATTATCCCTTCCATACCATTGCATCTTATGATTGCCTTCCTTAGCTGATTGAAATATTGTTTCATATACTTTTTGTCCCAATAAATTGAATATTTCCAATGTCACATCAGACTCAATCGGAATTGAAAATTCAATTGTAGTTGATGGATTAAAGGGATTTGGATAATTCTGAGCAAGCATGAAACCGTTAGGTTTGGAATCTGATTCTACATTGACAAAACCGCCTTCTCCGCCATTTTCAGTATAGTAAATAGTACTGTTATCACCAACGATCCACCCTTCGTTTTTATCAATAAAAAAGATGTGGTTGAGATCGGGTTTAACATTAGTGTTTAACTTACTTATCTTCTCGTTACCGCTATTAATGTTTGTCCAAGAGTTTCCCGCATCATTTGTTTGATATATAGCATTGTTTTTCCCTACAACAAATCCATTATTTTCATCTGTAAAAGTAATCGAAGTAAATGCTTCACCATAGTGAGGCTGTTCAGTCCAATTATTGCCTCCATCAGTTGTTTTATAAATATTATGCTCGCCAACCATATATCCATTATTTTCATCAGTAAAAAAAACATCATCAAAATTAATAGGAGAATTAAGACTGATATCTGACCAAGTAATTCCATAGTCATTCGTCGCTAAAATAGTCCCACTAGTTCCTACAGCATAGCCTACATTTGAACCTGCATTCGGGAAATGGACTGAGTATAGATTTCCATCTGCTCCTCCTGTATCTTGTAAGGTCCATGATTGTCCTCCATCAATTGTCATTAATATTGTACCATTGCTTCCAACAATGTAACCGGTATTGTCACTAGTGAAATGAATGTTATGCAAATCAGATTTTGGATCACCGGATAACCCACTGTTTACAGGCGTCCATGATTGTCCTCCATCTGTAGTTCTATATATTGTACCGTTAGCTCCGACAACAATTCCTATAGACTGACTAATAAAATGAATCGCATAAAAGATTGCATTATTATCTAAAGATATTGTTACCCATGTTTTCCCTCCATCAGTTGATTTTTGTAATTGAGCATCATTAATTGTAAACAAATTTGATGCTGAACTTGCCTGAAAACTAGATTTGCTAACTGATTGAGTAGCAAAAAAGTAAGTTAGATCACCTACTTCGTTTACGCGTAGTTCAGACCAACCGATACCACCGTTATTAGTTTTAAGGATTGTTCCATTATTTCCAATTGCCACACCATTATTTTCGTTATTGAAATATACCGCTTCCATATGGTTAGAATTCCCACCACTGATATCAGTCCAATTTTCACCGCCATCCGTTGTTTTTAGCATTGCGCCGTCCCACCCGACAACGTAACCTATATTTTCAGAAGCACAGAAAATAGACCTGAGATGCAGCGTAGTTCCACTATTCAAAATTGCCCAAGTAGTTCCACCATCGGTAGTTTTCAGTATTGTTCCACTATTCCCGCAGATCCAACCTATATCAGTACCTATAAAGAAAACAGAATTAAGAAACTGATTAGTACCGCTTGACTGCTGTATCCAATTAACACCGCCGTCTGTTGTTTTTCTTAATTTGCCGCCATCGCCGACCATCCAACCGTTGTTAGCATCTGTAAAATAAATAGATGGAATTTCATTTAGTTGGATAAATGATTGATATTGCCAGTTTTGCCCACCATCAGTTGTTCTTAAAACAGCACCGTCTGCTGCTATCCAGCCGGTATTTTCATCTATAAAATAAATTGATTCAAGTTTTTTACCTGTCCCACTATCTTGGGATTCCCATGTAATTCCTCCATCCAATGTTTTTATTAATGTACCATTCCACCCGGCAGCATATCCAATATTCTCGTTTACAAAAAATATTGAAAAAAGATTTTCACTAATTCCACTTTCTTGATTAAACCAGGTATATCCGCCATCAGTAGTTTTTGCTATCAATCCACCCTGACCACAAATCCATCCCGTATTATTATCTATTAAATGAACAGAGTAAATCGTTCCTTCATATTTAATACTTTGGTCAATCCATTGGGAATATATAAGTGAACTAATAGCAAATAGAAGTAATATACATTTGGAAATGAGTTTCATAACAATTTCCTCTTAAAATGTTAATCCCCTGAATTGGAAATTATTATGTGATTATTTTGATATACAATACTCCCAAAGGAGTACTAATAAATGCTATAGGTTAGGGCAATCCTGATCAAGTCTTGGATTTTGCTCGTATCAAGTTTTTTAATGATGTTTTGACGATGGGTCTTCACGGTTAAAGCCGATATTTTAAATTGATCGGCAATCTCGGAGTTTGATTTTCCGATGGCAATTAATTGTAAAATTTCCTTCTCTCGTTTGGTGAGTGATTGATATTTCAAAAAATCTTCGGTTGATTCTTCATTACCGCCAAATAACTCAAGATAATTATAGATCATTTTTTGGGGATCAACGATAGGTAAGGTTTGGCAAAAGAAACAATTATATTTGGTTGATAACTTAATCGTCGTGTAATGCGGCAGATAGGGATGATCGGTAGCATATCTGATCATCTGAATAAAACCAATAATTTTATCGGGATCATTCAAATCGCGGAAGGACAGAATTTTTGGTATGACGCGTATATCAGTTTCGGGATGAATGATCTTCTGCAGAAAATTAGGACCTTCTTGAATTACTTTATATGTGCTTGCCTGCAGATCATTCTTCATTTTATCAGACATCCAACAAATTGATAGATCATCAAATGTATTTATGTGAATCCATCCCGGAAGATATTCTGATGCTTCATTGAGCGTAATTTTGTTGAAATCAATATAATTACTGACTTTGAAGTGGAGTTTGTTTAGATCGCGCTCTATACTAAAATCTTCCATTCAATATATCATTTATCAGGATATAAGTCTTTCTCACCTTCACTTTTAGCAACTACAACCGCTCCTATGCTGTCACTTGTTATATTAACAACTGTGCGGTACATATCAAGCGGACGGTCAACCGCAAGCATGGTTCCAACGATCAATGCCGCACCGGGATGCCCGCCTAAGCCGACTGCGTCAAGCACAATAAAGATCATAACCAAGCCGGCGGAGGGAATTGCCGCAGCACCAACCGAAGCAAGAAAGGCGGTCAAGACGATGATCAATTGTTGTGCAAAGGTCAGGTCAAAGCCGAGTGCCTGCGCAATGAACAAAACTCCGGCACATTCATAGAGCGCCGTGCCGTCCATATTAATGGTTGCTCCGAGCGGCAATACAAAACTTGATATTTTATTTGATACGCCGGCATTGGTCTCGACACAATTCATAGTTACAGGTAAGGTAGCTCCCGAAGAACTCGATGAGAAAGCCGTCGCCATTGCCGAAGCAATTGCACGATAATGTTTGAGCGGATTAATCCGTGTAAAGAAATAGAAAACCAACGGCAAAATCACAAAAGCATGTAAGGTCAATCCGATGGCAATCGTTATCATATACATTGCCACACCTTTGAATAATTCAAATCCGGTTGACGCTACCGCTGTGCTGATTAATCCAAATACGCCGATTGGCAGTAATTTAATTATGGCTTGGGTGAGGATCATCATGGCTTGGAATCCGGCATCAAAAAGTTTCTGCATGAATTTGCGCGGTTTGTCGGGCAGGCGCGGGATCACTGATCCAAAAACGATACACCAAAAAATAATTCCGAGGATATCGCCTTCGGCGGCGGCTGTCAACGGATTGATCGGTATCATTCGTACAATTATGTCAAAGGGAGAGCTTGGTGTCTTCAATGAGTTCGGGTCAAATTCGGTTGTGATCACATCCAAGTCCAAGCCTACGCCGGGCTGGATCGTATTGGCAAGGGTCAATCCGATCAGTATCGCTAAGAGCGATGTCATTAAATAATAGCCAAAAGTTTTTGCTCCGACCCGTCCGATATTTTTGCCTAAATTGATAACGCCGGCTGTAATTGAAAAAATGATCAACGGAACGATTATCATTTTCAATAAGCGCATGAAGATCGTTCCGAGCGGTTTGGCAATTAAGGCTTTTTCCTGAAAGATTAGAGCGAATATTATGCCAAGCAGCATGGCAATCAGAACTTGCCAATAGAGTTTCATTTTCATTAATGTAAATTAAACAAAATATTTGAACTTTTACCAGACCTTATCATTCGAATGTCTCTCCTTGCGGGGAGATTAAATGGGATGAAATAATAGATTCCCGCACGCCACTGCGCACAAGCCCGCCTCAGGCGGGCAAGCACTCCATAGGCGCATAAACTTTCGCGGGAATGACAAATATTGTTGTAAAATATTCGGACTTATGTATCCTATTTCATTTTTATTTGTATGGCTAAAGCTGTAATTTCTGCTGTAGATAATATATAAACAACGATTATTACGGTTAAATCAGAAAGCGAATAGAGTGAAGTTCCCAACCTTTAAAAGCGGTGTCCATCCGAGAGATAATAAGCATTTTACAGAATCTCTGCCGATAGAAATTCTACCGGAACCGAAAGAAGTATTTATCCCTTTACAGCAGCATATCGGCGCGCCTTGTAAGCCATTGGTTGAGGTTGGTGAAGAGGTAAAAAAAGGTCAAGTTGTCGGCTCCACCGACGCCTTTGTGTCGAGTCCCGTACATGCTACAATTAATGGAAAAGTTAAGGCGATAGGTCGTTATCCTGCTCCAACCGGTAGCAAAATCCAAATGATCCATATTGTAGCTAAAGATGAAGAGGATGAGCAAGATGCCGTAGATAAAGATATAGAAACCGATTGGACCGCATTGTCTGTTGAAGAATTAAAAGATAGAATCAAAAAAGCCGGAATCGTTGGTTTAGGCGGGGCTGCTTTTCCCACGCATGTTAAGCTAAGTCCTCCGGAAGATAAACCGATTGATACATTTATTTTAAATGGTTGTGAGTGCGAGCCTTTTTTGACCGCTGATCATCGAATGATGGTTGAAAATCCTGACAAAATATTGACAGGAATGGCTATCATAATGAAAGTGTTGGGTGTTAAAGAGGGCTATGTTGGTATTGAATCCAATAAACCGGACGCCGTCAAAAAAATGTCCGCAGCAGCTAAGGATTATGGATTTAATATAATAACGGTAAAAACCAAATATCCGCAGGGCGCTGAGAAGATGCTGATCAAGGCTGTCAAAAATAGAAAAGTACCAACCGGCGGTTTGCCGATGGATGTCGGTGCGGTTGTACAGAATGTTGGCACGGCGGCAGCAGTAGCCAATGCTGTAATAAATGAAAAACCTTTGACCAAGCGCATCGTTACCGTAACCGGCAACGGTATCAAAGAACCGAAAAATTTATTAGTTACCATCGGGACCAAATTCAGCGATGTTATCGAACATTGTGGTGGTTTGGTTGATGAGACATCGCAGGTTTTCATGGGCGGACCAATGATGGGAATTGCCCAATTTGATCTTGCGGTACCGGTGATCAAAGCTACAAGCGGAATTGTTTGTACTACCGACTATAAACAAGTAGAACCGTTGGCTTGTATCGGCTGCGGCGGCTGTGTTCAGGCTTGCCCGATGTTCCTGATGCCCACAAGATTAGCGAGATTATCCTATATCCGTTATTGGTCGGAAGCCGATCAAATGGGGATCATGAACTGCATTGAGTGCGGTTCCTGTGCTTATGTATGTCCGTCCAATATTCCATTGGTGCAATGGATTAGGGTAGGGAAACAAAAAGTTTATGAAATTCAATGTGAATTAGTGGCTTAAATGAGCGAAATAGAAGAAAACAAACCAAAGCCTGAACCAAAACCGGTTGAAAAGAAAAAGCCTGATCCGCGTAAAAAGCTTGCCAAACCGGATAAAATGTTGATCCTTAATTCAAGTCCGCATTTGCACACAACTAAATCTGTAAAAAGTATTATGTGGTCGGTAGTGATCGCGCTCTTTCCCGCCATGGCGATGGCTATCTACTATTTCGGCTTACCGGCAGTATGGATGATCTTAACTTGCGTAGCCGCTGCCCTTGGCGCTGAAATAATAATGAATTTGATGAAAGGTGAAAAGATCACGATAATTGACGGCAGCGCAATTATCACCGGAATATTGCTTGCCTTGACTTTACCGCCATCGTTCAGACTAACAAGTGCAGCCTTGGGTTCGATTGTGGCAATTACGCTCGGTAAACACATTTTTGGGGGGCTTGGCTATAATATTTTCAATCCCGCTTTATTAGGCCGGGCGTTTTTGCAGGCTAGTTTTCCGGTTGCGATGACAACCTGGTCAAATCCAATAACACCAAAATTTGAAAATACCGATGCGATCTCTACTGCAACGCCGCTCGGTTCCTTTAAATTTGAAAAGATATTTACCGATTATTCTGATATGTTAATTGGAAATATCGGCGGGAGTCTTGGTGAAACATCAGCAATCGCCGTTCTAATTGGGGGTATATTCCTGTTAATTCTAAAAAATGCTGACTGGAGAATTCCGGTTAGTATTTTGGTGACAGTTACAATTTTTGGTTCCATCTTTTGGATGTTAAATCCCGCGCAGTATCCTGATCCGCTGTTTCACATTTTGTCGGGTGGATTATTATTCGGTGCTTTCTTTATGGCAACCGATATGGTTACCTCTCCAATAACAACCAAAGGTGCCTGGATATTTGGCATAGGAATCGGTATTTTGGTGGTTATTATCAGATTATTCGGCGGATTGCCGGAAGGCGTAATGTATTCAATATTATTGATGAATGGTGCAACTCCTTTAATAAACCGATATACCCGTCCGCGCATTTTTGGAGAGTCCAAGAAATGAATAACACCGCAAAAATGATAATCGTTTTAACGATAATTACCGGATTATCCGGTGGTATTCTCTCAAGCTGGGATAATATCACAAAACCAAAAATAGAGTACCATCGCCTGCAGGCGTTGAAAGCAGCCATCTCCGAAGTGCTGCCCCAATATGATTATTATGATGAATTGGAAGCGGAAGGTACCACATTATACGTTGGCAGAATTGAAGATCAGAATGAACCGGTTGGGATAGCCTTCACGACACAAGGCAGTGGATTTCAGGGCAATATTTCCATGATGGTAGGTGTTGATCCGTCATTTAATGCTATCACCGGATTAAAAGTCTTGGAGCAGGTCGAAACACCGGGATTAGGAACAAAAATTGTTACTGATCCATCCAATAAGTCCAATCCGCTATGGTTTCCGGAGCAATTTGTTGGTGTTAATTTATTTCCGGCGATCACAGTTGTGAAGAATATTAAACCGTCAACTAAGAATGAAATTCAGGCAATATCAGGTGCTACGATAACATCCAAAGCAGTTGTGGATATAGTGAATGGAAATATTAGTAGAATAAAAAATTTATATCAATCAACAGATTAAATTATGCAATTTATTATTAACAATAGGTCTGTCATTCCTGCGAAAGCTTGCCCGCCTGAGGCGGGCTTGTGCGCAGTGGTGTGCAGGAATCTATTTTACATTAATAGATTCCCGCCTACGCGGGCATGACAAAGGAGTTTTTTTGAGGTTTTACAGTGGCTAAAAAGAAGACATCATTATATAGGGAATTTGTAAAAGGATTGTGGGATGACAATCCGGTTTTGCGGATGTTACTTGGTCTGTGTCCGGCTCTTGCGGTAACAAATTCTGCAATAAACGGCTTAGCAATGGGTATGGCTACAACGTTTGTTCTGCTCAGTTCCAGTATAATTATATCGCTACTAAGAAAAGTTATTCCTCATCAGGTGCGGATTGCCGGCTATATCGTCATAATCGCGACTTTTGTAACGGTAGCCGATAAATTTCTTGCCGCGTTCCTGCCGGAAATAAGTAAGTCACTTGGACCGTATGTGCCATTGATTGTGGTTAATTGTTTGATTCTTGGACGACAGGAGGCATTTTCATCAAAGAATAATGTAGGCCGTTCGATATTGGATGCGCTTGGCATGGGAACGGGGTTCATCTTTGTTCTTGTGGTGTTAGGTGGTATTCGGGAAATACTTGGGTCGGCAACACTATTCAATTTGCAGATATTGGGCGATTGGTTCAATCCCTGGATGATTATGATCCTGCCGCCCGGTGCTTTCTTAACGCTCGGTATTCTGATCGGCTTGGGTAATTGGCTGAATGAAAGGAAAGTGAAAGTATGAGAATTTTACTACGAAGACACAAAGACACAAAGGAAATAAAAATATGAGTTTATTATTGTTATTTCTATCCGCGGCGATTGTAAACAATTTTGTTCTTACCTACTTTTTAGGAATATGCCCCTTTGTCGGAGTATCCAAACGAGTATCATCAGCGGTCAGTATGGGAATGGCGGTTATGTTTGTCATGACGATTACCGCAGCAGTTACTTGGTTGATCTACCATTTATTATTAGTTCCGTTTAAAATTGAGATACTTGAATATGTATCATTCATTTTGGTGATCGCCTCGCTTGTGCAATTGGTTGAAATGTTCATTAAAAAAATGAGTAAACCGTTATATGATACATTGGGCATTTATTTGCCTTTGATAACAACTAATTGCGCTATCTTAGGTTTAGCGTTATTCTCAGTATTGAGGGAATATTCGTTTATAGAAAGTTTAGTATTTGGAATTGGCGCCGGTGCCGGTTTTACCTTAGCGTTAGTTCTGATGGCGGGAATTCGCGAAGAATTGGAATTGTCGAATGTGCCCAAACCGTTTAAAGGTGCCGGAATTACCATGATCGTAGCCGGGAGTTTGGCGCTTGCCTTTATGGGATTTGCAGGATTGATTTGAGGCAACCACTAATGGCACGAATTAACACGAATAGAATTATGAATTTTGAGTGTTGAATGATTAACAATTATTTAACAAAAAGTAACATTATCATTCCTGCGAAAGCTTGCCCGCCTGAGGCGGGCTTGTGCGCAATGGCGTGCAGAAATCCGGAATGACAAATTTCATTTTATTGTTATCCTGTTTCACTGAAGATTAATTATGGAAATGACCACATTATTCATCGCAATTGCAAGTATGGGCGGCTTGGGACTATTGTTCTCAGCCGGATTATCGGTAGCCGAAAAGAAATTACATGTTGAAGAAGACCATCGCATTGCGAAAATAATAGAAGAATTACCCGGCGCTAACTGCGGTGGCTGCAGTTATCCGGGCTGTGCCAAATTCGCCGAGGTGGTTGTGGCGGGCGAAGCCGAAATAAACGGTTGCCCGGTGAGCGACGATGAAGCGCGCAAAGCGATTGGCGAGATACTAGGAGTGGACGTTGAATCCGGTGAAAAGCAGATCGCGAGGTTAATGTGCCAAGGCGGAAATTTTGAGACGGCCAAAAAAGCCCACTATGCCGGAATAAAATCCTGTTTGGGAGCATCGGTGTTTGGCGGCGGTGAAAAGATGTGCGAATATGCCTGTCTCGGTTTTGGTGAATGTGTGGAAGCCTGCACTTTTGACGCGATGTACATGAATGATAACGGATTACCGGTAATTATTGAGGACAAATGCACCGGCTGCCGCAAATGTGCTGAGGTATGTCCGCAAAATATCATTGAGATGCATCCTGAGAGTCATAAATTATTTGTATTTTGTAAAAATCTTGACGGCGCCAAAACAGCGCGTAAGGTTTGCCTGAAAGCCTGTCTCGCCTGCGGAATTTGTGTGAGGAATGTGGAAGAAGGGCAGATGGAGATGAAAGATAATCTGGCTCAGGTAAATTATAATGGTTTTGGCAAGGAAGCTAAACTGCCAACCGATAAATGCCCGACCGATTGTCTTGCAGTAGTTGGAAAACCGGTGATAGATGAACCGGCGGAGAAAGTAGAAGCTTAGTTTGTCGAACCGCGTATCCGATCAGGGAGTAATCACAAAAATAGATGGGAATATTTTAACCATTTCCATTAAAACCACTGATAATTGTGACGGGTGCGGTATCAAATTCCTTTGTTCACCTAAATCCGGAGAAGATAAAATAATCAAAATTGAAAATACCATAGACGGCAAAGTTGGCGATACGGTAGAAGTATCGGAAGCAGCAAATGTTCTTTTAATTTTGTCATTATTACAATACGGATTACCGTTGATTGGATTTTTATCCGGTATCTTCATCAGCTATAATCTTGAATTTGGTTTTAAGCCAATCGAATTATTCCAATTTATCTGCGGGCTGCTTGGACTCGGAATTGCCGGTGGAATCAGTTATCTGATATTTAAATGGATAGCAAGGAAGCCGGATAAGTTGTATCGTATTAGCAAATTTTAATTATTTGTGTATATCAATAATTATTTTATTGGACACAAATTGGTTTGTGTTTGCTAAAATGGACACAAAACTTTTAACAATCAACGGACTGCTTGGACTCGGAATTGCCGGATTGATCAGTTATTTGATTTTTAAGTGGCTTGCCAAGAAGCCGGATAAGTTATACTTAATAGAGAAAATGATGCTGAAAGTTAGCCGATAAACTACTTATAGGATAGTATTAGCTTCCCGAGTTAAGTGATGTACAACTTTAGTTTTATCACTACTGCATTCGCAATCTTCTAAAGTGGCAATTAGTTGATTTCCATTTTTAGTTCCGTTTCCATTTGTAATGAACTCAAATTGTCGTTCAATTTTTTTCTTTTCAATGAAATTTATTTTTGTATGGTCAATATCTTTATTATTTTGAGGTAAAATATAGTAAGAGGAAAGTTCATCCCAATCTTTATCTCTGACGGTTACAACAGTATCTGTAAAATAACTTACCCAAATATTTCCAATCTTCGAACTATAATTTTCCATCAACAATTTATTCTTGCTCACATCTACATAAGTTTTGTCTAATTCAAATCCAATGTAATTCCTACCCAATCTTTTTGCTGCAATTGCAGTAGTCCCTGTTCCCAAAAATGGATCTAATACTATATCACCTTCATTAGTTGCCATCAAAATTATTCTTTCCATAAGGTGAATAGGCAACTGACAAGGATGATGATCTCTATATTTGTTATGCTTGATTCTATGAATATTAGTCCATACATCAGAAACAAGAGGACCAAACGGATGTAATCCTTCCTTTTTTCCACCATAATCTTTCAGTAAATAACCACATTTTCTACAGCGTTTATGAGGATATCTAATTTCGTTGTATACATTTTTTTTAGAGTCTTTGGCATAAAACAAAATGCCATAATGAGAGGGTTGAAGTGATTTACCCATTGGGGCTGAGGGAGCATCCCAAGATATCCAATGCCTAAAATCAGCAATTTCGTTTAAAAATGAAGCATAATATGTAAGCCATTTTGGAATGTTATGAACAAAAATGGAGCCTGTTGGTTTTGTAACACGAACCATTTCAGAAATCCAAATTTTACACCAATCCAAATAGGTTTGAAGTTCTTTAGTATCTCTATAAATATTATATTTTTTCTTTAAGTTGAATGGAGGATCAGCGAAAGTAACATCTATTGAATTATCTGGAATCTTTCTAAATAATTCTAAGCAATCGCCATGCAACACTTTATTTTTGTATTTCATTTAAGTTTTGAATATTTTTTTTACTAACTTTTTAAAGCGGATCAATTCATCTGCATGGTAAGTAAAAACATCATCATAAGCTGAAACCATTCGTTTTAAATCTCCTTTTCTAACATACCAGCCGATGCCATCAACAAAACCAATAAATGTTGATTTTGGATAATGATCTTTAATTAAAGTTTCTATTGATATTTCTGTTTTGGATTTATCCCCTTGTCCTGATGATGTGGTGACAAGAAATGAACTTTCTATAATAATTAATGGATTTGATTTGTTTGGTATAATGAAATCCATTGTTCGTTTTGTATCAGGTGCATTTTTGACCAGTTCAGATAAATCACCTTTTTCATAAGTAATTTGGAGTTCATCGAGTATTTTTTCGACAAGGATTTCAGGATTATTTTCCTTCTTCCCGGAATAAGAACCTTTTTCTTTGTACCTAATTAGTGTATCAATCATTTCAGGTATTTCAAACTTTAATTTGGATATAGTTAATTTTTTTAATTCGAATAGGGGAATGGTATTACATAAAAATGGAATGGTAGCACCTTCAAAAAATAGATTTACTATTCCTTTACGGAAATGTTCGTTTTCATAAATCATTTTTTGAATTTGCCTATCTGTCCATTCTCTCACTCCATAGTTACTATTTGAGTCTTTAAAATACCATTTAGATTTATTTACTAGTTTGTTTAATTCTTCGTCATCGACAACTCTAATTAGAGTTGTTATCCGTTTTAAAAATTCATTGGAAAATCCAGTTAAAGATAATAATGCTCGAAGACCGTTTTCTTTTTTACTTATTAACGTCTCAAACGATTCTTTTCTCAATCCATTAACTTCTATATCATTTTTCAAAACAAGTAAAGTACTTTTTAATGAACTAATATATCCTTCATATTTTTCTTCAAATTCTGGATTGTAAAAATAGAATGTATTCTTATCTATAACTTTTTGAAATTTGTTATTATTTGAATTCATAAAACACCTAACAATATGCTTTTTTAAAAAGTAAAATGTACTCATCTTTCATTGTATTCCGCATTCCTTTAATAGGCTTAAGCATGCTTTTCACCAATGATAATCCAATTTTTTCACAATTATCAATTATAGTTTGTTCCAATCTAATACCACCGGTTTGATTTGTATTGGACCCAATTATCATAATGAATATTCTATCCTTCTTTAATACGCGATGAATTTCTTTGCAAACATTAGCCATTGTATCAAAATATTTTGAAAGTCTTTCATTTCTGTTTCTACCTTCTAATCCAATCATATTCAACTTTAATTCTTCTACATTATATCCAAGAAATTCTAATTGAGATTGATCATTCTTTACATAGTCGATTGCGAAAGAGTAAGGTGGTGAAGTAATGATTGCATCTACGGTATTATTCTCTAATTTAATGTTTGTGGCAGTACTATCTGATAATATTTCAAACCTCCCGAACGCTTTTGGATCGAAATATGGGTTTAAAGAAAATTCTAAAACGGTATTTATATATCTCTGTAAAACTTTTTCAAATAAATTTCTATGTGTTGATTTTACTCGCACGGAGTAACCAAGTGCATCTAGGAATGCAAGTAAGGCCAGTTGATAAACTTGTGGGTTTTCTGTTTTGTATATTTTTTCAATAATATCCTTCGATCTGTGTTTTTGAAAATAATCAAATAGTTTTTGAGTGTTATCTAAATTGGTCAATTCTGCCTCTTTTAGAAATAATGATTCATATTTTGTTTTTGTCATGAACTGACAGAACGGACTTATGTCTATTCCAAATGAATTAATACCCATTAATGCTGCTTCAATATTTAATGTTCCACTTCCACACATTGGGTCTAACACGGTTTCACCATTATTTATACCAATAATATTAAGTAAACCCTTAATTAATTGAGGATGGAATTTCCCGCGATATGGAAATAAAGAATGAACAGCATATCCCGTTGAAAATTGACCGTTTTTAAAATACTGTTTTGTTATTGATGATCTATCTTTTGTTAAAACATCGGAAGTTGTTGAATATGTTAGAAAATGGTTTGTGAAATTACCATTTATTGATTTGAAGAATGCACTTCGTGAAATTAATTCGGAATTATTAAGGACATTGTATTCTAAATATGCCATTTGAAGTTCAAATGTTTCTGTCACACTTGGTAATAGCTCTATATTTTCCCCAAATAATTTGTGCGAGTATGATTCAATTTCACTAAAATGTTTATGCATAAGTACAATTTACAAATATTGTCCCATTAGCAATTTCTGTAACTTAGTTATTCTGTGTATTATGAATAATATTAATAACTAATTATTTATTAAAATATCTTTATGATATTTTATTATAAAAATTAGCGATAGATAATGGAAAATGCTGCATTATTATTAAACATGCAAATAATGTCATACCTGCGAAAGCAGGTATCCATTTATTTAAAATATAGATTCCTCCCGATGAATCGGGACGGGAATGACAATTTGAAAAGGGATTTATTCTAACCACTTCAAAACTCTCAAAGCTCTAAGCGTATTCCACCGACTAGGTTTTCCGACCTTTTCCATATCAAAAAATACTTTATTCGGGTATTTATGCTCCAATCTCCAAACGCCGTCAGTTGTTTGTTTTTCTAATATTAATTTGATAGCGTCTTTCATCCGTTCGTCTTTGTCAATATCTTTTTCCTGAAAATAATCTAAGCAACGCATTATATCGTAATACCAACGCGACGGAAATGCAAGTTTGATCATTTTGGGATCAACGGTTTGACAGGTTGTACTTGATTTATATAGACGATGTTGCAGCAAAAATTCTATTCCTTCAAGTTGTATTTTCTGTGCGGTTTCGGATAGAGGACTATTCGGATATTGTTTTTCATACTCCCAAAGTCCCTCAAGTACGGAAATGGTGGTGTGAAAGGAACTATGTTTTGCCCCGCGGTAACGTTCACAATTCCAACCTTTGTCGGGCATTTGTTCGGCAATTAAAAACTCAACCATACGCTGTAGGCGGTCATCAGCTATTTGAAAATAACATAACATGGATAATAACATTCCGGTTATGCAGCACTCACCTTGTTTCCAAGTTTTCCAATAGTTTATTCCGCCGTCATTTTCATAAAATCCTTTATCAAGTAGAATTCTACAAGCCTTGATAATATTTTGATGAGCCGGTGCACCAAATTTTTTTAAGAGTAATACGGTATAAAATGTCGAGGTCCATTTAGGGGAATAAAGGGCGTTGGACCAGGTTCCATTGGCTTCTTGAAGCTCCATAAAGCGTTTTCCCCAACCGGCTTTTAATATCTGTGATTGCGCTTGCTCGATGTCTTCCACCTCAGCGCTAACCAAATCTCTTAAGGTTTGATATTGAATAGCAGGGTCGCCTTCCATCAACCACTTAATTTGTTTGTTGTACTTTTTTTGAAAATCCATAACGCTCAAATTTAACAAAGAATTATTTTTGGTTCATATCTGCAGATGGAAAGACTTTTGAATAATCAAATTTATCTGTGGACTTATCAAATTTAGAATTGCCGGTGGGATCAGCTATCTATTATTCAAATGGATTGCGAATAAGCCAGATAAGTTGTATAAAGTAAAGATAATAGTTGTTGAAATATGATTTAAATATTATTCTTTGCCGAAGTTTTTAAAAATTATTCCAGTACGATAGTAATCGTACTTTTTATTTTCAAAATGAATTGCTTCGAGTGTTTTTGAGACTTCAATCTCTTGCTCAATCAAGTTTTTAACGAAATCATTTAGTGAATTACCATCCTTGTATTTTCTCGCTGCTAAAATAAAATCGAGATGCTCATTATGGATGAAAACTCGTTTGGGGATTGATTCAATCTCACTCATCAATAAACCATATCTCAAATAAGGGTAGATACCTTTATGTTTTCCTGCTTTTGACGAATATGTGATAATATCGTGAGTAGTTATATTTGTTTTAAATTCTATGACAACTCTTGGCAATTCAATATTTTCTATTTTTTCAAATATACAGATGTCTGTTTGAAAAGCAGAACTACCTCGTTTTGGTGTTTTTAAATCATTCTCAGACAATAACAATTCCAATTTTTTATTTAATTGGATTTGGTAAAGAAGATTGGATCCTTTTCTTACAACTAAATTTTCACCTGCAACCTTGGATGCGGCATTTTTAAATATCTCAACAAATGGCGATTCTTTCAATTCTTTTCCATTATTTCAAATTAATATTTATATCTATTTACATTATATAAAAATTAAAGATAGCTGAAAAGAAATACTGTATTTTTCTTAAACCTTTAATGTTGTCATACCTGCGAAGGCAGGTATCCATTTATTTAAAATATAGATTCCTCCCGATGAATCGGGACGGGAATGACAAACTCAAATTGATTTCACCTATTAAATAGTAGTATAAGAAGTCGCCTGACCACCGGAAGGATTTAGGGTACGGCGGTAATAATCAAAAGTAGTGCCGGTCTGCTGCCAATTCTCGGTGCGATTAATCACTTGTATATCCGGTGCATTTAACGATGAGCTACCGGCTTTAACGTGTCCGGTTACATAACGGATTGACCCGCGCTTGCGTGCCCAATTTAAAAAAACCCTTTTTAGCATCTTGGCATAGCCATTGCCTTTGTACTGCGTCATAATCACAAAAGCGTAAGTATATAAGGTGTCGTATTTGCCGTAATTTTCATCCATGCGCGCCCACGGTTCGGAACTTAGTTCTTCAATCGGAACGCCCACAATGTAGCCGATAATATCGCCGCGGTAGCGAGCGATGAACGGGAGCGAGCCTTTTTTATTAAAATATCTGTGAATTGTGGCTTTGGTCAGGATGGCTTTTTGTCCGTATTCCTGCGCCAAGTGTTTGGAAATTTCGATCAGCGCGTTAAAATCGTTTTCCCCGACCTGTTCCAACAGCTCGATCTGAAACACGCCACTGGTGGCGATTACCCGCGTAACCGAATCTTTTTTTGATGCAAATTCTAATTGTTCCACGTTGTAAAGTTACAACCTCAATTGAGAAAAATTATATTGATATTTAAATGAACTTGCCCTTTGTCATAAAAAACCGACTAAGTAAATTCCCGCATGATTTTTTTCGCAAGACGATTACACCAACAAATCATCGAAAAGAATTCCCACCTTTGTATTGGTTTGGATGTCAGTCCCGAAGCATTAAATGACGAATCCCAATCAATTGATAAAGTGATTGACCACTCCATTAAAGTTATTGACGCAACTTTCGATTTGGCAGTTTGCTATAAACCGAATTTCGCTTTTTTTGAGCGATGGGGTGCTGATGGTTTTAAATGGTTAGAGAATATCGTTGATTATATAAATGGTAAAAATATTTTGATTGCCGATGCCAAGCGCGGGGACATTGGCAATACCGCCCAACAATATGCCGAGAGCATATTTGATCATTTTGGTTTTGATGCCGTTACGCTAAGTCCTTACATGGGTTCGGATAGTATTAAGCCGTTTATTGAAAATCCTGAAAAGGGCGTATTTATTCTATGCCGAACATCCAACTCATCGGCAGCTGAGCTACAGGATCTTCAAACCGGTACCGGTTTGTTATATGAACAAGTAACCAAATTGTCTGTTGAATTGAATAAAAATGACAATGTGGGATTGGTCGTTGGAGCAACTGCTCCATCCGAAATAAAAAAAATTAGAGAGCTTGCGCCTGATTTGCCTTTGCTAATTCCGGGAATTGGCGCGCAAGGCGGTGATCTTGAGAAAAGTATGCAGTATGGCAATGCCAATGGTGATGCAATTATTAACATTTCACGCGGAATAATTTTTGCGGGGGACAAAAGCAGCAAGGCAATTCGGGCAGCAACACAGAATTACTTAAACCAAATGCAACGGATAATGAATGGATAAGAACGACATTTTACAAATATTCAAATCCACCGGTGCCTTATTGGAAGGACATTTTGTTTTGACATCAGGGCGACACAGCGCAACCTATTTTCAATGTGCCAAAGTATTGCAATATCCTGAATATTTGACATTATTTGCGCGTGAGATCGCCGACCATTTTGAGGGAAAGGAAATAGACACAGTCATTTCTCCGGCAATCGGTGGTGTAGTCATCGGGACGGAAGTTGGTCGCCAACTCGGTGTCAAAACAATTTTTACCGAGCGCAAAGACGGAGCAATGAAACTTCGGCGCGGATTTGAAATAGAAGAAAAAGAGAACATTTTAATAATCGAGGATGTTATCACAACCGGCGGATCAGTCAAGGAAGTAATTGATATTGTAAACAAATATAATGGAAATATTGTTGGTGTAGGAGTGGTTGTGGATCGCAGCGGCGGCAAACTAAAACTGCATGATGAGCAATTCTCAGTTTTGCAGCATGAAGCAGTCAGTTATGCCGAGGAAGATATACCACAGGAATTAGCTGAAATTACAATCCAAAAGCCCGGCAGCCGGTAATAGTAAATTTTTCAACCACATAATCAATCAAATTGAGATACTTATGAGTGATTACAAAGGTAAAATCGAAATAGTTGAAAAAATCATATATTATTATAATAAATATAAGAATGAAATAAAATTTAAATATGATAAGCATAGATACAAATATTTTTATAAGATCGATACAATAAACAGAATGCTTCAAGTGCATTCCTTTGAATCCAATGAGAGAAATACAAAATTCATCAATTATGACCTCGGATTAAAATACTATAATAAAAATCAAAAAACAGTAGTATTTCAATATTTGAAAGAAGACAAAATAATCAAAAATGAATTGAAATTACCTTATGAAGAGGTAATCAATTTCGTACTAGAACCGTATACAAAGATTAAGATTAAATACGATAAGAATGAGAATGGCAATTTCAATAGAACTATTCGAAACTATAAAATGGATGAAGAATATTTATCACTAACTCAAAACAATTTGGATAGTTTTAAAAAGCAAAATAAAGGTATCCACAATGGATCAATTATGAGGGTAACAGAATTTGAAAAAGTAAGTAAAGATTATGAATGTAAAGTTGAGAGAGCTAAATATTTTGATCAAGTAAGAACAAATTTAACATTGGATTTCCCATTAGATTTAGAAGAAGGAAATACTCTACGAGTGAAAGATTTAGATAAGGATAGAAACTTAAAATCTTTTTCTGAATCTATATTAGTTAATTCTATTGGGATATCAGCAACAATATTTTTTAAGGGAGATGATGGTGAAAAATACTTCTTCCTGAAGCCAAGACAAAAAAGAAGGAAGAAGATAAGGCAAAAAACAAAAGGGGTTTCTGTGTTTGAGGATATGTTTGGCACAATAAGTGGAGTATTAAATTTACCTAAAGGAGTAAATCCTACCGAGTTGACTGACTATGCAATTTGTGGGATATTAAGGGAATTAGAAAGGGAAACTAATATAGGAGAGGACTCTGAATTTCCTATAATAAACCTTCAACCACTGGCATTTGTTAGGGAATTGGGGCGAGGTGGTAAGCCACAATTCATGTTTTGCATTGAAATATTCCCAGTAACCAATAGGAAGTTTAAGAAATTATTTAAAAAATCCGTCGAAGGGATACAAGAATTTAGTGATGGATTCTTTAAAAATTATGTTACTATACCACCTGTTTTATCCCCGGAAGTCACCACAAATATTATATACACTTTACAGTATTTGCAGAAAAGAGCTAAACAAAATATAGATACAATAAAATTATGAAAAGACTTACTATTGGATTTGCCCTTGGTGGCGGTGGAGCCCGCGGCGCCGCACACATTGGGGTACTTAAGGTGCTGCATAAAAATGGCATTGTGCCCAATGTAATTGGTGGAACTAGCGCCGGAGCCATAATTGGCGCAATGTATGCCGCTACCAAAGATCCGGAATGGATTGATGACCGGTTTCGGAAATTCCTCGATAGTGAAGAATATAAATCAATGGGAATCGAGAGGCTTGAAGCTGGTCAGCCTGAATCGGTTATCGGACAAATAACCAAATTTGTGCAGGACCGCTTGGTCATTGCGATGGCTTTAACGCGCGCTTCAATCATTAAAAAATCGAGACTAACCAAAGCATTAGCCTATCTCATACCCGCCGAAACATTTGAAGAACTACAGATTCCACTCATGGTTTTCGCAACGGATCTGCATACCGGGGAGACTATCAATTATGAATCGGGTGATTTGATTGACGCGGTGGTGCAAAGCGGATCAATTCCGGGCTTTGTGGAGCCGACATCCGAAGGGGAGAAACTTATCGTTGATGCGGGAGTGAGCGCGCCTTTGCCAGTAGATCATGTCCAAGCTAAATCCGATTTTACGATCGGCGTTGATATATCGCAGGGTTATCCCAAGCGGAAAATGAAAAAGATTAATATTATCGAAATAATAATTAGAGCGGAGCGCATAACCTCGCAATATTATATCGATATGTTAGCTGACCAAGCTGATTTTCTGATCAAACCCGATGTTTTGGGATTGAATTGGTCGGCATTTGATAAATATGATGAACTGCTGCAAAACGGAATTAATGAAGCCGAACGGAAAATTAATGAACTTAAGAAGGCACTAAAATACCGCAGTAGTTTGCGTTACCGATTGCTGCATTTGTCATCTAAGTGACTAAAGGTAAATTTTTATATCCATAATTTTTAAATCAATATGAACTTAAAACAGACAGTACTAATATTATTAATTGCTGCTTCAAGCACAATTTTTGGTCAGTTTTCAGATCCGGTTTCGGTAAGTGCAACGGTGCCCGATACAGCCCGGGCCGGTGAAGTTGTAAATGTTGAGGTTGCCTTTACCGTTGACCGCGGTTGGCATATTTACGGCATGGAAAAAGTTGAAGACGGACCAATTCCAACTTCAATTGAAATTACCGGAGATATTATTGAAGAAGTCGGTGAACCGATAGAACCTGAGCCAACAATTGCCTACGATGAAGGATTTCAAAAGGACATTCCGCATCATTCCGGTTATACGGTAATCATGGTTCCTATTTTATTGAATGAAAAAGTACAAGTTGGATTAAATCCGATTTCTGTCACAGCCACTTATCAGTCCTGTGATAATACCATTTGTTATCCGCCCTTTGATCAAACCATAGCTGTGAATATCATTGTTGAGGAGGGTGATAAGCGTATTGGCAGAACACAATTGGTCGAAATTGATAATACTTCAACCGGAATAACTACTTTAGATTCGTTGGATAATGCCATTCAAAAAGGATTTTGGTCATTCGTGCTTTTGGCAGCTTCAATGGGTTTTTTAGCGTTATTGACGCCTTGTGTATTTCCAATGATCCCGATCACAGTTTCATTCTTTACTCAGCAAGGCGAGACCTCGGGTAAAAAACCGCTTACCAATGCCTTAGTTTATGCGTTAGGGATCATAACAACTTTTACTTTGTTCGGAATTTTGCTTGCGGTTTTTCTTGGTGCCTCCGGTGCAAATCAATTAGCGGCAAGTCCTTGGGTTAATTTATTTATCGGCGGATTATTTATATTTTTTGCTCTGTCCTTATTTGGAATGTACGAGATTCAAGTCCCCGAACGCCTGCGGCGCTTCTCGATGGAACAGGAGCAGCGATCCGGTTATGTCGGTGTATTGTTCATGGCACTTACTTTTACACTGGCATCATTCACCTGCACGGTTCAGTTTGTAGGATTGTTGCTTGTTGCCGCTTCGCAGGGACAGTGGTTTTGGCCGGTGCTCGGTATGGTAATTTTCAGTACTGCATTTGCCTTGCCATTCTTCTTTTTGGCAATGTTCCCCCAATATTTGGCCAAGCTGCCTAAATCGGGAGGCTGGTTAAATGCTGTTAAAGTAGTTATGGGCTTTTTGGTATTTGCCGTCGCTTTTAAATTTTTTGGAAATGTTGATATTGTATGGGGCGTGGGTATCTTCACCTATAACGTAGTTTTAGCAATTTGGACCGTATCGATGCTATTCACCGGAATTTATCTGCTCGGCAAGATCCGTTTACCGCACGACTCAGTTGTGGAATCGTTAAGCGTTGGCCGAATGTTATTAAGTTTATTTTTTATTGTGTTTGGGCTGTATTTGGGAACAGGTTTATTTGACAGACCGATAAACGGAACCATTGAATCGTTTTTACCGCCTAAAATTGAGCCGCAATCCGGTATGGTCATTACTGATAAGGAATCTATTCAGGATGCTGAAAAATGGTTCTCGGATATGGAAAGTGCCATAACTGAAGCGAAAAGATCAGGTAAATTGATATTTATCAATTTCTCAGGATATACCTGTACCAATTGTCATTGGATGGAAGCCAACATTTTATCAAAATCTGAGGTTAGGGAACTTTTAGATAAATTTGTATTAGTAAAACTTTACACGGATGGCGGTGATAATTATCGTGAAAAACGCCAATACGAAATTGATAAATTTGGAACAGCGGCACAACCGTTCTATGCCATAATTGACGAGAACGAAAACGAAGTTGCCCGCTTCCCCGGATTAACCCGTGATATTAATAAATTTATTGAATTTTTATATAAAGGAATAGAAGGATAATAGAAATGCGGAGAACATTTACAATAATTTTACTTAGCAGTTTAATTGTTGTTTCAGGATGCAGTGCCAAGGATGAAGCATCAAAAACGCAGGCTGAAACTGAAAAAAATAGTGAATCAAGTAACAGCGCAAATAATGAACGCGCTAATGAGATCAAAGCACCGGATTTTAAATTGGCTACTCTTGACGGAAATGACTTTTATCTTTCGGATTTTAGCGGAAAAGTCGTTATGCTCAATTTTTGGGGTACCTGGTGTCCGCCCTGCCGTAAAGAAATTCCTGATCTTGTCAATCTGCAAAAGAAATACAATAATGATGGTTTAGAGATTGTTGGCATCACTCTTAATTCCGGTTCAGCCGCCGATATTCAAAAATTTGTTGATGATAAGAAAATTAATTATACGGTCTTGACTAATATAGAAGGTAGTGAGACCGAGCAAGTTACCTTTTTATATGGTCAAGCAATCGGACAACAGATAAGTTCCATTCCAACAACTTTGATCATAGATCGGGAAGGCTATATCGTAAAGGGTTATTTAGGACCGCGTTCGGAAGAAGTTTTTTATAATGATTTGAAGGAATATTTATAGTCCTTCAAAATTATTTATTACTTTTAAGTAAATAGTATTATTGTTAAGATACTAATATATATGCTAATAAAAAGTAATAATATAATCTGACTGTTACCATGGACTACAATATTGTACAAGCAAACTGTCTAGACTATTTAACCGAATCTCAAAATAATATTGGAAAAGTTGACTTGACTTTTCTAGACCCACCGTTTAACCAAAAAAAAGACTATAATTTGCATAATGATAATATGGTAGAGACAGAATATTGGGATATGATGACAGAGATTTCTAAGCAGATTAATTTAATTACCTCCGATGGCGGAGCTATTTATTTCATGCAAAGGGAAAAGAATACGGAATATGTATTAAGGTGTCTGCGTAAGAGTGGGTGGCGACTAAAAAATATAATCATTTGGAAAAAGAAAACATCCGCTGTACCGAGCTATTACAAATATGGTATGCAATATCAAATTATTGCTTATGCAGTTAAGGGAGAAAAAGCAAGAGTTTTTAACAAATTGAGAATATCTCCACCATTACCATCTAACTATAAATATAAAAGACAAAATGGAATATATGTTACTGATGTATGGGATGATATTAGAGAACTTACATCAGGATATTTTGCCGGAGATGAGGCACTAAGAAATGAAAATGGTGATAGAGTACATAAGCAACAGTCACCAATTGCTTTATTATTAAGGATTATCTTATCTTCATCAAATGTGGGTGATACAATATTTGACCCGTTTGCCGGAACAGGAACAACATTAGTAGTAGCTAAACAACTCCAAAGAATATCATTTGGCATTGAAATTGACCCTGATAACGTTAAGCATATCAATAATAGATTAAGAAATAATAATAAATCAGATGATATTTTAAAATATTATAAAGAGTATAAATATACACCTGACCTTAATACTATTTGGCCAAGCAATCTAAAAATTGATACGCGTATCCCGAATACTTTAGATATTTTTCAGTACGAATGAATTCAATATATCATTTCTTTCAATCTTTATTACTAAAAAAGAAGTATTTTAAGACCGTTGAGAAACTCAGTGGTTTTCCATTTGATGAGAATATGCTCTCTTGCCGCAACAGAGGAATATTTCCTGATTTAGCAATAAGACTGAATAGTGATAAGAAAATATTCACTGGCGGAGAATTAATTGAATTGAAAGATAGTAAATCATATAGGGTTTCTTCCTTTAATTCAACAATCCCGTCAAGAAGTAAAAATATAGAGAAAATTATTCATAGTAATACAAGCTCTATACTAAAACAGATGGAAGCTGCTGGAGATGATGTTTATTCTCAAAAACAACGTGATGTTTATTATTTAATCCGAGGTAAAAAAGGGGATAAAATAAAAGTTTGTCTAGTTAGTGGTTCCTTTTTTGAAACTATCGGCATTGATGAATTGATTAGTGAATCTTTTATTCAATTGTTAAATGAAAGATTATCAGAAAGTGGTGAAAATATCTCACATGAACAAAAACAGCTATTGTCATCAATTCTATCACAGCAGGACAATTTTCGTAAAGTTCGTTCTGTTGACAGGGCATCAGTAAAATTGCGATTTAGAATAATGACTGAAGTGAAAGCAGAAGGAAATATTCTAAACTCTAATAAATATCCTGAAATAAGTGATAATTCAATAAATTTTCTTGTTCCTTTTTATGATGACAAACAACGGATAAATATTTATAAAAAGTTAAAAGATGTATTTAGTCCAAATACATTTGAACAGCTAAAAATATTTGATATTAAACATCCTTTTAATGGAAAATTTATAGTTTTTCAAGCTGACATATAAGATCTAAGATTTGCAATTTAGTCAAATTTCAACTCAAAGAAACTTTTCCACAGTTTTAGCATAGAAATGACAGAAATATTTAAGGAAAAATGATGAATAGAAAAATTGTTATATCTATTATGATGTTAATCGGAATTCTTGCCGCGCAGAATTCTATCGTCAAGCAATTTAGTTCAGCGTTAGCAGATGTTGCCGAGGAAGCCAATCCGGCTGTGGTAACCATTTCAGCGGAAAAGGTTGTAAAGTTGGACGAACAATTTCAGCGATTCAATAATTTCCCATTTTTTCACCCGCAACTTCCTGAAGAATATTCAAGCCAAGCACTTGGATCGGGCGTAATTGTTGATGGAAATAATGGTTACATTCTTACCAATAATCATGTAATCGAAGATGCCGAAGATATTCAAATACAATTAATTGATAAACGAATCATTCCGGCTAAAATAATCGGTACCGATCCTAAATCGGATTTGGCTGTTATCCAGATCGAAGCGGAGAATATTAAGGAAATTCCGCTCGGAAATTCCGATGACTTACGGGTAGGTGAATGGGTACTGGCGGTCGGCAGTCCGTTCTCTGCTAATTTGAGCCATTCGGTTACCGCCGGGATTGTGAGCGCCCTTGGTCGCAGTTACGTGATGCCGGACACCGATCTATATCAGGATTTCATTCAAACCGATGCAGCAATCAATCCGGGGAATAGTGGTGGAGCATTGCTCAATTTAGAAGGTGAATTAGTCGGTATAAATACCGCCATTGCCACAGGCGGATATGAAAGAGCAAACCGCGGTGTCGGCTTTGCAATACCATCCAATATGGCTAAAAAAGTAATGGGTGATCTGATAAATAAAGGTTATGTAGTCCGTTCATGGCTTGGCGTTTATATTGGACCGGTTAGTGATCAAATTGCCAAAGCTCTTGAATTGAAGAGTAGAGACGGAGCTTTGGTGAGTGAGGTTGTTGAAGATAGTCCCGCAGAAAAATCAGGCATCGAAGTAGGCGATATTATCAAGGAATTTAACGGTGAAAAAATTATTGATAGCGCACATTTAAAGAATGTGGTATCATCTACTAAACCCGGAGAGAAGAGTAAGGTGTTGCTTGTGCGCGATGGCGACTGGAAAACAATAAACGTTACATTAGAAGAAATTGAGCGTGAATCCACATCGTTCGCGGCAAATAATGACAGTGACAATAATCTTGGAATTGAAGTGAGTAATATTTCTAATGCTCTCGCTGACCGATACAGTGTTGATCCTGACTCTGAAGGAGTAATAATAACCGACATAGATCGTAACAGTAATGCCTATGAAGCCGGAATACGGATTGGCGATATAATCACCCGCGTCGGTACCAAGAAAGTCAGCTCGACAAATGTCTTTAAAAGTCTTGTCAAAGATGCCAAAGAACAGGAATCAATACTATTGCTTGTCAAGCGTGGTGAAAGATCAAGTTATTTTGCCTTTGAAATAAATTAGTAAGTTGATTTAAATAGAAGCGAAAACCTCCAATTAAATTGGAGGTTTTTTGTATAATCAGGTGGAACTGTAATCGTTGATAAAAATCAGTTTTTAAACTAACTTCGAGGTCTTAAAAACTCGGTGTAAGAAAGATTACTAAATTCGAAGAATTATGGCGATAAAAAAGATAAATGCGAAAGTTGATTTTATTGCTTTAGAGCATAAAATCATGGATTTTTGGGAGAAGAACCAAATCTTTAATAAACGCGTGGAATTGAATAAAGGAAGACCGCGTTGGAGTTTTATAGATGGTCCGATCACCGCCAATAATCCAATGGGTGTCCATCATGCTTGGGGACGAACGCTGAAAGATCTATATCTTCGCTATAAAGCCATGACCGGACATGATCTCCGTTATCAAAATGGTTTTGACTGTCAAGGATTGTGGGTCGAGGTTGAAGTAGAAAAAGAGCTCGGCTTCAAATCCAAACGTGATGTAGAAAAATTTGGCATTGAGAAATTTGTAAACCTTTGCAAAGAGAGGGTTTACAAGTACGCCGATGTTATTACAGGACAGTCTAAACGATTGGGATATTGGATGGATTGGGATGATTCCTATTTTACAATGTCCGATGAAAATAATTATACTATTTGGTCTTTTCTCAAGAAACTGTTTGAACAAGGAAAAATTTATCGTGGTAATGATGTTGTGCCTTGGTCGGGACGTTCCGGCACATCATACTCACAAATGGAGATTATCGAAGGTCGTAAACTTGTTGCTCATGATTCGGTTTTTGTCAGATTTCCGCTTAAAGAAAAAGATAATGAATATTTGCTAATTTGGACTACCACACCTTGGACACTGACTTCGAATGTGGCTGCAGCCGTAAATGTTAATCTTGATTATGTCAAATTGCAAGCGGTAGATGGATCAATTTATTATTTTGCCGAAGAAAATTTAGAATATCAGCGTTTAGAAAAGCAATTTGACGATAAGAAACAATGGGTCGAAGGTGTACCCAAATTAAAGACAATTGCACAAATTTTTAAAGAACATGGCGGTTATAAAATACTTGGTACGCTAAAAGGTAAGGATATGCTAGGTTGGGAATACGAAGGACCCTTTGATCACTTAGAAGCTCAATCAAAAGCCGGAGGACATCCTTTTGTCAAAGAAAATTTGAAATCGGACGGCATCAATGGAATTAATTGTCATAAAGTAATTGATGGCGGTAAAGATAGTATTGGTAACGATATTGTTGTTGCGGGCGAGGGAACCGGTATTGTACACATCGCGCCGGGCTGCGGTGATGTTGATCATGCGATCGGCAAGAAACTCGCTTTGGTTGATATTGCTCCGTTAAATGAAGAATCAAAATTTATAGATGGATTTGGTTGGTTGACCGGTTTGACAGCCACAGAAATTGAGACAACTAACAAGATAATTGCCGATTTAAAAGAACGGAAAGTTTTGATCCACTCTGAGAAATACCCGCATATTTACCCGCATTGCTGGCGCAGCGGCGATGAATTAGTATTCCGTATTGTTGACGAATGGTACATTAATATGGATTGGCGCAACAACATAAAGAATATTGTTGATGACATTAACTGGATACCGGACTGGGGCAAGGAACGCGAGCATGAATGGCTTGATAATATGGGCGATTGGATGATATCTAAACAGCGCTTTTGGGGATTAGCTTTACCCATTTGGACCTTTGAAGACGGATCTTTTTATGTTGTAGGATCAAAAGAAGAATTACAAGAATTAGCGGTTGAAGGTTGGGAAGAATTTGAGGAACACAGCCCGCACCGGCCTTGGATTGACAAAGTTAAGATCAGGCATCCCGAGACCGGTCTGGTAGGGACTCGTATCCTTGATGTTGGCAATCCTTGGTTAGATGCCGGGATTGTTCCTTATTCAACTATAAACTATAATGAAAATAAAGTCTATTGGGAGAAATGGTTCCCGGCCGATTTCATTACTGAATGTTTTCCCGGACAGTTCCGCAATTGGTTCTATTCATTATTAGCAATGTCAACTGTGATGGAGAATAAAGCTCCATTTAAAACATTGTTAGGTCATGCATTGGTTCGAGATGAGAACGGCAAGGAAATGCACAAATCAGCCGGAAATGCGATTTGGTTTGATGATGCCGCGGAAGATATGGGTGTTGATGTTATGCGCTGGATGTTTATCAGTCATAATGTTGAGAGTAATCTAAATTTTGGGTATCAGGCTGCGAATGAGGTTCGTAAGAAGATTATTACCCTTTGGAATTCTTATTCATTCTTTGCTACGTATGCAGCAGTTGACGGTTTTGATCCGCTTAAATCAAAAATAAAAGATCATGATCTTACGATTATGGACAAATGGATCAGAGCCAAATTACATCAGTTAGTTTTTGACATGCGGGAATCATTGGATGTGTATCGCATGGATAAATCCATGCGCAAAGTTGAAACTTTTTTAGAGGATTTATCGAACTGGTATATTCGCAGAAATCGTCGCCGTTTTTGGAAAAGCGAAGATGACGCTGATAAACAAGCCGCTTATCACACTTTGTATGATGTCTTGCTTACACTAACAAAATTATTAGCACCGGTAATGCCATTCATCACCGACGAGATATATAGTAATTTGGTCGGCAATATTGATATAAATGCTCCAGAGAGTGTGCATCTATGCGATTACCCGAAATCGAATAATAGCTACATTGATAAAGAATTGATCGAGCAGGTTGATGCGTTGAAAAGTCTGGTTGAACTGGGGAGGTCGGCAAGAAATAAGGCTGATCTAAAAATCCGCCAACCCCTGCAAACTTTATTCTACGTTGTGAAAGAAAAACAATTGGCGGACTTTATTGAACAGAACAGCCCCGTAGTTTTGGACGAATTGAACGTAAAAAATATTGAACGTGTGAGTAGAGCAGACGAGTTGGTCAAATATGTCGTCAAACCTAACTTAGCGGTTTTGGGTAAGACGCATGGCAAAATTATTCCGGCTATCAAGATGGCATTGGAAAATGTTGATGCAAATACTATTATAAATGATTTAAAGGTTAATGGAGAAATGACACTTAAAACTGATTCGGGTGATGTAGAACTAAATCAAGAACAATTAATTGTTGAGATGTCTTCAGTCGAGGGATTGGTGGCAGCTCAGGATAACGATATTACCGTGGCAATATCTACGGAATTGACTGAGGATTTGATAAACGAAGGTATTGTGCGGGATTTGATCCGTCAGGTGCAATTAATGCGCAAAAATGCTGATTTTGCGGTTGAAGACAGAATCGAGGTTTTTGGACAATTTGATGGTAAATTACAGGACGCTTTAAATCAGTTTAGAGATTATTTTTGCAATGAAACACTGGCAGTAGCTATTAAACAAGATGGTGAGGTTGCTGAGTATACTGAAGAATTGAATATTCAGGGTGAAAAAATTAAATTGGGAATTTCCCGAATAAAAAAGAGTTGAGAGGCTATTATGGCAAACCCAAAGAAATATACAAAAACAAAATTGAACAAGTTCAGAAAACTTATTGAAAAAGAGATCGAGATTGTTAATCAGGATATGGATGAAATCAAAGAAGGGGTTATTGAAAGCGGCAACACTAGTGAAAGTTATGTGCCTGATTCGGTTTATAGTGTACACATGGCTGACGCCGGCACTGATTCCCATGAAAAAGAAAAGAATTTCCAATTTATCGTTAGAGAGAACAGCTATTATCAAAATTTAATCAGTGCCCTAAAACGAATTGATGCAGGCACATACGGTATTTGTAAAGAATGTACTGATGAGCCAAAGAACTTGTGTTCTACATGTCCTCTCATTCCTGAAGAAAGACTAATGGCAGTACCAATTGCGACCATGTGTGTTGAATGTAAAGAAAAGGATAAGATGGGTCTTCTGTGAGCGTTTTAGTTGTTAGTTTCATTTTAGTCGTAATAGATCAAATCTCAAAATATCTTGTCCGTTCTTCTATGGATTTATACGATTCGATAACAATTATTGATAATTTTTTTCATTTAACATATATCTCTAATGACGGAATGGCGTTCGGAATTAACTTTCCGGGTGGCATTTATTTCTTCACGGCGGCTTCCTTTATTCTAACAATCATCTTGATCTTGTATTTGTGGTCAGAAAGAAACAGCAATTTGTTATTGCGAATTGCTTTGGCTTTAATTATCGCCGGAGCGATAGGAAATTTCATTGACCGTTTATGGTTTAAAGAAGTAGCCGATATGTTTAATTTCGAATTTTGGGGATGGCATTTTTATATATTTAATGTAGCAGATTCTTGCGTAACGGTTGGCATGATACTATATTTGATATACTCGTTAATTTTACTACCAAAACAGCAAAAACTAAATTCAGCCGTTTGAAAAACGAAATTTTACTCGTTGATGAATCCGGTGTTCGTCTGGATAAATATTTGGCGGAAAGATTCAAGGACATCTCCCGTTCACAATTACAAAAACATATAAGAAGCGGTAAAATACTGGTCAATGGTGAGGCCAAATCGGCGAATTACCGGTTGAACATCAATGATAAGATCGAATTAGACATTGATTTTGAAGAATCAGTCGAAACACATATCAATCCCCAAAATATTCCTTTGGATATAATTTTCGAAGATGAAGATATAATTGTTGTGAATAAACCCGCAGGATTGACGGTACATCCCGGAGTTGGAAACAAAGATGGAACCTTAACCAATGCGTTAGCCTATCATTTTAAGAATTTGTCCGACCTTAATGGTCCTTCGCGACCGGGTATCGTTCATCGATTGGATCAGGATACGTCGGGAATTATCGTGGTTGCCAAAAATAATTCGGCTCATATAAAATTAGCGGAACAGTTTTCGGAACGGACAGTTGACAAAATATACTATGGAATCACATGGGGTAAATGGAGTAAGGCAGGCGGAATTATCAGTGGTGCGGTGGCGCGAAAACGTCGTGATCCGACAACGTATCAAGTTGATGTGGATGGTAAGAAAGCGGAAACAGGATTTAAGGTAATAAAAGAAACCGAATATTTTAGTATAATGAAATTTTTTCCGAAAACCGGTCGAACACATCAAATCCGTGTTCACTCAGCTTTCGAAGGACATCCAATATTAGGTGATGAAAAATACGGTGGTGGAAAATCAAGAATTAAGGGTTATATTCCGGAAATAACCAAAAAAATGGACGATATTTTTAAACATATTGATCGGCATCTTTTACATGCTCAGAAAATAAAATTCGATCATCCTAAGTCAGGTTCTGAAATAAGTTTCTCATCGGATTTACCGGTTGATATACAAAATGTTGTAGCAGCGATTGATAAATTAAATGTCTAAGGATTTGTCAATACTCATCAATGATTTTTCAATATATTTGGAGAAAGAAAGTGGTTTTTCCAAATATACCCAAATTTCTTATATAACTGATTTAAAGAAATTCAAGCTATTTATGATTGAATATTTGGGAAAAGGCCAAGTTAGAATCTTTGACATTGACAAACAATCAATTACCCATTTTCTCGGCGCTGAATTTGAGAAAGGATTGTCGGCAAAGACAATCGGCAGAAGACTTGCTTCCATCAAATCCTTTTATAAATATCTAATTAGCATTGGAACCGTGGAGAAAAATCCGGCAGTTTTAGTCAAGACTCCAAAAGCAAACAAATCCCTGCCTAATTACGTTGATGAAAAAATAATTGAGAGTTTAATGAATGCTCCAGACACAAGTACTACAGCAGGCTTGCGCGACAAAGCTATCTTGGAATTATTTTATAGCACCGGAATACGATTAAGCGAATTAGTAAGCTTGAATTTTGGGAATTTTGTCAGCAGCAAACAGTTAATCCGAATAATTGGAAAAGGTGCCAAGGAGCGCTTGGTCCCGTATGGAAATAAAGCTCGTAAAGCTTTGAATGATTACCTTCAAAATACCGGAAGATCATTAAAAATTGCTGACACTGAAACACCAATTTTTGTAAATTCAAGGAGTGAACGCATATCACAAAGGACTGTACAGCGTAACGTAAATATGTATTTACGATTAGTAACAGAAGGGGAACAACTTGGTCCACATACCTTACGTCATTCTTTTGCCACGCATCTATTGGATCGTGGCGCAGATCTGCAGGCCGTGAAAGAATTATTAGGCCATAGCAGTCTCTCTACAACTCAGATTTATACACACATTCAGCCGGAGCGCATGAAAAAAATATATAGAAAAGCGCACCCTCACGGTGGCAAGTAAATTTTGATAAATAATATAAGGAGAATAAATTGAATATCGAATTTACCTCTCGTCATTTTACAGCACCTGATAACTTAAAAAACTACGCAATTAATGAAGTTCAGAAGATCACCAAATTGTATAATCGTGCCATACAGTGTCAAATTATTCTGATGCACGAAAATGGTGAATATACTACCGAATTAAATTTATCAATCCCGAACCGGAAATTAAACGTCAAGGAATCAACTGATAACATAACTAAATCAATTGACTTGGCCGTTAGCAAAATGATTACCCGTATAAAAAAGGTCAAGGGTAAACAAATAAATCATCATTAAGAATTAACAAAATTGAAAGCAATTATTCCCGTTGCCGGTTACGGCACAAGATTAAAACCTCATACCGATCGCTACCAAAAAACCCTTTTACCGGTTGCCGGTAAACTGGCATTAGATCACATAATTGAACCACTTTTGGAAGCAGGAATTAATGATCTGTGTTTTATCGTTGGACATTTTAAGGAACAAGTGATTGAACACGTGAAAAAATATGAAGGTAATTTTTCATTTGTCGAACAAAAAGAACGCTTGGGATTAGGTCATGCCATTCTTACCGGATTAGAAGAATCCGATGAACCAACTTTAGTGCAGCTTGGTGACACTATATTTGATGTGAATATAGCTGATTTCATTTCAAGTGAAGAAAATGTAATAGGGATTTACGGGGTCGATGATCCAACACGATTTGGCGTTGTGGATATCAGTGATGATAAAATTAATGGATTTTACGAGAAGCATCCTAACCCGCCGAGCAATTTAGCTATCAGTGGATTATATTTTTTTAACAACCAAAATATATTAAAAAAGGCGATTGAAGAATTGATCACCAAACAAATTACTACTAACAATGAATATCAAATTACCGATGCTTTACAATTAATGGTCCAAAATGGCGAGCCGTTTAAAGCCTATGATACTCCTGATATTTATGATGTCGGTGTGCCGGAGACATTCCTTTATTCCAATCGCAAGTTATTGCAGTCTCAACATGACGAGTTTCCAACATCCAAAATAATTGAACCGGTGTTCATCGGGAAAAACTGTATAATTGAAGAATCAATTATTGGTCCGTATGTGACAATAATGGATAACTGCTCAATTACAAATTCTAAGATAGAAGATAGTATTATTCTTGAAAACTCATCAATTGATGATCAGAGTATTATCGGCAAGATTGCCGCCAAAGACGGTACGGAATCTTGTTGACTGACTAAAAATTCATTCTAATTATTAAGATGGTCAATACTGACCAATTTTATTAACTTTAATGCTTGTTAAATTATATTTAATGGAGAGTTTATGAGCCGGTATTTATTTACCTCAGAGTCGGTAACCGAGGGGCATCCGGATAAAGTCTGTGATGCTATTTCTGATGCTATATTGGATAATCTATTGGAGCAGGATCCTGAATCAAGGGTAGCTTGTGAAACGCTCGCTACCAAGGGATTAGTGGTTGTGAGTGGTGAGGTTAGCACTCACGGATTTGCCGAAGTCGAGAAAATTGTCAAGGAAACACTCGCTGAAATCGGTTATACCGATGTCGCCTACGGCATGGATGACGAATCAGTTACGGTTACTTCGCGCCTGCATCGGCAGAGTCCTAACATAGCACAGGGGGTAGATTCTGATGAAAATAAAGAACAGGGCGCCGGTGATCAGGGTTTGATGTTTGGTTATGCCTGCAAAGAGACGCCGGAATTGATGCCGTTACCAATTCAATTGGCACACCGGCTAACTGCAAAATTAGCCTACGAACGCAAAAATGGTGAAATGCCTTGGCTTGGTCCCGATGGAAAATCTCAGGTAACGGTCGAATATGAAGACGGCAAACCACTTGCCGTTAAAAAAGTTGTAATTGCCACACAGCATGATAATATGTTAGATAAATTCGGTACCGAAGAAAAAGAACTTGAATTTGTGAGAACAGAAGTCATCAAAAATATTATTAAACCGGTTTTAAATGACCATAGAATTGAATCCAATGGATCATTTATCGTAAACGGTACCGGACGCTTTGTCATGGGCGGTCCCGAAGCCGATACGGGATTGACGGGCAGAAAGATCATTGTGGATACTTATGGCGGTTATGCTCCGCATGGCGGCGGTGCATTCTCAGGAAAAGATCCATCAAAAGTAGATAGATCAGCGACTTATATGGCGCGTTATATTGCAAAGAATGTTGTAGCAGCCGGTTTAGCTGAGCGTTGTGAAATTCAATTATCATATAGCATTGGTGTTGCCGAACCGACCTCGGTTAGCGCCAAATCGTTTGGTACAAGTGATCTGACTGATGAAAAATTAACAGAAATTGTAAAACAAATTTTCCCGTTGAAACCGTCCGAAATAATCGCTCATCTTGATTTGAAAAAACCGCGTTATCGGCAAACAGCTGCTTATGGGCATTTCGGTCGCGAAGATGAACAATTCACGTGGGAAAAGACCAACATGATTGACCAATTAAAAAAATTAATTTAAGAGTAGAGTTATGGCTCAACCAATAATAAGTGAAATATCAGATTCTACTATTTCCAACAAAAAAAAGAATAATAAAATGAAATCTATAGTAGAAAATTTACCGCATAAAATTGCGGACATAAAATTGGCAAAAGACGGACGCAAAGCTATCGCTATTGCGGAAAAAGAAATGCCCGGTTTAATGGCAATTCGGGAAAAATATGGCAAGGAAAAACCTTTAAAGGGGTATCGTATTACCGGTTCTTTGCACATGACGGTTGAAACAGCCGTATTGATTGAAACACTAAAAGAATTAGGTGCAGACTTGCGCTGGGCAAGCTGCAATATATTTTCCACTCAGGATCATGCCGCCGCCGCGATTGCCGATACGGGAACACCGGTTTTTGCATGGAAAGGTGAAACATTGGAAGAGTATTGGTGGAGTACCTTACAAGCGCTGACATTCCCCGGCGATAAAGGTCCGCAGTTAATAGTTGATGATGGTGGCGATGCAACGTTACTAATCCACAAGGGGTATGAACTTGAAAAGATTTTCAGCAAAACAGGAAAAGTACCGGAAATAACGACAAAAGTTCGAGAAGAACAGGTTGTAGAAAATTTATTGAGAGAAGTTTTAGCCAAAAATCCCAATCATTGGCATACAATTGTTAAGGATATCATCGGCGTTTCCGAAGAGACAACCACCGGTGTTCATCGTTTACAGCAGATGGAAAAAGACAAGACTTTACTGTTTCCGGCCTATAATGTTAATGACTCGGTAACCAAGTCAAAATTTGACAATATTTACGGTTGCAGAGAATCGTTAGCAGACGGATTAAAACGTTCAATGGATGTAATGATTGCCGGAAAAACCGTTTTAGTATGCGGATATGGCGATGTCGGGCGCGGTTGTGCGCAATCAATGCGTGGCTATGGTGCAAGAGTATTAATAACCGAAATTGATCCGATCTGCGCATTGCAAGCTGCTATGGAAGGATTCGAAGTAGTGACCACTCAACAAGCTTTATCCGAAGCTAATATATTTGTTACTGCAACAGGAAATAAAGATGTTATCACTTTAGATCACATGCGCAAAATGAAAGATCAGTCAATCGTATGCAATATTGGTCATTTTGACAATGAAATACAGATTGATCCGCTAAATGAAGCGGATGATGTTGATCGCGAAACAATCAAACCGCAGGTTGATCGTTATACTTTCCCTGGTGGTCATCAAATATTTACTTTAGCGGAAGGACGTTTAGTTAATTTAGGTTGCGCAACTGGTCATCCGAGTTTTGTGATGTCCAATTCATTCTCGAATCAAGTATTGGCACAAATGGCTTTGGCTGAAGATAAACCCGAAATCGGTGTTTACATGCTGCCCAAGAAACTTGATGAAGAAGTTGCCCGTTTACATTTGGAAAAACTCGGCGTTACTTTGACCGAATTAACCGATGAACAGGCTGAATATATTGGTGTATCAAAGGAAGGTCCATATAAGCCTGAGCATTATCGGTATTAAAAACCAATATTATAAGATATAGAAAAGCCACCGATAGGTGGCTTTTCTATTAATATGGATAGGTTGAGTTTATTATTTACTCCTCAAAAATTAGTATAGATTTTTCCATTAGAATTAGTCTAAAATAGTCATGTTGCTAACTATTTGAAAATATTTGTTTGGAAATATTCTCTATCTTTTCCAATATATTTACCGATGAGTGATCTTATATCAACTACTGCACCATGATCAACAAAGACTTCATAAAATCTCTTGAAATGAGCACCCCAGTAAACCATTGCACATGCCATAGGAGCACCCTTACCTCCATTTTTACCGTTTTCTAAAAATTTTAATCTAGTATCATAGAGGAAACAAATGGCAGATGCTTTAGTGAAAACACTTCTTTTCCAATGCCCAGTGTTTGTGGCGACAGGTACTAATGCAATAACTTCAGAGCCATGCTCTATATGAGCCATTGCACATCGATTCAACCAATGTTTAATGGAAGTTTTATTGGACTTTGATATCCCATATGGTGGATTGACATAAATTGTTGGATAATTCCAAGAGTCTTTAAGACCATCATTTTTTGGTAAAAGATACTCAACCTCTGCATTTACAATAGAGTATTTACTAGAACAAGGATCAAGTGTGATCTTCCCATCAAATACTTCTTTTACAGAATTAACATATTTTTGCGGTGTTCCCCAATCCTTACTTTTTGTATTTACATTCCTTCCCGCAGTCATTTATAATTATCCTAAAATATTAATCCAATTTTTATTTTTTAAAACAGATATATCATTCTTTAGTTCTTCTAAGGAATTTTTATTTTCAGTAATAATATTAAACCATCTCTCTATGCTTTTTAAGTTCTTATTGAAGTATGTTTGTAACATTACATCAGCAAATTTATTCATTTTAACCTTAGTAAATTGATTAATCTTTTTGGTTGCTGAATAACTTGCCAAAAATGATTCACGAATTATTTTATTTTCTTTATTAGGTTTTAGGATTAATTCTTCTATAAACTTTGTAATACCTTCATCGGTCAAGAATAACAACCAATCGTATGATTGATTTAAAACCTTCAATTCTTTGTTATGATTATTTGAAGTAAACCAATTACCATGGTTGCTTACAATACCGACAGTTAAAGTAAATTGTTTTAATAGATCAGGATCATCTGAATTGATTACTTCGTCAAGTAGTATATAATATGATTTTGAATGAATAATTTTATCATTCTTATAAACTACTCCATACATTTCACCTGTATTAATTCGTATTTTTTGTAATGATGATACTGAGCGTGCAACATATGCGCCTTGTTTAGCTTTTTCAATTGTTTGTGGCCCTTTTTTTGTTCCTTCTTCAACCCCCACTCTTTTACACTCAAAAATTGCAATCGGTTTAAAATTTTGTTCAGAAATACTAATTGTATAATTTGCTTCATTCTCTTTGATAATAGTAGCAACTAAGTATGTATTTCGACTGATTCCAATAGTACAAGAGTTTCTTAATATGTGATTTTTTGATAAAAGCGTATTCTTAGATTTTTCAAATTCGGATAGATCAAAATCTTTAATATTTTCCTCAATTGCTTTCCAAATAGCATTTGATGTAATCGATTTATTGTCTTTATGAAACAATAAATTAAAATCGTTAAAAGTAGGGTGTAAAGAATACTCAACATTGTGAGAAATATCCGTGTTCCCATATTCAGAAATCTTTCTTTCAATTGAAATCAAATTATTAAATCCCCAACTTTTTAGTAAGTAATAAGTAATAATTTCAACAATAGTCCCTAATGCTCTGCCTGCAGCTTTTTTTGAATCTTTCGCATAATGAAAAACTTTGTCGGTTAGTACTTTTTGCAATTGATCGACTGAATCATAACTCATAGGAAAATTCCTTTATACTAGTAATCTTTGATGAATTTATAAATTTCGTTTCCATTTTCCTAACACAATTGATTCAAATATCAACAATTGCATAATTTTGTGTGCAAGGGAATTAATTAAAATGATGTACTTATGGAATCCGCCACTCTAAACGAATTAGCATAGATCGTCCAATTATAGGGAATATCACAACCAGTAGACAAAAAGTTTGTACCTGCAATTTTTAACAAAGAATATTGTGTATAGGTTTTTATGTCAATTTATCTGATTTATTCCTTTTTTTCAGGAAACCAAATATCTCGAAATATTTTCCAATTTCCATTATCTTTTTTCCAAACCACTAAGTATGTTCCTTGTTCAACGACTTGTCCGTTTTCGAGAGACCAAATACCGGTTCCTTCCTCCACGAGTAATTGATCGTTTCCCCATAAGCCTATTGTATTAAAGCTTGCACCGGTAATATCATGTCGAATCATACCTCCAAAATTTTTAACAATATTATCTCTCCCCACAACAGAGGGCATTATCTTAGCATCATCCATATACATACTACCTAAAGCAATTGAGTCACCATTTTGTAGATGTCTCTCAAATTCACGCAGCTGAATATTTATTTCCTTTCCAAGTACTGATAAATCAACTTGTTTTGATTCCACACTTTTTTCGTTTGCATTCCGATCACAGCTTGTAATGAATATTGATGTTATTAAAAATGTTAATAATAAGATCTTTGTAAAATTCGTTTTTTCCATTGTATTTTATTTAAAGTGTTCTTCAGCTAATACACAACTTTTTAACATTCGTTTTGTATATTACGCAAATCTATGAGGTCATTGTGTATTGCTTCTAACAGTTTGTACTCCTTGTTTTTATTGCACATAGTTAATTTAATATAATACTATAAGAAATTATTTTCATAGTACTATTGTCAATTGGTGAATATGCAATTGTGAAACTGAGAATTATTTTCTATTTATAATATCCGCTACTCTGAACGAATTAGCATAAATCGTCCAAGTATATGGCACACTACCGCCGGTAGGCATAAAACTTGCATCGGTAATATATAAATTTTCTACGTCATGAGCGCGGCAATCTTTTTCTAACACTGAAGTTGCAGGATCCTTTCCGAAGAGACAACCACCTGTGTTCCGAAGGATGGACCTTATAAGCCGGAACATTATCGGTATTAAAAACCAATATCTTTAAATATAAAAAAGACACCGCAAGGTGGCTTTTCTATTATAGAACAAATAACAGGTATTAATGAGTAACTGCTTTTTTTAACTCTTTAACTACAAAGTTGTTTAAACTATCGTTATTTGTCATAGCTTTAATTGCTAATGCTTGGTGTAATTCGGAACCGGTGCGTAAAACAAATTTACCGGAATATTTCTTATTTGTAGCTATTGGTAATGGTTTACCATCTTTTTTATAAATGTCAATCCATTCTTCAACAATATCACATAATTTATGATATACTTTTAATTCATCATCACCGTGACAACATTTACCAATCCAACCGGGTATAGATCCAACATAGCATTTATCGTCTTCTGACCATTCAACTATTTTAAGATATTTATCGCTTGTTTTCATTTTTTTATTTCTTCTATTTTTTGTTTAACTAATTTTTCCTGATAAGGTTTTGCCTCATCACTTAATTTGCCGGAAATAGTAAGAACAACCCCTGAACTATGAACATAATTGCGATGACTGCCTTTACCGCCACGATTAGCAAAACCTGCTTTCTTTAAGTCTTTAATTAATTCACGAATCTTTCTTGGCATATATTAATAATACCAAAGTAGTACTATATAATCAAGAAATAATTGACAATTCAAATTGAAGACTAATTATAATTATGGATAAAGTCATGAAATAGCTATGCATTATACCCCTTTTTAGCTAAAATATTTTATTTACATTTAAAAAAGTGTTGTTTGTTTATCAGAAACTCTGCATTTATGTGTGAACTTCAATGGTTTACCTTTTAAAATTTCAATGTTTGAATTCTTTTTTATGTAGGAAGTAACCTTTCTAGCAGTCCACTTAATGTTAAGTTTGTCAACAATACTCTTTGAATCGTAAGTCCCCTGCTTTAGAAGTTCGACAATTTTATCTTCAGTTCTATTTTTAGATACAGTTAAATTTGTTTCTTCAATTTCATATGTTGTCAGATTACCTGCAATATCAACGGCTTTTCCACCTTTTGAAATAAGCATATTATTTGCACTTCTTTCTCCCTGATTTGGTGTTCTAACATAAATTGTTCTTCCTTTTCTTAATCCGTCCATTACACCCGACCATGTTCCACCTTTTTCACTTGATTCTGCTACATAAATCTCAGATGCAAGTCCATAAATGATTGGATTACGAGCCATTGCAAGTTGAACGCTCCAAGGTGCTTTTGGATAGAAAGTACTTAATACTAAAATATCTCCTTCAATTATTTGCTTATAGTACTTTTTAAAACCTGATTGAAAAGTTGCAATTCCTTGAGGGAGAACTATAATACTTTGACCTTTGTATTTTAATGCAGAATCAAGTGCTTGTTTATCGACTCCTTTAGCAAAACCACTAACAACAACTTTATAATCTTTAGATGCATTCTTAGCAACATTGTCAGTAAACTCTAATGAATTATCATTTGCCTTTCGAGAACCTACAATTGCAACTGATTTCTCTTTCATTATTTGGAGATTGCCTTTTGTATAGATTACAGGTGGTGTGTATGTTCTTCCCAAATTCTTTTTTAAAGTTGGAGAATAATCCTGTGAGGTAATTGGAAGAATATTGTAGCCTTGTTCCAAAAGGTCTTCAACCATAAATGCATAACTTGATAACTCTTTCTTTGCATCTAAGAATAGTTCTACTTCTGATTTATTTAACTGATACTTATCTTCCCAAACTGAATACTCAGATTCAAAAAAATCAATAACAGATTTACTCTGTTCAAATAGTTGAACAATTATCTCATTTTTCTTTTTTGTTTTAATCTTTGGAATGTGAGCCAAAGCCAACCAATATGTTAATTCTTTACTCATAATCAATCTTCTAAATATCTCCACCTACAGTTCTTGCAATTACCAAAGGTGCAATTTTCGAAACCCCGAATTTAGTTAAAACATTCCCAATTTCCTTAATTGTTGCACCACTATCAAATATGTCATCAAATAGAATTACTGATTTTCCTGCTAATTCACTTGGATCTGAATAGCTGAATTTTTGGGCAACATTGTCTTTTTTAAGATAGCCATTTTTGAAAACTTTTTGAGGTTGAGTTTCGCCTGTTTTAACTAATCTATGAGAAATAGTAACTTTTAAAACTTGTGATAATTTTTCTGCAAAGTTTTTCACTAAATCACCCGATTCAGTTGGGGGAACATAAACAATGAAATCAAATTTTTCTTGACCATATTTTTTTCTAAAAGCTTTTAATGTAAGTCTTAGAAGAAAATCCGGGAAGTCCCCACCATTCTTGTATTTGCTCCGATGTAATGCTGCTCCAACACTTGACACACCATAATAACTTGAAGCTATTCCATTCACAATATTTGAATATTTGCTTTCTACAATTAATTCAGGAAAGTATGATTCTCGAAAATCCTGTAATTTTTGCATTGTTGCTTGCTTTGGATTTAATATCAATGGTTCAAGAGTCGTATTATCACAGTTTTGGTAATAATTGTGTGATTTATCCCCCAAATAGTCACACAAATACCTCATTCTTGAATTCCCAGTATTAACATATTCTATCATTGAGCTAAGTTCCGTCAACTTTTGTTCTCGAAGTTCATCAAAAGCTCTTGTGTTAAGTTGAG
>JANQGY010000012.1 GCA_028282845.1 bacterium | reverse complement strand
TGCTTATCCTAATCCATTTAATCCTACGACTACAATTACTTATGGATTAGATAATAATAGTAAGGTTGAGATACAGATCTATGATATAAGTGGTAAACTAATTACTACGTTACTTAAAACTGAACAAACTCAGGGTTGGCATAGTATTGAATGGAACGGAACTGACGCAAACTACAATCAAGTTCCGGCCGGTATTTACTTAAGTAGAATAACCTCAGATAATACTACTAAGACCATTAAGTTGATGTTGCTTAAATAGATTCATTCTGAACGTATTGAAGAATCCGACAACATTAGATTCTTCTTCCCCCGATAAATCGGGGTTATCAGAATGACAACTAAAATTAGAAAGCCCCGAATAATCGGGGCTTTTTATTGTTAGAAACATTGGCAAATTAAAGTCATTAAATATTTAACTTTTTAGATATGATAGTGTCTTATTAGATGACGAAGATGAAAAAGGATAATGAACTTATTGAAGAATACCAAGCGGGGAGTATAGCAGCTTTCGATGAGTTAGTGCGCCGGCATCTTAATGAAACGTTTAATTTCTTCTTAAAAATAACCGGCGATGAGATGGATGCGGAAGATATTTCACAAGATGTATTTTTAAAATTATACAAGAACCTTAAGAATTTTAGATTTGAAGCAAATTTTAAAACATATTTATATCGGGTTAATGCCAATGCAGCTAATAATTATTTGCAGCGCAGTAAATGGCGTAAATGGCTGCATATTGATGACAGTCCCGAACAGATTGATGATGAACCAAGTTATGAATACAAATGGGCTAAAAAGGAAGTGTGGGATGCAATTACCAAGCTTCCCAAAACACAGAGGATGGTAGTAACTATGCGGATTGCGCAGGATTTACCGCATAAGGATATTGGAGCGATACTTGGCATTAATGAAAACTCGGTAAAAGCAAGTTATCATTATGGAATCAATAAATTAAAAGACAAATTAGGTGATAGCAAAAATGGACTTAGAAGAAAAAATTCAACACTTATTTACTGACCAAAAATCAGAGATTGATGAAGATGATTTTATTAAAAATCTGCATCATACGCGTGAGGTCAGGGTGCGTAATAAGCAACGTCTTGTTTATGGTGTTTCATCGCTTATAGTTGTATTACTTGTTGGTATCATCTCCATTGCACAATTGAGTACCAATACATTAAATACAAATTACGATTATTACTTCTATACTGATGATATAGATGAAGAAATAATTGATGAATACTACGATGATCTAATGATCTATCTCGCTGATCAAAGCGATGATATTTGGTCAACTATGGAGCTTTATTACGCAGTAAATAGCGAAAATGTAAATATTGAGGAGTAGAATTATGAAGAAAATCAGTTGTTTGTTAATGATAGCAATTTTAGCATCGGTTGTTATTGCTCAACCGGTAGGACAAAGATCGTTTGGAGCAATAGACTATCCCAATCCACAGATGCAGGGAGGCGGCCGAGCGGAAGATCGAATGGAGATGATGATGACATGGAAACTAACTAAAGACCTTGACCTAACTCCTGAGCAGGCCGATAAGTTTTTCCCGAGATTTAAAGCACATCGCGAGAATATGGAAAAAATTGAGGATGAGACTTATAAAATTTCAGAGAGTATTAGGGAAAAAATTGACGACGGAAAGGAGATTTCAGCAAAGGAATTCGAAGATGCATTAGATAATATTAATGAGCTCGAAACTAGTAAAATAGAGGAGAGGGAAAGATTCATTAAAGAGATGAATGAATATTTAACTACAAACCAACTTGCCAAACTAGCATTATTTAAACATTATTTTGTGAAGGATTTGCGCCAAGAAATTCGTAATAAATCACGAAGAGGGACATAGATAAATAACAGCAATCTGTTTTTTTACACAAAAAAAGCCCCGAATTGTCGGGGTTTTTACAATTAACAAATAGGGAATATCCCTATAATATTTTAAGGTATTTCCCGATCTACTTATCTAGTATTTAAGTTATAACTTAAATGAACATATGAATTTGAATTTCACCAAGGATGTATTCAATTTATATACGGAGACAAACTCGATCTGGTCGTCGATAACTACCCTTATTCTAAATCTGAACAAATTTTATTACCCAATACCGTACTATCAAATTCAAGATCCTTGATAATTAATTTCTAATAAATTATAGGATATATCATGAAAAAGATATTATTCCTTTTATCAATTAACTTAGTGTTTGGGCAAACTTGGACAAAAACATTTGTTGATGTAGCATCTGTATCTCAAAGGCCTGTAATATGCTCAGATTCTTTAGGTCATCTGCATGTCGCTTGGACAAGCGATATGGCAAATAGCGGAGATCTACAATATGCATCTAATCAATATGGTGATTGGGGATTTACACAACAGGTTGAGGGATTTTCTAGCGATGCATACGTTCCTGTAATTACTTCTGATAAATATGGATTCGCATATATTGTCGGAAGATTTAGCGTATCGAATATTCGCTATGCAACTAACAAAGATAAAACAACTTCAACTTGGACAGCAATCTCACCCAATATGGGACCGGGGCACTTTCACGAGGTCTCAATAGAAGTAGATAGTGATAGAGATGTACACATTTTCGCTGAAGGTGACCACAACGGGTATGGAACAGTCTATTATCAGGACGATGTGCAAGCAAATGAGGTCATCTCCGGAGGAGTAAGCGCTTATTACGGAACGGCAATTGATCAGAATGATATTCTACATTTTGTAGGCAATCCTGACGGACAGGCAGGGTTGTGGTATGCTAATCATAATGGAAGTTGGAGCACTGCTGTTGCAATAAATGATACTGTAAGTAATGCAGGGCACAGTTCAATAGCTTGTGATTTTAGTGGCAACTTACATGTTGCTTTCATCAACTGGGTAAATTATAAAATTTATTATACTAATAACATTGGTGGATCATGGTTAACTCCAATTGAAACTAATGGAGCAGGTATTTGGCCGGATATAGTAATTGATGAAAACGGAAAAGCACATATCTTATATTGGACTTCAGGAAATCCTGGATATTTGTATTACATGAATAATATGAGTGGAACATGGATGACGCCGTCTAATGTTGCAACCATAAATGAGAGTTCGAGTATTTATCGTGTGGATGTTTCACACGTAGAAAAGAATATTGCGTTAGATCATAAGAATAGTACAGTAAATATTGTTTACATAGAAAATGGGGATTCAGTTATTGTAGCACAATCTAGTGATTATAAATTAAGAAATTTACCAAGTTTAGATATGAGTACAACATTGGTGAATAATGATGGCACAGTAAACACTGATACGGTTAGTACCGACGCTACTGGAGAAAAGACATTATTACAATTCACAATAAATGATATTGGAGGTGATGGGCAGCCAACCAAAATTCAGGAGATGGTAATTCAGAGGGGATTGGCATCTTCCAGTTCAAAATACTTTACTGATTTTTTCCAATCAATGACCATGGAAGTTTCTGATGCAACTAGTTTGCCTTGTTCACTTTATGCTCATAAAGCTGTTGTTGGAACTGCAAATACAGTTTGGAAAAATGTACCCGAGGGTGGTTCACTGACTTTTACATTAAAAGGTACATTACAAAGCTCACTTAGCAGTTTAGCAGATGAAACAGTTCAATTAAAGATTAATGGATTACACGATGTCATTATTGATCCATCAGGCTCATATTTTACAACAAGTAATAATGATGTAGTTTCGGATACAATCCTATTCACATTACAGGGATTGACCGGCTCGGGAACGCAATTAGATCCATATTTGATCAGCAATCTTGATGAACTGAAATTTCTCTCAGAGAATTCGGCCTATTGGGATAAATATATAAGACAGACTGCGAATATTAATGCGAGTGCAACAAGTACTTGGAACAGTGGAGCCGGTTTTTCTCCTTTAGGAAATTTAACAATGGGATTCTTTACGGGTTCTTATGATGGCAGTAACCATGTAATTGATAGTTTAACAATCAATAGAACTGGTACAAATTATATAGGATTATTCGGTTATTCATCCGGATCAATCTCAAATATAGGTTTAACCAATGCCACAATTAGTGGGGCAGATTATGTTGGCGGAATTGTCGGTTTTTCATCTGGCACAATAAGTAATAGTTATTCAACTGGGACAATAACTGGAGGGAATTTTGTCGCCGGACTTGCTGCATTCCTTTCATCAGGATCAATCAACAATTGTTTTAGTACTATGAATGTTAACGCTACAGGTATGCGAAATGGCGGTTTGGTTGGATACTTGTTCGGCAGCTCAATAAGTAATAGTTATGCTACAGGAGATGTAACTCGGACAAGTGGAGTATTTACAGATTTTGGCGCATTTTGCGGATATGTATATAATTCAAGTATTAATTATTGTTATAGCATTGGAAACGTGAATACCGGTTTTACTGATAAGGGTTTTGTTGGAACTGAGTTGGGTGCGAATACTTATGATAGCAATTTTTGGGATAGTGAGGCTTCCAATCAATCAACAGCCATAGGTGCGACTGCCAAGACAACCGCCGAAATGAAAGCAGTAGAAACATTTACCGATCTTTCAACGAACGGTTTGACAACACCCTGGGATTTTGTGACAAATCCCAATGATGATACAGCTAACAATGACTATTGGGACATAGATAAAACTGTTACACCTACCAAGATTCGTAGTTTAGGTAAACCATTGGATATTAATAACAATTATCCATTTTTAGATTATCAAAACGGTTCAGATGTTTCATTACCTGTAGAGCTTGCCTCTTTCACCTTAAAGAATAATATTGATGGAGTATTATGCGAGTGGATTACAGAAAGTGAGATAGATAATTTGGGATTCATATTAGAAAGAAGGGATGATAATTCAGATTGGGTTGTTATTGCAAGTTACAAATCTGACGATGGTTTAATTGGATATGGTACAACGAGCTCGGCAAATATTTATCAATATCTGGATAGATTTGTAAAAGCGAATACGCGTTATAAATATAGACTAGCTGATATTGATTATGATGGCAATATAACCTATCAACGAACGCAAACTATTAAAGTTGAAAAGGCGCCACTTTCATCAGTTATAGATAAGTTTACTGTAATGCCTGCCTATCCGAACCCTTTTAATCCAACAACAAAAATAGTTTATGGTTTGTCAAAAAACAGCGATGTGAGAATTGAGATTTATAATATTGTCGGTGAATTGATAAATACAATTAACGATGTTAATCAAAATTCAGGTTGGCATAGCGTTGAATGGAATGGAACAGATGTACGCGGTAATAAAGTACCGGCAGGAATTTATATTTGCCGAGTTAATTCCAATCGAAATGTTAAGACGATTAAATTAATGCTGCTTAAATAATTAAAAAGCCCCGAATAATCGGGGCTTTTTAAGTCATTATAAATAAAATTATAACTCTTTAAGATCCTTTAATAGATCAGTAAGCATGCTCTTGGCATCGCCAAAGACCATGATTGAATTATCAAATCCAAACAATTCATTTTGAATACCGGCAAAACCGGGGTTCATCGTCCGTTTATTGATAATAACTGTGCGTGATTTGTCAACATCCAAGATCGGCATACCATAGATCGGACTTGTTGTATCATGGCGCGCAGCGGGATTGACAACATCGTTGGCACCTAATACTAAGGCAACATCGCAGGTTTCAAATTCCGGATTAATCTCATCAAGGTCTTTCAAATGTTCATAAGGAACATTCGCTTCCGCCAATAGAACATTCATGTGTCCGGGCATACGACCTGCGACAGGATGAATGGCGTAAAGAACGGTTTTTCCTTTACCTTCAAGGTATTCGGCGACTTCACGAACAGCGTGCTGTGCCTGGGCAACTGCTAATCCATAACCGGGAACGATGATCACCTTTTCTGCGGCATCAAATATCATAGCAGCTTCCTCGGTAGAATAGCTCTTGATATTCATCTGTTTTCCGGCAGCATCGCCGCTTGCGCCTTCTTGTTCTAATCCTACCGCACCAAAGATTACATTGGCGAGTGAACGGTTCATACCTTTACACATAATGTTTGTGAGAATCAAACCGGAGGCGCCAACCAAAGCGCCACTGATAATCAGTCCATTATTAAGCAACACAAATCCGGTTGCTGCTGCGGCAACACCTGAATATGAGTTGAGTAAGGAGATAACAACCGGCATATCGGCACCACCAATTGGAATAACTAAAGTCACACCAATTAATGCTGCAACAACTACTAAACCGATGAAATACCACATCATATTTGCAGGAACCAATACAACGCCTACCGCAAAGGCGATCATTACAAGAGCGATTAAGGCGTTAAGTATTTTTTGTCCGGGGAATACGATCGGTTGACCGGAAATGAATCCTTGTAATTTACCAAAAGCAATAAAACTTCCGGTGAATGTCAGTGTACCAATTAGCACACTGAGCACAATAGTTGAAAGTAAAAATGTGCTTGATTCAACTGTACCGGCTTTTGTATAGAACTCTGCAGCAGCAACTAATGCAGATGCACCGCCACCGAATCCGTTGAATATCGCAACCATTTGCGGCATGCCGGTCATCTTTACTTTAATAGCAAAGGTGGCACCGACAATAGCACCTATAATCATTCCAACGGCAATTAATTTAAAATCGATTCCACCAAATCCAACTAAGGTTGCTACAATTGCGATCAGCATTCCAACGGAAGCAATCATGTTACCGTTACGTGCAGTCTTCGGATGTCCTAATTTCTTTAGTCCAAATATGAAGCAGACTGCCGCTAATACGTAAAATAAATTGATATAACCCATTTTCAGGCCTCTACTTCTTTTTAAACATTTTTAGCATTCGGTCAGTAACCATAAATCCGCCAACAACATTAATTGTTGCAAATATAACAGCTACCAAACCTAACCATGTGCCAATTTCACCACCGATTTTGGTAGCGATAATTGCACCTACGATCGCAATTCCCGAAATTGCGTTAGAACCTGACATCAGAGGAGTGTGCAGGGTAGGAGGTACTTTGCCGATCACCTCGTTCCCAACAAAGATTGCCAGGATAAAAACAGTTAAAATATTTATCATGTCCATTGTCTGTATCCTTTAATTCTTAAATGCTTCTTTAGTCATTTCATTAACAATTTCACCATTGTGAGCGAAGAGGGCGCCGGAAATAATCTCATCCTCCATATCAAGATTGAGCTTGCCTTCAGGGCACATGTAGGTAATGAAACTTGTTATATTTTTGGCATACAGCTGACTGGCGTGGATCGGCATTGAGCCGGGCAGATTCAGGGTACCATCAACTATTACCTCGTTGTGCTTAACGATTTCGCCGGCTTTGGTCAGCTCACAATTTCCACCATTCTCAGCAGCAAGGTCAATAATCACCGAACCCGGAATCATGCCGTCAACCATATCTTTGGGAATAAGCAAGGGTGCGGGCTTACCGGGGATCAATGCTGTGGTGATAACAATATCGGATTTTCCGATACGTTCTTTAATCAGAACCTGCTGTTTCTTTTTATATTCTTCCGAAGTTTCTTTGGCGTATCCACCTTCGCCAACTCCATCGTCGGAGTCAGCTTCCACTTCTACAAATTTGGCTCCAAGACTTTCAACCTCTTCTTTAACAGCCGGACGTACATCAAAAGCTTCTACCTGAGCACCTAAGCGCTTGGCAGTAGCGATCGCCTGCAAACCGGCAACTCCGGCTCCAAGGATCAATACTTTGGCAGGTGGAATAGTTCCGGCGGCCGTCATCAATAATGGCATATATTTGCCAAGATGAGCTGCAGCAATCAATACTGCCTTATAACCGGCAATGTTAGCCTGTGAACTTAGAGCGTCCATCTTTTGTGCTAAGGTTGTTCTTGGAATGAGATGCATCGAGAAAGCGGTAATCTTATTTTTAGTTAATTTTTCGACTGCTTCCTGCTCACGAGTTGTTTGAAACAATGAAACAAATGCTGCTCCGTTTTTCAGCAGATCAGCCTCATGGGTTCTAAGTTGCTCATTATAAATGGGATGGTTGACCTTCAATACCAAATCAGCTTTTTCATATAATTTTTTGGTATCTTTCTCAATTGTTGCACCGGCTTCTTTGAATACTTCATCAGCGAAGAATGATTTTTCTCCGGCTCCGGTTTCAACAATAACTTCCATACCTATTTTAATGAGTTCCTTGACTGTTGCAGGAATAGCTGCTACCCGCGTTTCCCCGGGTGCAATTTCTTTAGGAATCGCAACGATCATTCAGTAACTCCTTGATTAAAATATTTTAAAGTAAACTTCTAAATACGCCTTGTATTTAGCCTAAAAAATTACATACTAAAAGGTATAAAAATCATGGAATATTGTAAAAGAATACTTGACTATCCTGTTTGTTCAAACCTCAAGCAAACACTACAAAATAACTGTATCATAACTATTTAATAAACAAAGAATTATGCGCTATTTATTAATCTAAAATATTTTTAGATTAAACATGGGATTCAACCGTAGTGGGGATTATTTATTAAGTAAACAGCATATATACAAATTGTTTTTTATTATATATAAATCAAGTTTGTCAAATTTTAAATAGGAGGCGATATGAAATGTTTTTGCTATCTGATGATTGTAATTTTTACAAATTTAGTTCTTGCTCAAGACATTACTAGCAAACTTGGCGCATCAGGCAATTATGATGTTACCGATTCAAGTGATGATCTATTATTTAGAGTACAAGCCGATAAAGGTGCTATTTTTTATGGTACTTGGGGATCAGGAACTATTCCACAGGAAGGTGACGGTGTTAGAATGATGTGGTATCCTAATAAAGCTGCTTTTAGAGCTGGCAGTATTGTAAGTGGAAACCAATGGGATGAAACTAATATTGGTCAAAATTCGGTAGCAATGGGTAGAAATACTCAAGCGAGTGGTTGGTATTCTACCGCTCTAGGAAATGGTACAGTTGCGAGTGGTACTTATTCCACAGCATTAGGAGCAAGTACTTTAGCTACTAATAATGCTGCAACCGCTATGGGAGCAAATTCGGAATCATCTGGTTTTTATTCCCTAGCAGCCGGTTATGGAACTAAAGCAACAGGTACAGCTGCATTGGCTGTAGGGTGGCATACTATTGCCAATGCTAATAATTCTACTGCACTAGGAAATTATGTAAGTATTGATGGATATGAAGGTAGTTTCATTGTAGGAGATAATTCAACAACAAATACCACTGAGGTTACTACATCTAATCAAATGGTTGCCCGATTTGCCAGTGGCTATACCTTTTATACAAATAGTAGCGGTACACTTGGTGCCACCTTGCCAGCAAATGGAGGTAGTTGGGCGGCTCCTTCGGATTCTACAAAAAAAAGAGAATTTCCAACAAGCCGATGGTGAGTATTTCCTTAACTCTATCAAAGAATTAAAACTTGGTTCGTGGAACTATAAAAGTCAAGATTCTCAAATCCGCCATTATGGACCAATGGCGCAGGAAATATTCAATTACTTTGGCAAGGATGACTTCGGAACAATTGGCAATGATACTACCCTTGCCACAGCCGATATGGATGGTATAATGATGGTCGCTATTCAGGCGTTGGAAAATCGAACAAGAGCTTTACAAGATGAAAATCAAGAATTGAAAAAAGAGATTACCGGTTTAAAAAACATAATCTGTGAAATTTTAATGATTAAGGATTAAATATGAAGAAATTCATGATATTGTTAACAATGACATCGTCTCTTTTTGCCCAAGACATTACCAACAAACTTGGTGCATCAGGCAATTATGAAATAACTGATTCGAACGGATATTTATTAATGAGATTGCAAAGTGATGCAGGTGTGTATTTTGGTAGCCCGTACGCAGGAACGGGTGGAACAATACCTATGGAAGGAATCGGAACTCGTATGATGTGGCATCCAAATAAAAGTGCTTTTAGAGCAGGTTATGTGGATGGTACACAATGGAATGATGCTAACATTGGCACTTATTCAATTGCCATAGGTCGTAACACTATTGCAAGTGGTCTCAATTCTGTCTCAATAGGCTTTTCAAATACAGCAAGTGGCGATTATTCGACTGCTTTTGGCTATAGTACAAACGCAAGTGGAGGTAGTTCAACCGCGATGGGTCGTTCTTCAATAGCAAGTGGAAGCTATTCAACCGCAATGGGGTTTAGTACAACAGCAAGTGGATCTGAATCTATGGCAGTGGGACGATATACAACTGCAAGCGGAGATCAGGCTACGGCAATGGGATTTGGTACAACGGCAAGTGGAGATTATTCCACAGCGATGGGTTATTCCGTAAGTACGAATGGTATGGCAGGTAGCTTTATTATTGGTGATCATTCAACATCAACCACCTCCAATTCAAGTGCTGCCAATGAATTAACGATGCGCTTTGCCGGCGGGTATCGCCTATTCACGAATTTTGCTACGAATTTAGGAGTATCATTAGGAAATGGTGATACATCATGGGGAACGCTCTCAGATTCTACAAGAAAAGAGAATTTCCAACAAGCCGATGGTGAGTATTTCCTTAATTCAATAAAAGAATTGAAACTTGGTTCGTGGAATTATAAAACTCAGGATTCCTCCATACGTCACTATGGACCAATGGCACAGGAAATATTCAATTACTTTGGCAAGGATGACTTCGGAACAATTGGCAATGATACCACCCTCGCCACAGCCGATATGGATGGCATAATGATGATTGCTATTCAAGCGTTGATAAACAAAAATACTGAATTAGAAAACGAAATTTCAGAGTTAAAGCAAAAAATTTTAAAAGTAGAAGCCACGAAGGATTAGTCATGAAAAAATATCTGAGTGTATTAATAATAATTATATCAATGGGAATGGCACAAGATATTACCAACAAACTTGGCGGTAATACTGCAAGCGAAACTTATGAGATAACTGATTCCAATGATAATGTGTTAATGAAAGTGCAAGGCGATGGTCCGGTTACAATAACCGGCTTAGTAACTATGCAATCATTTATGTGCCTTGACGATGGTTCGCAAAGTGTCAACACCGGTGATACAATAAATCCAACAACATCATATATGAAGGTAACACCCGTTGCTCCAACTCATATCACATTAAGTACTACGACAGCGATTTCCAATGGCTCGGAAGTCGGTCAGGTTCTATTTATTGAGAATCAGAATGGATCATACAACCTGATAATACCAAATAATGCTAATACTAGTCTTGGTACTGATAAAACATTATCTCCGTATCAGATACTGCATTTAATATGGAGTGGAACTGATTGGGTAATGCCAAATATTTAAGAGTAAATAATGAAAAAAATATCAATAATATTATTAATTGCAATAGGTTTTATTAATGCTCAAACAAGTTCAATAACAATTGGTGGAACCGGAACATCAGCAACTTCAGCTCACATAACCGTAACGACAGACGGTTATAAATGTCCGAGTGAATTTATTGTAGAAAGCGGTGCATCTCTCACAACGTGGGATCCCTCGGCGATTTGCAGCGCAAGCACAGGCGGAGGCGGGGATGTTTCCTTGCCCGTTGAACTAGCTGAATTTATCGCCGCGCAAATCGGTTCAGCGATCGTACTGCAATGGAGAACCGAAAGTGAAGAGAATAATATCGGATACATTCTTGATCGAAAGGAGGACAATGGTGACTGGATTTGTATCAGTGATTATAAAACAAACAGTGATCTGCTTGGTAATGGTACCTGTTCATATTCCAACGAATATGAATATATTGATAACCTTGTGCAGCCAAATACCACCTACTATTATCGGCTCGCCGATGTCAGTACCGATGGAATTGTACAGTATCATAATAAAATTTCGGTTACCACCGAATCGTTTGAAAATGCTACTATACCCGATCAATTTGCTTTGCACTCGGCTTATCCGAATCCGTTTAATCCGGTTACTACCATTAGATTTGATCTTCCAAAACAGAGCGATGTGAAAATTATAATATATAATAATTTAGGCAAAATAGTTAAAGTGTTAATTAATAGTAATTTGAATGCCGGTCGGCACACTGTTCAGTGGGATAGTAAAGACCGTTTTGGAGAGGCTGTCTCCGCCGGAGTTTATTTATATAAAATTGAAGCCGGTGATTATCAAGCAACTAAGAAAATGATTCTGTTGAAGTGATCATTTAAAATATTTCAATTTTAGCCGATTCGATAGCGCGGGTAATTAATTGATCGGAATCAAGCACTGCTTCATTTTTGATTACATCCTGTAAACGGGCTTTGGTTGCCGGATGTTTCGGCACATATAGCGTGCAGCAATCCTGATGCGGTAAAATCGAGATTTCATAAGTACCGATCTCTTCAGCTTTACGGATTATTTCCTGTTTATCAAATCCGATTAGCGGTCTGATGACCGGCAATTCGGCGGCATCTTCAACTACCGCAATATTTTCAATTGTTTGCGAGGCTACTTGTCCAAGGGCTTCGCCGGTATAGATCGCCTTGGCGTTCTCATTTTTAGAGATTTTTTCGGCAATCTTTATCATAAATCTACGATACAAAATAACTCTTAACTTGGGATTGCTATCAACCATGATTGCCTGTTGAATTTCAGCAAATTTTACCAAATATAGCTTGGCGTTCAGTTGATACTTCTTCAAGACTTCAACCGTATCACGCACTTTTTCAATGGATGCTTCAGAAACCAAAGGCACGGAATGAAAATGAACATAAATAACCTGCATTCCGCGCTTCAGTGCGTAGTAAGCTGCCACCGGGGAGTCAATACCGCCGGAAAGCATGACGACGACTTTACCGCTTGTGCCAACCGGTAAGCCGTTCTGTCCCTTAATTTTTTCAGTATAAAGATAAGTTGCTTCTTCAAGTACGTCAATATAGCAAATCGCTTCGGGCGCGGAGAGGTTGACCTTTTTCTTGAGTTTTGCAATTACCGCTGCGCCGATTTCTTCATTCAATGTTTGTGCGGAAAAGGGAAATTGTTTATTAATTTGGCGGGCAGTAACCCGGAAAGTTGTAAAATCAAATCTTTGCAATAATTCTACGCAATCCTTTTTTATGATTTCTATTTCCGAGTCAGTTTTGTATGCGAATGCGAAGTAAGCCAATCCAAATACATTTTGTAAAGTGCTTTGAATAATATCTGTTGAATGCTGTCCGTTTTCAGTTAAATGAATCAAAAATCTGCCCCGCAGCCGTTCGATCTTTTTAATTGAACCGGAAGCAATTTCATCAACCATTCTTTTAATATTGGATTTAAGAATTTTCTCAAAATAAATACGATTTTGTCCTTTCAGAGCGATCTCGGAATAGTGACAAATAATATGTGTCGGAAACTTATTCAGCATTTTTATTTGAACTGTAAAATGGTGTACAAATTACATATATCATTAGCTCTAAATTAGCACCATTAATTTTTTGAAAATATTAATTAAAAGGTAAAAATGGTTAAAATATATACAATAGCAATGTGCCCATATTGTACAATGGCTAAACGCTTACTCACTGAACGCGGTTACGAATTTGAGGAAATTAATATTGAAGATGAAGGTATTAGCAGAGATAAATTAATGGAAATGACCGGCGGTAGAACCGTACCACAGATCATTATGAACGGTAAACCGATCGGTGGTTACGAGGATCTTAGAGCTCTCGATATAAGGAGGGAATTACTTAATTAGAGTTACCTTTTTCCACTCTTGGCTGTTTTCGCCTTTTAGAGAAATAAAATAAACTCCTGAGCTTACCTGTTTGCCGCTATTAGATTTACCATCCCATATAAGCTCATGATAACCAACGTCAAAATTACGGGAAACTAGTTTACGTATTTTCCTGCCTAATAGGTCATAAATATTTATATCAATTACTTGAGTTTTTACAACATTTATTTTAATTGTGATCGTGTTCTTAAAAGGATAAGGATATAATGATATTACTCCAAATTGGCGAATGTTATCCAATTTACCATCAGTTGCAATAATACGATAATTGAATAATGAATTTGTATTTTCATCTGTGTCCATACTTACAATGGCAAGATAAAGGCTTTCAGTATCATTCTTGGGATCAATATCTATAATTTTACCGGAATCAATAAAATAGTTTCCATCTATAGTTTTTCTAATTGAGTGCATGTTCAGATCATCAATAGAATTATAAGTACCATCAGGTTCTACAAATTCCCTCAATTGCAACCTGACAGGCTCATTTGTATTTATTTTAAAGTATTGAGCAGCATACGGTTGAAGAATCCGATTGCTTGTATCTATAATCGTTGTGTCAGGAATAAAATTGATCGTATCAAATACAGTTAGTTCAATACCGACCGTATCATGAATTGAGTATTCAAGGTAATCGTGATAGCCTTGTGCCTCTTCGTAAGAATAGATCCCGGCACTTTGTTCATCTGATAGAATGAGGTTAGCGATCGCCATGTTGGTCAATGCTTTTTTAAAGGAGTGTCCTTTTTCTTTAAGGGCTTGATCAATTTCTTCAATACTAAAATCATTTTGGAGACTGTTGTATTCGCGGCTATATTCCCAAGCACGCCGAATTACATCTTTGCCACCAAGATGTTCATCAATATATTTAAATAAAATAAATGAGCCATAAGGTAATAATCCCGATATGCTTCTAATTGAGTAATGCGGTTTTTCAAAACGGGGGATAAGATATTGATAGCAATCATTAACATCATCATAATGTTCTTCCTCCATCCAAACCGCTGTTGCTTCCAACATCCACAATTCTTCATCGCCGTCGTAACCAAGTTGGATAGCATGAAAAAACTCATGGGCGGCAGTAACCTGAATGCTTTCAAGTTCTGAATTATCGGCAAAACCGGCATAGCTATTACGCATATTAATATAACTGGCATAGGCATTATTTTCTACAATACTTGTCGAATTTGGATTATCGCCCCATGTGGAATCAATATAGTTGGTATATCCGTAGGCGTTAGTATAAATGATAATTACATCGTATAACGCATTACCGCCATGGGTGCCGTCGCTCGGAGGGGGCACATAACCGAGTTCATTGATTGAGTGATCATAGACTTCTTCAAACACTTCTCCCATAGTGTCCACATAATCCGGAATACCATTGGCGGGCTCCGTGTCTGTCGGATCAACAGAGTTGTTTCCGGTCAGATCATAATGGAATCGAAAATGCTGAGTATCGTGGGTGTATTGGCTTCTGCTGCTTTTTAAAACAACCAAATTCCCGCTGAAATCGAAACCGAGATTTTTCAATCTTTCCTTTTCCGGTTCGCTTAACAGATGGCCGTTGCGGGCAATATTGATCAGATCGGTTGTTAGATGGCGTTGAAAGGTTTTATGTTCCAGTACATTGATAATCCTCTCGGCAGCCTGCGAAGCCGCAAGCGCTTTGACATCGGCAAATGTTGAATTGCCGAAGATCAACAGCATTGAAATAATCGGAGCAAATTTTTTCAATCGTTATTCCTTGTGCGGTTTCCGAATGTATTTATCGTAAATAAAAGTACCGGCAATGATGGCGAGCCCGGTTGGGATTTCCCAGGCAAAGCCTTCCGATTTGTTGGCTTCGATCGCCGCACCGGCGATGGTTAGCGAGGTGCCGGTTAAATAAAGAGCGGCTCTGATGCGCTTATAATTATCGGGCAATAGAACGCCGGTATTGGTTTTAAGATCGGCATCGTAAGTAGTGACAGTTTCAGCCGCAGCCATTTTATCTTTTTCCACCTCCAATACTCCGGCGATCTCGTTAAGCGGAAACCTGAGTGAGACGAGAAGCTCAGGTGGATTATTAGATTGATAAAACTCAAAATTATCAACTCTTTGATTTAATTTTAACGCCAATTGGGTTGATTCAGTAGTATTCTCGACCTGCAGCTCCTTAACCGGAGATTTAATTTCCGAATTCATCACACGGCTCGAATCGGAGATTGCTCCGAGAATTGTGATGTAAAACCATCCGCCTTCGGCTGTCCAGCCGGTTACATGCTTCGAGTTTATCGGAGATGTCGTATGTATCTTAACAAAGGCTCCGTTTTTCTTTTTATCAATATTCAAGTGTGTTACAACTGATTTTGTTTGTCCCTGAAGTGAAACAAAGCCAATTATTATACATATAAATAGAAAATTGCGGATTAAACTAAAATCTTTCATAATATGGTTACAGTTAGATTGAAATTTTGTTTCTGTCAAAGTGTGATTTTAAAAGATTTTCAATTAAACGACAATCGGAAATATGACTTTTTCTGTCCGTTGGAGTTGATATTTTGTCAAAATAATATCTGTAATTGATTATTACAAATGTCGTATTTTTATCATTAGCCTGAAGAACAAGATGAAAAAACTTAACCTGATTTTGATTATCCTGATTTTTGCTGCCGGTTTACGAGCCAACAATCCACTGTCTTTACGAGGCGTTTTAGGGATTGCCACTATTGACGACCAAGTATGGGCACAATTTGCCCTGCGTCCCACTCTAGAATTTTGGAAAATAAAAATGGGATTGGATATTGTTCTATACATAGATCAGGATGGCAATATCCATCAGGATGAATGGGATTTTTCCAATAATGAGGCAATCAGGAATACGCTGTTAGACAAAATATATTTTCTCCAATATGGCACGCCCTACGAACCGTTTTATTTTCGCGCCGGCGCCTTGGAGCGAACTACCTTGGGCTATGGTATTTTGGTTAATCGTTATTCAAACACGTTTAATTATCCGCAATTCCGCAAGATCGGTTTAGATATTAAATATCAATCAAAATCATTTTCGGCGCAGGGTTTTGTCAATAATTTCAAGGAGAATGCCAGTGTTGTCGGGGGGCGCATATCCGCTAAAATTCCAACCGGCATTCACATTGGACTTAGTGCGGTAACCGACCAAAATCAATATCTCGGTTTAGCGGACAGTGACTATGACGGACGTCCCGATCTTGTTGATGATTTTCCGAATAATCCGGATCATTGGATCAATTCCGATGATCTTGATGGTCGGATAAAGGATGATCTGCCGGATAACGATCCCAACGAATTTGACCGCGACGGCGACGGCATTCCCGATGTCTATAATCGTGATGAAATCATAAAATATTGGGATACGGTGAACCTGCCGCCCGGAATTAATTTGGATTCACTGTATAATTATATTCCTGATAAAGATGTGGATTTAAAAAAGGAACCGCTTGACATCAAGGAGAATCCCAAATCAATCAGCGCCTTTGCCTTGGATTTTGCCATACCGATAGTGCAAAGTGAACTGACCACTTTGTCAATTTATTCGCAGGCTGCTTATATGGCAGGTAAGACGACTGATCCACTGAAAGGAAAGGAGGTCGATCTTGGTTATGGAATTGCTCCGCTTGGTATTTATAATCACATTGGATTTTTTACTTGGCAGGTGGAATATCGTATAATTCCGGACGGCAAATTTGATTTTGAATATTGGGATCGCGCCTACGAACATAATCGCGCAACGATGGTATCTCACGATACCGATACTGTAATTGATTCGCTCGACGTTTATGCCAAATCAGATTACCTTGGTGAAATCGGTACAATGCGTGGCATCTATGGCAGAATTGATTTCGACATCGGTGAAAAGATATTGCTCGGGGCTACTTATCAAAATATGTTTGGCGATATTTGGGATTCGGAAGCGGGCAAATATAAAAATGATAATTTGGAGAGTTTTTACGCCTCGGCGGAATTGATACAAAGTATTGGAAGCGTAGAATCAGCTTCAGCATTTTATCAGCAGCGCAATGTTCCCAATCCGTTTAAATTTGAACCGACCGAAAGTACGATAATGGGTTTCTCGGTCGGTGTTCAGATAGGATGGGGTATGATCCTGAATTATTCCTACAAGCGTTCCTATCTTGATAAGAACGCGGACGGTGATGTCGCTGACAGCGGTGAGGCAATTAATATTTCCCTATTGGAAACGAGTTTTGGTTTTTAATCACAAATTATAATATTAACAAATATGAAGATTTACAAAAGATCCGATTATGATTTTTGGACAACGATTAACACGCATTGGGGGGATATGGATGGTTTGCGCCATATCAACCATGCCAAATATTTGACTTATATGGAAACGGCGCGTTTGGATTTGTATCAAAAATTAGGGCATGATATGGAGCGTTGGGACATGGATTCAAGTTCAATTTTGGCATCCATGGAAGTTAATTATTTGGAACAGGTTGCTCATCCTGCGGTATTGGAGGTCGGGCAAAGGGTGTCAAGGATCGGAACTAAGAGTTACGATATACTAACGGCGATTTTTAAAGAAGACGAAGACAACCCGATTTTGCAGGCTAATTTCATTTTGGTTTCTATAAATTATAAGACCGGTAAAACTGTTCCGGTTCCGAATGAATTTAAAAAGTATTTGAATCCTATTTAGCCGAGAGCGAATTCAAATGGCGGGTGATCAACGCTTTACGGCGACCGGCTGTTTTCTTATGGATTAAATTTTTGCTTGCCATCTTATCAATAAAACTTACCGTTTCTTTATAAAAACCCTCAGCTTGTTTAGCATCTTTGGTATCCAAAACTTTTTTGATAAGGGTGCGCATTTTTGACCGGTTCTGTGAGTTGATCACATTACGGGCTTTATCCTGCCGTTCGCGTTTGATCTGTTGCGGGTGTCTATCCATTAACTATTTTAATTCCTATTAAATATTGGGCGGAAAATTATCTGAATTTGATGATTAAGTCAAGGTATCTAAATATTATAACTTAGCTAGTTTCTACTTTCGATGTACTTTTCCTATTTCTCAAGATATCCATAATGCTTTTGGCAGGAGTTGCATCAGTGCTAGATTTTTGGAATATTCGTAATGGTTCACGAGATAGTATCTTTATTGTCTCTACTGCTAAATTTCTCATTGCATGATTTCCTTCTTCCAATTCTATATTTGCAAGATAATCCATATGATCTCTAAAACCAGAAAATGCTTTTGAAGTGGCTTCCTTAAAAGCGTAGTCTTCTTGAACTCTTATTGTGTTGCCATATTGCACAGCGCTAAACCAACCTAACCAGATAAATGGAGATGTATATACAATTTTCTGTAAGAAAGAAATCCACCAAGTATCACTAATTGGTAAAGTATCAGGTATGAAAAGCAAAGTTAATACAACTAATCCTAGTCCAATTATAGATACTAAAAATCCAAAAATCCATCCTATTTTTGTTTTGTTTAAATCTTTTACTCGTTTTGAAAAAGAATGTGCAAGTCCTGCACTTGATGCTGTAGGTAATAAACCGACTATAGTCTCCTGTTGATTTTCACAATTTTCTATAATTTTATTCAATCTTTCTGATTTTTGTTTCAAGTCAACGTTTAGTTTTTCGTTATCTAATAATAGCTTTTCAATTTTTTCTAAATACGAATTTGAGTTTTCGTAAATTGTTCCTATCTCCTTCTTTTTCTCGATAGCCGCATTCTTACTAGATTCAATATCATCAATTTTAGTTTTTAATTCAGATTTAGTTGTATCTAATTCACTATTATATTTTCCTATTTGCTCTGCTATTTCAGTGGCTGTTTTTAAGTTTTCAACTTTTCTTTCTAATTCTTTTTGTGCAGTTTCAAGTAGAGAAAGATTCTCTGAAAATTCTATGCTTATATCTGCAAGGATTGATTCTTTATTATCTTTCACGCTTTGACTGATGACTGTGTGTAGCGCATTTAATATCTGATTAAGTCTTACAATCAAAGTCGGTAACAGACTATGTTTACCTTCTTCAATTTGCTTCAGAGTTGCAATTGTTGAAGATATATTTGTCGAAAGTAATCCCTTGGCTAATTTATAAACAGGGGCAAATCCAGGTTTAGCACGATCTCTTTCCAACCACTCTGCAATTATATCGATTATCTCATTAATTATTTCAGGATTTGAATACTGTAAATATGGTTCCCATAGTTCAGGAGAAGTGACATACTGTTTATGAATAGACTCCCAAGTTGTTCTTAATATTGCAATATTTTGTTTTATTTCTTTCATTTCCTAACTCCCTATATAAAAATTAATTAATGCAATATCTTATAATTAATTAAATATAATATACAACTTATAATAATTAAATATGTACATTAAAAAGAAATAATATAATTTGAAATTATTTTTATGTACAATAGAACAAAATTCTATGTTTTTATCTCAATATACATCAAATTTATAGTATCTGAATTTCTAATTTCTTTAGTAAGAGGATGAAAATGACAAAATCTAACAAACCACTATTTTTTGTTTTTGTAATTATATTTTCTATCGGAGTATTGTCCGCGCAGGATGCCCCCACCGGTTGGAGTTTTGGCGGAGTGCCGGCAGTTGCTTATAATTCCGATACCGGATTTCTCTACGGTGCAATTCTAAACTTTTATAATTATGGTGATGGCAGCCAATATCCGGAATATCAACATTCAACTTATTTGGAATGGTCAAGAACCACCAAGGGCAGCGGTAAGAACATTATCCAATTCGATTCAAAATATCTGCTGCCATGGGACTTACGTATTACCGCTGATCTTTCCTATTTAACCGAAGCGGCATTGCCATTCTATGGCTTCAATGGCGCGGAATCAATCTATAATTCTGATTTTGAAGATGAAGATTTAGAAGAAAGTGGAGAATACCTTACTAAATATTATTATCGCCACAAAAGAGATATTCTAAAATTTTCTGCTGATTTTCAGAAAAAAATATTAGAAGATTATAATTTGCGAGCATTATTAGGATTTGGTTATCATAATACAGAGATAGGAGATGTTGATATTGAAGATGAAACTATTGATGATGAAGCAGATGAACTATTTAGTAAATACAAAAATTATGAATTGATTGACAAAGATGAAGAGGAAGGTGGATTAACTAACTTCATCAAATTAGGGTTAGTTTTTGATACACGAGATAATGAACCAAATCCGATGAGAGGGATTTGGACAGAAACTTTAGTAACGCATATACCTGACGCAATCGGTAATGATTTTTCATATACACTATTAACCGCAACGCATCGTCAATATTTCACAATAATTGAGAATGATCTTTCAATAGCTTATCGCATTGCTTATCAGGGTGTAATCAGTGGAGAAATTCCGTTTTTTATGTTACCATTCTACATTGGTTCGTATAAAACTGACGAAGGATTCGGTGGCTCAAAAACATTGCGTGGCATCCTAAAAAATAGAATTGTTGGGAACGGTGTTGGATTTGCTAATATTGAGGCAAGATGGAAATTCCTGCACACCAAATTATTTGGTCAGGATCTATACTTAGCGCTGAATGCTTTTGTTGATGCTGGTCAGGTAATTAATAAATATGACAATAGTAATTATGTTAATAATCTTGATTATGCTATTGGGATAGGTGCTGTTGAGGATAAAGATGATACGATTCATTTGGCTTATGGCGGCGGCTTTAGAATAGCATTGAACCAAAATTTCATTGTCGCGGTTGATTTTGGTTTAGCCGGCGATGAGCAAGATGGCACAAGCGGACTTTATATCGGTTTGGGTTATTTGTACTAAATAATATTTTGTACAGACAAAAAGGGTTCGCAAGAGCCCTTTTTTATTTGAACCATGCTTTCTCCCCATTCATAAGGAGGAGACGACTTTAGTCGGAGGGGGTAATCATTAATATTATTCCCGTAAAAACAAGAATCAATTTAAAATATAGATTCCGCATCACCGCTGAGCGGCACAGGCAAGTGCGGAATGACAAATTAATGTTCTCCCTTTGAGAGGAATATTATGTAGTGTCATGAACTACCCCGTCCCGCAAGCGGGACACCCCTTCAAAATTGAAGGGGAATAAAAAACTGTCATTCTGAACGAAGTCTGCCAAGGCGGGCAAGTGAAGAATCTATTTATTGGATTTTTCGTTTTACTCAAAATGACAAAAAAGTATCATTCATTTTTTAGATTATAGCATTCTCCCCCTTTTAAAGGGGGAGAACCAAAGAGGGGGTACTATTCAAAATGTGATTGATCCCTAATCAGATCAGTAAGTATAAAGCTCCTCAGAATGGCATTATTTATTCGTAAAAGTCTGAATATACTTTGCCTGTTCCTCGATCAAATTCCGGCTGATATAATCATTGCGGTATTCATTATTAACGTAAGAATCGGTCTGATCGCAATAATGCTTGCTTGCCGGAATTCCCGAAATACCGGTCGGAATAATTGACAATGAATTGTCCCAATCCGAAGTATCGTAAATATGCCGGTGTGAAGCACCAAAGTCCACCGTGAAAGGATCATTGCTGTCATAACTGTAAGGGGAAACAGTTCCCTGATTTCCGCCAACCGGCCACGGTCCGCGATTAAGGTTGAATACCTTATCTAAAATTTTCACACCTCCCATTGGATGTTCCAAGACTAATCCATGAACTTCACCCCATTGCCAATCTTCCATATCCGAGCCGAATCTTTCTGTTAAGTTAGCTATAGCATCTTTGAAGGCGGCAGTTATATTGTCATTCAAAGTTTCCACTTGTTCCGTATTAACATTATCACACCACAAGGAATTGCCTTCCAACCAAAATTTGTCAATGGTAGAATTGATCATATATTCGACTTCTAGATAGTCTGCTAAAAGCTCCTCGCCTAATTCGTCGCCGAATATATTATTCATCAATTCAAGATAAAATTGTTCAAATATTGTGGCGGCAACACTTTCTTTGGTTAAAATTCCATCCCAATCATTGAGCAACTTAATGGATTCCTGTTCCAGTTCATTTGGCTCATCAATTTGTGTTATCACCAAACGGATCCGGTCAATTAAACCTTCCACCAATTTGGATTTAAAGTCGGCGTGCATCAGCTTGTAATCATCAACCGATAGATAAGGTTTATCCTTCAGCAATTCGTGTATGCGGGCAATCCGGTATTGCGGCGCATACCAATATGAAATATGGTAGGGATAGTCGCTATCAGTAGAACGATTATTGGCTGAGGCAATGAATCCGCTTTTAGGATTATAGCTATGCGGCAATTCCTCAAATGGTACCAAACCTTTCCAATCATATTTATCGGTTTCACCGGGAGCGATAGCTACGCCGTTCCAACCTTCGCGGATCGGCACGCCGGCGGCACAGTAAATGCCGATATTGCCCATTACATCGGCATAAGCGACATTTTGACTGACCGATACGAAGGTGCGCAAGGCATCCTTATAATCTTCCCAATTTTTGGCGCGGTTGATCAAATATAAACTGCGTAATTCATTACTCGGTTCATTTCCAATCCACCGCATTGAGATCGGCTTGTTTTCATCCATATCCTTAAATTTGGTAACGATTGGTCCGCGATGGGTAAAGCGGTTAATTCTCTCAACCGGTTCACCGCCTTTTACTTCAATAATTTCTTTACGAATCTCCAAAGGATGCCATTCGCCATTGAACCAATACTCATCAGGATTTTCAGGATTGATCGTCTCAAAATAGAAATCCATGTCGTCAACCATAACATTGGTCATGCCCCAGGCAATATCTTGGTTATGACCGGCAACGACCAAAGGCTGTCCCGGCACGGCAACGCCGGTAACGTTAAGCTCACCTTCAATAACCTGATGCATAGTGTACCAAATTCCCGGAGCGTTCAAACCTAAGTGCATATCATTGGAAAATAGCGGTTTGCCGGTTGCGCTTTTTTCGCCTGATACAGCCCAATTATTGCTGCCGCTAAATATTTCCAAACCCAAATCAGGTAGTTTATCCATTGCGGCAAGATATGGAGAATCCCGACTGATGACCGCTTCAAATTCGCCGATCTCGGAATAAATTACCGATTCCTGTAGATCAAGGTCGGGAACTATCTCAGCGAATTTCTCCTGTCCGACTTTCTCCTTAATCTTATGATAAACAGTTTCGATTGACCAAGGCATTGTCAAATCCCAAGCCATATAGCCGATCAAGTTCAAAGAATGCTCAGGCAACCATTTGTTCGGTTTATATCCTAAAATCAAAAATTCCGGCGGCAGATTTTTTTGGTGCGTATCAATATATTGATTTACGCCGTCGCAGAAGGCATCCAACGCATTTAAAATTTTCGGATCGGAAATTTCTAATATCGAGCGTGATTTTTCCGGTATTCTCAACATGCGCAATAATTGGTCGGCGTTAATCATATCAGCGCCGAAAATCTCCGATAATTCTCCGGTGGTGGCGCGACGAATCAAATCAATTTGCCATAACCGGTCCTGCGCCATGCAATATCCGGTGGCACGGTAGAGGTCGTCCACATTTTTGGCATAGATATGCGGAACTGCGAACTCATCGCGGTAAACGGTAACCTCTTCCTTGAGATTATCCAATTTTATTGTCGCATTATAGTCAGGTATTCCTTTGGTAGCAATGCCGCGGATAAAAAATAAAGCTACCACAACGACGATTAGAACAAGTACAACAAAGGCTGATAATATTTTTTTGAAAAGTGACATGAGTTAACTCCCGTGGATGTAAATTTTATAAATCATACATATTTTTAAATTATGCTTAAACGCAAATTAATGGGTTTATCCCATTCAAACTAAATATTTTGTTTTGTTCATCCGATCAAATGAAATTATATTACAACAAACTAAGTGAGGTAAAATTATGAATCCTTGGGATCTTGATGTCAATTTACGCTTTGTAGTACTCGATTTTTTATATTTAAGCACATTCCTGATGGTTGGCACATTGCTCAGACGGTATGTAAAATTCTTCCAAAAATATTTAATTCCAAATAATTTGATTGCAGGTTTCATTGCCTTATTGATTGGTTCGCAGGGCATTGGATGGGTCAATTTGGAATCAGAAAGATTAATTTTATATGTCTATCATTTACTGGCATTAACCTTTATTCCTTTGGGTCTTAGACAATCAAAGAAAAATTGGGGTAAAGGTCCCGTCAGCAAAGCCATTGCAAGTTTAACGGCATATATTGTGCAAGGATCAATTGGACTGATTGTGGCAATAATACTGATCTATACTATTAATCCGGATTTCTTTGCCGGAATAGGACTGCTAATTCCACTTGGTTTTGGTATGGGACCCGGACTTGCGGCTACTTTTGGAGCAGGTTGGGATGAAACATTAGTTAATTTAGGATTTGAAGCTGCAGGAGCTGCGCAGATCGGATTAACATTTGCTACAATTGGTTATTTATATGCTTTTTTTGGCGGCATGACCATCATCCAATGGGGAATCAGAAAAGGAAAGAGTAATCTCATTAAAGATTTAGACAGCATATCGGATGATATGAGAAGAGGTGTATATAAAGATGGAAAACCACCAATAGCAGGCAAACTTCCGTTGACTACCGAAGCGGTTGAACCGTTAGCATTTCAATTGTCATTAATAGGATTGGTATATTTAATTACTTGGTTCTTAGTGAATTGGTTGACTAATGCGATGACAGCGGGTGGAAGTGATCTTATGCATCAATTAGCTCATACGGTATGGTCTTTTCATTTTGTTGTAGCTTTGCTAGTGTCTCTTGTAGTGCGAAAAATATTGGACATGACAAAACGCGGATATGTTATTGATCGCGGCCTAATGAACCGTACCATGGGAACATTTTTAGATTTCCTTATTATGGGAGCAATTGCGGCCATCAGCGTTAAAATTGTAGTACAAAATTGGGAAGCGATTCTAATAATGAGTTTATTAGCCGGTCCTGCTACAGGATTGATCTTATGGTATATTTCATATCGAGCTTTTGATAATTATCATTTTGAAAGATTCGTCGAAATTTGGGGTGAAATGACAGGTACCATAAATTCTGCACTAGTTCTATTACGTGTTACTGATCCTGAATTTGAGACACCGGTTGCCGAAGATGCGGTGTATGGTAGCGGCATTACATTATTCTTAGGTTTGCCACTATTGTTTACGCTTAATGTGCCGGTAGCAATATTCAAAAATACCTTGAATGGATATTGGGTCACATTGGGATTATTGTTAGGCTATGGCTTAATTCTTTGGATAATTTGGCGAGCAATCGGTTTTATTAAATTCAGAAAACCCCAAGTATAGAAAGGAAAGTGCCCGGGACTGGACTTGAACCAGCACCTCCCAAAGGAGACTAGACCCTGAACCTAGCGCGTCTACCAATTCCGCCACCCGGGCAATAAAATAGCGGCGAAAGTTACATTTCTAATCCGGCGCCGAGCAAGGAATAACCCCTTGTATTGACAATCTTTACGCTCGTACTTTTTATACTATGAATGAAAAGATTATCGCTACCAACCGCAAGGCTTATCACGAATATTTCATACTTGAAAAATATGAAGCCGGTATCGAACTTTTTGGCAGTGAAGTAAAAAGCTTACGCGAGGGTAGCGCTAATTTGAAAGAGGGTTATGTGCTGATCCGTGATGGAAACGCGATACTAATCGGGGTGCGAATTAGTCCATATTCTCATACTGGATTTAAGGGGCATGAGCCATCGCGTGAACGACAATTACTGCTGAACAAAAGAGAAATTATTAAACTCAGTAAAAAAGTGGCTGAGAAGGGCTTAACTTTGATACCGTTACGAATGTATTTTAAAAATGGTTGGGCTAAAATCGAGATTGGATTGGCCAAGGGCAAAAAACATTTTGACAAAAAAGAATCCATTAAGAAACGCGATATAAAGCGTGACACTGAACGGGAAATAAGAAAAAGATAATGAAATTTTTAACAGTACATGAACAATTAGAAATCATAAGACGGGGAACCGATGAAATAATCCCTGAAAAGGAATTATTAGATAAACTTGAACGATCAAGAAAAAATAATAAACCGTTGATAATCAAACTTGGCTGTGATCCGAGTACTCCTGATCTGCATATTGGTCATGGCGTGGTACTGCACAAATTGAGGCATTTTCAGGATTTGGGACATCAGGCGGTATTGGTGATCGGAGATTTTACCGGTATGATCGGCGATCCGAGCGGACGCAACAAAACACGCCCGGTGTTAACCTTAGAAGATGTAAAAAACAATGCCCGAACCTATTTAGATCAAGCCGAAGCGATACTTCATATAAGTAAGCTTAAGATAGTGTATAATTCAACTTGGTTGGATGCTATGAAATTCAGCGATGTGATTAAACTGGCAAGTAAATATACCGTGGCACGGATGATAGAACGGGATGATTTTACCAAAAGATTCAAGGCTGAAACACCTATTTCAATCCATGAATTTTTATATCCGTTGGCGCAAGGTATGGATTCGGTGGAATTGAAAGCCGATGTTGAATTGGGCGGGACCGATCAAAAATTCAATTTGCTTGTCGGGCGTGATCTGCAGCGTGAAAGCGGGCAGGAGCCGCAGGTAATCATCACATTGCCCTTATTGGAAGGCACGGATGGTGTAGAGAAAATGTCTAAATCTTATGGCAATCACATTGCCTTGACCGATGCGCCGGAAGAAATGTATGGTAAAACAATGTCCATACCGGATGTGATGATCGTTAAATATTTTGTGCTCGGCGCCGATGTTGATCCTGCTAAAATCAAAGAAGTTGAACGTAAACTTGCCGATGGTGAAAATCCACGTAATTTAAAACGTGAGCTTGCGCGTACAATCGTGGAGAAATACTATGATGCCGAATCGGCTCAACAAGCCGAACAGCATTTCGACAAAATCCATTTGCAAAAAGATGTGCCGGATGAGATCCCCGAGTTTGTGCTAAAAGAACCAATGTTGCTGGTTGATTTAATCGCCGCTGCGGGATTAACGCAGAGCAAGGGGGAAGCGCGCCGGCTCGTCAAGCAGAATGCCGTAAAAATAGACAAAGCAACCATCAATGACATAAATTATAAACTTGAACCAAAGGACGTGATTCTAAAAGTCGGCAAGCGCCGGTTCCTGAAAATTGTCGGGGAATAATGCCTAAAGAAAAGTTGTTTAAACCCTATTTAAAGGATTTAGTCTAATTGCATTATTAGTCAATCTGATCATTTCAGCAGTTAATCTGTTTATTTTAGCGCGCTACATTTACTTAATGTATCATAAACGCATCAGCCCGTCCCTGGCGATGTGGGTATTTTTCTCTTTGGCAGTGGGAATTAGCTTGTTCACTTATTTTGCAGAAGGGGATTATACCATCAGCAACAATATTCTGAATTTTGCCGATTTCATTTTGGTGGTGGGCGTATCCATCTCAATTGTGATCTTGGGTGACCCAACAACCCGTTTTAACAAATTTGACTTATTCTGTTTAAGCGTGGTTAGTGCAATCATAATCTTTTGGGCAATCACCTATAATCATATCATTACAAATATTTCCGTTCAAACCATTATGGTTATTTCCTATTTCCCAGTGGTGAAGCGCATGCTGAATCAAAAAAAGAATACCGAAGCTTTCTCGATTTGGATTGCGCTATTCATTGCACCCATCATTTCTTTGGTTACGAATAAAGGTTTCCTCGCTGATATTTACGCCTACCGTGCAACCTTCTGCACCGGTACATTGTTGATTTTGATGTTGCGGTTGGAGTTGTTGGCTAAACGAAGGAAGCTAAGATAATTTTAATCTATAGCTATGTTTCAAATCAGAACTATAGAAATTTACAATTTAGAAAAATATATTCAATACTATTAATATTGGTACATATTACTTAAATTTTGTAAAATAAAATTAGTAACGATTTTATAAGTGGAAAAAATGAATATTCCTAAACCAACCATTAACTACGGAATATATACTTTATCTGATGTAGCCAGTATTTTAAAAATACCTAATTATAGAATTAGATATTGGATGAGTGAATTTTGGAATTATAGATTTACGAGTAAGACATTTAGGAGTTACTCATGGGGGGAAGGTAGAGAAAAGGCGACATCCTTTTTTACATTAATAGAATTTTATATATTTTATAAACTAAGGGATTTCGGTTTAAGTGCGAATAAAGTGTTAAATGCACATGAAACAATTGCAAAAGAAATTAATACTCCCTTTCCGTTTGCGTCCTCTACTATTCTTACTGATGGAGAAAGGATATTTTTTAGTACTGACGATCTTAAGACTCTTTATCAAGCTGACAAAACTTTGCAATCGATGATAATAAAAGTAATTAAAGAATTTTGTAAAAAAATTGATTTTAATTCTTCGAAATTAGCTGAAAGATATTACCCTTTAGGTAAAAAAAATAGTGTAATTGTTGATCCAAGACATCAATTTGGTCAACCAATAATTGGTAGTACTAATGTATTAACCGAGACAATTTATAACTTGTATAAGGGGAATGAATCAAAATCCAAAATTTCTAAAATATATGGAATTAGTATAAAACAAATTGAAAATGCAATAAAATTTTATGACTAATATATATATTGATGAAAATTTTTCTGAATGGTTAGCTATAGGTTTAGATTATCTCGAAAGACCAAACAATGATAATATTAAAGTATATTCAATTAAGAAAGAATTTGGGGAAGGAGCTGCTGACGAAGATTGGTTACCAGCTATTGGTCGTGAAAAAGGGATTCTACTTACGCAAGATTTAAATATTTATAGGACTAGAAATCTTAGAGAATTATATAATGATCATGGTGTAGGTGTGTTCTTTTTTAAACCGCCCTCAAAAGGCGGTTATAGTTATTGGGAAATGGTATTTCAAATTATAAAGAGATGGAATGACATTAAGAAAAAAATTAGGAAAAATAAATTACCATTTGCATTTAGATGTACTTCAAGAAAAAATGAATTTATGCCTTTAGATTAGACCTCTTATTAAATAAACACAATCAACTTCCCCCAATCATTCCAAACCAATTAGCTCACAAAAAACAACACCCCTCCGACAAGTCGGAGCCCCTCTTCCACCTACGCTAAAGCTACGGCGGACAAGGAAAGAGGGGGAATAAAAAACATTTGTCATTGCGATCCCGATTCATCGGGAGAAGCAATCTCATAGATGTTTAGATTGCATCGTCGCTCCACCGCCCAAGGCGGATAAACTCGCAGTAACAGAAGATTGATTTCACGCAACCCTGACTGCTGCACTGGCAGCGTTAGAAATGCTCTTTCAGAGCGGGTTGGAGGGAGCAGCTATGATTATGAGAATGGTGCGTGGATTAATGACT